>CALGNK010000012.1 GCA_937958695.1 uncultured bacterium
ATAAGATATTTATAGTAGAGGTAAAAAGCTCTCCTGATAGGGGAGGTTACATAGAAAATTTTATAGAAAAGCTAAAGACATTACCAGAGTTTATACCAGATATAGAGAAATATAAGATAGTTCCTATATATGCAGGTCTAAGTATGGAAGAATCTACAATAGCACAGTTAACAAAGAACAATATCTATGCAATGATATTAAAAGGAGATATACTAGAGATAGTAAACTTTGAAAAAGTTATAAGTTAATTGACATTATTCTGTTCTTAATATCCTAGAGGAGGTGGTCTTATTGAATTTTCCCATCGTAAAGACAAATATAGCAAATAGCCAAAGGGTAGCAGTAATCTTAGCAGGCGGTAAGGGAACTAGGATGAAAGACCCAAATAGAAACAAGGTCTGTTATCAAGTTGCAGGCATTCCAGTTATAAACCGTATTATTGAGACCTATAAGAACTGTGGGTTTCAGGATATTATGGTAGTTGTTGGATATAGATATGAAGAGGTCATCTCCACAGTTGAGGAGATGTTTAACGATATAAATTTTGTTCTTCAAGAAAATCCTTTAGGAACTGGAGATGCGGTAAGATGCGCCTGTAGATATTTAGAATCTATAGGGTTTAATGGGACAGTATTTATCTCAGCAGGGGATAAGATTGTAGATGGAAATCTTTTAGTAGAGATGAGAGAGACATTTGAATCTAAAGATTATGACCTACTATTTGCTACCAGTATATCTAGTATTGGTGACTTTGGAAAAGTGATAAGAGACGAATCTGGAAAGATAATCGGTATAGTAGAAGCCAAAGATGCAGAAATTATAAAGAAAGGAAACAATAAAAGACTCATAAGCCTATTGGAAAATTCCAATGAGACAAATCAATCTTTATATTTTATAAAGGCACCCCTACTCTATAGAGCAATAACACATCTAAAAAGGGATAACGCCCAGAAAGAGGATTATATAACAGATATTATTGAAATCCTAGCTAAGTCTGGAGCCAAAATAGAGTCCTTTATTGTAAGTGATAAAGGTAAGATCTTGAGTTTTAATACCCCTTCAGAATTATTAGAGATAGAGATGTACTTCCAGAGAATAAAGATGAAGGAACTAAATGGAAATTTAAGAAATCCCAAAAATTACAAAAAGGTTAGTGACTGGATAGAACTTTTCAATAGGAGAAACCCAAAGTTGATAAGGGTTTTAAAAGACATATACAGAGATGACCCTGTTGTTATAGAAAACAAGATAAACAAGTATCTCCAGGTTCTTGAAGAGTTTGCTGAGAGATTTGGTCCTGAGAGGAAGGTTTTTATTGTAAGGTCTCCTGGGAGATTAAATATAATGGGACGCCATATAGATCACAGGGGAGGATCGGTAAATATTATAGCTATAGATAAAGAGATTATTATGGTAGCTGAATCAAGAGAGGATGACATAGTTAAACTTTATAACATTCAAGAAGAGAAATTCCCCCCAAGGGAATTTTCTATATCCCAAGAGATGTCTAAATTAGACTGGTCTAGCTGGACCAAAGCCATAAACAGCGAAAAATTTCGAGAGGAGCTCAATAAGAGTCTTGGAGATTGGTCAAACTATGTAAAGGCATCAGCACTGAAGATACAGGAGAGATTTAGGGATAAAAGGATACTAGGAATAAATGGATTAGTTCTAGGTGATATCCCCATAGGTTCTGGGTTAAGCTCTTCTTCTAGTATGGTGGTTGCTTCTGCAGAGGCAATTGTGCTAGCAAATCAACTTAATATCCCCCCTGAGGATTTTGTCCAGCTATGTGGTGAAGGAGAGTGGTATGTTGGAACTAGGGGAGGTGCTGGTGACCATGCAGCCATAAAGTTTGGTATAAAGGGTAACATCAGTCAGATAAGATTCTTTGAATTCGAATTTGTAGGTAGTGCTCCCCTACCAAGAGGTTACAGTATAGTCTTCTGCTATTCTCAAGAACAGGCAAAGAAGGCGGAGAATGCCAGAAATGTATTTAATCAAAAGGTAGCATGTTATGAATTAGGCACTATGATACTAAAAAAGGCATTCCCGGAGCTTTCATCCAAGATAAGACACCTTAGAGATATAAATACCGAGACATTGAATCTCCCTGAGTATGAAATATACGAGATGTTAAAATCCTTACCAGAAAGGATAACAAGAGAGGAGCTGTATCTTTTATTTGGAGATTCAGAGAAGTATGAACTTGACAGAATATTCTCTACTCATTCCGCGCCATTTGATGGGTATCCTATAAGAGGTGTATGCCTATTTGGTATATCTGAATGTGCAAGGAGCAAAGCCTGCTTAGAATTACTCAATAGAAAAGATTTAGAGACATTGGGAGAACTTATGAATATATCCCATAATGGGGATAGGGTCACAAGGCTCAATGAATATGGAGAGAGGATCTTGCATATAAATGATGTATCGATAAACTATCTAAATAGACTTATAGAAGGTTCAAAAAGGTCTGGTGATAAAAGGTTCTCTATAATGTATCAGAGTGGAGATTACGGTTGTAGCACATACAAGATTGATATGCTAGTAGATTTGGCAAATTCTGTCCCAGGTGTTTTAGGATCACAGGTAGCAGGAGCTGGCTTGGGAGGTTGTATAATGGTCCTATGTAAAAGCGAAAGCATAGAGCCTCTTAAAGAAACTCTCATAAAGCATTATTATGAACCATTCAAACTGGAGCCACTAATTGAAGAGGCTATACCCGTTAAGGGTTCAGGATATATAGAAGTTGATGAATAATAGATGAGAAAGGATGAGAGATATGAATCTAGAGAGAATATCTATAGTTGGTTTAGGTTATGTAGGTTTACCCTTAGCAGTAGAGTTTGCTAAGGCAGGATTAACCGTATTTGGTATAGAGCAAAATCCAGTCAAGGTCGAAAAAATAAACAATGGAGAATCCTATATAGAAGATGTGGATAGCAAAGAACTGCTTAATGTTGTATCTTCTGGAAAACTTAAGGCTTATACAGAGTTTCATCCAGTTAAAGATTCAGATGCTATTGTTATATGTGTTCCTACCCCACTGACCATTCATAAAGAACCTGATATCTCTTATATAGTTAAGGTTACAACTGAGATATCTAAATTTTTAAAAAGAAGACAGCTAGTTGTCCTTGAAAGTACTACTTATCCTGGGACTACTGAGGAGGTTGTCCTTCCTATACTAGAGAAGAGTGGACTTAAGGCAGGAGAAGATTTTTATCTAGCATTTTCGCCAGAAAGGGTGGACCCTGGTAATAGAGAGTTTACTATGAGAGATATCCCTAAGGTGGTAGGTGGCATTAATAAAGAGTCAACTGAGCTAGCAGGAAAACTATACTCTTATATAACAGAGAAAGTATACCCTGTATCCTCTCCAAAGGTAGCAGAGATGGAAAAACTACTAGAAAACATCTTTAGGCTTGTAAATATATCATTTATAAACGAATTAGCTCTCCTCTGTCAGAGGATGAATATCGATATATGGGAGGTGATATCCGCTGCATCAACAAAGCCGTATGGATTTATGCCCTTTTATCCAGGACCAGGACTAGGGGGCCACTGCATACCAATTGATCCATTCTATCTTTCTTGGAAGGCAAAGGAGTATGATTTCGATGTTAGATTTATAGAGTTGGCTGGTGAGATAAATGACTCTATGCCTTACTATATAGTAGATATGGTAATGAAAGCACTAAATTCACATAAGAAAGCCCTTAATGGATCAAAGATCCTAGTAATAGGAGTGGCATATAAACCAAATATTGCTGATCCAAGAGAGTCTCCAGCATTAAAGATTATACCGGAACTTGAGAATTTAGGGGCTCTAGTAGAATACTACGACCCATACATAGGGGAGATAAAGATAAAGGATAAATTTTATAGGGGTATAGAATTAACAGAAGATAAAGTTAAAGACTCAGACTGTATTCTTATTCTAGCTGATCACAATTGCATAGACTATAATCTCATCTATAACAATTCACAATTGATAGTAGATACAAGAAATGCCCTAAGGAAAAGAGGAATACAGATAGATGAAAAGGTAATAAGACTGTAGATATATAGATGGAGGTATTCAATGTCTAATACCAAGAATTACTTTGTCCATGAAAGTTCCTATATAGATGAGCTAGTAGAGATTGGAGAAGGAACCAAGATTTGGCATTTCTGCCACATACTTAAAAATGTTACCATCGGCAAGAACTGTATCTTAGGTCAAAATGTAATGATCGGACCAAATGTAAAGATAGGTAATAATGTAAAGATACAGAATAATGTAAGCGTCTATGAAGGGGTAGAGATAGAAGATGATGTCTTCTGTGGTCCAAGTATGGTCTTTACAAATGTAATAAATCCAAGGGCTTTTATAGAGAGAAAACATGAGTTTAGAAAGACACTAGTAAAGAGAGGAGCTACTATAGGGGCAAATGCTACTATTGTTTGCGGGGTAACGATAGGAGAGTATGCACTTATTGGTGCAGGGGCAGTGGTAACAAGAGATGTTTTACCTTACGCTTTAGTAGTAGGAGTCCCAGCAAGACAGATTGGATGGGTATGTAAGTGTGGGACAACTTTAAAATTTGAAGAGAATCTAGCAATATGTAAGTACTGTGGTAATGAATATAGATTAGAAGAAGGAAAACTTATTCCCATTAAGGAGAAGTAGTGTATAATATAACTGAAGATTTTTAAGAGGTGATTCTTAATGGAAGAAAGACTAACAGCAATAGAAGAAAGGGTAGATAGATTAGAGAGCGTATTGGGTCAATTTATAGTGCAAACAAATATTACTATAAAAAAGTTAGGAGAAGAGGTTACACGGTTAGGTAAGCAGTGGGAAGAGATGGGTAAGCAATGGGAAGAGATGAGTAAGCAGTGGGGAGAGATGGGTAAGCAATGGGGAGAGATGAGTAAGCAGTGGGGAGAGATGAGTAAGCAATGGGGAGAGATGGGTAAGCAGTGGGAAGAAGATAGAAAAGCAATGAATAAGCGTTGGGGCGAATTAGCCAATAAGATGGGAACATTAGTAGAGGATATATTCTTCCCATCATTTGATATAGTCTTGAAGAAATACTTTAATGTTACCCCAAGGCTTCTAACTCATACAGTTACATATAGAAAGAACGGTAAGATACTAGAGATAGATATACTAGCATATACAGAGGATAAGATATTTATAGTAGAGGTAAAAAGCTCTCCTGATAGGGGAGGGTACATAGAAAATTTTATAGAAAAGCTAAAGACATTACCAGAGTTTATACCAGATATAGAGAAATATAAGATAGTTCCTATATATGCAGGTCTAAATATGGAAGAATCTACAATAGCACAGTTAACAAAGAACAATATCTAT
>CALGNK010000013.1 GCA_937958695.1 uncultured bacterium
CAACCATAGGGGCTTGCAAAAGATTAGCGGTTCTAGAAATAAGAACCAGTATATTAAATAGACTAGCAGCTGTAACTACCCTACCAACCTTTACCCCAACCCATCTTACAGATAAAGATAAGGTATCCGTCATATGAATTATCCCCACCAAGATACAGGTTGCTATAAGTCTATCCAACTTCTCCTCCGTAACTTTTCTATTAGATTTTCTATATCTTTCGGAAGAGGAGAAGAAAATTCTAATCGCTCTTGTGTTATCGGATGTAAAAAGGATAACCTAGAAGAATGTAACGCCTGTCTATCTATAAGTTTTTCTTTCTCCTCTATTCCATATACCTTATCTCCAACAACTGGATGTCCTATATAAGCTAGATGGACTCTTATCTGATGAGTTCTTCCTGTCTCTATCCTAACTCTCAGAATAGAATAGTTTCCTATAACTTCTAAGACCTCATAATGAGTAACCGCTATCCTACCTGCAGGCAGTACCTTCATCTTTGTCCTATCCGAAGGGGACCTCCCTATAGGAACACTTATAGTCCCGGATTTAGTTTTCCCATGAACAACTGCTATATATTCTTTGGTCACTTCTCTATCCTGGATCTGCTTTACCAGATTATTGTAACTCTGAAATGTCTTTGCTAAGACCATTAATCCTGATGTGTCCTTATCTAATCTATGAACTATTCCTGGTCTAACATCATTTATAGGGGCTAAAACTGTCTTTCCTATAAGGACATTAACCAACGTTGGATCCTTTACACTGGGAGCAGGATGAACAACTAAGCCAGCAGGCTTATCTACAACTACAATACTTTCGTCTTCGTATACTATGCTTATAGGAACATCATAAGATTGCAATACGTTTTTATGAATATCTATTTCTTCAACCTTAATAATAGAATCACTTTTGACTTTAAAGCTGGGTTTAGTGATAATTCTATCATCTACACATACCTTACCGGACTCTATAATATCTTTAATCTTTTCTCTAGATAGGTCTGGAAATAATTCTTTTAAAATGATATCAAGCCGTCCTTCTTTTCCAGTTAATACTCTTTCCATACAAGATAATAGCAGTTACCAGAATAGTCCCTAACATTCCCCATTGAGTTATACTTAATCCAACTATATATCTACTGTTATATCTGAGAAATTCCACTAAGAATCTATATATACCATAGAGTATTATGTATGTCAAAAATCTCTTCCCAGGCTTATCATCCCAAGCTCTAGTTACAAGAAAGAAAAAGATAATAAAAGATGCTATAGAAGAGATAATCTGAGTTGGATACCTATAAGCACCATGCATATAGACACTGTACCATGTCCTTTCTATAACCTTACCAAAACAACATCCATTAAGAAAACACCCTATTCTTGCTATGGAGTAGCCTAACGCTATATATGGGGTCAGTATATCTGCTATGTTCCAAAATAAAAGTCTACGCCATCTCACAAAAAAGATAGTAGTTATCAAGCCAAATAAAAATGCTCCAGGCCAAGCTAAACCGCCAGACCTTATAGAAAATGCTAAACTTAAATTATTTCTATACTCACCCCAATTAGTCAAAACATACATTACTCTTGCCCCGATTATACCTGAGAGAATCAAAAGAATAGTTAGATCTATTATATGCTCCGGATTTGTTCCCTTCCTCTCAGATTCTCTCATAGCAAGTAAGACGCCAACAATAATTCCTAACATCACAAATACTCCCCAAGATCTTACAGTAAAATTACCAATTTGTAGTAATACTGGACGCATATTAAACCTCCCTTTAAGAGAAAAATAGTATCGTAGCCATACCAATAAGTATGGCTATGTCAGAGATATTAAATATTGGTGAATTTAATATCTGTAAATAATCTATAACATAACCTAAAAATACTCTATCAAATAGATTCCCCAAAATACCTGCTATCAAAACCCAAAAGCCTATAGAGAAATATAAATTCCTATAACTAACCTTTCTAAAAAGTCTAATCACAAATATAAGCGCTAAGATAGAGACAAAAATAATAAGTCCCCTCTGAGAGGGTAGAAACCCAAAAGCAGCTCCAGGATTTCTAACATGAGTTAATCTCACTAAACCATTACCTATCAATATATCTTTAGCCAAAAGATACTTGGTAGATAATAACTTTAAAATCCTATCTAGTATCAGTATTAGAATCCCTATAATGATACCGTAACTACTTCCTGACACTTTTTTCTTTTATGGATTTACACCTTATACACATTGTAGCATATGGTATAGCCTTCAATCTCTCTTCACCTATAGGCTTCTTACATATCTCACATACGCCATATGTCCCGTCTTCTATTCTTTTTAAGGCTAACTCAATCTGACCTAGTATATCTTTTAGAATATTCTCAACTGTTAACATATTCTCATGATCATATACTATTGAAGCATATTCTGCTAAATGGTCATCAGAACTAGAAAGTTCTCCTATAAGTTCTATTTCACTTTTACCAAAGGAAAGCTCTTTTATGTTTTTTAACGTATGCTCTATTTCTTGTTTTTTAGCCAAAAGCAAATTTTTAAAATATTCAAGATCCATACTCATCCATCTTCACCTTCACTAACGATATTCTCTATAATAGAAACACACCTTTCACATAGATCAGGATATCTCTCATCTTTTCCAACCTCAGGGGTATACATCCAGCAACGTTGGCATTTACCGTAATCAAGTGGAACTATTTTCACGTCTATAATATTACTATCTTTATTGGCAAAAACTTCTACTTCAGATACTAAGAGTAACTCACTTAAATATTTACCAAACCTGGATATATGAGAATATATACCTTCAGGAACAATCAACTGCAATTTTGCCTCAAGACTATTTCCTATAACCTTATTTTGTCTTGCCTCATCTAACCTTTTATTCACCTCATCTCTCACCGTAAAGAAGTATTCCCACATCTCTACTTCTTCTGAGTTAAGCATTACTGGATATTTATCAGGCCAGTCTTCAAGATGAATACTGACCTCTTTCTTACCAGGAAGATACTGCCAAGCCTCTTCTGTAGTATGAACTACTATAGGAGCTAAGATCCTAAGTATACCTTTCAAGATATAGTATAGGGTAGTCTGAGCAGACCTCCTCTTAAACGAATTAGGTAGGTCAACATAAAGTCTATCCTTTATAACATCCAAATAGAAGGAACTCAACTGATTTACACAGAAGCTATGCACACTATGAAATACTATATGAAATTCGTATTCATCATATGCTGTTTTTACCCTATCTAGTAATTTATTCCACTCTGTTAAAATCCATTTGTCTAATATATCTAGATTATCTAAAGACACCAAATCTCTCTCTGGATCAAAGTCATATAGGTTTCCTAACATAAATCTAACAGTGTTTCTTACTTTCCTATAGGCATCCACTATCTGGTTTAGGATATTCTTAGAGACCTTTATATCTGAACGAAAATCGGAAGAGGCAACCCAAAGTCTTAACACATCTGCACCTAAGGAATTTACTATATCCTGAGGATCTATAACATTACCCAAACTTTTAGACATCTTTTTACCAGCCTCATCAACAACAAATCCATGTGTAAGAACCTTTCTATAAGGCGGAATACCTTCGGTAGCTATAGATAGAAGCAAAGATGTCTGGAACCAACCTCTATGCTGGTCACTTCCCTCTAGATACATATCCGAAGGGAACCTCAAATCCTTATGTGTCTTTAGAACTCCAGCAAAGCTCGAGCCTGAATCAAACCATACATCCATTATATCCTTTTCTTTTACAAAATCTTTAGCGCCGCACTCTGGGCAGGTAGTTCCTTCTGGAAGTAATTCCTCAGCTGAATACTTAAACCAGGCATCTGATCCTTCCCTTTCAAAAACTTTAGCTATATGTTCTATCACATTCTCATCCAGGAGAGGTGAATTACAGTCCCTACAATAGAAAATGGGTAGAGGGACTCCCCAAATTCTCTGTCTAGAGATACACCAGTCTGGCCTTACCTCTAGCATACCAACCATTCTATTCTTACTCCAAGGTGGAATCCATTCAACGTTATCTAGACTCTTCAATGCTTTATCTCTAAAGCTATTGACATCTATAAACCACTGCTCAGTCGCCCTAAATATAACAGGCTTTCTACATCTCCAACAGTGAGGGTAATCATGGTTAACAGTACCACTGTATAAAAGTTTCCCATCATTTTCCAAATAAGATATAATAATCTTGTTAGCCTCTATTACATTAATTCCTTTAAGGCCCAAGGTCTCTGTAGTAAATCTTCCTAATTCATCGACAGGAGAAAGAACTGGTAGATTATACTTTAGACCAACTTCATAATCTTCTGGTCCATGGCCTGGTGCAGTATGAACCAAACCAGTTCCTTCATCTGTTGAAACATGCTCACCCAAAATAAGAGGGACTTCTCTGTCCTCAAAAGGATGTATCGCCTTATAATCCTCCAGATCTTTACCTGAGAATTCTCCAAGTATAGTTACATCCTTCCAGCCTACAAGTTCCTTAACAGCAGAGAGTCTGTCTTCTACGAGGATGAATCTCTTTTTATCCGCTTCTATAAGAAGATACTTTGCATTTGGATTTAAGGCTATCGCGGTATTTCCGGGAAGAGTCCAAGGAGTTGTAGTCCATATAGGTATATAGATAGGTGCTTTATCTTTAAGAATACTATACGAACCACCATCTAATACTAATCTGAAAGAAACTATTATAGATGGAGATGTAACCTCTTTATACTCTATCTCAGCCTCTGCTAAAGATGTCTCACAGTGATAACACCAATATACTGGTTTTAATGCCCTATAAACTAGATTTCTTCTTACTAATTCCTTAAATACCCTTATCTGTGAGGCTTCGTAACCTGGATCAAAAGTTACATATGGATTATCCCAATCTCCAATTACACCTAACCTCTTAAATTCCTCTCTCTGTCTATCTATATATTTACTAGCAAAATTCTTACATTCTTTTCGCCATTCTAGAGGGTCTATAGACCTTCTATCTCTCTTAGTCGTCTTAGCTACCTGTTGTTCTGTTGGAAGTCCATGGGTATCCCAGCCTGGAACGTAAGGAGCATCCTCTCCTAAAAATGTGTGGTATCTTACAATAATATCCTTCATTATTTTGTTTAAAGCTTGCCCCATATGTATGTCCCCATTAGCGTAAGGAGGACCATCATGTAGTATAAACTTAGGCTTACCTACCCTTTTCTCCCTTATTAATTTATATAATTCTATCTCACTCCAATATCTCTGTATCTCCCTCTCCTTTTCAGGGAGATTAGCCTTCATTGCAAAGTCTGTTTTTGGTAGATTTAGAGTTTTACTATAATCCATTCTTCGCCTCCTAAAAATCTTGCCAAAATTATAGCATGATAAAATATCTAATACAAGTAAAGATTAGGAACAATTATACTATATAATTTTATCATAAGAGATCTTTATTGAGGTGTAAAAGATATGTGGCGTATAAAATGTAAAGGTCCTGATAGAAACATATTTTCTAGGTAGTAAGGCACAATTTTATTTCGGATTTTTAGAAAAGAGGAAAAGATATTTTATAGAAAAAAGGAATATCTCCTCTCTTGCTAAAAGATATGATAGAAAATATAAAAAGGGGGACTAGCGTCCCCTTTTATAAGCCGAATCTAAAATCTTCTTTCAAATCACTGTATAGTTTCTTATATAGAGGATACAATTCCTCGTAAACCTTTACCCAGTCAGGATCTGGTTCAGTTATATCTGTTATCTTTACAATACTCTCAGTTGCCTCTATAACACTATTAAATTGTCCCGTACCAACCGCACTTAAGAGAGCGGAACCAAAAGCAGCACCTTCTGTAACATTTATAGTTGCAACCGGAAGCTGAAAGATACTAGCTAATATCTTTCTCCATAATGGACTCCTTGCTCCTCCTCCTGAAACCTTAACCATATTGGGTTTTACACCAAGTTCTCTTAAGATATTGAGAGAATCGTTCAATCCAAAGGAGATTCCTTCAATGATAGCCCTTACAAAATGAGGTCTACTGTGATTTAAGCCTATACCAAAGAATACACCTCTGGCAAATGGATCTGAATAGGGACATCTTTCACCTGTAAGGTATGGGAGGAATAAAAGCCTTTCCGATCCTGGCTTTATCATTTCTGCCTCTGCAGTAAGTATCTCATATGGATCTTTATTCAAGAGTTTGGCAATACTTATCTCCATTTCGCTAAATGTATCCCTATACCATCTTAGAGACCCTCCAGCAGAAAGCATAACTCCCATTATGTGCCACATACCAGGAACAGCATGACAGAATGTATGTGTCCTTAATCTTGGATCCACAAAGACTCTATCTATGGCTGAAAAGACTACCCCTGAGGTACCAAGAGTTACAGATGTATCATAAGGATGAACAATTCCCATCCCTACCGCTTGAGCTGCCTGGTCTCCTCCACCTCCGACTACGGGGATACCTTCCTTTAATCCTGTCTCTTCTGCTACCTCTTTAGTTATATATCCAGTTATCTCCGGACTCTCGTAACACTTTGGGAACAGTTCTGGTGAAAGTTCCATTGCATCTAACATTTCCTTAGACCAAGTTCTATTCTTTACATCAAATAGAGCAGTTCCGGAAGCATCTGAAACTTCTGTAGCATATTTTCCTGTCAACTTAAATCTTATAAAATCTTTTGGAAGCAGAACTTTTCTAACTCTATTAAAATTCTCAGGCTCATTCTTCTTTAACCATACTATTTTGGGAAGAGTAAAACCTGTAAGAACAGGATTGGCGATCCATTCTACAACCTTATCACCAAACTTTTCCATTATCTCTTCAACTTCTCTATATGTGCGTTGGTCATTCCAAAGTAGACAGGGCCTTATAACATTACCCCTATCATCCAAAAACACAGAGCCATGCATCTGACCAGTTAATCCTATACCCTTTATCTCTTTGGAATCTATATTCCTGATAGCCTTTCTGATAGCCACTTTAGTTGCAGACCACCATTCCTGAGGGTCCTGTTCTGTCCATCCTGGATTAGGGGTATAAAGAGGATATTCTTCTTCCCCTTTACTTACCACTTCACCATCCTTATCTACTAAAAGGACCTTAACACCACTTGTTCCAAGATCTATACCTATAAAGAACATATCCCTAGAAACCTCCTTCCAGTATTATATATACCTTAGTTGGATATTCACTCTCTAAAGGTTTTGAGATGCCTAATCCTAGGCTTAATGGTACCACGCCATATTCTAGTGATGTGGAAATGCTCAGTTCTACACCAATACAACTTCTCAATCTAGCAGTATAGACATCATTTCCTGCAGCTCCAGACTCTATATAAAACCTAGTCTTAATATCCTCGAGAAAGATCTCTCCAAGTTTTAATCCTCTGTATATATTAATAATAGGTTTCTCTAACCATATGCTTCCAGCAATGGCAATAGAGCCTTTGTCTACTTCAGCTTCATAACCATGAAGGACAAAAGGTCCATCCTTACCTCCTAAGCTAAAACAATCAGGGATATTACTAATACCTAGTGCCAAGTTTATGCCAATTGATGGTTGCAGAGTTCCTGGTCTACTTATTCTGCCCTTCCAAGAACCTATAGTAGCTATAAAACTTGTATTTGGATTTAAACTTAGTTCTGTATAGAGTAGAGTATCCTTCCTTAAAATAAATTGATCATTCCCATCTATACTGCTGTAGTTCCATTGTCCAAATAGACTATAGTTCGAAATACTCGAACCGACCCTAGCTAGCCCTAAATATAGATTTTCCGCATCAAAGAGAGAGACCTTCAATGGAAAAGATAAATATAGTATCTCGGTATCTTTGTATCCATCGTAGTTTATGTTTAGATTCAATGTAAGGTTATAAAGACTTCTAGAATAGTCAAGAGAAAAGGTGGGGACATTTTGAAATATATCATAAAGAAAGGTAATAGAGTACGTATTGAATTCTAGGTAATCTTGTCCATAAGTAAAGAATCCAAAGGGTAAGGGTATCCAAAATTTAGGAAGTATGTAATCTAAAGGCCTATAATCCTTTACTTTATATGAAACATTCATCCCTTTAGTAATTTTAGGGATCTCTTCTCTTTTTATCTCTACCTCTTTCCAAATACTAGGGTTATACTCCATGGCATATACATCATAACCCTCATAGCTATAGCCTACAAAGATAATCTTATCTTCGGTTATGGTTGATTCAAAAGCACCACCAAACAGATTTGTTATCCTATAAAACTTTTCTATTTCTATATCATAAGCGTAAAGATTATAAATGCCAGATCTGTCAGAAGAGAATATTATATACCTTCCATCCTTAGAAAACTCTGGAGAACCATCAGTAGCTTTGTCAGAGGTTATCTGTTTAAGAGTCCTTTTCTCTAGATCTAATAGATAGATATCTTGGTATCCTCCCCCCTTCCAGATAGATAAAGCTAAGAACTTCCTGTCTGGAGAGATACTCATACCTTTTATCTGGGTATCTCTTGAGAAAGAGAGGAGATTAGATATAGCACCAGAATTTAAGTTCATCATTTCTATATCTACCTTACCTGAATCCCTCCTTAAGAAAAGGAGAAGATCTTCTGAGAGGAATACAGGATTATATGCTCTAAGGCCTCTTGTAAGCCTTTTTTCAGACTTAGTTTTTAGGTCTAGTCTATAAAGGTCTAGATATAGATTAAATATATCTGTATAATCAATCTTCGAGTAGATAGCATATCTTCCATCTGGAGAAATGGCAGATTTACCGTATATTTCACCCTTAATTAGGAACGTATCTTGTTTAGTCTTTAATTCTAGTAGTCTTAAGCCGGGCATATAGTAAGGATTAGAAAAATGATATAATACAAAGGTTCCATCAGATGATGCCACTGGACCAAAGGTTATATATCCCCACCTTGTAAGTCTTTCAGAATTAGTAACCCCCTCCCTCTTGATGTCTTCTATCTGCTTTTCATACTTTGAACCCACATAGTTCTTCCAATCATTCCAAAGAGTCCTATAATCTATTCCCAATACCTTTTTAATGGCTATATCAGGACCCATAAGGATTGGTATATAAGAACTGGTAAGCTCACTTATCTTCTTTAGCTTATCTTCTCCATACTTCTTAGCAATGTATTCAAAGATACTTCCTCCATAGAGATATACTGCGCTCCCAAGAGGCCAGCTATCTAAAGAACCATAACTACAAACTTGGTCAGGTTCTAATAGTTTATTATTTCTGTACATCTCCCTAAGATACATATCAAAGAGTGTATCGTTTGCCCTTCCTCCAGATGCATAATATGTCTCTGCATAGACGGTATAGCCTTCAATCATCCAATAGGGAAGAAACTGATTAGGGATTATAATCCTTCCAAGGAATTTCCTGAAGTCTTCATTGATTCCCCTTACCTGGTCCAGATGGAGTATGTGCATATACTCATGAGTAATGACCAGTCTAAGCCAAGAATCAAATTTACTCCCAATCTCTAATTCATTCGGATTTGTTAGCCATATTCTTATAGATTTATCTAAGGGGTTAGTTAAACCATTAGTAAAATCACTATTATCGAGAAGAATGATTGCAGTTTTGTCCTTAGAGGAAGGTTCTATAAACTTGCTGAGAGAATCATGAACATCCTCTGCTATTATGCTTGCCTCTTCTGCTATATCTTCAAAACCTTCTGGATAAATGATGATAAAATGACTAGTCTCCATAACCTTCCAATGATAAAAAGGATTTATCTTTTGGGCATAAACCAAACTTGAAAACAAAGAAAAGATTAATGTTAAAGATAATAACTTAAAAAGGAGTTTCATCTTACGTCAACATCCTTTCTATAGCTTTTAGAGCCCTAATTCTGATATCTTCAGGAACGGTTACCTTGTACTCTTCCTTCTCTAAAGAATTTAAAACTTTTTCTAATGTTATCTTTTTCATATTTACGCAAATTGTATCTCTTCTAACAGGGAAGAACTGTTTCTCTGGATTTTCCTTTTTCATCCTATATAAAATTCCAGATTCTGTCCCGATAATAAATTCTTTTCCATCCGTCTCTCTAACATATCTAAGCATACCTGAGGTGCTTCTTACTGCATCTGCTAAGGCTATTACATCTTCTGAGCATTCAGGATGAACAACCACCTTTGCAGAAGGATGTTCCTGCTTTATACGAATAATATCTTCTGGTTTTATCATAGCATGAATAGGACAGTAACCTTGCCATAGGATAAGTCTTTTACCTGTCATTTTAGATACATAAGAGCCAAGATTCTTATCAGGGACAAATATTATATCGTTAGAATCTATCTTATTTACTATATCCACTGCATTGGCAGATGTACAACATATATCCGATTCTGCCTTAACCTCCGCAGTACTATTAACATAGCAGACTACCTTGGCACCTGGATATTCTCCTTTCAATCTTCTCAACTGTTCCCCTGTTATCATATCTGCCATAGGACATCCCGCATAAGGATCTGGAATTAGAACAGTCTTATCTGGCGAAAGTATATAGGCTGTTTCAGCCATAAAATAGACACCACAAAAGAGAATAGCTCTAGAAGAAAGCTTAGAAGCAGTTCTACTTAATTCTAAAGAGTCTCCAACAAAATCCGCTAAGTCTTGGATTTCAGGTCTAGTATAATTATGAGCAAGGATAACCGCATCCTTTTCTTTTGCCAAGGACTTTATCTTGTCTATAATATCTAAGTTAGTCATTAATATTTCGCCTCCTAATCTCTAGCCAACCATAATATCTCTGCTAGTTTATTTCTCTTTATGACTATTGCCCTTTGGGGACATAATTCGTGGCAACAGTAACATGAGATACATTTTCTATAGTCTATCTTCATCTTATGCTCAACTCTACTGATAGCCCTTTTAGGACAACTCCTAAGACATATCTCGCACTTTATACACTTATCATCATTTATCTCTGGATAGATCTTGATAAGTTTTACTAATCTTTTAGAAAGAAAACTAAGCATTGGAGAGGATACCTTCTCTAAAACATTGTGAATGGTTAGCACCTTTTTGATATCAGCACCGAAAAGTTCTTCTAGTTTACTACCAAAAATTTCAATATCATCTAGGGAAGGTACACCTAAACCCATATCTCCAGCTATCTTGGTTGTATATATCTCATCAGGCTTATAACCTAGCATCCATCCTCCAACAGCATCTATAGCAACACCATCATAGCTCATTAGAATTCTATTAAATTTCCTAGGAGTCCCTCCAGAGGGCCCATCCCCCTCCATACCTTCTATAGCATCAACAATATTAAGGGACGGCCTTACAGCATTAAATATCTCTACTAAAAGCCTAGAAAATTCTTTAGGACCTGGTGCTATAGAATGAAACTTAGATTTATTAAAACCAGGGATTGTTCCAAATATATTTTTTATAGCACACGTTATTAGAGTAAAATTGTGTGTCTTAAGTTTAGGTAGATTTACTATATATTCTACTGATCTTACCACTTTACTTAGGGGTATGGTAGGAACCACTCCATTAGGGTTTTCCACTTCAATAATGCCCTCTCTAGAGAAGTTTACTAACTTAAAACCCTTCTTTTCTGCTAAAGATAGCATCCCCGTTCTTCTATAAAGGTTATCTATGTTAGATAGAGCATTGCCAGGACTATCTCCTATTAAGACCTCTTTAGCCCCAAACTCTAATAATATCTCACCAACAGCTTCTACTATAGCTGGATGAGTAGTTACCGCATAATGGGGCTCAGCAGGCATAAGAAGATTGGGCTTTAGAAGGATACGCTTATCTTTTACATCTGGTCTACCTATAAATTCAAAACCTTTTAAAATAGTCTTCTTTATTTTATCTTCATCATAATGAGGACATTCTAATACTGCAACCTTTGAACTCACTATATCCTCCTATAAAATAATTCTATCTCATTGAAATTCTGCAATCTTCTGCCACACCTCCAATTATAGTATATGTGGTGGGTGCAGTCTGAAGTATCGATCCTGGAACCAGTGTATTTACTGGTCCATAAGCCACTAGTCTTGCTATAAATCTCTGCCAAGAGATTCCTCCACCAAGATAACCATCAAGCCAGAAACTTCTCTCTTTTGCCCCTAATATCTGTGCAGGACCTATTGTTGCCGCCTTAGGTGGAACCCAAGACCAATCACCAGAGAATGAATGGAGAGCATTCTGCATTATTGTCATTGGATGAAGCTCTACTATCCTAGGTCCAGCTTTCTTGTAACTCTCTAAGTCGTCTCCAAATTCATAACCAAGATGCGCCTCCCAAAATGCTATATGTCCACACCACCCTATACCACCATAACAGACATCAGCTCCTCCTAAATCTTCTATCATCTTTCCATAGTCTTTAAGTACATCAGACGTTGGAAAATGTATCTGCGACATAGGAGGCCTTAAATCTTCATCTATAAGGTTCCAAAAGTTTTCCATCATTGCTCTTTGAAAAGATCCTTCCCAACTTATCGGTGCAGTATTTCCATCTTGGTCAGCATACTCGTCCATATTAAAAGAGTAGACATGTTTACAAGAAAGTCTCATCTCGTTTATTATTCTAGCAGCTATAGGATATTGAGGCATAGGTCCAACAGGAAAGATTACAACAAGCTTTCTACCAGCTTCTAATGATTCCTTTATTCTTCTTACTATATCTAATGCAAATTCTAGATAAAATCTCTCAGGTTCTTCAATTATTCTTACTTTAAAATCAGGATTGGGATGTTTAGTTAAATCTTCCTTCTTTATAGCCCTTACACGCTCACAAACTTCCTTATCCCTAAAGGGTAAAAATGAAGCCAAGTCATAATTAAAAGATGCCATATTACTATTCCTCCCTTCTTTTTATGGTAAAAGTCTTTTGGGAACTATTCTTCCCCAAACCTTATATTGTATAAACCCTTCTGCATATTGTACTCCACATTGGATCCCCCTAAACTTTGATAGACTTTTCATAAAATCAACATAATCAATATGATCATGGTCTCTTAACCATGTATACTGAGATTGATGACAGAGAAGCATTTTCTCCTTTATTTCCATCTCTTCTGTAATATCTACATACTCAGTCGGGAGAAAGTTCACCCCAGCTAATGTATCCATAAAAAATATTGGGGGTATAATATTGTGTGCTGGGAAATCGGTCTTAAAATGGGGAAGGGTTGCTGTAAAACTTGCATCTATAATCAGCTTAGACGTATTTATATGGTCAATCATATAGTCCTCTGGGTAATGGGTTATTATAAGGTCTGGTCTTGATTGTCTTATGATATCAACCGCTACTCTTCTAGTTTCCTCATTTATAAGGAGTTCCAAGTCAGGAAATCCTCCAGAGATAATCTCTGCCTCTATAAGCTTAGCAGATTTTTTAGCCTCTTCCGCCCTTATTTTTGATAGTTCCTCTGGAGGGATAGTAAAATGTCCCTTATCCCCTTTACACATATGAGCCATAATTACAGTATGACCCTGTTTCCTATACTTTACTAGCGTTCCGGCACAGAGCAGTTCTAAATCATCTGGATGAGCACCTACTGCTAGAATTCTCACTTTTCTATCACCTTCTTCCTGTGTCTTTTCTAAAATTATAATACTATCTACCTTTGTTTGTCTATGCTATAATTAACTTTTAAAGAGTGGGTCAATAAGAGGCTTAAACATTGGAGAAAAGGACAAGCACTACAAGAAGTAAAGGTAATAGTTTAACAGGCGAAGTAATACTTACTGAAAGTATATTAAGGAAGAATATACTAGATTTAGCAATCCCCGCTACTTTAGAGCAGATACTTATAATGGTAGTAGGGGTGGTTTCTACAATACTAGTAGGAAGAATTGGTAAAGAAGCCCTTTCTGCTGTAGGTCTTATAAATATTCTCACAAACTTTATATTAGCTCTATTTACAGCTCTATCTACAGGAAGTACAGTCTTAGTTGCTAGACTGATAGGAGAAAGAAATATAAGAGGCGCTAAAGAAGCAGTCAGACAATCATTAATAATAGCTATATCTGCCTCAGTAATAGTAACGATAGCCTGTTATGCCTCTGCAGAAAAGATACTTAGTATTCTTTTCTCTCAGGCAGAGAAGGAAGTTATTAGGCTAGCTTTATCATACTTTAGATTAATTCTCTATTCTTTTCCATTCCTACTCATAAATACAATAATAAGTGGAGTCCTTAGAGGAGCTGGAGATACCAAAACGCCAATGAAGGTTGCATACATAGTTAATATAATCAATGTGATACTAAGTGCTATACTGATATTCGGCATAAAAACTAGTTTTATATCGATAAAACCTTTAGGACTTATAGGAGCTGGTATTGCAGTATCTATAGCCAGAGTTATAGGAGGAATATTTATATCTATCTCTCTCATAAAGAACAAATTTATCCCTCTTGAAGTAAAAAAGCATCTCTCCTTTAACTTTTATCTTATAAAAAGGATGCTTAGGGTAGGGATTCCAGCTGCTTTAGAACAATTCATTATGCAGGGTGGTTTTTTGATTCTTCAAGTTATAATCTCAGGAATGGGAACGATAGCCATAGCGGTATATCAGATAGGGATGTCGATTAACTCTATATCTTTTATGCCGGTATGGGGATTTTCTATGGCGGCTACCACATTAGTAGGCCAGAGTCTTGGAGCATCAAAACCTGACCTCGCAGAAGAATATGTACGAAGAATTCTAAAGATGAGCTTAATACTTATATGTCTTCTTGGCAGTATAAACTTTACTTTTTCCAAGCAGTTAGTATCTATATATTCTTTAGATCCGGAGATAATAGGGATAGGAAACTTCGCTATAAAGATATTATCCCTTTCTCTTCCCTTTCTATGCTTAGTTTCAGTTATCTCATCCTCCCTTAGAGGAGCTGGCGACATAATATATGTAACCATAACAACCTTCATAGGTATATGGTGTTTTAGAATTGTATTAGCTATTTTACTAAATAAAATCCTTAACTTGAACATATATGGAGTATGGATAGCGGTGTGTATAGACTTTGGAATAAGGGGACTACTATACTTAGCTAGATTCAAAAGAGGAAAATGGAAGAGTGCAATAGTATAGATTAGTCCCACCCCAAAGACCTTATTCCATCTAGCCTCTGCATCTCACATAGCATTCCTGAAGGATCAAATCTATCTGGAGAGATAACTTGTAAGACTATATCAGCAATATCTTCTGTTATCTGAAGTTTTATATCTACTATATCTACTTTGTAAGCACCAAGTATCTTACCAATATCACCAATAAGTCCGGGTCTATTTGTTGCCATTATATGTAGTATCTTTCCTCTTCCATGTCCAAGTAATCTGCCCTCTAGAGATTTCAAAAAGACTAATATTATGTATAGAGCTATGGTTGATACTACAGCAGGGAAATACTTTCCTGCTCCTATAGCTACCCCTACCCCTCCCATAAACCACATACTAACAGCAGTAGTAATACCCCTAATTATGTGCTGTCCCTCCCTAAGGACAACTAGAGCACCTAAAACCCCTAAACTAGAAACAATCTGCGCAGCAATTCTGCCTGGATCGGAACCTGTAAGCGTAGTAGATACTATAGTTATAAGGGTAGAGCCAAGACAGACAATAATATGGGTCCTTAAGCCTGCAGGCTTATTGACCATCTCCCTCTCCCAACCAATTATCCCTCCTAGGAAAACGGCCAATATAAATTTAAATATGACTTCTATGTACTCCAAAAAGATGCTTCCTCCCTGTTCTAATATGGTATTGGTAGATAAAAAATTAGCATATTTATCTATAAAATGCAAGTCAAATTATAGAGGTGATTGCTTCATCAAAGATTTTCGTATAAATTCTTCCAAGCCTTTTAGTGTAGGAAGATTTGTGGTTCCTCCTATACCAGTACAGGACAATGCGCCACAAGCATTTCCAACTAACAGGCATTTATCTATACTGTAACCATTTAATCTTCCATAGAGGAAACCAGCATTAAAAGCATCTCCTGCCCCAGTAGTATCTACAACATCAACTTTAAAGCTTTTCATATAGTACCTATTACTATCTATCATAGCTAAGGCACCTTTTTCTCCAAGTTTTACAATCAATGCCTTTACCTCTTTAGAGAGTATCTCTGCAATCCTATCTAGATTGGCATCTTCTCTGTAAAGAGTAGAATATACCCTCTGAGCTTCTATCTCATTCAGGAATAGTATATCTACTAGAGGAAAGAGTTCTTTAAGTTTGAACCAATTCTTATCTTCTGGGTCCCATCCTGGGTCTAAAGAAATAGTAAGGCCTATATCCTTGACCTTCGAAAATAGATCCTTTATATCTTGTTGTAATCTTTTTTGTAAGAAAAAAGAAGATACATGCAAGTGATTAGAGTTAGAACTTATAAATTCGATATCCTCTTCATTAATAGTAAAATCTTCCATAACTCCAGCGTAGGTTATAAGTGCTCTATTCTCTGGATATGTCAAAGAGACAGTAAATCCAGTATTAGCATTAGTCTGTCTTCTCACTCGAATGGTATTTATTCTTTCATTATTCAGAAATCTTAAGATATATTCTCCAAGTATATCGTCCCCAATAGCTCCGATAAAATTTACCTTGGCACCAAGCCTTGAAAGGCCAACCGCACATATTGCTGAAGAGCTACCTAAGGTTATTCTTCCCTCTTCTGCTAACTTTTCTTTATCTAATTCGGGAAAACCATTAATTCCTCTCATTATGATATCTACATTGAGTTCTCCTACAACTGATACATTCATAAAATTCCTCCTCAGAAAAGAATTTGTATCTTACATCCCTCTCTAAATCCAAATTTTTCAAAGAAACCAGCCTTTACCTCCAAAGCGTATCTATAAGGCTTTGGACTGTAGTATACAGGACAGTCTTCATCAGTACAGGGAAACATCCTTTGTATATTAAATATTGTCTTATTCGAATCTATAAAAGCTATATCTAAAGGAATATAGGTATTTTTCATCCAGAAACCACTCTGTTCATCAGTTGGAAAGATAAAAAGCATCCCATATTCCCAAGGGATATCCTCTCTAAACATCAAACCAAAACTCCATAGTTCTGGTTTATTAGCTATCTCTATAGGGATTATAAGTTCTTTTTCTCCATCATATATCCTTAATCTCCCTTTTGGGAAATTAGGAATCTTGATATCACCGCTATAACTCTGAGTACTTAAGAATAATATGAATACCAATAAAAGTAAAAGTATTCTCTTTCTCATAAACGTTATTCGCTCCCTTTTAATATAGACTTACTATACTGGTGAGCATATCTTAAGGGCTCTGGCAATCTGTACATTTTTACAGACTTTAAAACTATATCTATTGAAGATTCAAATGATACCATATGTCCTGGAGAAACAAATACTGGCTTAGTATTATCTCTAGTTCTTAATGCCACTCCTACCAACTCATTCTTATATAATATAGGGCTAAAACTTCCTTTTAAAGGCTTAGGTTCTTCATATTCTCCAACTAAAAGACTTTTAGCGCATCCTATAGTAGGGATATTTAAAACAATTCCTATATGGGAAGCTATTCCAAGATGTCTAGGATGTGCATAGCCTTGTCCATCTACTAGAAGGATATCTGGCTTAATCTCTAGCTTTTTCCAAGCCTCTATAATAGAAGGACCTTCTCTAAAACTCAGGAAACCAGGTATATAGGGGAAAATCGACGTATCAAGATGATAGGAAATTGTTACTAACTTTAGCAACTCAAACTCCATAACTACAATCACCGATAAAACTCTACCATCTCTAGAAAAAGATGTATCAACGCCACCAATAAACCTTAGGGCTGAGAATCTATCAGAAAGGATTATCCTTTCTGATAATAACCTTTGTAGATTCTCAGCCTCTTCTATACTGCTAAACTTAAAAAATTCCAAAGGGTTAAAGTTCCTTTCCATTTACTATCATCTTTTTCCCGCTAGGGGGAATTATCTTGGCATATACCTCTTCTGGAAGTCTCAGTTTTACATCTAGGGCATCATTTTCTTCTTTGATAGAGATCTCTATAACACCATAAGGAGTAGGAATATTACCCTTAGCCCATTTTAGTCCACATAGATTAGGTTGAATCAATACCTTTTTAAAGCCAGGTTCTAATGGTCTAACCCCCAATACATATGCTGGTAAGAAATAACCAGGAGCACTAGACCAGGCATGGCAATGACTTCTAGTTAGTCTATCTTTTATGAAGCCTATAAAAGTCTCCCAGCAGGTAGTAGCTCCATGATCTAACATTAACCCCCAATCTCTCCTTATATCTTCTAATATCTTATCAACCCTACCGATCTTAGTAAGGGCTTCAAAATAGAAGAAGGACATAAATGGGCTTCCTATTTTGACAAAGTGCTCCGGTGGATTAATCAGATATCTCTCTAAAAGTTCTTTTCTCTCGCCTTCCGCACAATCACATAGATAGACAATAGTATTTGTTTGTTGACTAATAACCTTCAGTACTTGGCCATCTGAATGGATACTATCAATATAGGCTTTGTTCTCTTCATCCCAAAGATATTTATTTATAGCTTCCTTTAAGTTATCTGCAAAACTTAAAAGATAATCCTTATCTTCAGTTCTACCTAAGATATCTGATATATATGCTACGTCTTTCAACGCCTTAACTAAAAGGGCATTCTGATGAGTTACTACACCACTATCTGGTGTATCCATAGGTGCCCAATCTAACATATTCCAAGCATTTATATCAAGCAGTCCTTTCTCGTTTATAAACATTTCAAAGTTCTTGGCGGTTTTAAACAAAAAAGGATAAATCTCATCTAAGAAGCCCTTATCACCAGTAAATATATAGTACTCTTTACAGGCACTCATCCAGAAAAGGGTCCATGCGGTCAAAATATTCTGCCAACCACTAGGAACTTGTGATTCTGGTAGGACACTTCTATAGAGGGACTTTGGAACCAATCTAAGACAACGTTTAGAAAGCTTGTAGGCACCAAATGTATAATAGTTAATAAGTGATTCATTCCTAGAGTCTCCCACCCAAAACGTCTGCTCATAAGCAGGACAATCCACATATGTATCCTCCATACATAGTCTTTCTGTATGCTTTGATATTTCCCATATTTTATTCAAAAGATAGTCACTAGAATAAAAAGACCCCAGTTCTGCAACAGGATAAGTTGAAAGATAAGTTCTTATAGAATAGAACTTTAGAGGCTTCTTTAGGTTTCTTACAGTTATCATAGCATACCTGAAACCTCTTCTTATAAAAGAACGATACAATTGTCTACCTTCTCTAGTTACATATCTGAGCGTATTATTCAACCCATTGGTATCTTCTATAATTCCATTATGCATACTCTCGAAAAAGTAAAAGTCTATTATAGTATCTTTAGCGCTGTCTATATCAAACTCAACAAAACCTGATAACTCCTTGCCAAAGTCAACGATAAATTCAATATCTCTACCCAACTCTCTAATAGTAGTGTAAGTTCCGTTAGGAATAACCAAATTCTGATAATCAAAAGGCACTTCATAATCTTTTAAAACTTTCTTTACTGTGGAAAGTGTATATACGTTCTCTTTACAGGTATGCTCTGGTAAAATAGGCTTTATAAATTCTTTATACTTAGAGAGTTCCTCGAAACTTTGAACATTCCAGATATTCCTATATTCATCTGTTTCTCTAACTGTATGGTCCCTAGGTTCACCAATAAGTAATATCTCTTTCTTATCAAAAGCTCCTATAGAAATAAATTCATAATTCTCAAATAGCGGGGCTCTAAAAGAGATTTCTTCTTCAAAATCAAATCCCATATGGACAAAAAACTCATGATATCTTCCACTAACATCCATTAAGAAAAAGTTATCTCCTTTATTCAGCTCAACCTCTACTGAATTTTCCTCTTTTATCTCGTATATCTTTCCGTTTAACTTAAATTTTCCATATACGCTCACCCATTTCCCAAAGGGAAAAACTATTCTACCTCTCATATTCTTGGTTGAGTTTACTATGGTTGCTATATAGCCAAGAAAGACCTTTGGATTTGCTGAGTAATCTTCTGGGAAGAAGTTTGGTCTTATATCTAGCGATATATGAATTTTTACTGGCTCTACCTCTCTCAGAGATATTACCCTTATAGGATATACAGGTTCTTCTGTAAGATAAGGTATGTCCCTTGGTACAAGGGTCTTCCAAGGTTCTATTCCATAATTTCCAATCTCTATAGAATCATTCCAATTTGAATCGTCAAAGTCTATATCTAACCAATTTGGGCTAAACTCATTGGCATCAAATATCTCTGCCCAACCCTGCTGGCAACTTATCCTTACTGAAGCCCTTTTAAAACTAGAATGCTCTTTATTCTTCCAGGTTTTATCTGTAATTATACTTTCTTTAATCTCATTATTCTTGTAGAAATCTAACTGAGCTATTATTCCTCCCCTACCCTCAATATACTGAAATGTGCTCACCCCAAAGTGTGTAACTAATACCGCAATAACATTCCTACCTGGAACTAAATAATCCTTAACATAATACGTATCATAGGAATATTCGAATGGCCAACTCCTTGGTGGGCCAAAACCAATCCTCTTACCATTTATGTAAACTATATACCTAGAATCTGCTGTTATATTTAGGACAGCCTCATCAATATCCTTGGGTTTGTCGAATGTCTTTCTAAATGCCAACCAGTAGTTTCTAGGATGTTCACCGCTTGTATCCCATATCCACTTAGCCTTCCAGTTCATAGCTTATAACTCCTTATACTTCAAGATTAAATAATCTTTTTGGATTCTCAAAGAGCCAGTTTCTTGCTATTTCAACTGCTGATTCTTCATCTATCCATCTCATCTTTATAAGTTTAACCAGAGCCCTTGTCATATTCTTCCTAGCTATCTTTAGATGGGACACAATATACTCAGGAACATCAAAATAATCTCCACCAAAGCCATTAACCTTTGTATAAGGAACTGTAAGTAGAGCCCTACAGTATAATTCCTCACTGTATATTGGGTCAATTATATTCACCCAACAGAAATCTATATAGACATTAGGGTAGTTCTTAGCCAAGAATAGTATCTCTCCTATGTAGGGCCAATTTCCATGAAAGAGGTCAAAGTTGACATCCTGGTATAGCTCTAAGATATTACTTAATAGTATTGCATTAGTCTTTTCTATCCTATTCCTTATACCCGCCATATGTCCGGTATGGAGCTGGACTGGTAGCTTAAGTTCCCTAGCAAAATTCATAAATTGATGAAAAAGATAATCATCTAAAGGTTTAGCCTCTGGCCATCCAAGAGAAATCCTAGGATCGGAGAGTATTCTATTAAAAAGAGTTTCTGCCTCACATCTAGTAACTAAGCCATAGTCTAAACTTCTGGTATAAGCACTTTGGTCTTTTATCCCTACAACTCCCATCTCTTTCGCTCTTTTAATAAGAGCATAGACTACTTCTAAATAATCATCAAGGGATGTTATATGTCTATCTAAGAGGGCACCTACCCTTTGAATAAAATCAAAACTTCTTACATCACGATGAAACATTGGTAGAGAAAATAAGAACTTGATCCTACTATAATAGGAGAGTTTCCCTTCAATAAACTTTTTAAGAGTATCTAAATCCCAAAGGACATCAGAAAGGATAAGCTTTATATTAGCCCCATTTAGTAGGGAGTCATAAGTCTCTTTAGTCGGCTGTAAGACCTTACCTTTTATTCTAACAAGCGACTCCAAAGAAATATCTTCCTCTCCATAGATATCCTTCATAATAAACTTGGTTACTCTAGCATAAGCAGTAAACTGTACTTGCTCCCAAAATCTTTTAAATATATCCCATTTCTTCTCTGTATCAATACTATTATCATTTAAGATATCGAGCTCTTTTTGAGAAATACCTGCTGATAAAAGATCACTTTGAATATAACCACTAATAAGACTAGCTATAGGTTCTCTTATAGATACCATATCTTTAGGTCCTACCATATGCTCATGACAATCTATTACAGGCAGTTCTTCTATCTTACTATAAAGTTCACTAAATAAACTGTCATTATCCATCTTATACCTCCTCAATATATTATATGATTACTCGTAGTTTCCTTCTTTTTTCCATATATCAAGCATAAGCTCATAACGTTCTAAGGGCATCCCTGTATATATACAGTTTGAAGTAGAAAAGATATATCCGCCTCCTGGCATACCATTCTTTAAGGCGTATCTTACAGATTCTATCACTTCTTCATCTGTACCTGTCTGTAAAAGACCACAGCTAACATTACCTATAAGGCAGACCTTATCTCCCACTAACCTTTTAACCTCTGCTATATCTACTCCACCTTGTGGATCTAAAGAATGAAGTGCATGAGGATTTGCCTGGACAAGCTGGTCAAGTATAGGCATTATATTCCCATCTGTATGCTTAATTACATAAAACCCCATATCCCGATAACCCTTTATCAGTTTATAAAGAAACGGGGTAATAAATTCGGAGAATAGAGAGGGGCTCAAAAATGGACCGGTATTGAAACAATAATCAGAACATAGAGCAAAGCCATCCAACCCACCATGCTTTGCTATAATCTCTGCCATTTCTAACGCCTTGTTAACTCTAAAATCTGCCTCCTCCTTAACTTTGTCTGGCTCATCCTTAAGCCTGTAGACAAAATTTACCATCTCTGTACCAGATGGTATACTAAATGTAACATCTCCATGAATCATTAGGAAATACTTATATCCACTCTTTTCCCTCACTATATCTATAAGCCTGATAGTTTCTTCTAAAGAACTAGGATTTGGATGCAAAAATATAGCACTATGTTCATACCTCTCTGCAGTAGCTATAAAAATCTCTGCCATATCTTCTCTATGGAGTTGTCTTTCTCTTTCTGTCATCTGGAACCATTGGGAATAATTCCTATGGCTAGGATGAACTTTACCAAATGCCTCCATAGTAAGATAAAAGACAAGCTCAAAATGAGGAACCCTACCCTTTAAAGGTTTTCTCTCTAAAGCCCTAATAAATCTTTCCCTTAGAGTCATAGCAAATTCTTCCATAGTTCTATCCTCCTTAAAAATAATAAAAGCGCATCTATCTAATAGATGCGCCATAGTAATATTTCAAAAGGTTAAACTACTAACCTGCCCCTTCTTGTGCCGCTTCCACTGGGATACGTCTTTCAAATATAAATGAATCATCCTTATAGTCTACAATAACTATATCCCCCTCTTTAAATGTGCCGTCTATCATAAAACCAGATAACGGGCTTCCTATTCTCTTCTGTATAACTCTCTTTAGAGGTCTAGCACCATAACGAGGGTCAAAACCTTCTTTAATGAGCTGTTCCTTAGTATTTTCAGTAAATTCTAAAGTAATACCAAGACTCAGTAACTGCCTTCTAAGATCATTTAAAAGTAGTTCTACAATCTGTTTCATTTGTTCTTTTGTAAGTTGGTGGAATATGATAATCTCATCAACCCTGTTTAAAAATTCAGGCCTAAATGTATGTTTTACCTCTTCTAGAACCTTCTCCTTCATTATCTGATACTCTTCTTTTTCATTTGACTCTTGCTTAAATCCAATCTTACTTGAAGTTGAAATCCATTGACTTCCTATGTTAGATGTCATAATAATAACTGTATTCTTAAAGTCAACATTTCTTCCTTGAGCATCAGTAAGTCTTCCTTCGTCTAGTATCTGTAGAAGAATGCTAAATACATCCGGATGAGCCTTCTCGACCTCATCAAATAGGACAACAGAGAAAGGTCTCCTCCTTACAGCTTCTGTAAGCTGTCCACCCTCATCGTATCCTACATAACCTGGAGGCGCTCCTATAAGTCTAGATACCGCAAACTTCTCCATATACTCAGACATATCAATCTTAATTAAGGCATCTTCATCGTTAAATAGATACTCGGCCAAAGCCCTAGCCAGTTCTGTCTTACCTACTCCAGTAGGTCCAAGAAATATAAAGGAACCTATAGGTCTCTTAGGGTCTTTTATCCCTGCCCTAGCCCTACGAATAGCTTCAGATACAACTCTTACCGCCTCTTCCTGCCCAACTATTCTCTTGTGAAGTTCCTCCTCCATATGCAACAACTTTTCTGCCTCTTTCTCCAAAAGCTTAGTGACTGGAATACCTGTCCATAAAGATAAGACCTCTCCAACATCTTCCTCTGTAACTATAGGCTCTCTATGCTTTATATCTAAATCTTCATTAGAAACTACTTGTAGTTGTTCCTGAATAAATCTTTCTCTGTCTCTAAGTTGAGCTGCCCTTTCATAATCCTGAGATCTAACCGCTAATTCTTTCTCTCTTCTTACACTCTCTAATTCTAACTCTAGCTCTTTCTTAGAACTAGGAGTCTCCGATAACTCTAATCTTACCTTAGCTGAAGCCTCGTCTATCAAGTCTATAGCCTTATCAGGTAGATGTCTCTCACTTATATACCTATCTGAAAGTATAGCAGCTGCCTCTATAGCTTTGTCTGTTATCTTTACCTGGTGATGAGCTTCATACCTTTCCTTTATACCCTTGAGGATCATTATTGTGTCTTCTACGGATGGTTCCTCTACCATAATAGGCTGGAATCTTCTCTCCAGTGCAGAATCCTTTTCTATGTATTCTCTATACTCATCAAGAGTGGTAGCTCCAATACACTGCAGTTCTCCCCTAGCAAGGGCAGGTTTTAAAATATTGGATGCGTCCATAGCACCTTCAGCTGCACCAGCACCTACCATAGTATGAAGCTCGTCAACAAAAAGAATAATCTCACCATTAGCTCTACGAATCTCATCGAGAATTCGCTTCATCCTCTCTTCAAATTCTCCTCTATACTTCGTTCCAGCTACTATTGCAGCTAAATCTAACGCAATAATTCTTTTATTATGCAAAATAGGCGGGCCTTCTCTCTTCACTATTTTCTGGGCAAGTCCTTCTACTATGGCTGTCTTACCTACCCCGGCCTCCCCTATGAGAACTGGATTATTCTTTGTCCTCCTACACAATATCTGCATCAATCTTTTTATCTCTCTAGTTCTCCCTATAACAGGGTCAAGCCTCCCTTCTCTAGCTAATTGTGTTAAGTCTCTACCGAACTGGTTTAGAAGGGGAGTCTTAGCTCTAGATCTGTTAGCACTTTCGGCTAACATTGTTTTCCCTTCTCCTAAGAAGTATAGGACTTCACTTCTTGCTTTATCTAAAGTAATGCCCAAACTTTCTAAGATTTTAGCTGCAACCCCTTCACCTTCTCTTATAAGTCCAAGAAGTATATGCTCTGTTCCGATATAGTTCTGCCCCATTAATTTAGATTCTTCATATGCTAACTCCAAAGCCCTCTTGGCTCTTGGAGTTAGAGTCATTTCGGGTAGGTATATACCTCCTCCTCTTCCAATAAGTTCTTCAACCTTAGCCCTTACGTATCCCAAGTCTATACCCCAACTATTTAGAACCTTAGCAGCTATCCCTTCACCTTCGGCTAAAAGACCAAGGAGAAGATGTTCTGTTCCTAGATAATTATGATTTAATCTCCTAGCCTCTTCTCTTCCCAGTGTTAACACACGTCTTGCTTGATCAGTAAACTTATCCCACATAATCAAACTCTCCTTAAGACTGCTTCTTAGTAAAAATTATACTATAGATATATATAAAAACAACTGCTCCAAGTATTGCAGATATTATATTTACATCTTTGATTCTAATTGAAGATAGGAATATATCTACTAACCAACTTCCTATAAAGGCAAAAATAATAGGTCCCCATATACCCCCTAGAACTTTCTCTTTTAGAAATAACCTAGAAATCCCCCCAATAATTATTGCTATTATAAGATAGATTAGATATCTCATGGTTCCCTCCTATTACATTATACATTTTACTATGAGTGTATAATATTATCAAGTGCATAGTAAATTATTTAATAAGCCCCCTAGAAAATCTAGGGGGCTAGCAGTTATGATCCAGACTCTACAGGTGAAGAAGGTGCCTCTGTCTTTTTCTTAAACCTTATCTCTCCATCCTCTACAGTGACTAGTATAGTATCACCCTCTTTAAAATCACCCCTAAGTAATAATTCGGAAAGAGGATTTTCTATAAGACGTTGTATAGTTCTTCTTAAAGGTCTAGCTCCAAATGTTGGGTCATAACCCTCTTTAGCTAGTATATCCTTCACCTCTTCAGTGACATCCATATTCATTCCTTGAGCCCTTATTTGACGATATACCTTGTTAAGCATAAGGTCTACAATCTGCTTTATCTGCTCCTGTGTTAATGAGTGGAAGATTATAATCTCGTCTATCCTGTTTAGAAATTCTGGCTTGAAGTAGTAGTTTAACTGCTTCATTAGTTCTGCCTTTATCTCATTATATACCTTTTGGTCTTCTCCACCTTTGAGCTTCTCCATAATAAGTGGAGCCCCTATGTTAGAGGTCATAATAATGACTGTATTCTTAAAGTCTACCGTCCTTCCCTGTCCATCGGTAAGTCTACCATCATCTAGTATCTGAAGTAGGACATTAAATACATCTGGATGAGCCTTCTCAATCTCGTCTAAAAGTATCACCGAGTATGGCCTTCTCCTTACAGCTTCTGTAAGCTGTCCCCCTTCTTCATATCCAACATAGCCAGGAGGTGCGCCAATTAATCTAGAGACTGTATGTTTCTCCATATACTCAGACATATCTAATCTAATAAGAGCATCTTCATCGTTGAATAGGTACTCAGCCAAAGTCCTAGCTAGTTCCGTCTTACCTACCCCGGTAGGCCCAAGGAATAGAAATGAACCTATTGGTTTATTTGGATCTTTCAAACCAGCCCTAGCTCTTCTTATAGCCTGAGATATAGCCTTAACCGCTTCGTCTTGTCCAATTATTCTTTGATGCAGTATATCCTCCATATCTAACAGTTTCTTACTTTCCTCCACAGAGATCTTAGTCACAGGGACACCTGTCCAATTAGAAACTATCCTAGCAACATCATCTGCAGTAACTTCAACCTTTTCCTTAAGCCTTTCCTTTTCCCATTTTTTCTTAACCTCTTCAAGTTCCTTCTGTAACTCCTTTTCTCTATCCCTTAATGTAGCTGCACGTTCATATTCTTGAGCATTCACAGCTGCTTCTCTTTCTTTAGCTATCCTTTCTATCTCTTTCTCTAAACCTTTTATCTCTGGTGGCGGAGAGACAGTTCTAAGTCTTACATCTGCACATGCTTCGTCTATAAGGTCTATAGCCTTGTCTGGTAGATATCTATCTGTAATGTATCTATCTGAAAGAACGGCTGCATTATATATAGCTTCATCAGTAATCTTAACCCTATGATAAGCTTCATATCTGTCCCTTAACCCCTTCAATATCTCTATGGTTTCTTCTACAGTAGCTTCTCTAACAAGAATAGGCTGAAATCTACGTTCTAGGGCAGCATCTTTCTCTATATGTTTTCTATACTCATCTAACGTAGTAGCTCCAATACACTGTAGTTCGCCTCTGGCTAATGCAGGCTTTAGGATATTAGACGCATCAATAGCCCCTTCCGCTGCACCAGCCCCTACAATAGTATGTAGTTCATCTAAGAAGAGTATAACTTCACCGTTACTATTTATGACTTCATCTACTACTCTTTTTAGTCTTTCTTCAAACTCTCCTCTGTACTTAGTTCCAGCTACTATAGCTGCCATATCTAATGCCATTATTCTCTTATTAGAAAGAGATTCTGGAACCTCTCCCTTTACAATCCTCTGTGCTAGTCCTTCAACTATAGCAGTTTTACCAACGCCTGGCTCACCTATAAGGACCGGATTATTCTTCGTCCTTCTAGAAAGTATTCTTATAACTCTTTCTATCTCCTCTTCTCTGCCAATTACAGGATCAAGCTTCCCTTCCCTCGCCATTTGAGTCAAGTCTCTGCTAAACTGATCTAGAGTCGGGGTAGTACTCTTTCCGGTAGGTCTTCTAGAAGATGTCTTCCTAGATTTTGTTAATTCTTCTCTCACTCTTTCGTAAGTTACTCCTTTCTTGTTAAGTATCTGTGAGGGTAGATTCTTCCCTCTTAGTAGAGCAAGTAGAATATGCTCTGCTCCTACATAGTTGTCTCCTAGATAGCCAGCTTCATCGCTTGCCCTTTCTATAATTTGTTTAACCTCTGGAGAAACTGTCCTTTCTCCCTCCAAAGGAGAAGGAACAGCACTTTCTTCAATCTCTTTCTTTAATTCTTTTATATCTATCCCTAGATTAGAAAGGATTTTCACTCCGATATTACCTTCCTGTATTATTCCAAGAAGTATATGCTCAGGGTTTATAGCTCCACTCCCTAATCTTCTAGCCTCTTCCTCTGCACTTATTAAAACCCTTTCAGCACTTTCAGAAACGGTATCTGAGACTGGCTCAAATTCTGGCTGATAGAAGAATCTTGTAAGTATATCGGGAAAACCACTAAAACTAAGGTCAAAGAAAGACCTTCCACTACTTAACAAACCTTGTTCTCTAGCACACTCATTACAGAGATGACTAACTGTCTTTCTCCCATTAACTATACGGGTATATTGGACTGTGGCTTCCCTTTGATGACATATATCACATAACATCTTTTACTTCCCTCCTTTCCTTTCAATAATCCCTATAAGAACTTGGGGGCACTTGAGTGCCCCCAAACTGCCTTACTCAATGTTTATCTTTCTACCCTTAGGCGAAACCTCTTGTTTGGGAGCTCTTATCTCCAGTATACCGTCTTTAAATGTAGCCTTAGCCTCGTCAGATTTTACAGCTATTGGTAGAGGTATTACTCTTTCGAATGCACCATAGCTTAACTCTCTTCTATAGTAGTTCTTCTCTTTTACTTCAGTTTCTTCCTTAGCTTGTCCTTTGATTGTTATAGAGTCCTCTGTAACGATTACTTCTACGTTATCTTTACTTACCCCAGGTAGGTTAGCCTTTACTACAACTTCTTTGTCTGTCTCATAGATGTCGCATGCAGGAGTCCATACTCGTCTAAACTCCTCAGTAGTCTCTAGGAGTGGCTCCCTCCTAAAGAATGGTGTCCTTTCAAACACCTCATCAAAGAGTCTCTCCATCTCTCTCCTTAGAGATTCAAGTTCTCTAAATGGATCCCATCTTCTCAATGCCATATCTTACACCTCCTTTCAAAAGTTTTCTAATAATTCTTTAAGTATTTCAGTAAAAACTCTATCCAAGTTATGTGAAGCCAGTTCTTCCTCGATCCGAAGTAACAACTTCACTCCAGCTAGGCTCATCCCCACCTTATTAGTAAGGCAGGTTATGAGCCTTAACCTTTCTAAGTCCTCCTCTGAGTAAAATCGTCTATTACCTATCCTCTTAGGGACCACCAGTCCCCACTCTTCATATATCCGCAAGGTCCTTGGATGGACCCCTAAGAGCCTTGCTGTTACACTTATTAGGTAAACTGGCTCCTTGTTCTTACTCATATCATTTTCACGATAGATATAATAGCATATTATATTAAAGTTGTCAATACCATTTACAACTTTTTTGAAAGCGAAAGTTACACTGGCTTTTCTCAAGGCTTTTATGAAAGATTTTTAGATATACGTCTAATACTAAAACTGACTAATATATCTTAGATACTCATTTACATTGTTAAAGATAAGACTAGTATATCTAGAGAATCTCTCCCTAGATAGATTATCTTTAGCAATAGCAACAGGGATAGCATTAGCATTTATTGCTGTTAATATATCATCCATGGAGTCTCCAATAAATGCTAAAGTATCTTTTCTATAATATTCTCTTATAATCTCAAGTCCTCTAGGGTCAGGTTTCACTATAGAAGAATTCATCGTAATGATTGCCTGCTGTGGTATTTCTATCTTTAATATTTCCAAAGCAAGTTCTGTTTCGGTAGCAGTCCTGCCAGTGTATATTCCATAAAGTACATCGCTTAAGAGAAGAGTTTTATCAAGTATTACCCTTTCATTCTTCCATAGTCCTTCCTCAGCCCCTAAGATAGGCTCAGATCCATAAAGCCTTTTCATATACATAGACCCTGCGTATATCTCCTGAAAGATTCTAACGATAAGCTTCTTGTCAAGTTTCTCTTCTGCTTTATAGAGGATGTTTCCGTCTAGACTTGCCAAATATTCTCTTGTTTTTCTTAGCCCTTCCCCCTCATATGATACAGAACTAGTAAACTCTATGAGGCTAGGCGGTAATAATCTAATGGAATTAGTCTCTCTAGCATCAAATTTTAATGCCTTATATATGAAAAAGAGTATAGCAGATTGGGATAATACCCAATCATCATTGAACCCTCCAGCTAATTTAAATAACTGTACCTCTTCAGGCTGGATAAGTATCCCAGTATCCTCATACCCTAAAATCTTTGTCATATAATACTGAACTGTCCTAGAAACAGCACATCTAAAAGACATAGATGTATCTATTAATACTCCATCTATATCAAACACTATAATTTTTGGTTTCAACTCAATATCTCCTCCATTGCATTTAAGAATTTATCATTTTCTTCTTTCTTACCTACAGTAACCCTATAAGCATCCTTTAGCAGATGGTGTTTAGGTTCAAATCTTCTTATCTTAATACCGTAAGATAACAACTTATCTAATAAATCTTTCTCTTCACAGTAGAAGAATAAGAAATTTGCCCTAGATGGGAATACTTTTACTTTATTTAGGTTTACAAGCCTACCATAAATCCTCTCTCTCTCACTTACTATAAATCTTATTTTTGAAAGTATCACATCTTTATACTCCAGAACAATTCTTCCTACCATCTGAGAGAAGGAATTCACATTATAGGGTAACTTGATAGACATCAGATCCTTGATGATCTCCTCATTAGAGATAGCATAACCAAGCCTCAGTCCTGCTAATGAAAAAGCCTTAGAGAATGTCTTCAAAACAATAAGGTTATCATAATCTTTCACTAAATAAGCAAGGCTTTCCTCCATAAATTCCCCATAAGCCTCGTCTATAACTACCAGCGTGTCAAATTTTTGGGATTGCTTTAATAGCATAATGACATCTTCTTTAGGCATAGACCATCCGGTTGGATTGTTAGGTCTACAGAGGAGTAGTAACTTGGGCCGATAAGTATAAATAGCCTTAGTTATGGAGGATAAATCTATTTCTAGTAATTCATTTAGGTCTAGTTTTACATCTTTAACACCTGTTACTTGCGAAAAGACCGAGAACATCTCAAATGAAAGATTTGGATACATTACTAGGTCATCCCTATCTAAAAATGCAATAAATATATACTGAAGAATCTCGTCTGATCCATTTCCTACTGCTATATGTCTCTCATCCAAACCGTCTATACCTAGAAAAGACGCTATAGAATTTCTCAGTTTTAGAGCTGTGGGGTCAGGATAAATTCTAAGAGGTAACTTCATAAATTCAGATCTTATCTTCTCTTTCACCTCATCTGGTAGTTCGAAAGGATTTTCATTAGCGTCAAGCTTTATAAGATCTGGAGAGTATGTAACAGAATATGGAGAAAACGAAGCCAGATCATCTCTTAGAAATCTACTAGACATATGTCACTCCTTTACCTCTATTTTTCTCTGCATATTATACATCTCTAATATCTCTTGTACAGTAGTAGCATCCTCAGGTCTTCTATCTATCCTTACAAATCGCTCAACCCTAGGGAATCTTAATGCATAACCCAATTCTTCTCCATCTTTTCCTGCTGTATGAACAGGGCTCCTTGTAATCTCGTCTGCTCTTACCTCCACAACATACTTAGGTTCTACCCATACATCTGGTTCTAAGATGGAAATAACTCTAGAAGGCTTACTATTAACTTTTATTTCATCTAAAAGCCCCTTCATCTTGACCCATTCATCTTCGGTAAGACCAGAACCTATCTTTGCTACAGTCTTGAAGGCATCTGTATCTGGATCGTATACACCAGCCAATAATGAACCTATACCAAATTTTGCCCTTGCACCTCTTCCTACATAGTATCCAATAATAACAAGGTCTACTGTATCACTTAGTTCTCCCTTGTAACTCCGTTTAAGCTTTATCCAGTTAAAGTTCCTCGCTCCAGCCTGATAAGGGGCATCTAGTCTCTTTGCAACGATACCTTCTAGCCCACTGCCTATAGCATTTTCAAAAAATAGATTAAGCTCTTTTGGATTATCTGTTATGATAGAATCAGCTATCATAATAACATTACCAGGAAGAATCAAATTTTTTAATCTCTCTCTCCTCTCTATATAAGGTCTAGGGGTATAATCTTCACCATCTACATATAAAAGGTCAAATGCAAATAGTTTAAGTGGCAGGTCTGCCATTATGGTTTCTATCTCATACTTTCTCTTTCTCTGAACAGTTACCTGAAATGGGAAGAATTCCTGTGCTTCTTCGTTAAAAGCCAATGCCTCTCCTTCTATTATGGCACTTTCAGCATCTATCTGTTTCCTGGCTCCTTCAATTAAATCTGGGAACATATCTGTATTGTCTTCTAAATTCCTCGAGAATATCTTTATTCTATCACCATCCTTATGTATCTGACATCTAAAACCATCAAATTTTGGCTCAACAGAACACTTGCCTATCTTAGATATAATCTCTTCTGCAGAAGGTAACCTTTCTGCTAGCGCCATCCTTATAGGCTTGCCAACCTGGACCTTAAAATCTCTTATAGCTTCTAAACCTTTGCTAAACAGGGTAAAACCTACCAGACCTAAATCTGAACAGAGGTTATAAGCTCTTTCTATTACAGGTCTTAAAGACTTATCGCCTGAATAGGCATAAGAAAAGGCATCCAAAATAGTAGGATCCCCTATTCCAAGTCTCAATCTACCTAAGACTATCCTACTGATATACTTAGCCTCCTTACCAGAAGAAAGAGAGAGTAACTCTGCTAGTTTATCTGTCTTCTTCTCTATAGAGCCCTTTCCTACAGTAGTAGCTATATCCATAAGCCTGTTATAGACCTCTAATACTTCAAGCTTATCTTTCCCTTCACCAATATAACTCTGAGCTAACAGCCCCAGATCTCCCACTTCTTTATATAAATTCCACAATTCTTCTTCATCTCTAGCTAGAGCCTTAGCTAGAGACTTAGCTAGTAATTTCTCACTTATACCAAACTCTATCTTTTCATAATTTGGAACTAGTCTCTCTTGACAAAGATAAGCAACCTTTTCAATCTCTTGAGGAGTTAAAGACTTAAATAATTCTGCCAAAAGGGCTACCATTTCGTTCCTCTTTGTAGTAGCCTCTAATCTTTCAAAATAATTGGCTAACTCAGAAAATTTCATATATCCCTCCTGCCAATCTTTTATCTTAAGATTCCTAAGTATAGTATATCAAAGAAAATAGGAAAATTGTTTATTTTACTGTGTTATAATTGTAATAAAGAGGTGATGATTCTATGAGTGAAAAGTGGGCAGGTCTAATTAGAAAACTTGATGACTATAGATATGAGATTCCAAAAGAATATAAGAATAGTATGAAAGTTCCTGGTATTATATATGCTGATGAAGAGATGATAGAGACAGTATGCCAAGACCAATCTCCAGAGCAAGTAGCCAATGTTGCTACCTTACCAGGAATAGTAAAGTATTCTTTAGCTATGCCAGATATACACTGGGGTTATGGTTTTCCTATAGGTGGAGTTGCAGCTACTAGATTAGACAGCGGAGTAATCTCTCCGGGAGGAGTTGGATACGATATAAATTGTGGGACAAGACTTATATTAACAAATCTTACTGTGGATGAGGTAAAACCTAAGCTTTCCTCCCTCCTCGATGCGATATTTGCAAACGTCCCTTCTGGATTAGGTTCAGAAGGGAAATTAAAAGTAAAGGGCAAAGAATTTGATGAGGTCTTAATAAAAGGGGCTAGATGGGCGGTAGAAAATGGATATGGATGGGAAGAAGACTTAGATAGAACAGAAGAAAATGGGGCTATGAAGGGAGCAGATCCTTCAGTCATAAGTGGAAAAGCTAGGGAAAGAGGAGCTCCACAGTTAGGAACACTTGGTTCTGGTAATCATTTCATAGAGATACAGAGGGTCCAGAAGATATTTGACCCTGAGATAGCAAAAATATTTGGCCTGTTTGAGGATCAAGTAACTGTTCTGATACATACAGGTTCAAGAGGATTTGGTCATCAGGTATGTACTGACTACATATCTGTCATGATGAATGCAATAAAGAAATATAGTATATCTCTTCCAGATAGGCAATTAGCCTGTGCACCCATAGAGAGTTCTGAAGGGAAAAACTACTTTTCTGCTATGGTATGTGCGGCAAACTATGCTTGGGCAAATAGACAATGTATAACTCACTGGGTCAGAGAGAGCTTTGAAGTTGTCTTTAGAAAGGGAGCTTACAAGTTAGGCTTGAGTGTCCTATACGATGTGGCTCATAATATAGCTAAGATAGAGACTCATAATATAGATGGAGAAAGTATAAAGGTATGTGTACACAGGAAAGGAGCTACTAGGGCATTTCCAAAATTTCATCCAGAGATACCAGCAATATATAAAGAGGTTGGACAACCGGTTATTATTCCAGGAGATATGGGAAGGGCATCATATATACTTGTAGGAACAGAAAAGGCTATGGAGGATACTTTTGGATCTACCTGTCATGGAGCTGGAAGAGTAATGAGTAGGGCTGGCGCAAAGAGGGCAGTAACAGGAAAAGAGGTTTTAGAAGAGTTGACAAAGAAGGGGATCATGGTAAAAACTGACAATATAAAGGGACTAGCTGAAGAGGCTTCAGAGGCTTATAAAGATGTAGAAAAGGTTATTGAGATAGTAGAAGGATCTGGGATATCAAAGAGGGTCGCAAGGATGAAGCCATTAGGGGTCATAAAGGGTTAATATGTCAGTAAGAGAAGTCTTAGAAAAAATGGAGGAAATAGAGCTCTCTCCATATGCTACTAAAAGCATTTATGCTGTAAGAAAAGAGGAGGAAGAACCATGTTCTATCAGAACTGCATTTCAGAGGGATAGGGACCGTATACTACATTCCAAAGCTTTTAGAAGATTGAAACATAAGACCCAGGTATTTTTTCCAACAGAGAGTGACCACTTTAGCACAAGAATGACGCATACATTGGAAGTATCACAGATAGGAAGAACAATCGCTAGGGCTTTAAGATTAAATGAAGACCTTGTAGAGGCGATAGCTTTAGGGCATGACCTTGGGCATACTCCCTTTGGCCATATAGGAGAAGAGGTACTAGATGATATATACAGGGAAAAGTTAAAAGAACCTTTTCATCATGCTCAACAGAGTGTAAGGGTTATAGAGATTCTAGAGAGTAGGTTTACCCCAGAAGGAGAGAAGAAGGGACTAAATCTTACCATACAGGTTATAGAAGGGATAGAAAATCACTCTAAAGGTAGTCAAAATCTAGAAAGCCTTCTGGGTTATCCATCTAAGACTTCTACCTTTGAAGCTCACGTAGTTCTTATCTCAGACAGATTAGCCTACTTAAACCACGACGTAGACGATGCAGTAAGGGCAGGAATATTATTAGAAGACGAAATACCAAAGGAGATAGTAAGAGTGCTTGGGGAAAACCGTTCAGAAAGAATAAATACTATGGTAAACAGTTTAGTAACCGCATCCTTAGGAAAACCATTCTTTGATATGGATAGAAAAGTAGTAAAGGCTTTAGATTCTTTAAAAGATTTTCTATATGATAAGGTATATAAAAATCCAAATGTAAGAAGATGGGAAACTGGGGCAAAGATAGTAATTCAAAAATTATTCTCCTATTATGAAGAAAATCCAAAATCCCTCAATTTGGAAGGATTAACAAAAGAAGAAGCTATAAGAAGAATAGGGGATTATCTCGCTGGTATGACGGATATATTTGCCTTAAGGTCTTACTACGAAATAATTGAAAGAGAAGTCTCCTTTCCAAATATCCTCTATCTACTGGAAAAAATAGGGCGTTAAAAAATAGGTTTAAGATTCTGGATACTTAATTGCTTTTAGGAATTTATTAGTTGGGGGCGATTCATAAGTCGCCCCCATTAATATTACTTAGGGATCTTAGCTATAACGTTTGGAACGAACCAGTCCATATTCCAAAGTTCATCGTGAGTAGCCCTTCTTCCAGCTTCTATTCTAACCTTTCCGGTTTGGTCCTTTATTGGACCGGTAAATGGGTCAAACTTTTCAGGATTTGCCTTCATTTGAGATAGCCTTTTCATAACTAAGTCATACACGCTTATCTTGCCAAAAACCGGATCTAATATCTTTTTCCCTTTAAGAGGAGTAATGAACCTTGGATTTACAGGAACACCAAAATCTCCACCAAGTTCTACCGCCTTCTCTTTTAAAAGCCACCAATAGTCTACATTTTCTAGATTAGTATTTGTGTAAACCTTACGTCTTATCTTCTCCAAGATATCCTTGTAGATAACCTCCCAATGGACCAACTGTCCACTTACACAAGAGTTAGGCCCATACTTCTGCATTGGGCTATAATGTCCAAAGGTATAAACTGGTTTCCCCTTCTTTGTATACTCTTCTCCAACCGTTACTACTGTTGGACTATCCTCTGTAAAAGCCAATACATCACATCCATCAGATATTAGACTCTCTGCTGCCATCCTAGCCTTAGACGGGTCATACCAAGAAAAGAGCCAACGGACATCTACGGTAGCCTTAGGATTTACTTCTTGAACGCCTAAGGCAAATGCATTTATATGCCTTATCACTTCTGGAATTGGATGGGCTCCAACATAGCCAACTTTGTTGGTCTTTGTAAGAGCTCCTGCCATAAGACCATTTAGATAATAGACCTGGTAAAGCTCCGCAAAATAGGTCCCAACATTTTTAGCCCTACTATATCCTGAACAGTGAAAGAATATCTTGTCTGGATATTTTTTACCAGCCTCAATGGTTGCATCCATATATCCAAAGCTCGTAGTAAAAACAACATCTGCCTTTTCCTCCCTAACAAATCTATCTATAAATCTAACTGCATCAGCCTCAGGTACAGATTCTGCAGGTGGTAGAAATTCAACCCAAGGTAATTTTTTAATAAGGGACTGTCTAGCCATCTCGTGGGCATGACTCCAACCATAATCGCCAATAGGACCCACGTAGATAAAAGCTACTCTTAACTTCTTTTCAGCGCCTATTCCGTAGGCTGTAGGAACAATTAGAGAAATTACTAAAATTACACTTAAAACTGCTAAAAACCTATCCTTCATATATCAGACCTCCTTTTATAATGTTTTTTCTCTAAAGTAAGGAATCCCTAGACTAGAAGGGGAAGATATCCTCTTCCTAGAGATCTCTCTAGCAGCAAGCATTAATACTAGAATAGTAAATATAAACGGTAACATATTAAGCAAGTTTGGAGATATACCAAGAGGCTGTAATCTATACTGCAATACCCTTATACATCCAAAGAAATAAGAACCAAGGATAGCTCTCTCAGGTCTCCAAAGAGAGAAGATAGTTATAGCCAGAACTATCCATCCCATTCCTGCAGTCATACCCTCTATCCATGCAGGGGCGTAAACTACAGAAAGATATGCGCCACCAAGTCCAGCCATCATACCACCTATAAAGGTAGCTAAATATTGAATCTTAGCAACATTAATTCCGGCAGAATCTGCCACATCAGGACTCTCTCCTACACTCCTTAATTCGATACCAAACCTAGTATTGAAGAGGAAAAACCAAAAGATAAGGGTCAAAACATATGAGATATAAACTAGGGGATCTTGGTCGAAAAAGATGGGACCAATAATAGGTATATCTTTAAACCCATAGACGGGCAAATTGTGAAGCTTACCAGAGAGAGGAACGCCTATGTACCCCTTACCTATAAGTCCACTCAAACCTAATCCTAACATTGTAAGTGCCAATCCTGAAAGTGTCTGATTAGCCTTTAAAGTAATACTGTTAAATGCATGGATAAGAGCCATCCCGCCACCAATTATAATAGAGATTAGTACCCCTAACCAGACATTACCAGTTATATTTGTCATACTAAAGGCAGATATAGCTCCCATAATCATCATCCCCTCTACCCCCAGGTTTAATATTCCTGAACGTTCCACATATATCTCACCTAATGCTCCCAGTAAGAGTGGCGTTCCAGCAGGAATAGTGGCCTTTAGTACCTCTATAATAAAATTCATCTTTCGGCTCCTTTTTTGGTGGAATAAAGTCTAATCTTAGAAAAACTCTGAACCAAAACAAAAATAAGTATAAGTCCATTTATAAAGTTTATCGTTGCTCCAGGTAAACCTAGGGAAACCTGAATAGCGTCTCCCCCTACTAAAAGTCCTCCAAAGAGGAAGGAGACAAAAACAATTAGGAATGGGTTTAAGCGTCCCAACCAGGCAACTATGACTGCAGTATAACCATATCCAGAGGATATACCACTTGCCACTCTAAGTCTATGGTGTATACCAGCTACCTCACCAACTCCAGCGAGGCCAGCTAAACCTCCACTTAGAATAAGAACCAGAATAATTATCTTACGAATGTCTAGACCTGCGTATCTAGCTGCATCAATATTATCACCAATAACCCTTATTTCATATCCAAGTTTAGACTTGTAAAGAATAATATATATAAATATAGCTAGTACTAAAGCCAGTATAAGAGTTGGATAGTGTATCCTGGTATCTAAAATCCTTGGGAGCTGTGCAGAGATAGGGAATTTTGTTGAATAAGGGAAACCCCACTCATATGGGCTTTTCCAAGGACCATAGATTAGGTAGTTGACAAATTCTATCGCTATATAATTTAACATAAGAGAAACTATAATCTCATTTAGGTTAAACTTTACTTTCAAGATTGCTGGTATAAGAGCCCATATCCCCCCACATATTGCGCCCACTATGAACATCATTGGTATTAGAATTAATTTAGGGGCATTAGGCATAACATATAGGGCTATCCAGGTAGCTCCTATAGCCCCCATTAGTAATTGTCCTTCTGCACCAATATTCCATATAGAAGATCTAAAAGATAAAGATAATCCTAAACCACATAACATTAATGGGATAGACTTGGTCAATGTCTCACTAAGTCCATAGATGCTTCCAAAAGCAGAAATGATTATACTCTTAAGCATTATATAAGGACTAATACCTGAGACTAGATAAATACCAAAAAGGCCTAAAATTACTACTAGGAAAGATAGTCCAAGATTCCTATATTTTTCAAGCATCTTCTTATACCCCTACCATTAATGAACCTATCTTCTCTATATTTGCCCTATCTATATCTATTATTCCCCTTATAGTCCCATTAAACATCACCGCTATCCTATCGCTTAAATCCATAATCTCCTGAAGATCTTCAGAAACTAAAAGTATAGCACAACCTTCTTCCTTTTTCTTCAAGAGTAGTTCATGAATCTGCTGAGTAGACCTTACATCCAATCCTTGAGTTGGATGACTGGCTATTATGAGGACAGGGGAGATAGAAAGTTCTCTAGCAAGTATAAGCTTCTGAATATTTCCACCTGATAAAGTTCCAGCAGGAACCTTTTCATTTAAGGCAGATATTCTATATTTAGAAATGATCCCTTTTGCATATTCAGATATTATACCGTAATCTAACAGTAAACTATTAGAAAATGGGGCTCTATCATAATTTCTGAGAATAACATTCTCTTCAAGACTCATAGAAGGAACTATACCCATACGCATCCTCTCCTCAGGAATATGAGCAACTCCTCTGTTAAGTATCCCCTTTGTTCCTATATTTGTTACATCCTCATCTAATATTTTTATACTTCCTCTGGTAACCTTTCTTAATCCAGTTATAGCCTCGATAAGCTCTCTCTGTCCGTTTCCAGAAACTCCAGCTAAGCCTAGAATTTCACCTCTATGAATATCGAAAGAGACATCTTTAACTGCTGGTAATCCCTTATCATTAAGTACTGTAAGATTTCTGACTTCCAGGACAACGTCTTCATAAAAGTTAATTGAATACTCTTGTCTTTCTTTTAAAACCATATTTTGTCCAAACATCATCCTAGCAAGTTTATCTTTATCAACATTACTGACATCTACCGTATCTATCCTCTTCCCTCCGCTTAAAATAGTGATCCTATCACAAACTTCCATAACTTCATCTAATTTATGGGTAATAAGGATAATAGAGATACCCTCTCCTTTAAGGAGTTTCAAAAGTCTAAATAAGTCCTTCGCTTCGCTAGGAGTAAGCATCGTTGTAGGTTCATCTAGTATAAAGATACGTGCCTTACGACAAAAGGCTTTTATTATTTCGACTCTTTGTTTTTCGCCTGCAGAAAGTTGCCAGATTAGAGCATTAGGATCTATCCTGAAATTATATCTCTCTGAAAAAACTTTTATCTTTTTTTCTATCTGCTTATGAGGATAGAAGAAACTTGTATCTCTTAATCCAAGTGCAACATTTTCGACTACTGTATGAGACTGTATGAGCTTAAAACTTTGGTGAACCATACTTATACCAAGTTCTATAGCATCATTTGGAGACCTTATCTTAACTCTAGTGCCATCTATATATATCTCTCCTTCGTCAGGAGTGTATAATCCATAGAGGATATTCATTAGGGTAGTCTTTCCCGCCCCATTTTCCCCTAAAAGTCCATGTATCTCTCCTTTATTCAATCCAAAGTCTATCTTATCGTTGGCTATTATATTACCAAATCTTTTAGTAATACCTTTCATCTGTAAAATCTTTTCCATAATAAGCAAACACTCCTATAAAAGCTTACTTAACAAAACCTAGAGATATATACCATAGAGCTTCAAAATAATCAAGTAAAAAGTGAAACGGTAAGAATCTTTTCTACTTTAATAATTCAAAAAATAATGCTATAATCTCTTTTATCAGGAGGTGCTGGAGAACATTTAAGGAAATTAACTATGAAAAGAAAGATCTTTATTATTTTAATCTTAACACTTATTGGATTTTCTCTATTTACTGGATATATAATCTTTTCTAATCTAAAGTTGATACTACATGATAGTATTAGTGCTAGGGCAAACAATACTAGAGAAGGATTTTCTTATCTTATTAGTCAGGAAAAACTGAGGATTTCTAATACTACCATAGATTATGCTAATTGGACTGATATGGGGGAAAGGGGAGTTAGAAGAAAAGATAAAAACTGGCTACGAGAAAATTTGGACCCTTGGATAAGAAGAAACTTTGGATACGAATTAGTGATACTTGTGAAAAGCAATGGAGAAATAATATCTAAAGGGATATCTCCAGATGTCCCTATAAAAGAATTAATATCTACCGACGGAACGATTAAAAGTGGATTCTATCTGAGTGATAATAAAGTGATAATATACTCTTCTTCTGGGGTATTTGATAACTCGGGAGAAAATTTCTATAACGCTTATTTAATCCTAGGGAAAATCATTGATGAGAAGATGCTACTAAACTGGAAAAATATTATCCAAGCGGATATTGTGCTTGCTGCTGGGAATACGATTTATAGCACTAATCCTAGTATAAATATAGCAAAAATCGAAGACTATGGATACAAAGGAGGATACATTGTAGTAAAAGTTCCAATAATCGAAAATGCTATAGAGATAGCTAGTTTCTATCTATATAAATATGATAGTGCCTTACATAATGTGTATAGGACGTTTCTCATTAGTACATTTCTATCCATCTCTTTATCCCTTTTAGTGGCTATTATGTTACTAAGATTCTTTATTGCAAGGATATTTGTTCCGTTAGATATTCTCAAAAATAGAGTAGAAAGTTTTAAAGAGGGAAAATACGATCTAATTATAGATATAAGAGGAGATGAAGAGATAAGAGATTTAGCTAAAAGTTTTAAAGAGCTAATCTCTAAGATTACAGAGAGAGAATCCGAATTGGAATCAGCCAAACTTAGGGCTCAGCAGATATCATATACTGATGAGCTTACCAGTATACCTAATAGGAGATATATGGAGGAATATATCTCCCAGCTTATAAATTCAAAAAAGGAGTTTTCTATAGTATTTTTAGACCTAGATGGATTCAAAAAGGTAAACGACATCCTAGGCCATCAAAGAGGGGACGAGCTTCTACACAATATAGCAAAATGGTTTAAAAAGAACCTCAGAGAAGAAGATATGGTAGTCAGTAGATATGGTGGGGATGAGTTTTGTCTAATATTTGTAGGTGCAGATAAAGAGAGGGCAGAATATATTTTACAGAGGTTATACAAAAACTTTCATGAAGAAGATTTCTTTAAAGAAGAAATACCCATCAGCTTCAGTTATGGGATAGCTAGCTATCCCAAGGATGGTTCTAGCATGTACGAGTTACTCAATCTAGCAGATAAGAGAATGTATCAAATGAAACAGAATAAGTCATGATTTGCAAATTAGGTGGGGCTTGATTTTTTGATCAAAGTATGTATACTAATATAAGGTTTTAAGCTTTTAATAACTAGAAAATACTAAAAATGGAGGCTAAGACTATACTATGAAAACATATTTACCTAAAAAAGAAGAAGTTGAACGTAAATGGTATGTGGTAGATGCAACTGATAAACCTCTAGGTAGACTAGCCAGTAAAATAGCTAGTATACTCAGAGGAAAACATAAGGTCTATTTCTCTCCTAGTGTAGATACCGGAGATTTTGTAATAGTTATTAATGCAGAAAAAGTTAAGGTCACGGGTAAGAAATATACTCAGAAGCTATACTATCATCATACCATGTATCCTGGTGGACTTAGAGTAAAATCATTTAGAGAACTTATGGAAGAGGATCCGACTAAAGTCATAGAATACGCAGTAAGGGGCATGTTACCCCACAACTCGCTAGGGGAGAAGCAGTTCAAAAAATTAAAGGTATACACTGGTAGCGAGCATCCTCATTCCGCACAAAAACCAGAGCCTTTAGAGTTGTAAGACACTATTCGCTTGCCCCAATTTATAAACATATGTTATAATTACGGGCTAGTATGCCCGTTAATTTTTTATTACAGGAGGAGAGATTAAGTGTCTATGGAGATTTTTCCTAAAACAAAGGAAGATATACTTAGGTATATTGAGGAAAATGAGATTTATTTTATAGAGGTATGGTTTACTGATATACTTGGCTATCTAAAGAGCTTTGCTATCACTAGCCACGAATTGGAGAAGGCATTTGATGAAGGATTAGGTTTTGATGGATCTTCGATAAGAGGATTTACCAGAATAGACGAGAGCGATATGATGGCTATCCCAGAGCCAGAAACATTTGCTGTGCTCCCTTGGAGGCCAAAAGAAAGAAAAGTAGCTAGAGTCTTCGCTAATATAGTAGAACCAAACGGAACACCTTATGAAGGAGACCCAAGGAATGTCCTTAGGAGAACATTAAAAAAGGCAAAAAGGATGGGATTCGATTTTTATGTTGGTCCTGAGCTCGAATATTTCTATATAAAAACACCTTCTTCAGAACCAGAACTCTTAGATTGGGGAGGATACTTTGACTTAATCCCAAGAGATGAAGCTATAGACATAAGACATCAGACGGTAGTTATGTTAGAAAAACTGGGGATAGAGGTAGAATCTAGTCATCATGAAGGAGCACCTTCTCAGCACGAGATAGACTTCAGATACAGTGATGCGCTAAGTATGGCTGATACGGTTATGACTGCAAGACTTGTTATTAAAGAAGTTGCATATATGAATAATGTCTATGCTACATTTATGCCCAAACCATTCTCAGGATATAATGGCTCTGGAATGCACGTTCATATGAGTCTGTTTCAAAATGGGCGTAATGCCTTTTTCGATCCAAATGATAAATATCATCTCTCTCCGATCGCTAAACACTTTATAGCTGGATTGATGAAGCATGCAAAAGAGATTACCCTTATAACTAATCAGTGGGTAAACTCTTACAAGAGATTAGTTCCAGGGTATGAAGCTCCAGTATATATATCCTGGGCTCTTAGAAATAGATCAGACTTAATAAGGGTCCCAATGTACAAAGTAGGAAAGGAAGAAGCTACTAGAATTGAGTATAGAGCCCCTGACCCAGCTTGTAATCCTTATTTAGCGTTTGCAGTAATACTCGGTGCTGGACTTGAAGGCATAGAAAAGGAATATCCGTTACCAGAACCGATAGAAGAAAATGTGTACTTTATGTCAGAGGAAGAAAGAAAAGCTAAAGGAATAGAAAATCTTCCAGGAAGTCTCATAGAAGCTATAGAGATAACAGAAAAGAGTGAACTAGTAAGAAAAGTCCTTGGAGAACATGTCTTTAAGAACTTTATAGATAATAAGAAGATAGAATGGGACAACTATCGTAAGCAGGTAACTAGCTACGAGTTAAAAACATATCTACCCATACTATAAGATATATAATTAGTGTCTGAAGTGCCTTATACCGGTAAATACCATAGCTATACCAAATCTATCTGCCATTTCTATCGATTCTTTATCCCTTATAGAACCTCCAGGCTGTATAATTGCCTTTATACCTGCCTTGCCTGCTTCTTCTACCGAGTCAGGAAAGGGGAAGAATCCATCAGAGGCAAGAACTGCACCATTAGCCTCTTTACCAGCACGTGATATAGCTAATCTTACCGAATCTACTCTATTTGGCTGCCCCCCTCCTATACCTAGGGTTTTTCCATCTTTAGCAACTACTATTGCATTAGACTTAACAAACTTGACCACTCTGTAAGCAAAGATTAAATCTTCCTTTAGGGATTCATCTAAAAGGGTATGGGTAACTACATTAAATTCGCCTATATCCTTCGTATCCCAATCTTGAGCCAAAAAACCTCCTTGTATACCCTTTATTTCTACTCCTTCTGTAGGTCCATAGAAATTAGGATGAACCATAATACGAAGATTTTTCTTATGTTTTAATATTTCTAAGGCTTTACTAGTTATACCTGGACATATAATACATTCAATAAAATACGGATCCATAGCTTTAGCAACCTCTTCATCTATTTCCCTATTTACACCAATAATACTTCCAAATGCAGAGATTGGGTCTGCCTGCCAAGCATTAATAAATGCGGATAGGATATCATTAGCTATAGCTACCCCACAGGGAACATTATGCTTTATTATCCCTACACATGGCTTTTCAAAGGATTTCGATAGACTCCAGGCTATATCCAAGTCTAGTATATTATTATAAGAGAGTTCTTTCCCCTGTATCTGTTTTGCTAATAATACACTATTACCCCCAGTAAGATATGCAGATGCAGATTGATGAGGATTCTCTCCATACCTGAGGTCTAGAAATTTTCTGCCAGAGATAAAGAAATACTCAGGTAGCTTAGATCCATCTAGATAAGCGGATATTATAGAGTCATATCTGGACGTAAGAGCAAAAGCTTTTATAGCTAGAGACCTTCTGGTTTCATAAGATACATCGCTTTTTTCTTCAAACTCCTTAATAAATGTATCATAATCGCTAGGATCAGTAATAATAACTACATCTTTAAAGTTCTTTGCCGAAGCCCTTATTAATGTTACTCCACCTATATCTATATTTTCCAGAGCTTCCTCTAAACTTGCTCCTCTCTTTACAACATCTTCAAATGGATATAGATTTACTACTACTAAATCTATTGTCTCTATTCCTAGAGAGGATAACTCCTCTAATTGATCCTTCCTCCTAGCAAGAATTCCTCCCATTATAACTGGATGTAAGGTTTTGACTCTTCCACCTAATATCTCCCTAAACCCTGTTACAGCTGAAATATCTACTACATCTAGCCCATTATCCCTTAGCAATCTAGCAGTACCAGATGTAGATATAAGCTCTATCCCTTTAGAGGCTAAGAATTTAGCAAGATCAACTATTCCCTTCTTATCATAAACACTTATTAATGCCCTCTTTATCAATAAAGACCCTCCTTCCTGAAACTCTAAGTCTATTCTCACCAAAAAGCCTTATGGCTTCAACCAGAATCTTATGTTCCTTCTCTAGAATCCTAGCTGAAAGAGTTTCTACTGTATCATCATCATAAACAGGAACAGCTTCTTGCAGAATAATAGGACCTCCATCTACTATTTCATTTACAAAATGAACGGTACATCCTGTGATCTTTACTCCATATTCAAGCGCCTGTTTCTGAGCATTAAGACCAGGAAAACTTGGCAATAGAGAGGGATGAATATTTATTATTTTTAAAGGGAAGTGATTAACAAAATTTGAAGAGAGGATTCTCATAAAGCCAGCAAGGACTATAAGGTCTACATTATTCTCTTCTAGTATTCTTATGATCTCTTCTTCAAACTCGCTCTTCCTTCCTGGCTTTACACATACTGTAGGAATATTTGCTCTTTTTGCCCTCTCAAGAGCCATAGCATTAGGATTATCACTTATTACTATAGCTATCTCTGCAGATAATTCTCCCTCGTTAATACTGTCTATTATAGCCTGTAGATTTGTCCCTCTACCAGAAACCAAAACTCCAAGTCTAAGCTTTTTACTCAACTATTACACCTCTCTTCCCACTGATTATTCTTCCAATAGTTATTGATTCATTTAAAATCGATCTGATTTTCTCCCCATTATCCCTATCAACTACAATAACCATACCTATTCCCATATTGAATGTCCTATATAGCTCCTCTTTAGGTAGTTTTAGTCTTTCAGTGATAAAGTTAAAGACAGATAAAGAAGGAAAACTTCTACTATCTATAAAGGCACAAAAGCCATCAGGAAGTATTCTCGGTATATTGTCTATAATTCCACCGCCTGTTATATGCGCCATACCTTTAATGTTAATTCCGTTTTCCAATAACATTTTTATCTGCTTCCAATAGATCCTAGTAGGAGTCAACAATTCTTCATACAGTGGTTTTTCAAGAGGAGGGTAAATGCCATCTAGAGAAAGATTATTTTCCTTAATAAATTTTCTAACTAGGGAGAACCCATTACTATGAAGTCCTGAAGATGGAAGACCAATTATAATATCATTTTCTTTTATGGCCTTTCCGTCTATTATCTTATCTCTTTCTACTATACCAACAGCAAATCCTGCCAGATCATATCTATCTTCAGGATAAAAATCTGGCATCTCTGCTGTTTCCCCCCCAACCAAAGGACATTCTGCTTCATTACAACCAGCTACTATTCCCTCTATAACCCTTTCCATAACATCCAAGTCTAATCTTCCACAGGCTATATAATCTAAAAAGAATAGAGGCCTTGCTCCATATACTATTATATCGTTAACACCCATAGCTACTAGATCTATTCCAATAGTATTATGTATATTGACTTTTTGTGCTATAAGAAGTTTTGTACCAACGCCATCTGTAGAAGAGACCAGCACTGGATCTTTATAGTCACGTATACTTATTAAAGAGGCAAAGCCTCCTATCCCTTCTAACACATATGGAGGCTTCCAAGAGTTCTTCTTCTTTATAATATCCACAAATAATAAACCCTTATCTATATCTACTCCTGCTGATCTATAGTCTAAGTTTTTCATTCTTCCTCACTCCAATAAAAGTCTTAGGCTTTAAATCCTAGGATATTCTATCACAAATATCTTTTGGACATTGCGTATCCTCCGAATAAATATCAGAGGTAACCGCATAGGCCAAAGCCCTACATCCAATACAATCATTTATTCTACACAAGTGACATCTTCCTTTAAGAAGAGACTTAGTAATTCCAGATCTAAATGTCTTAAGTCTATCAAGAATGTCTGCAAAGTCATCAACTTTTAAATCTCCAATCGAAATCGGTAATCTTCTACAAGGATAAACCGTACCATCTGGCATAAGACACATAGATTCATCTCCCAGATTGCATAAAGCACCTAATACTTCCTTAGATTGTAAATCTATAAAGAAAGCCCTAAAAGGAAGGAGATTTATCCAATCCGTATTGGATAGATTAGCTATGACTTTTAGGATATATAACCACTCTTCTGACCCTAACGTCTTTTCTATCATATCTCTACCTACTCCAAGAGGAATAAATCTTTCAAGTATTAATCCTTTTATCCCAAGAGAAAGTCCTAATTTATACATATCTTCTATCTTATTGTAGTTAAACTTTGTAAGGGTATACATTAAGACTATTCTTTCGGGCATATCCGTAATATTACACATTACCTTCTCAAAGTTCTCCTTTCCTCTTATAAGATCATTAACTTCAGGATTAGGACCTTCAAGAGAGACTTTTATATAATTTAATTTTTTATACAATCTAAGTCTAGGATATAGGGCTTTAAGATTTATCCCATTAGTAATAATATTTACCTCTCTTATAAAGTCCAATTCCTCCAAGAATTCCATAATAGGAAAGAATAAAGGAGAAATTAAAGGTTCTCCTCCTGTAATATTAATACTCAACCCAGTATAATCCCTAGTCTTTAGAGATTGTACCATACTATCAAGTATTCCTTTCCAGATATCTATGGTGATATCTTTCGTAGCATCAAATTTATCCTGATAACAATGTCTACACCTTAAGTTACATAGATCTGTAATATGCCACTGAAAGACAAACTCTTTTTCCATAAAATTCTTACCCCTTTTTGACCCTATTAAATGCCTTAAAATTATACAAAATCTTGATAAAAATTACCTACTGATATATAATTTATACGCAAATTAAAATCCTTCGAAGGGAGGTGATGAGAGATGATATATAACTGGATAAACGTTGTAATAGGTATACTGACAATAGTGATACCAATAGTAAGAGGGATGAAGGGGCTAGATTTATGGATACATATTATTGGAGGAGCAATCATAGCTATATGCGCTTATATGGCAAACCAACAGGCTAAAAAGTAAGAAAGGTGGTGAGAAAAGCTGAAATTAAACGTAGAAAAACTAGTAAAACTCTCTGTATATGGAGAGATTTCTTCTCCAGTTATAGCATCACCGTATAGAGTAAATAGCGATGGAAAAGCACAAGTGTTACCAACACTAGGTGGTATTACTTACAATGTAAGGATCGGAGATCCTGCCATAGGTTGGGCTGGAGATCACGTAGAACCAGGGGTAAGCCTAAAGAATAAGGATAGAGAAGAGAGTAATGCGCTAAACATCTTATCCTGCATTGGGAATAGAGCAAGGGTGATAAGTGGAGAGGCTAAAGGTGAGATAGGTATAGTTACAGGAAAGCACGGTGGAATAGAGCATGTATTGATAGATTTTCCTGAAGATGTTTTGTATAAACTATCGATTGGAGATAAGATTCAGATAGAATCTTATGGACAAGGTTTAGAATTATTAGATTTTCCCCAGATAAAAGTTATGAATATCTCTCCTGATCTATTTATGATGCTAAATATAAAGGAAAACAGGAACAAAATAGAGGTCGGTGTAAGAAAGATTATACCTGCAGAACTTATGGGATCTGGCATAGGTTCTGCCAGTAGTTATTCTGGCGATTATGATATTATGACACAGGATAGAGAAACTTTAAAAGACCTAGAACTTGAAGATTTGAAATTAGGAGATATTGTTGGAATAAAAGATATAGATAATAGATATGGTAGAGGTTATAGAAGAGGTGCAAGGAGTATTGGTGTTGTAATACACTGTGATTGTGTCCAGGCAGGGCATGGACCAGGTGTTACTGTGATATTTTCTAGTAGTGATAATTCTCTAGATTTCTTTATAGATGAGCATGCAAATATCGCTCAGATACTTAAAATAGGCAGGTATAGAGATGGATAGAGAATATATAAGATTCTTGGCTAGAGCAGGACTCTATGCTGCTGTATATGCTGTATTAACAATTGTTCTTGCTCCATTTAGTTATGGGATAATGCAGGTAAGAGTGGCTGAAGCCTTAACTGTTTTACCTATAATAGATAAATCTGCAATACCTGGTTTATTTATAGGATGTCTTATAGCTAATATCGTTGGTGGATATGGAATCATAGATATAGGATTAGGAAGTATATTTACTCTTATTGCTGCATATTTAACGTCAAGAGTAAAAAAAGACTGGCAGGCTCCTATACCTCCTATAGTTATTAACGCTATTGGAGTAGGGACATATCTAGCTATTCTCTTAAAGACTCCAATTTATTGGGGAATATTCTGGGTTGGATTAGGAGAGTTAATAGCCTGCTTTGGTCTAGGCTTACCTCTTCTCTTCTTCATTAGAAGAATAAGAGGAAAATAAATATTAACCCTGTTAGGGTATATACCTAAAATTCCCTAGCAGGGTATACCCTTTATCAAATCCTTAGAATCTAATAACTCTATCCCATTCTTTATTCCAAAGTCTACCTATCTCTCTTAGTTCTTCAAGTATAAGAAAACGAGTGTCTTCATCCTCAACTAGATTTGAATTTTTATAGTATTCTATTAGAGAGCTGAGTCTCTTTAAAGAATAATTCTTAGCTTGAAGTTTAAACTTTTCTTTTTTAGCTAAGTCACTAGGTCTATCTCCTAGTCTTTTCATCTTCTTAGTCCACTTTTCTATCCACTCATTGGGAGGTAGTTTGGTATCTAAAATAGATTCTGTATTTCTATGAATCTTCTCTATATTCTTAGCTACTATCCTTGTAGCAAGAACCATAGTATATCTAAATCCTATAGTAAATATAGCAACAAAAGCAAAAAATACAATTATGGAAATCCACATATCATTCAATCCCTACCAGACTGAGTTTTTCCGCAAAGTGACAGGCAACAAAGTGGTCATTACCCAGATTTCTTAATTGTGGATGCTCCTCTTTGCATATGTCTTGTACATATGGACATCTGGGATGGAAGTAACAACCACTAGGAGGATTCGACGGGTCTGCTACCTCTCCAAACAATAGCTTCCTCATCCCCCTATATTTCGGGTCAGGCTTAGGAACTGCTGCTAGTAATGCCTCTGTATATGGATGTTTTGGATTCCTGAATAGCTCTTCTGTCTCAGCCATCTCTACTAGCTTCCCTACATACATTACCGCTACCCTGTCACTTATGTGCTCTACTACCCCTAGGTCATGTGATACAAATAGGTATGTCAGATGAAATTGCTCCTGTAGGTCCTGTAGTAGGTTTAGTGTCTGTGCCTGTATAGATACGTCTAGTGCTGATACCGGTTCATCACATACTATTAACTTTGGATTTAGCGCTAATGCCCTCGCTATCCCTATACGCTGACGTTGTCCTCCACTAAATGCATGAGGATATCTTATCATATACTCTGGCCTTAACCCTACTGCTCTCATCAATTCCCCTACTCTCTCTTCTAACTCCTTGCCTTTTGCTATTCCATTTACTAATAAAGGCTCCCCTATTATATCCTTTACAGTCATCCTTGGATTTAATGATGAGTAGGGGTCTTGGAATATCATCTGCATATACCTTCTCATCTTCTTCAATTCATCTTTGTTCAGTTTTGTTATATCTACCATATTACCATCTACGTTGAATAGCACTTCTCCTGCTGTTGGCTCTATTGCCCTCAAGATACATCTACCTGTTGTCGTTTTCCCACATCCAGACTCTCCTACAAGTCCTAACGTCTCCCCTTCTTTTATGAAGAAGTTTACATCATCTACTGCCTTTACATGCCCTACTACCCTCCTCAAAAACCCCTTCTGAATCGGAAAATACTTCTTTAAATTCTTTACCTCTAAGAGTATGTTGTTACTCATTATCTACCTCCATATAGGAAACAGGTGGCTTTATGTCCGGGAGCTACCTCTACCTCTGGTGGTTCTCCCTTTTCACATACCCCTCTTATATATGATGGGCATCTTGTGTGGAATCTACATCCTTTAGGTAGATTGTATGGATCTGGCACCATACCCTTTATTGACTCTAGTCTTGCCCTTACCTTCTTACCTACCTTTGGTATTGACTTTAATAGTGCTATTGTGTATGGATGCTTGGGATCGTAGAATAGATCATTTACATATGCACTCTCTACTATCTTACCTAGATACATTACTACTACGTCATCTGCCATCTCCGCTATGACTCCCATATTGTGGGTTATCATCATTATTGCCATCCCTATCTCTTGTTGTAGGCTTCTCATTAAGTCTAGTATCTGTGCCTGTATAGTGACATCTAATGCTGTAGTCGGTTCGTCCGCTATTAGTAGACTCGGGTTACAGGAAAGAGCCATTGCTATCATTGCACGCTGTCTCATACCACCAGATAACTCAAACGGATAGGCATCTATTCTCTCTTCCGGCTTTGGTATCCCTACCTTCCTTAACATCTCTATAGCTATCTGTCTTGCCTGTTCTGGTGTGACATCCTGGTGTAGGAGTATCGCCTCTACTATCTGATCTCCTATAGTGTAGACAGGAGCTAAGGAAGTCATTGGTTCTTGGAATATCATTGTTATGTCTTTTCCTCTTATCTTTCTTATCTCTTCTCCCTGTGGGTCAAGTTTTGATAAGTCTATTGTCTCCCCATCTCTATGTAGTAGGATCTCTCCTTCTACTATTTCTCCTCTAGGTCCAAGTATCCTCAGGATAGACTGAGCGGTAACACTCTTACCACATCCTGATTCTCCTACTACCCCAAGGGTTTTACCCTTCATTATCTTAAAGTTTACTCCATCTATAGCCTTGACCGTTCCTTCATCATAGAAAAAATATGTCTTGAGATTTTTAATCTCTAATAGGACTTGGTCATTCTTCTTTTCCATAATCTCCTCCCCTATCTTGCATATGGGTCTGCTGCATCACGCAGCCCATCCCCTAAGAAGTTAAAGCAAAGCACTGTTATAATTATAAACACCCCAGGAAGAAGTAGCCAAGGTGAAAGGGCTACCGTCCTTACATTCTGCGCCTCTTGAAGTAATACACCCCAGCTTATCGTTGGGGGCCTTAACCCTAATCCTAAAAAGCTCAAAGCAGTTTCACCAAGAATCATACCAGGGATAGCAAGTGTTATATTAGCAATAATATAACTCATAAATGATGGGACCATATGTCTCATTATGATTCTGAACTCACTGGCACCACATAGCCTTGCCGCCATTACAAAGTCCTCCTCTCTTAAAGAGAGGAATCTACTTCTAACAACTCTAGCTAATCCTGTCCATCCAATGAGAGAAAGTATTATTGTTATACCAAAATATACTCTTACCGGTGGCCAATGTGGCGGTAAAGCTGCTGAAAGGGCCATCCATAGTGGAATAGTAGGAATACTTCTTATAAACTCGATAGCCCTCTGAATAAAATTATCAAGTGTCCCTCCATAATAACCAGAAAATCCTCCAATGATGAGCCCTAGTATAAAACTTAAGAAAACACCTATTAATCCTATAGACGTAGAGATTCTAGCTCCGTATAAAACTCTAGATAGCATATCTCTTCCCATTCTGTCTGTTCCAAGTAAAAACATAGTACCCTCTTTTACCCCTATAAGATGGGTATCTCTTTCCCATCTACCCCAGAGCTTATACGGGTCTCCTTTTATAAAGAAATGTATAGGATATACCTGGTTTGGGTCTGGGGTATATATCCTTCTTAATGTTACTGGATCAAATTCAATTTTATAACCAAGGACGTAAGGTTTTACTAATTTACCATCTCTAAATATACGTATTCTTTGAGGTGGTGCGTAGGTATACCTTATATCGTATTTATTCGGATCATAAGGGGCAAGAAACTCACAAAAGATAGCTAATAAATAGATAATAATTAGTATGATACCACTAAATATTGCTAATTTATGTCTTCTAAACCTCCACCATATGAGCTGCCATTGAGACGCTAGATATATCTTTTCTTCTATCGAACTTTCTAACTCTTCCTTGACAAGGATTTCTTCATCAGCCATTTTCTCTCCCTCCTTACTCATACCTAATCCTAGGGTCAACCCAACCTAGTAGTATGTCAGATATAAGAGTTCCTATTACGGTTAAGAAACTTAAGAACATAATAAAGCTTCCAGCAAGGTACATATCTTGACTTTGTAAAGCTCTAAGTAAAAGTGGACCAGTAGTTGGAAGACTTAATACTACCGCCACTATAGTCTCACCTGAAACTATACCAGGAAGGGTCCAACCCACTGTACTTATCCATGGAATTATAGCCATTCTCAATGGATATCTCCAAAGAAGTCTATTTTCCGGAACTCCTTTAGCCCTTGCAGTTACTACGTATGGCTTGTGAAGCTCATCTAAAAGATTTGCCCTTAGTGTCCTTATTAGTCCAGCTGTTCCACCCATACCTATTACTATAGCTGGTATCCAGAGATGATTTAAAAGGTCTAGGAATTTCCCCCAGCTCCATGGAGCCTCTACATATTGAGGTGAGAACAAACCGCCTACACTAGCTCCAAATACTGAATACGCTATCCACATAAGAATCAGTGCTATCATGAAGTTTGGGGTAGCTAATCCTATATACCCGATAAATGTGGCAAAATAGTCTCCAGCTGAATACTGGTGAGTTGCCGAGTACATTCCTATTGGGAAAGATAGTGCCCATGAGAACAACATTGTAAAGATAGATACCGCTACTGTTAAACCAAGCCTTTCCCAGATAAGTTGGCTCACAGGTCTGTTCCATTCAAAAGACTGTCCAAAGTCTCCCTGGAACATACCTCTTACCCACATAAAGTACTGAATGTAATAGGGCTGGTCTAAGCCATAACGCTTCTTTAGGGCTGCTATAGTTGCCTCATCTACCATTTCTCCTGTCTGACTAAGCTGAGCTATGTAAGAGGTCAAAAAGTCGCCTGGGGGTAACTGGATGATTATGAATGATACCACCGATATAAGTATCAGTGTAGGTATCATATACAGGATACGTCTAAGTATATATTGTAGCATTCTCTCCCTCCTTTTACTATATTAGTAATAGTTGTAAAATCGCTTGCAGTTTAGAATATATCATATTAACCCTTGCCTGTCAATGATTTTATCTCTCTTTCTATAAGAGATATCAATGATTCTATGTTTTCTATTATATCCTCTTTGGCATCATACACTACCACCTTAACATATTTAAATTCCTTTAACCATTCTTCATACGCTCTATTTAACCTTTCTATGTATTCATAGGATATTAGGTTCTCCTCCTTTCTCTTACGCTTTTTAATCCTTTCTATTAGAATATCTATGGGTGCTCTTAGATAGATTATAAGGTTAGGTTTTGGTAGATATCTAACCGCTAATCTATAGAGTTTAAGGTATGTATTGTATTCTCTTTCCCTCAATGCTATCTTGGCAAAGACCTCGCCATCTTCATATATGGTTCTATCAAGGATGTATGACCTGCCAAGATTACTAAGTCTTAATTCTTCTTCAAATCTATTAGTTAGGAAGTATATCTGAGAGTGTAGTCCCCACCTTTCCGGTTCTTCATAGTATAGTTTTAGATATGGATTCTCTTCTGCTGGCTCTTTGTAAAAGTCCCAGCCAAAATGTTCGGCTAAACGTTCTACTAATGTAGTCTTTCCAACTCCTATATTACCAGAGATACCTAGGATAATCCTATTACTCATAAGCTTTTATAAAGTTCTTTATTAGTAAGATTATATACCTTCTATCTTCTATTTTATTTACATAGTCTAGATTTCCTACTTCTATTTTTAGGACTGGGGAAAGACTATATTTATTCATATAATCTTCGTAGTGATTATGTAAATTCCAGAGATACTCATACTTAATAGATCTTTCATATACTCTTCCTCTTTTCTCTATCCTTTCTATCAAAACTTCCGGGCTAGCAGAAAGATATACTACATAATCTGGTGGTTTTATGTGCTTAAGCATCTGATTATATATCCTTCTATATAGCCTTATATCTTCCCCTTTTATATTCATCTGAGCAAATATCTCGTCCTTATAAAAGAAATAATCACAGACCAAATCTTTATCAGTATTTTGTATTAATCTCCACTGTCTAAACCTATTAACAAGAAACTCTATCTGTATTGGGAATGAGTAACGTTCTACATCATTGTAAAAGTCATTAAGATAGGGGTTTTTATAGGACAATTCATACGTACCTTTAAAACCTAGCTCACTTACTATTATCCTAGCCAGAGATGTCTTTCCAACACCTATAGGTCCTTCAATCGATAATAACACTAATATATCCCTTCCCAACTGATAACAGATATTCTTTTATCTCTTCAGTTATTAATGCTCCTGGTATAAGCAACGGAATCCCGGGAGGATACTGGGTAATAATCTCTCCACAGATTCTATTAACACTGTCTTCTACTCTAACCTTCTTTTTAGAAGAAAAGAATGCCTTACTAGGAATATATACTAGGTTATATCTAGGTGGCTTTTCTATTATTCTGCTTGCTGGATGGGCATCTACATTTTTAAGCGCTTTCCAAAGTTTTTCTAGTGTTCTCTTTGTATCTAGTAGAGAGATGATAAATAGACAATACGCCTTGGAGGACATCTCTGCTTGTATCCTGTACCTTTCCCAGAGGTCAGAAGATAATCTATTCCCCTCTATTCCATATAATGTTAACTTAGTCTTATCCATATTAGTTTTTTTGTATACAAAGAAACCTAATCTTTCTATATTTTCTCTTAATTCTTCTATCATAGGAAGTAATCTATCTAACTTCTTTTTTCCATTTAGATAGAGATCTCTTCTTCCTATATCTATAGAAGCCAAGATAATAGTAGAAGGACTTGTAGTGGAGAGTAACATTATGTTTTCTTCTAATCTATCATTATCTACCCTATTACCCTTTACATGTATTAGTGCCCCCTGGGTTAATGAGAATCCCATCTTATGCATGCTCTGAATAACTATATCCGCTCCAGCCTCTAACCCTGATATGGGTAGGTCTCTATGGAAACTTAGATGAACCCCATGTGCCTCATCTACTATTACAGGTATACCTTTACTGTGGGCGTACTTTGTTATCTCTTTTATCTCTGGAACTAATCCAAAATAGTTTGGATTTGTCAGTAAAATCCCTTTAATACTGTTATCAATCTTATCTTCTATCTCTTTTAATGTTATATTTTGCGGAATTCCATACTCATCTATCTTTTCTTCTATAAAGACAGGTTCAGCCCCTGAAAGTATCAACCCTTCTATGACGCTTCTATGAGAGTAGTAAGAAATTAGAACCTTATCTCCAGGCTTAAAAAGGGTAAGGAACGCAGACTGAATGCCCTGTGTACTACCATTTACTAAAAAATAACTATGATCTGCTCCAAATGCTAAAGCAGTAAGTTTTTGAGCTTCTAGTAAAGGTCCAATTGGATGAAAAGGGTTATCTGTTTGAGTCAATTCTGTTAGGTCTAGAGTAATAAATTTACCTTTATGTCCTGGATAGTGAAATCTTAACGGCTTTTCACTTATATAGTTGATTATAGCTTCTAAGTAAGGAGTTCTCTTCTGATTCATACTATAAGAATATTGGAGGTTCGATTATAACCCCAGGCCTTCCTCCCTTTCTAGCCTCTATAAGAACCCTTTTACTGGGTTTTGTTTGACTTGTATATATGAAAGACATTCTTTTTACTTCTAGGCCAAAGTTATCTAGACTTGATATTATCTCCTTTAACCTTTCGCTTCTGTGAATAATATATAGCCTTCCCTTTATCTTTAGAAAATGGCTAGATATCTTCCCGATATCGTCTAAAGTTAGAAACATCTCCATAGTACTAATTATTTTTGATTCATATGGACTAATCCTTCCTGCTCCCCTTTTCAAGTGGGGAGGATTAGTAAATACTACCTCAAAAGAGTTGGCTAGATTTGGAAAGAGCGAAGGTAATTCTCTGGCATCACTATTTATCAATATAACTCTATCTTGTAGATTATTCCTTTCTATATTTTCTTTTAGGACATTAAATATCTCTCTCTGTATCTCTACCAGCATCGCCTTTTTGAAATAAGGATATCTATCAAATATCATAAAAGAAAGACAACCTACCCCACTTCCTATTTCAATGAAACTTTCCTTTTCTCTTAACTTTATAAACTCAGCCAAGAGAAGTGTATCTGTGGTAGAGAGGATAGAATCTTCAGGATAAGTAATCCTAAATCTTCCAATCTTTTCCTCTCTTATATAGTTGTCACCTCTACTTTTGGAAGTATATTTTCCACATCCTCTTTTCTTACTTCACCTGGCTTTAATGTTAGGACATTTGCCGTTCCCATAGCTGCCCCTAACCTAAGGACTTCAGTTATGTCTAGCTTCTGTTCTAATCCAAGAGCTATACCTGCGACTGTAGAATCACCAGAACCTACCGCGTTTAATGCTTTTAAGACCGGTGGAGTCACTTTGTAATACTTTTCATTATTATATGCATATAAGCCATCTTTACCCATAGATATAACTGAAAGTTCTATGCCTTTTTCAGAGAAATATTTCAGTGCGGTCTTTATATTTTCTATAGTATCTAGCTTTATACTAAGTATTGCCTCTACCTCTGCCTTGTTTGGCTTTATAGCAAAGGGCTTTGATTTTATACCTTCTTTTAAAGATTCCCCACTAGTATCTAGAATAACTTTACCGCCTTTAGACTTGATAAGATTAACCAATCTAACATATAAATCTATAGGTGCTCCAGCTGGAAGACTTCCCCCCATACAGACTATAGTATCCTCAGATATATATTGTATTATCTTTGCCTCTAAAAGCCTTATATCATTTTCATTTATCTCTGGTCCTCTTTCTAATATTTCTGTCTGAGTGTTATTTAAAACATCTACTATGTTATAGCAAGTCCTAGTTTCCCCGTTTATATTAACTACATCATACACGATTCCTTCATGGTCGAATATACTTAGTATATGCTTACCAGTGTTTCCTCCAATAAATCCTATTACTGGGGCTTTGTAATTTAGTCCTAATAGAGCCCTAGAGGCATTTACTCCCTTTCCTCCTGGTACATATGTTATTTCTTTTACCCTGTGAGTTTTACCTATCTCAAAACTTCCATCTACAACCAAGGTCTTATCTAGTGATATATTTGGGGTTACCGTAATTATCATAGGTCTTTATCCTCCTTGACATTTTTATCTGGCAAATTATAATGAAATTGTGCCGAAGTGGCGGAATTGGTAGACGCTCTGGACTCAGGATCCAGTGGATGTAAGTCCGTACCGGTTCGAATCCGGTCTTCGGCACCATTTTTATTTTTTATATCCTTTAGAGAAACTTCTTTTTGCCAACCATTTTTAAATTCTAGTATTAGTGTGTTTTTAAGTACATTTATCCCCACTACTTTTCCTTCACCTAACTCAGACTCTACAGTGGATCCTATCTCTGGGAAATTTTTTATAACTTTACTATAGAACTCAGCTTCAAATCTAAGACAACACATCAACCTCCCACAGATTCCAGATATCTTAGCTGGATTTAAAATTAATCCTTGATCCTTTGCGATCTTTACAGATATGGGGGCAAACTCCTCCAAAAACTCACAACAGCAGGCTATCTTACCACAAGTACCAAGTCCCTTTATAAGTTTTATCTCATCCCTAACACCTATCTGTCTTAGTTCTACCCTATTCATCAAAGTATATGCTAAATCTTTTACAAGCTCTCTAAAATCTATTCGCCCTTCAGCTGTAAAAAAGCATATTATCCTATCGGGGTCTACTCCAAAATCTACTTTTACTAATTTCATCGGCAGGTTATGTGCTTTTATCCTACTCTTTACAACATTGAACAGTTCCTGTCTTTTTAGATTACGATTTCTAGCCTCCAATTCTTCTTCAGGAAGGGCTTTCCTAATAATCCTCTTTAAAGAAGCCACTCTTTCATCCTCAATGAATCCTAGTCTACAGACAATTTCTCCTATATATTCTTTATTTCTATAGGGAACTATAACACTAGAACCGCTTTCATATTTCTCTTCCGATATATATAATCCTCTTTCTGTAAAGACTTCTAATAGTCTAACTAGATAGAGAAACAACTATCTTACCTCCAATTCTCTATAGAGTAAAGCTAGAGCTAATTTCCAATCACTATTACTCTCTTCTAGAGTCTTTATCTCCTGTATAAAGAAGAAACTTTCTATAAGATTTTCTAGTCTATTCTCATTAATCATGCTTTTATAGCTTTTTGATATAATAAATCTTTCATCCCCCCCAGCTAGTCTTATAATACTATCTCTAAGAGAAATAGCAATTGTATCCAATACTGTATCTGGACTTTCTAGAGACTCTATATCTAGATAAGGAACAAGCCTTCTCTCTAAATTTCCTGCTTCAAAGATTTCTATAGCCTTTTCTACATTCCCTTCAGATAGATAACTTATCTCTAGTGCAGCGTCTTCTGGACATCCCCTTTCTACTAGTATAGAGAATATAATCTCTCTTCTGACAGGGGAAAAAGGAACAATCAAGGCTCTAGATACTATAGTCTTAAGGATATTTCCTAAGTCTCTTACCGTAAATATAAAGATAGTTGATGATGGGGGTTCTTCTAGGACTTTTAAGAGACTATTAGCTGAAGGTAGAGTAAGATTTTCTGCGTTTTCTATAACAAAAACTCTATATCTACCTGATATTGGAGATAGAAACGCAATCTCTTTTAACTCTCTTGCCTGAGATATACCTATCGTCTCGTTGTTGATGAGCATAAAATCTGGATTTTTATTATTTATGATGCTCAGACATATATTACAACTTCTACAGGGTTTGTCTGTAGAAGTACAATTTAAAGTCATAGCGAACTCCTTGGCCATAGAGACCTTGCCAACCCCATTAGGTCCTACAAAGAGAAAGAAATGTGGAATCTTCTCCTGTTTAATGGCATTTTCAAGTATTATTCTTGCTCTCCTTTGTCCTAGGATATCTTTCATACCTTCTCAAATCTATCTACATTAATGACAAAAATCGTAGCTCCACCTATCTGTACCTTTATAGGATATGGGATGAATCCTCCCATAGACTCTACCATACCAGGTGGGGTAGGGCTCATAAGTTTTTCTCTAGATTTACAGGTGCTCCTAACTATCCCTAGCACATCGTCTACAAGCTCATCATCAACTCCAACTAGTATAGTAGCATTTCCCTCTCTTAAGAATCCGCCTGTACTGGCTAATTTAGTTGCACCAAAACCTTCCTCTACTAGATTAGATATAAGAAGATCAGCATCGCTTGACTGTGTAATAATAAGGATTAATTTCACTCTACAACACCTCCTATACTATGCTTAGATTTATCTTCTCTACCCCCTCTTTTAGAGAGAGAAGGAAGAAAGGTTCTATCATACGTTTTTTATGCGGAGAAATCTTGCAAGAAATAACTAACTTTACAGTAGAAGAATCGAATGCCTGTATACCTTCTATCTTTGGTACTTCTATTATGTCTTCTCTATACTTTTCGTTCATCTTTTTTTGAACATATCCTAGGACCTCTTCTATCTTTTCTAGAGATTCCTTATTATTTACACTTATTGTGTATGATAACCTTGTCCACTTATCAGTTAAATTAGCTACCTGTGTGATTGAGCTGTTTGGAATTATATATAAAGCTCCAGACTCATCTCTAACCCTAGTGGTCCTTAGAGTTAAGTCTTCAACCTTACCCTGAATTGCTCCTACTTTTATTTCATCACCGATATCATACTGATTCTCCAATATTATAAAAAATCCATTTATCATATCCCTTATTAAATTTTGAGAACCAAAGCTTACTGCTAACCCTAATATTCCTGCTCCAGCTATAAATGGGCTAGGATCTATATTTAGTGCTCTTAAACTCCACACTACTGCAGATATGCTTATGATAACTCTGATAGTCCAAGTAATTAGAGACCCAAGAGTAATAATTCTTTGTTTATTATCTTTATAATGGGTAGATTTGTTTATCTCTGAAATAATAGATTTTCCTATTATATTAGCTAGATACCAAACAATTATAGAACCTGAGATTATTGATATAAGCCTTACTAAGACCCACAATTTCATCTTATAACCCTCTTGAGCTCTTTTAATATTTCGCTAACGATTTCTTCTGGCTTCCTTGTTGCATCTAAAAGTAGATATCTCTCTTTATAGAACTCTGCTAGTTTTAGATAACCGTGTCTTACGTTTCTCTGAAGGGTTAATCCCTCTAGCTCTATTCTATCTTTTTTCTTATCTTTGAGCCGTTCAAGGCATATAAGAGGGTCTATATCTAGAAGAATAGTTAATTCTGGATACAGACCCATAATTGCAGGTCTATTTATCTCGTATATAAGCTTTAACGGCACTCCTTTACCATAACCCTGATAAGCAAGAGAAGAATCGATATATCTTTCCGATATGACAAGGCTTCCATTTTTTAAAGCTGGAAGAATAACTTCTCTTACAAGAACAGCTCTACTTGTAGCATAGAGATAGACCTCTTCTATGGGCGATAAGGAATAGTTAGGGTCTAGTAGAAGACTCCTTATCCTTTCTCCAATAAGAGTTCCCCCCGGCTCTCTAATTACTATAAAATCTAGACCCTTTTCTAATAGCCTTTCTTTTAAAAGAGAGATTACAGTGCTTTTACCACTACCATCTATTCCTTCCAAAGTAATAAAGGGCATTATGGTAATATCCTTACTCTCCTATATGGTTCTTCTCCAATACTTTCAGAACGAAAATTATACCTCTCTATAATTTGGTGTTGTAACCTTCTAATCCTAGCATTTTGAGGCGCAAGCTCTACAGGTTCTAATGTCTCTAGGACCTTTCTTATCCCCTCATCTATCTCCTCTAAGATTTTGTTATATTCAGACTCTTCCTGCTCTTCTCCATTAAAATATCCTCTAAGGAAATTCTTCATCTGTACAAGGGTGTTACTCTTTATACTATATATAGGAATATTTCTATGGGCTTTGGCTAATAATTTACTACCTTCTCTCTTTTCATGAGAAGATAGTGTGAGTATGAAATCTGCCTCGTCGAGCTTTTTAGTAATAAGTGCAGGGACATCCAGTTCTCTTATTGCCTTTTCTAATCTATTCCTACTTATACCAAATGGATACACTCTAAAATACTTATTATTCCTCTGAAATTCCTCTTCCATCTCCTCTTCGGTTGGTATAGAAGCCTCTTCTATTACCTCATACCCATAATCTCTTCTAGTTCTAATCTCTGGCTTAGGAGAATAACCTCTTAACATATAGTCTATTACTTGGGCTACATCGTGGTGAATAGCTAGTGTGTCTCGGTCTCTTATCTCTATAACAATGTCAAATGTGGGAGGAGCCTTTCTTTCTAATACAGTTTTTTGAGTTCCTCTCTTCTTTGCCTCTTCGTCACTTAAGGTTACCGCCTGTATGCCTCCAACAAGGTCTGAAAGGGTAGGATTTAATAGTATGTTTTCTAGATTTATTCCATGAGCTGTTCCTATAAGTTGAACACCTCTCTCTGCTATAGTTCTAGCTGCCTTAGCTTCTAGCTCTGTTCCTATCTCATCTATAACTATAACTTCAGGCATATGATTCTCTACCGCCTCAATCATGACGTCATGCTGTCTTTCTGGAGAGGATACCTGCATCCTTCGTGCCCTTCCAATACCTGGGTGAGGAATATCTCCATCTCCTCCTATTTCATTAGATGTATCTACAACTACGACCCTTTTTTTGAATTCGTCACTTAGAATCCTTGCTATCTCTCTAAGCATAGTAGTCTTACCAACGCCAGGTTTTCCTAATAAGAGGATGCTTTTACCTGTCTCTATAACATCTCTTATAATATCTACCGTTCCATATACTGCTCTTCCAACCCTTAGTGTAAGTCCTATTATGTTTCCTCTCCTATTCCTTATACAAGAGATCCGGTGAAGGGTCTTAGGTATCCCTGCTCTGTTATTGCCATCGAAACTACCAACTTTCGAGACAATGTAATTTATGTCTTCAATAGTTACAGGTTCGTTAGAAAGTAATACTCCCCTATTAGGGAACCTAGCTTCTGGCTCCCTACCTAAGTCGACTACAATCTCTATCAAGTCTTCCAATTCCTCCATATTAGAGACCTTTTCTTTGAGGAATGGAGGAAGTATGTCTAGTAACTCTTCTAGATTATCTGTTACTTGAATTCTTGGATTCATTTTGTATCTTCTACCTCTTTTTACAAAAATTATTTTCAGTATCAATTATATCATAAGTTATCTAAGATACATAGAACCTATAGCCTCTCCTGCTTCTTGTATAAGTGACTCATCTGCTACTAGCGCTACCCTTATAAAGCCCTCTCCATGCTTACCAAAACTGTCTCCAGGAGAGACTACTATATTTTTCCATTCTAAGAGCTTGTTAGAGAATTCCTGGGATGTATACCCTTCTGGGATTCGGAGCCATACATACATAGTCCCTTTAGGAACCTTTGGATAAACTCCATACTTGTTTAATGTGTTAATAAATATGTCTCTCCTACGCTTATAAGTTTCTACCGTTTTCTTCACTTCATCAAATGGTCCATTAAGAGCAGAGATGCAGGCATACTGGATTGCTTCAAATACTCCATAGTCGATATAACTTTTAATCTGAGCTAATTTCGAGATAATCTCCTGATTTCCTACTACGTAGCCTGTTCTCCAGCCAGCCATATTGAATGTCTTAGAAAAAGAATTGAATTCTACAGCCCTATCTTTTGCTCCGTCTAATTCCAAGAGGCTAGGTGCCCTATACCCATCAAAGCATATCTCTGAATAAGCTAGGTCGCTAACCAATATAAAATCGTACTTTTCCGCTAAATCTAATATGCTTCTATAGAAATCCTTATCTACCGTACTTGTAGTTGGATTGTGAGGAAAACTTACTATCATAAGCTTTGTTTTGTTAAGTACACTATTAGGTATCTCAGAAAGATCTGGGATAAAGTCATTCTCCTCTCTGAGAGGTAGAAAGAATACTTGCCCTCCAGCTATAAATGTTCCATTATAATGAGCAGGATAAGAAGGGTTCGTAGTAATAGTGTAGTCTCCAGGGTCTATATATGCTAATGCTAGATGTGATATCCCCTCTTTAGAACCTATAAGTGGAAGAACCTCTCTTTCTGGATCTATATCTACGTTAAACCTATTCTTATACCATAAGGATATACTTTCTCTCAGCTTTGGTAGCCCTTTACTGTTTGGATATCTATGCGTTTCACTGTGATTACTTACCGCCTCTATTAATGCTTCTACTATATGTTTTGGTGTTGGCAGGTCTGGACTTCCCATACCTAGGTCTATTATTCTCTTTCCTTCAGCCTTTAATTTTAGTTTTTTTGCATCTTGTATAGAAAAAACATAAGGTGCCAATTGATTAAACCTTTTTGAAGGGTTTTTAGGCATAACTTAACTCCTCTCCTTTTCTCTCTAAGTTTTTATATTTACTTATAAAGGAATTTCTATATATATAACAATGTCTTATAATCTCTGTCAAGGAGGTTCTGTTAGAATTAGGAGATAGTTTGCCCCTATTTTATAACATATCTAAAGAATTTGGGTTGAATACATCCTTATATTGCTTTACTATATAGATAGATTATGAGAAATTACAGGGGGACACTCCAGAATTATATAGAGTCTATCTCCAAGTTAAGTGGTATGGAGATATGTATATATGATCTCAATTATTTTACCTATAAGATTAACGAACTTTATATAAACTGGATTTTTAGGTCTCACAATTCTCCACTATGTATGCTGACTAAGCTTTCGAATGAAAGGCATAAAGATTGTGTAAGGATGGAGCATAATCGTTTAATAGATGCTTTTAATAGTAAGGAGAAATTTGTCATAGAACCTTGTCACTGCGGTTTAGTTGATATTGTAGTTCCTATAACTTATGGTAATCACTTGATAGGTGGTATATTCCTAGGGCAAGTATTTATAGACAAATATCCTGATCTCTCTATATATGAAAGATATTTTGAAAATTATAATGATATAGACATCAAAGATATCTATAGAGTAGTAAAGGATGTACCTATCAAGTCATATAATGAACTGCTTTACTGGAAGGATATATGTAAGTTAATTGCCTCTTACATAGAGGAGAAGATAAATCTTTTTGAACTTAAAAAACAGCAAGAGGGAAAGAGTTACTATCTTTCTATCTTGGATACCTTACCAGTTCTATCAGCCCCAATGCAGAAGGCTGTAAATATCATAAGAAATAGAGCTATAAGAGGAATTACATTGCAACAGGTAGCCTCTGCTGTAGGATATAGTCCATCTCATTTTAGTAGAAGATTTAAACAGGAGATAGGGATGACCTTTTCTCAATGTCTTAAGACGCTGAAGATAGAATTAGCTCAATATCTCTTAAAGGAATCTAACAAAAATATATGTGAGATCGCCTTTGAGGTTGGTTATAGTGATGTCCCTTCTTTTTTAAGAGCCTTTAAAGAGGTTACTGGAATGACACCCAAAGAGTGGATGATGCACCACGTCCCCATAAGACCGCATAGAGAAGATTCTATTTAGCATATAGGGTTAGTTTTTTAGCAAGATCTGTTATTGAATTATGCCTATCTATAGGGTAGTCTATTATTAGAACATAGAATTTTAAGAAAAAGAGGAGGTGCTCTTTATGTGTAGAATTTTTAGATTTATTATTTTGTATCTTGTTATTTTTAGTTTACTGGTTGGGGTAATTCCAACAGTATTTGCTCAAAAGGAATCGCAGGGTGTAAAAGTCTATAACAGCCCAGCGGAGTATCAGAAAGCTACTGGGAGAAAGATAAGTAGATATAGCGAGTCGCCTATGCTGACGGAGCTAGTTAAGGCTAAAAAACTACCTCCGGTAGAAGAGAGGCTCCCTAAAAATCCAGTAGTGGTGGAACCGTTAGAGGAGATTGGACAGTACGGTGGGACGTGTTATATAGCAGTAACTGGAAGACACTATGCGCTTCTTTCCTATCTTGGAGGCCGTATAGCAGATATGGACCTTTTTCAGTATGATTTTAGTGGCACTAGGCTACTTCCAAACCTAGTTGAAAGATGGAAAGTTTCTAGGGATGCTAAGACTTATACTATTCGCTTTAGAGAAGGCTTAAAATGGTCTGATGGAGAACCATTCACCACTGATGATGTTATGTTCTGGTACAAAGAAGTTTTGACTAGCAAGGAGCTTAGTCCAACGCTTCCTGGTTGGATGAGGATGGGAGACAAGGTAGTAGAGATAAATCAGATAGACAAATACACTATAGAGTTTAAATTACCAAATCCAAACGGTGTATTCCTATATAATATCCAGGGTTCCTTCCCTCTTTTACCGAAACACTATCTAAAACAGTTTCATCCAAATTATACGCCTATAGATAAATTAAATGATATGGCTAAGAAGGCAGGTTTCGAGGCTTGGCATCAGTATTTCTGGGATAGGGCTAATGGTACCTATTATACAAATCCGGACTGTCCAGTGCTTAGGATGTGGAAGGTTGTATCTATTACACCTAGTAGGGTTGTTGCAGAGAGAAATCCGTACTACTGGAAGGTAGATACTGAAGGTAATCAACTACCCTACATAGATAAAATAGTAATAGACATAGTATCTAACGCAGAGGTAGTAAAGATGAAGGCTATGGCAGGAGAACTTACACTTCAGACATTCCATTTTTCATTAGCTGATTATCCATTACTAAAAGAAGGAGAAAAGAAGGGTGGATACAGGGTAATGTTATGGCCTTCTACAGGAGCTGATGCTGTCCTTATGATAAACCATACCTATAACGAGGATCCTGTTATAGCTAAGCTTTTGAATGATCCAAGATTTAAGAGGGCTCTATCTCTTGCAATAAATAGGGATGAGATTAACCAGCTTTATGCATTAGGCCTTGCTAGGGCAACCCAATATTCTCCTTCAACTACTGATCCGGTATATGAGAAGAGATACTCAGAGGCGTATGCAAAATTTGATCCTGTTTCAGCTAATAAACTGTTGGACTCTATTGGTTTAGGTAAAAGGGATAAGGATGGATTCCGATTAAGACCTGATGGAAAGAGGCTTAGTTTGTCTATTTTAGTAGCTACTGATTGGCCCATGCATTCGGATATATGTGAGATGTTGAGAAAATATTGGAAAGATATTGGCATAGATTTAATAATTCAACCGACAAGTTTTGAACTTAGGAGTCAAAGAGTAGCTGCTAATGCTCATCAGATTGTTATATGGAAGATAGATGTCTTATTCTATCCTCACTATATAAATCTAGCCCGTGGTGCTATGAGTGCTTTTAGTGAGGCTCCAGATGCAGTTGGACCACTATGGAGAGATTGGGAGCTCTCTGGTGGTAAGAGTGGAGTAAAACATCCAGATGATTGGTTTAAAGTTAAAGAATATCTAGAAAAGGCAGCTGCTTCATCTAGTGAGAAGGAAAGGGTACTCTATGCAAAGAAGATGTGGGATTTATATATCAAGAATCTCTGGAGTATTGGTGTCTTACAGCAATTACCTATACCTATAGTGGCAAAAGATAATCTCCGAAACGTTCCTAATAATTTGCCTAATAGTTGGACTATAAGAACTCCGGTTAATGGATCTGTAGAACAGTTCTTTATAAAACAGTAGTGAGTTTAGGGTGACAAGTGATAGGGATCTGCTTATCCCTTGTCACCCTAATTATTTTACAGTTGGAGTCTGACATGAAAACTCTTTCAAGCAAAGAGAGATTAACTAGATTGTTCGAGGGGAAAGATATAGACAGAGTTCCCATCTGGTTACTCTTCCCATATCATCCGATAGGATGTTATGTGGATGTGTATAAGATTTCCTCTTATAGACCTGTTTTGGATGCGGTTGAAAGGTACGGAGTAGATATATTTGATAGGAGAAACTTTTATACTGGTTTTTGTTTCTCAGCTTCTCCCAAGATAAAAAGGGCCAAAGAGATAATAGAGAAAAAAGATGAAGTGATTATAAAAGAAAAGGTCCTTTATAAAGATATAATCTTAGAGCAAAAGAGAGTAATAAAGGATGGAAGGAGTAAAGTTATAAAACCATATATTCAAGAGATAGAAGATCTTGAGAAGATTCTAAAACTTCCCTATGAGCCTCCTAGACCTGATGTGAGTAGTTTCTTTAGAGAAAAAGAGGAGCTAGGAGATAGGGGATTGATGATGGTAGATATAGGTGATCCATTAGGGGTTCTATTCCATCTATGTTCTATAGAAGATTTTTGTATATGGTCATTAGAGGAGAGGGATAAGCTTATCAACTTTTTGGACGTAATATATGAAAGAGTCTTAGAGATGTATAGATACCTTTTGGAAAATAAGGTTGGACCTGTATATTTTATAGTTGGGGCTGAATTTGCAGGGCCACCGATTGTTTCTCCAAATTATTTTGGTGAACTTTGTGCTAGATATGTAAAAGGAATTGTAGACCTTATAAGGAGTTATGGGATGTGGTCTATCGTTCATTACCATGGAAATCTGAAGATGATATTAGATGGGATAAAGTATATAAATCCTGATGGCTTACATACCATAGAAGCTCCACCAGTCGGAGATTGTACTCTGTCTGATGCTAGAAAAGTTTTAGGAGATATGATACTTATAGGTAACATACAGTATGACGATCTTGCTGGTCTAGATGAGACTGATGTAAGGGAGTTAACTAGGGAAATTTTGAAAGAAGGTATGACGGGTAGATTCATACTTTCTCCTACTGCAGGTCCATATCAGGAATCTATAAGTGAGAGGATGCAAAGAAATTATATTGCTTTTATTGAAACTGGTATAAAGTATGGAAGATTCTAATGGAGGTTAGTCTATGTATAACTATGATGTTATTGTTGTTGGTGGTGGAATAGCAGGTATCTGTGCAAGTATAAGTGCAGCTAGACTTGGATGCAAGGTTGCTTTAATTCATAACCGTCCAGTTTTAGGTGGAAATTTTAGTAGCGAGATAAGAGTTCACATATGCGGTGCTGCCGGTGGTGGTCATATGTTTGCTAGAGAATCTGGTATTGTGGACGAGATTGTTACAGAGACAAAGTTTAGTAGTATATTTGGCAGAAGTGTCTGGTTAGAGCCCAGTCAAGACATAGTGCTCTTAGACCTCGTTAAGAGAGAGACTAATATAGACCTTTATCTAGAGACTGAGGCTAAGGAAGCTATTATGGAAAATCCCTCTAAGATAAAGGCTATTAGAGTAGAAAATCAGAGAGGTTCCCTTATACTTTCAGCTATGGTATTTATAGATTGTAGTGGAGATGGTATTATAGCTCATAGTGCTGGTGCAGAATACAGAATGGGCAGGGAAGGGAAGGATGAATTTGGCGAGTCTTTAGCCCCTGATAAACCTGACAATTATGTATTAGGTAGTTCTCTCTTGTTTACTACCAAGAGACTAGACCATCCAGTAAAGTTTAATCCTCCAGAATGGGCTTATAGATTTGAAGAGAAAGACCTTAACTATCGTAGTCATTCCCCTAATGAGTTGAATTATTGGTGGATAGAGTATGGTGGGATGTTAGATACCATAAAGGATAACGATAAGATTAAAGAAGAACTCACTAAGATCCTATTTGGAGTATGGGATCATATTAAAAATAGGGGGAATCATAAGGCAGAAAATTATGTGTTGGATTGGATCGGACAGGTTGTTGGCAAGAGAGAGTCTAGAAGATTTATAGGAGATTATATCCTAAATCAAAAAGATGTTGAAGAAGGGACTCTGTTTGAAGATAGGGTAGCCTATGGCGGCTGGCCTATAGATTTGCATCCTCCAAAGGGTATATTTGATCCAGGTCCTCCTTGCGAACAATATAGATTAAGAGATATATACAGTATCCCATTCAGATGTCTATACTCTAAGGATATAGAAAATCTAATGTTTGCTGGCAGAAACATAAGTGCAACTCATGTCGCTTTGGGTTCTACGAGAGTTCAGGGGACTTGTGGCTTGTTGGGTCAAGCTGTAGGTACCGCTAGCTACCTCTGTAAGAAATATGATATATCACCCAGAGAGGTTTACCATAATCATATAAAGGAGCTACAACAACTTCTTCTGAGAGAAGATTGCTATATAATTGATATCAAGAATGAGGACGAGAATGATATAGCTAAAAATAGTAAAGTTACTGCAAGTAGCTCTAAGCCTTTAGAGATAGAAGAATTTAAATACCTTCTTCCAGTTTCTTCCCCTATTGGACAGTCTTTAGTGTTAACTTCTTCTAAAATAGATTCTTTATCATTATATCTTTCATTAGAAGGAGAGACAGAACTTACACTCTCTGTATATAAAGTCAACTCTCTTAGGGATACAGAGTTAAATAATCTTATAGCCAGCTCTAAGTTAACTAGAGAAACCTTTGAGGGTTGGGTAGATTTTCATATAAAAAGGGAGATAGAACCAGGTTTTTATCTCTTTAAACTTGAAGGTAATAAGAATTTTTACATAGGCTTTAATCCACGCTCCTTTCCTGGTATTCAGAGGATTGACTTTTCTACAGAGTTTAAGATAGCCCATGGGGTTTATGCATTTAAGATAGCTCCTATCTCCTATCCTTATTCTCCAGAAAATGTTGTTAACGGCATATCTAGACCAACATATTATGGTCCAAATCTTTGGATATCGGATAAAGGTTTTCCTCAGAGGATAGATATAAACTTCCCTAGAAGAACTATTATAAATACAATCTATCTTACTTTTGATACCTATCTTGATTCTCCAGAGTATCTTAGGGAAGTTCCAGAGCCAGAGTGTGTTAGAGACTATGTCATTTACTACAAGATTAACGGGGAAGAGAAAAAGCTTTTAGAGATATGGAACAATTATTACAGAAAAAGAAGGCATAGCTTTAAAGATATTGATTGCGATGGAATATCTATAGAGGTGCTAGCTACAAACGGAGATCCTTATGCTAGGATTTTTGAGGTAAGGGTATATAGATTCTAGTGTATCCTTACCTCCTTCTCTTCTTCTATAGACTTATGTATACCCGATACTATCCTAGTAACCTCTACCCCATCCTCTAGGCTGGCTATTATTGGTTTGTTGTTCTCTATGGCATCTATAAATGAGTCTAACATCCATATAGGTGCACCTGTAAGTCTATTGTGTATATCCGCCCATAAGGTAGGCATCCCAGCAAAGTAGTACTTTTCGCTTGCATTTGTTATTACGGAGTTTGTAAAGTCTATATTGGAGTAGCCTTTTTCTCCATATATCTCAAATTTAAATTGAGCGATAAATGGTATACTCTCTGGAAGTATCCATGATGAGAAGATATGAGCTATGCTACCATCTTCAAATCTTAGGCTAGCGTCAATCATATCATATGTATCTATACCTTTCTTCTTTAAGACGTTCTTTATTCCTCTAGCATCTACAGATCTTACCATCTTTTTAGTCAACCAAAGTGCCATATCTACGCAATGGCTCATTAAAAACCATCCAGGGGAAGATTTATTTGCCCAGCTTATCATCTGTGTTGGAACATAGATAGAATCGTTCAAAGTTATCCTCATACCATAGATGTCTCCAAACTCTCCACTATTTATTGACTCTCTAACCATAACAAAAGGGGCATTCCATCTATTTTCAAATGCTACCTGAGCCTTTATATTCTTTTCTTTAGATTTCTCTAATATCTTCTCTGCTTCTTCTACATCCATTGTTAATGGTTTTTCTACCATTACATGAAATCCTCTCTCTATTGCCATTAAAGTTGGTTCAGTATGGGCAAAATCGGGGGTTGCTATTATAACTGCATCTAAGTCTTTATCTAGAAGTTCTTTGTAATCTACTGTACCATTAACACCAAAGAAATTTTCTGCTCCTTTAAGATTCTTAGGATTAATATCAGCAAATCCAACTAATTTAGCATTAGGATTCTGTAGTATTGCTCTTCCATATAGCCTACCTCTTATACCCATTCCAATAATTCCTACTCGAACCATAATTATCTCCTCCTTCTAGAAGATTATGAAATTATTTTATATCTTAAACCTTGTCCAATACATATCCGAAAGTATCGCATACTTCATGATTACTTCTTTTACCTCTTGATTTGCTATATATCTCTCTTTCGTTTCAAAAGTATAAATTACCTGAATAAGTAACTCATTCTCCCCTGAAGTAAGATGCCCCTCAAGAAGTTTTTTGACCTCATCTAGCTTTACTGTTATTATAGAACGTTTATTAGGTTCGATCGACACTGGAGCTTCAATATGCTCTAAGAGTTGCCATCTTAACTTATTACTAGGCCTTATATAAACTTCTATAGCATATCTATTAGCCCCAGCATAATATCTTAAGTCTGCATTAGAAGGAATATCTTTAGAACTCTTAGAAACATCAAACCAGGTAATTTGGGGACTCCTTAAAGCTATAGATATACTTATAGGGGCATTACCTCTAATGTTTATATCATCTATAGAGATAGGTGTAGAACCGTAGGGTGGCTTTGGATCATCCTTCCCAAAGTAAAACATATATACATCTGGAGATGCATCGAAGTAGAATGGCCAAGATATATCTGAAGGTAATGGAGCTGGAGAAATTATAAAACTATCTGTTACCTCTAGATCGTCTTTTGAGAATCTTGTAATTCCAGCTAATTCAACCTTTATCTTTCCCTTTCCTATTCTCTTAGGTCTTTCAAACCATACCCTATAATTATCTACATCCTTTATGATTATACTAAAGATTCTAAGAGGCTCATTATTAAAATATACCTTGATAGTTGAATTATCATCAATAAGGTCTAATCTTACATAGCTCTTTATGTCTATATACATAAGGTCCTGTTCTAGTCTTGAAAATTCTCTCTTTACACCAGCTGGCTTTAATATAGAAACCCTTTTAGGATAAAATGCTCCTAGATCAAAGACATTATTAAAAGCTACCGATTTGACAAATATATTATTCTCTCTATTTCTATCAGAGAATAAATGATAATAGCTAGTGTTTGCTTTTTTATCTATCTCTTCATCAAAACTGACAATAACATCAAATTCACCAGTAATATCTATACCTGATAGTGGATATTTGCTTATAAATGGCAGTTCAACCTGAGCCTTTGACCCGAATGTATATTCTCCTATTTTCAATTCTCCAATAGGTTCCATCTGTAGGTAGAAAGACTTACCATCTTTTTTCCTGACCAACTTTATTTGCACTAAAGATTCATTTATCTTTTTGTTATCGCCATACAAGATAGGATACGTATCCCCTATATTTTCTATTAGAAGAGAAGCTTTGATCTTTCTCTTATAATAAGGATCTCTATCATAGCCTAAGAATTCAATCTTAACGTCTTTAATAGCCAAATCAGCTATCTTGGGTTTCCATAAGAAGTCATGCTTATAGGAGAATCTAGAGTACTCACTCCCTTCTTCTCCTTTAATATAAACATATACCGATATTTGATTTGATGTATTAAGAGTTACCTTTCCCTCATCAATTGCAATGAAGACGTCTTTCGTAGAAGTTTTATATACTAAATTTATACTCTGTCCAGGCATGATAGAGGTATTTTCAGGAGGGTTTTCTAGTATTAACTTTGGAATCCAACCTTTGTCCAAGTTACTACGAATAACTATTTCTATCGTATAATTGGTAAGAGTCATGGTCTTTTCACTATTATTTTTTAACCGTATAGTAAATCTCATTGGGATCTCGTTAGATACAGTAGCCTCTTCTACAATAACCTTATATGGTAGTTGAATAGGAAAACTCGGTAATTTAGGCTCTTTTTTATCCTGAGCAAGAGCCAGATTTAGACTAATAAATAAGATAACTAGAATAAAGAGAGATAGAATCTTTCTAAACATATAGATAACCTCCTAATTTTAAAATTTATAGTCATAAAATAAATTACTCCCTGTAGATATTATAAACATAATACCTCAGGACTTACAAGATTTCGTAATTGTTGTAGTTATTCCAAAAACAGAGATTGCCTGTCTTATCATGATAAATGTGTTATAATTAAAATAGATTTTAGTTAATCTTGAGGTTTTTATATGTCTAGTGTGAGATTAGAGAATGTCACTAAGGTCTTTAGGTCAGACTTAGGTTCTTTTAGAGGGAAAAGGCTTATAAAATTAGAAAGTGGAAGTCTCTTATCTACCGATGCCCCTGTAACTGCCCTAGATGAAGTTAGTATTGAAGTTCATCAAGGAGAAGTATTGTCAGTCTTAGGTCCTTCTGGCTGTGGAAAGAGTACCCTTTTAAGAATTATTGCTGGTTTGATAGAACCAGATTCTGGCCATGTATATTTTGATGATAGATGTGTTGATGGTATGTCCCCTAGACATAGAAGAGTTGGTTTTGTTTTCCAAAACTATGCACTTTATCCTCATATGACTTCAAAAGGAAATATTATTTTTAATCTCCTATTGAGAAGATTTCCTGACAAGGAGATTGAAGAGAGGGTAAGATATACTTCAAATGTTCTAGGGGTTGGTTTTGATGCCTTGCTTTCTAGAAGGCCTGGAACTCTCTCTAGTGGTCAGAAACAGAGGGTTGCCTTAGGAAGATGTATAATAAGGAATCCTTCTGTATTCCTCTTAGATGAACCATTATCTGACCTTGATGCAAAACTTAGGGAAACTACTAGGGTGGAATTGAAAAGATTATTAAGACATTTTGGTATAACTACTATTTATGTTACACACGATCAAAAAGAAGCTATATCTCTAGGGCATAGATTGGTTATAATGAGACAGGGAAAGATTATACAGCAAGGAACATTTGATGAGATATACAATAATCCTTATAATGTATTTGTAGCTGGTTTTTTAGGTTCTCCACCTTTAAGTCTTATAAGAGGAAAAGTGATTGATAATATATTTTATGGGGGTGGGATAAGATTTCCTACGAAAGGTCTTTTAGGGGAGGTTATAGGAGGCGTAAAGGCTGAAGACATAATAGAGGGGGACGATTTTAGAGGAATAGTAGAGGTTAGTGAGCCAAATCCTTCCGAGAAGTCCCAGGTTGTTACTGTTAGGATTAAAGATAATATCCGCATTAAACTTAGAAGAAGTTTGGACTATATATTAGAAGCAGGTGAAATAGTTAGTTTCTCAGTAAAGAGGATGTACTTCTTTGATCCTATCACTGAACTGTTAATAAAGATTATAGAGAATAAGGAGGTGTTAACAAATGAGTATAATACGTAGACAGATAAGAGAAACAACAGAGCATCTAGATGATCCTTATATAGATGGGGTTGAGTACCATGACCCGAATGTATGCCCTTCTTGTGGAGTCGTTTATAATAAGAAACAGTGGCAATTTATAGATATAAAACAGATAAAACTTGATAAAAATGATTATATCGGTAACGCCAAGTGTCCAGCATGTAGAAAGATAGAAGACCATTATCCGATGGGTCTGGTTGAACTTTCTGGTAAATTTATAGATAGTCATAAGGAAGAGATAGTGAACCTGATTAAGAATGAGGAAACAAGAGAGAAGGAGAAGAATCCATTGGGAAGAATTATGAGTATAGAGGATAAGGATGGTAAGATATGTATAGAGACAACAAATGAGGCTCTTGCTCTAAGAATAGGTAGAGCGGTATTTAAAGCCTTTAAGGGTGAGATTGAGTATAAATTTAGCGAGACGCAGAAGTTGGTTCGTGTTCTTTGGAGGAGGGAGTAATCTCATGGCTAATTGGAGACCCATTAATTTTTCTGATGATTTTTGGAAGATGGACAGAGAAGTACAGCAATTTATGGAGTGTATCTTTGGCTCTTATTCCTGGAAACCTTCTGTAGATGTTTATGAGACAGATAAAGAGATTGTTGTTTTAGTAGAAATAGCTGGAGTTAATAAGGAAGATGTAGAAGTTTTTATTCAAGGGAATATAGTTACTATAAGAGGAAATAGAAAAGAACCAGATATAAATAGAAAAGAGGCTTATTATCAGATGGAGATAAATTATGGAGTTTTTGAGAGGGTAATCCCTTTACCGACATTTGTTAGAGAGGAAGAAGCTAAGGCCTCTTTTCAGAATGGGATATTAAAGATTGTCTTTCCTAAGACAACAAAGGTTACAAATATACCAATAGAGGAGGGGAATGTATGAGTGATGAAGTTAAGATACCTGAGATCCTTCCTATTCTTCCCTTAAGAGAGACGGTTATCTTCCCCGCTATGGTTGCCCCTATAGTGGTTGGAAGAGAACGGTCTATAAAGCTCATTGATGAGGTAGCTGTAGGGAATAAGATATTTGGTGTGGTTACTCAAAAAGATCCTCAGATAGACGAGCCTAATCCCGATCAGGTTTATAATGTTGGAACAGCCTGTGCTATTATACGTATGCTAAAGTTTCCCGATGGAACCACAAGGCTTCTTGTCCAGGGGATATCAAGGATAAAGATAAATCAATTTATTGAGACTGAACCTTACTTTAAGGCAAATGTAGAACCCATTCAAGAAGTCTATGAACTTACTATAGAGATACAGGGACTTATGAGGAATGCTTTAGACCTTTTCCAAAAAGTTGTCTCTATGGCTCCATATCTCTCTGAAGAAGCATATATAACCGCTATGAATATAAACGAACCAAATAGATTGGCAGACTTCATAGCAGCGAATCTTAATATCTCTACCGCCCAAAAGCAGGAAGTTTTAGAGACTATCGATGTTAAAGAAAGGCTTCAGAAGGTTACATACTTTTTAAATTCTGAAATACAGATATTAGAGGTGGGAAGGCAGATACAGAGTGAGATAAAGACTGAAATGGATAAACGTCAGAGAGAATATATCCTTAGAGAACAGCTTAAGGCGATACAGAAGGAGCTAGGTGAGTTAGACCAACAGACAAAAGAGATAAATGAATTACGTGAAAAGATAGAGAAGGCAGGTATGCCTGAAGAAGTAAGAAAGGAAGCAGAAAGAGAATTAGATAGACTTTCTCAGATGATGCCTGGAGCAGCAGAGTACACAGTAAGTAGAACATACTTAGATTGGTTAATAAATCTTCCTTGGTCTAAGTCTACTGAAGATAATCTAGATATAGAAAGGGCAAGACAGATCCTAGATGAAGATCAATATGACCTAGAGAAGGTTAAAAACCGTATACTTGAATTTTTATCAGTTAGAAAACTCAAGTCCGACACTCATGGCCCTATCCTTTGTTTTGTAGGCCCTCCAGGAGTAGGGAAAACCTCTCTAGGTATGTCTATAGCTAGGGCTATGGGTAGAGAATTTGTTAGGATATCCCTAGGTGGAGTTAGAGATGAGGCTGAGATAAGAGGACATAGAAGGACCTATGTTGGAGCTCTTCCTGGCAGAATAATTCAAGGTATAAGGAAAGCAGGAACAAATAATCCGGTTTTTATGCTTGATGAAATAGATAAACTTGGATTAGACTTTAGAGGAGACCCTGCAGCAGCACTATTAGAAGTTTTAGACCCTCAGCAGAATAGTAAATTTGTTGACCACTATCTTGATGTTCCATTTGACCTTTCTAAGGTATTCTTTATAACTACTGCCAATATGCTAGATACAATTCCACCTGCTCTCTTAGACAGGATGGAGGTTATCACCCTTCCAGGATATACTGAGTATGAAAAGTTAGAGATTGCCAAAAAATATCTTATCCCTAGGCAGATATTAGAGAATGGGTTAAAGCCAGAGATAGTTAATTTTGAAGAGTCTTCTATAAAGAAGATAATAAGAGAGTATACTCGAGAAGCTGGGGTTAGAAATTTAGAGAGAGAAATTGGTTCTGTTTTGAGAAAGATAGCTCAGAAGGTAGCGCAGGGAGAGACGGGACCTTTTACAATTACCGAAACTGAGGTGGAGAAATACTTAGGTATATCGAGGTACAGATTTGGACTTGCTGGTGAAAAGGATGAAATCGGGGTAGCAACTGGTCTTGCCTGGACAGAGTCTGGTGGAGACATACTGTTTATTGAGGTAGCATTAGTCCCTGGTAAGGGTAACCTTATACTAACAGGTAAGCTTGGTGAGGTTATGCAGGAATCAGCTAGAGCTGCACTTACCTATGTAAGATCGAAGTCAGGAGAATGGGAAATAGAGAGCAACTTCTTCGATAAGTGGGATATACATATCCATGTCCCTGCTGGTGCTATTCCTAAAGATGGTCCCTCTGCTGGAGTTACTATGGCTACTGCTTTAGCTTCTGCAATAAGAAGGATTCCGGTGAGAAAGGATATAGGCATGACAGGTGAAATAACGATAAGGGGAAAGATCTTGCCTGTGGGAGGAATAAGGGAGAAGGTTTTAGCAGCTCACAGGGCAGGATTAAAGACCGTTATGCTTCCTAGAGAAAATCAGAGGGATTTGGAAGAAGTTCCTCAGATAGTAAAGGATGATATAGAGTTTATTTTTATCGAGCATGCTGATGAGGCTATTAATCAAGCACTTCTTATTCCAGAGTTAGTAAAATAATTTAGGAGGTTTTTTGATGAATAGATTTAACAAAGAGGCTCTAACATCTGAAGAGCTTAGACAACTTGAAAGATTGGGGGTACTTTGTAGAGGGGATATCCTTAAGATGACTACGCTAGCCAGACAGGGTCATCCAGGCGGTTCTATGTCTTCTATCGATATATACATAGTTCTTTATTCTTTTGCTAACGTCAACCAAAAGGACCCGTACAATCCGAATAGAGATAGAATTGTTATAAGCCATGGTCATACCTCACCTGGAGTTTATTCCGTTTTAGGAAGATTTGGCTTTGTAGACCTTGATAAGGCTATAGCCCATTTTAGACAGGCAGGTAGTATATTTGAGGGTCATATGGAAAGAACTGTTCCTGGATTAGAATGGACTACTGGAAATCTTGGGCAAGGTCTATCTGCAGGTTGCGGTTTTGCTATCGCTGGAAAGGTTAAAAAGTTAGACTCCCACACCTTTGTGGTTATGGGTGACGGAGAACAGCAAAAGGGACAATTATCAGAGGCTAGGCGTTTTGCAGTAAAGTATAACCTTCCTATTACAGCAGTCATAGATAATAATGGATTACAGATAAGTGGTACTAACAGGTCTGTTATGCCCCAGGATATAAAGGCGGATTATCTCTCTGATGGATGGGAGGTCCTTGAAATAGACGGGCATAACTATCAAGAGATATACCAGGCTATAAGATATACCTTAAGAAGAAATAAACCTGTAGTTATTATTGCTCGTACCGTAATGGGAAAGGGTGTCTCTTTTATGGAAAATAAAGAAATTTACCACGGTAAGGCTCTTACCATGGATGAGTATAAGAGAGCTATGGAAGAACTTGGTCTTGATGATGATTTGGATGAGTATAAAAGGCTTAGAGATGCATTTGAACCAGAGACTCATAAATTCCCACCCAATGAACCTGTAAACATAGATACTGGTTCTCCCTTTACCTATAAGCCAGGAGACAAAATAGATAATAGAAGTGCCTTTGGTAATGCCTTAAAAGACCTAGGAGAGAGAAATAATGATGGGAGACATACCCCAATTGTAGTTTTTGACTGTGATCTTGCCAGTTCTGTAAAGACTGACGGTTTTAGTAAAGTCTCCCCCGATCATTTCTTCCAGGTTGGTATACAGGAGCATAATGCTGCTACTATTGCTGGAGCGGTTTCTACCCAAGGAGTTATAAGTTTTTTTGCTGATTTTGGAGTCTTTGGTGTTGATGAGACTTATAATCAGCATAGACTTAACAGCATAAATAACACAAACCTAAAACTTATTACTACGCACTGTGGCTTAGATGTTGGTTCAGACGGGAAGACACATCAGTGCATAGATTATGTAGGGGTTATGAGAAATCTGTTTGACTTTAAAGTTATAGTCCCAGCAGATCCTAATCAAACAGATATCGTTATAAGGTATATAGCTAAGGTAGAAGGTAACTTTTTGGTTGCTATGGGAAGGTCAGTAATACCAATAATAACAGATGAGTCTGGGAAACCTTTCTATGATGCTAATTACGAGTTTGAATATGGAAAGGCGGATCTTTTAAGAGATGGCAAAGATGGAGCTATTATTACAATGGGAACAATGGTATATAGGGCTCTCAAAGCTTGGGAAATTCTAAAATCTAAGGGAATCTCTGTGAAAGTAATAAATGTATCTTGTCCATTAGCTTTGGATAGAACGATGCTTAGAGAGGCATGTAATACAGGTTTAGTGGTTACATACGAAGATCACAATGTTAATACCGGATTGGGCTCTATTGTAGCATCTACTATAGGGGAAGAGGGAATAAAAGTCAAACTTATAAAACTTGGAGTAACATGTTATGGAGCCTCTGGAGAATCTGAAGAACTATTTAAGATGTACGGGTTAGACGCTGAAAGCTTGGTGAAAGTGATAGAAGAGGCTATAGGATAAAGATTGTAGGTGGCGTATAAAATATACGCCACCTAATTCTCTACCTCTTGTAATAATTCTTTGACTATTTGTTTTAACTTTTCTCTTCCTTTTATAGTAATAGTTAGTATATCTAATGATTCGATATTAACAAGTTTTTTATATGTTTCTTTAACTAACAAAGGCAGATCTTTTTCTATACAAACCTTGGATATGTCAAAATCTTTTAATTTTTTTAAATCTTTTATAGACATATCAGAGGTCTTACGAAGCGAGAGAGGAATCTTTAATATCTTTCTTATATTTACAAGTTTTTCAGCGTCAATAAAAGATTTTATACCTATCTCTAAAACATCTATTCCTGTGTCAGCTATAAATGATGTAGCTAAGTCTAGAAATGTTGAATAAGTATTATCTATAGGGGTTATCTTCCCCTCTACAGAGATACCTGCAGCCTTTGCAAATTCAGTCACAGTATATGTTAGCTTGACATTTTCTTCGTAGGGTAGATTTGATCCATCGATCATTACCGATGTAAAGCCGATGCTCATAGCTCTCCATGCATCTTTTAGGTCTATTGCTTTATCTAGATGAAGCACTACAGGAGTATTACAATAGTCTGCAAGGGATCTATAGACACCTACTATACTTCTTCCCCTCAAAAGACTTAAGATTTCTGGAGTGCAGGCAACGATAACAGGAGCATTTAATTCGTATCCTGCTTCGATTATTCCAACTATGTCTTCTAATGATTGTATATTAAATTGTAATATCAATTTATGCTCTATGTATGCCTTAGCGAGTACATCTCTAAGTGTTGCTTCCATCCCTTGTCTCTTTTAGTAGACTTAATATGGCCATTCTGATAAACACACCATTTGTTACCTGTCTTTCTACCAAGGATAACTCTGAGTACAGTATATCTTCAGTCATCTCTATCCCTACATTTACTGGTCCTGGATGCAAGATTATTAAGTCAGGTTTAGCTCTATTAACCCTTTCTCTGTTAATCTGATATCTCCTTATATACTCTTCTACTGATATGCGCATCTTTTCCATTCTTTCCCTTTGAATCCTGAGACCCATAAGGATATCCGTATCCTCTATAACATTATCGAGAGAATAACTTATTTCAACTCCAAGTTTTTCAAACTCTCTAGGGAGGAACTCTGGTGGCCCTACAAGTATTACCTCTGCTCCAAGCTTCTTTAAGAGCCATATATTAGACCTGGCTACTCTGCTGTGCAGTATATCCCCAACAATGACTACTCGTTTACCCTCGATTTCCCCTCTTGCTTCTATCATAGTCATTGCATCTAGAAGTGCCTGAGTTGGATGCCCTCTTGTTCCATCTCCGGCATTTATTATTGATGCTGAAACCCTTTCCGCTATCTGATAGGGAAATCCAGATTCCCTATGTCTTATGACAAAGTAATTTATCCCCATAGCTTGGAGGGTCCTGACCGTATTTAAAGCGGACTCCCCTTTAACTAGGCTACTTCCGGTAGTATCCATAGATACCACCATAGCTCCAAGCTTCCTTCCTGCAATCTCAAAAGAATTCTTAGTTCTAGTGCTAGGTTCGAAGAATAACAGAGAGATAGCTTCACCAGTAAGAGAAAGACTTTTGAGCCCACCCTCTTTAAACCTAAAAGCGGTGTCTATTATTAGTAGTATCTCTTCCTTTGTAAGGAGGTCTGTATCTAACAGATCCTTACTTCTCAATCTTCCCATGATGGATCACCTCACCTTTCTTGGGGCGATCCGGCAAAACCTTTTCGGACTCACCGGACCGATTAAAAGGTCAAAGGTATAATATCAGAAAACAGAATGAAAGTCAAACAAGTAAAATTTTGTGTTAAAATACAGTCTAAATACATTAAAAAGGAGGTCATAGTAAGATGTTAGCTGCAGTTCTGGAAGATGTAGGGCGTATGGTATTAAAAGAACTTCCTAAGCCTACCATAAAGAAATATGAAGTGCTAGTTAGGGTAAAGGCTTGTGGCATATGTCAAACAGATTATTCTGCATATACTGGTAGAAGAACCAATTGGACTCCTCCAATAATACTTGGACATGAGATTTCTGGAATAATAGAAGAGGTTGGAGAGGAAGTCAAAGGTTGGAATCCGGGAGATGAAGTAGTTTTAAGTCCTGTTATCTCTTGTGGAGAATGTGATAACTGTAGATTAGGTCTTGAGCACTATTGTAGAAATGGTAAGGTTATCGGTGGAGAAGGACAAAAGGTTGTTCTCCCTGGTGGATTTGCAGAGTATGTAGCAGTTCCTACAAGTGTTTTATATAAAAAGCCTAAGAATGTCTCTTTTGATTCAGCAGCACTTACTGAGCCTTTAGCTGGATCTTATAAAGGGATGATAGAATATTCAAACCTTAGATTAGGAGAAGATGTTGTTATTATAGGTGCTGGAGCTATGGGACTTTTACTCCTCGAACTTGCAGTGGCAGGTGGAGCCGGGAATACCATAGTTATAGATGTGGTGGATGAAAGGTTAGAAAAGGCTAAAGAACTTGGAGCAACTCATACAATAAACTCTAAAATTATTAATCCAAAAGAGGCTGTGTATGATATCATTCCTAACGGACCAGATATAGTCTTTGAAGCTGCAGGCGTATTGGAAGCTGCTAAATTGGCATTTGAATTAACTAGACGAGGAACCAGAATAAATATGTTTGGTGTTATTATCCCTGGTACTATCCCGATTTCTCCTGCTGAAATTCATTTTAACGAGACTAGAGTTGACGCATCATTCTCTGTTAATCCTAGGGTTATGACCAAAGTGATATCTCTTTTAGAAAAAAGAAAAGTAGACCCTGGTAAAATAATCACTCATAAATTTCCTCTTACAGAGATAGATAAGGCATTGTTAGCGATGGAACTTCCTGAGAGGATAAAAGTAGTAATAAACCCTTAAAAAATTATAGAGCCCCGAGGGGGCTCTATAGGGAGGTGGGTTATGAGAGGTTACCTGGTGTTGGTGTCTTTCGACACTTACAGTATAAAATTATATTGTTAAGAAAATATTAAGAACTTTTTAACCTTTTGTTAAGGTTTTAGAATGGATAAAGTTTCCGATTTTACTTGACTTAAGACTATTTTAAGGTTAAAATTCACAGCAATATAATCCTTGGAGGTTAGTAATGATTGGGAAGGCTTGGAAATTTGGAGATAATATAGATACAGATGTTATTATACCTGCTAGATACTTGGTAACTCAAGATATGTTAGAGCTGGGTAAGCATTGTATGGAGGGAATAGCACCTGATTTCTCTTCTAGGGTCTCTAAAGGAGATATTATTGTAGCTGGAAGAAATTTTGGTTGTGGAAGTTCAAGAGAGCATGCTCCTCTTGCAATCTTAGGGGCAGGAATAAGTGCAGTAATAGCGATAAGTTTTGCTAGGATATTTTTTAGGAATAGTATAAATGTAGGATTACCAGTTCTTATATGCAAAGATGTGGTCGAAGAATGCGAAGAAGGTGACCTTTTAGAGATAGACTTGGAATCTGGAAGGATATATAACAAGAGTAAAGATAAAGAGTATAAATCAGAATCTTATCCTCCTCAGCTTATGGATATTATTAAAAGCGGAGGACTTACAAATTACACTAGAAGGAGATTAGGTATCAATGTTTAAGATGGCTGTTCTTTCAGGAGACGGAATTGGTCCAGAGGTTGTTAATGAAGGGGTTAAACTACTTAAAGCCTTAGATAGAGAATTAAATCTTGACCTTGTTTTTGAAGAGGCACTTATTGGAGGTATAGCGGTAGATAAATATGGATTACCACTTCCTAATGAAACATTAGATATTGTATTAAATTCAGATGCAGTCCTCCTTGGTGCTGTTGGTGGGCCTAAATGGGATAATATAGAGGTATCTAAAAGACCAGAGCAGGCGCTTTTAGCGTTGAGGAAGAATCTCGGTGTCTTTGCAAATATAAGGCCAGTAAAATCTATGAAACCACTTCTTTCTGCCTCTCCTATAAAATCAGAGATTGTAGATGGAGTAGATCTTATTATCCTTAGGGAACTTACAGGTGGTATATATTTTGGTGAACCTAAATATAGAGATGGAGAAAAGGCTATTGATACACTAGTGTATCATAGATATGAGATAGAACGTATAGCTGATATAGCATTTAATCTTTCTCTTTCTAGAAGGAAGAAGGTTACCTCTGTTGATAAAGCAAATATATTGGAAAGTTCTAGGCTTTGGAGAGAGGTTGTAAATGAGAAGGCAAAAGAGTATCCTCAGGTTACAGTAGAACATCTGTATGTAGATAACTGTGCTATGCAACTAATAAGAAGACCAAGAGATTTTGATGTAGTTCTTACAGAGAATATGTTTGGCGATATTTTAAGTGATGAGGCAGGAGCCATTCTTGGTTCTTTAGGTATGTTGCCATCTGCTAGTATTGGAGAAAAGTATGCACTTTACGAACCTATCCATGGTTCTGCCCCTGATATAGCTGGGAAAGGTATAGCTAATCCTCTTGCTACTATACTTACCATTGCATTATTCTTGAGATACTCGTTAAAAAGAGAAACATTGGCTCGTATTGTTGAAGATTCGGTAGAAGAGGTTCTTAAAGAAGGGTATCATACACCCGATATAAATATAGAGGGAGAAGTTGTTAATACAACAAAGATGGGAGACCTTGTTGTGAGTAAGGTCTTAAGTAAATTGGAGGATGATAGGAAATGATATATATTTATGATACTACCCTTAGAGATGGTGCTCAACGTGAAGGTATATCATTTAGCGTTGAGGATAAGTTAAAGATTACACGTAAGCTTGACGAACTTGGGATTCACTATATAGAAGGTGGATGGCCAGGTTCAAATCCAAAAGATGCTGCGTATTTTAAAGAGGTCAAAAGTCTTAATCTTAAAACTGCTAAGATTGTAGCTTTTGGAAGTACTAGAAGAGTGGATAAGACAGTTTCAGAGGATGCGAATATAAAGGCATTACTAGATGCAGATACTCCTAGTATAGCTATCTTTGGTAAGAGTTGGGGACTTCATGTAAAAGAGGTACTTCGTACAACTTTAGAAGAAAATTTAAGGCTTATAGCAGATTCAGTAGGTTACTTGAAGTCTAAAGGTAAAGAAGTAGTCTTTGATTCTGAACACTTCTTTGACGGATTCAGGGATGATCCTCAGTATGCTATAGCGACTTTGAAAGTAGCCGAAGAACAGGGTGCAGACTGGATCGTCCTTTGTGATACAAATGGAGGAAGTCTTCCTAGGTTTATTTCGGAAGCTATAGATGAGGTAAAAAAATATATAAAGGCTCCTTTAGGTATTCATGCTCATAATGATAGTGATCTGGCAGTGGCAAATACTATAGTAGCGGTTGAAAAAGGATGTAGGCAGATACAAGGGACAATAAACGGATATGGAGAAAGATGTGGTAATGCTAATCTCTGTTCATGCATCCCTATTATTCAGCTTAAGTTAAATATAGAGTGTCTACCTGAGGAGTCTTTAAGGAAGTTATTTGAAGTCTCTCATTATGTAGATGATATAGCTAATAATCCTCCAGCGAATTGGCAACCTTTTGTTGGCGTATATGCCTTTGCACATAAAGGTGGAATTCATGTAAATGCAATATTAAAGAACCCCAGAACTTACGAACATATAAATCCGGAATTAGTAGGTAATAGGAGGAGGATCCTTGTATCTGAGCTTTCAGGAAGATCTAATATTCTCTATAAAATACAAGAATTAGGATTAGAGATAGATTTAAATGATTTGAATGTTACTAGTCTTTTAGAAAAGATAAAACAGTTGGAGTACCAAGGATACGAATTTGAAAGCGCTGAGGCTAGCTTTGAACTTTTAGTAAAGGAGATGTTAGGTCTATATAAGCCTCCTTTTGAAGTTCAAGGTTTCAGGATATTCATAGACAAGATAGATGATAAGATTATATGTGAGGGGACTGTCAAGATAAATGTCGATGGAGTTCTCGAACATACTGCAAGTGAGGGAAATGGCCCGGTGGATGCCTTAGACAAGGCTCTAAGAAAGGCATTAATAAAGTTTTTCCCACAGCTTGCTGAGATAAAACTTACTGACTATAAAGTAAGAGTCCTAGAGGGGTCTCAAGGAACATCGGCTACTGTAAGGGTTTTGATTGAATCCACAAATGGTAAAACTACTTGGAGTACCGTAGGGGTATCTTCTAATATCTTAGAGGCGAGTTATCAGGCTCTTGTTGATAGTTTAACCTATGGTTTGAGTATTGCCAATGATTGAGAAGTACAGAGAGATTATAGATAAGATAGATAGGGAGATATTAAAACTTCTTAACGAAAGGGCTAAGGTAGTCCTTGAGGTAGGTAGGGAGAAGATTAAAAATAACAAGCCTTTCATTGATATTCCCAGAGAGGAATCCCATATAAAGGATCTTCTATCATCTAATAGTGGACCTCTATCAGGTGAGAGTATCAAAAATATATTTAGAGAGATTATTTCTTCTTGTCGCCTTTTGGAAGGAACTTTGAAGGTAGCTTTTTTGGGTCCAGAAGGGACATTTACACATCTTGCAGCGTTAAAGAGATTTGGTAGAGACGCTATATATCTCCCAGCTAGAAGTATACCTGAGGTTTTTTCCCTTGTAGAAAAAGGGGAAGTGATATTAGGTGTTGTTCCAATAGAGAACTCTACTGAAGGGGTGGTAAATTATACACTTGATATGTTTATTACCTCTCCATTAAATATTATAGGGGAAATAATAATCCCAATATCACACAATCTTATCGCTAGAGATGATGTTAAAGAAGTAAAGAAGATCTACTCTCATCCTCAGGCATTTGGACAATGTAAGGACTATTTAGAGAAAAACTTTCCAGGTGTGGACTTAATAGAGACAAATAGCACTGCTAAAGCTGTAGAGATGGCAAGTAAAGATAATGAAAGTGCTGCTATTGGTTCAGAGGTAGCAGCAGAAAAATTTGGTCTCAAGGTAATTGCTTCTAGGATTGAAGATGACCCGAACAATCGTACTAGATTCTTGATAATTGGTAAGAATAATGAGAACAAGTCTAGCGGTAAGGATAAGACAATGGTTATGTTTTCTACTGCTCATAAGCCGGGTTCTCTATTTAATGCACTCAGATGTTTTGCAGAGAATAATGTAAACCTTACTATGATACAATCGCGTCCATCTAGAGAAGTCCTTTGGGAGTTTATTTTCTTTGTGGAGTTTCAGGGTCATAGAGAGGAGGAACATGTAAGGAAGGCGTTAGAGGTATTGAAAGAAGTTGTCTGGTCTTATAGGATAATAGGTTCATATCCAGAAGATGAAACTATATGAGAAGGATAAAGATTACTTGGGCTAAACCTGGAGATATTTTAGGCTATCCTATATTTAGAAAAGATGGGGCCATATTATTAAACATTGGAGTAAAATTGACTGAAGCTTATATACAGCAACTTAAAGAGTTAGGGATCACCCATATATACATACAGGATGATATATCGCAAGATATAATAGTTCCAGACCCTATAAGTATAGAAACACGAATGGAAGCACTTAGGGTTATAGAGGATAATTTCCACAGGAGCTGTAAAGGACTCCCTTTAGATGTAGAGTCGATAAGAAGCGTTGTGAATAGTATAGTTGATGAGATATTGAGTAGTGACCAAATTCTTTTGAACCTTTATGATATTAAGAGCTTTGATAACTATATATTTTCCCACTCCTTAAGTGTAACTTTAATATCTATTATTGTTGGAAGAAAACTTGGATATAATGACAAATTTTTAAGAGATTTAGGAATTGGTTGTATGCTTCATGATATAGGTAAGTTAGATGTCCCAAAAGAGATACTAGATAAACCTGACAGACTTACACCTGAAGAATTTGAGATAGTTAAATTTCATACACACTACGGTTATAAAAGGGTGAGAGAACAGGACAGAGATATCCCTGCTACATCTTCTCACATAGCTTTGGATCATCATGAAAGGTATGATGGAAGTGGGTATCCTAGAGGATTAAAAGGTGAAAAGATTCACATATTTTCTAGGATAGCTAGTATTGCGGATGTGTATGATGCAATGACTACAGATAGGGTCTATAGGAAGGCTTACTCTCCAAGTGACGCAATGGAGTTTATTATGGGTGGGTCTGGGACCCTGTTTGACTATAATATCGTTAATGCTTTTGTCAAGAGTATAGCTCCATACCCTGTTGGTGATATCGTATTACTCAGTACCGGAGAAACAGCTATAGTAGTAGATGTTAATAAAGATTTTCCTTTAAGACCTATAGTAAGAGTTTTAAAGGAAGATAGATGGGAAGATGTAGACCTTCTGAAAGAGACTAATATTTCTATTTTTAAGTCCCTTGAAGAATAGTTATATGTGGATAGTAATTCTATTCATCTTTTCTTCTATAATACTTTTCTTCATATGGATTCTTTGGACAGAACTCTTTGGAGCAGGCTGGAGTCCTACACCAATGGAATCAGTAAAGGCAATGTTAAGATTAGCTAATGTTAATCCTGGCGATGTTTTATATGATCTAGGAGCTGGTGATGGAAGAATAGTAACTACTGCAGCAAAAGACTTTGGAGCTAAGGCGATAGGTTATGAAATAGACCCAATAAGATTTCTAATTAGCTGGCTTAGGGTTATAATTTCAGGCACTTTAGGCAAGGCGGTGGTAAAGTATAAAAACTTCTACAATGCTGACTTGCAAAAGGCTACTGTAGTTACTTTATTTCTTAGGCAACATACAAATGAAAGACTTAGAGAAAAGCTAGAGAGAGAACTTGCTCCTGGAAGTAGAGTAGTTACTTACTATTGGACGTTTGATAAATGGCGACCAGTTAAGGTAGACCGAAGATTAGAAGTTTATCTATATGTAATAGGTATCTCAAATTATCAGTCTTCTTCTAACTTTTCTCCTCCAAGATAGATTCTCTTTACTAGCTTTATATTCTCAATCTTCTTTATCTCTTCCAGTATCTTATCTTCCACAGGACTATCTACAGAGAGAATCATTACTGCGTCTTTTTCACTTCTTCCTACCTGCATAAAGCCTATGTTTATATTATTTGCACCTAGTATTGTGCCAATCTTCCCTATAATCCCAGGGACATCTATATGCTCGGTAAAAAGCATGTAATTACTAAATGCTACATTAAGATAATAATTGTTGTATCTTATAAGTCTAGCTTCTTTATTCTCTAAAAGAGTTCCAGAAACTCTTACTTTATCGTTAAGCCCTACGGTCATAAGATTTTCAAATCCTTCAGTCTCAGAGATTCTTCTCTCTGACACAGATACACCCCTCTGTTTTGCTATTAAGAATGCATTTACTATATTTACCGGAACAGTCAATCCTTGCTGTAAAACACCGGCTATAGCACTGGCAGTTATAGGGTTACATTCGTAATCTGTTATCCTGCCACTATATACTATCTCTACTTTTTTTACAGGTACATTTATTAATTGAACCGCAAATCTCCCCAATAGTTCACCTAACTTCATAAATGAATATATCTCCGGATTTCTTATAGTACCTATATTTACACCATTCTTTACCGGTTCTCCTCTAAATAGTCTTATTATGTCCTCTACTACTATTTGAGATACTCTTTCTTGGGCTTCTATAGTAGAGGCACCCAGATGCGGTGTTACTATTATTTTATTATTCTTTAGGATCGGAGAACCACTTGGAGGTGGCTCTTTCTCGAACACATCTATAGCTGCCCCTGCTACTATTCCTTCTTCTATAGCCCATATTAGATCTTGCTCATTTATGATTCCACCTCTAGCACAGTTTATGATTCTTACTCCACGTTTCATCTTTAAAAATGCAGATTTATCTATAAGGTTTTTTGTGTCAGATGTTAATGGGGTATGGATAGTGATAAAGTCACTACTAGCATATAGTTCGTCCAGAGATACAGGCTTAATTCCCATTTCGACTATCCTTTCTTTGGTTATATAGGGATCATAGCCTATCACTTCCATTCCAAAACTTAAAGCCCTTTGACTTACCGCTAAGCCTATCCTTCCAAGTCCTATGACACCTAAAGTCTTTCCATAAAGTTCTATTCCTATGAATTCTTTTCTTTTCCATTCTCCCTTTTTAAGCGAGGCGTTAGCATCAGGTATATTTCTTGCTAGTGCCAACATTAAAGCAAATGTATGCTCGCAGGCAGATATAGTATTACCTTCAGGGGCATTTACAACAATAATGCCCCTTTCAGTAGCTGAGTTTATATCTATATTATCTACACCTACTCCCGCTCTTCCAATAATTTTTAGATTCTTCCCTGCAAGAATGATATCCCTATCAACCTTAGTTTCGCTTCTAACCACTAATGCCTCGTATCCTGGTATTATTTCTATAAGTTCTTCTTTGCTAAGTCCAGTTTTTATGTCTACTTTGCAGTATTTAGATAAAGTCTCTATACCGCTTTTGCTGATAGGATCAGCTATTAGAACCCTCATTAAAGACCTCCAAAGCCTTCTTTACACCTAATGTTGGCTCTATCTCATAACCCATTTCTTTTAATGTTTCTCCAATGACTGATAGAGTTACTATAATGTCTGTATCTAGAATATATCCAATATGTCCTATCCTAAAGATCTTGCCTTTGAGTTTTCCTTGCCCTCCTGCTAATGTTACTCCTCTTTCCTTTACCTTTCTTCTTAGGTCATCTGCAGAGATCCCATCTGGAGGATACACACCTGTAACTGCATTTGATGCAAATTCCTCCTTAGCTAAAAGCTTTAACCCTAGAGCCTTTACCCCTTCTCTAACAGCCTTCCCTAAGATTTTATGCCTTTTCCATGAATTCTCTAATCCTTCAGAGAATAGTATATCTAGTGCTTCATCTATTGCAAATACCTGAGACACAGCAGGAGTAAATGGTGTTTCTCCATTCTCTGCCATCCTCTTTGCCTCTCCTAGGTCAAAGTAAAACCTTGGCATCTTTGCAGACTTATAGAGTTCCCAAGCTCTTTCACTGACAGCCACAAATGCTAATCCTGGAGGTGTCATTAAAGCCTTTTGGGAAGCGGTTACTACTACATCTAACTGCCATTCATCCATCTTTAGCTCAATAGCTCCTAAAGAACTTACTGCATCTACAGCTACTATAGCGCCGTACTTGTGAGCAATCTCTCCAATATTAGAAAGATCATTAGTTATAGTTGTCGATGTCTCGTTATGTGTTATATATACTGCTTTTACCCCAGGATTCTTCTTTAGTGTGTCTTCTATGATCTCAGGTGTTACTCCTTCCCCTACTGGTATATCTATCCTTATAACGTCTGCTCCATAAACTTGTCCCATCTTAGCCCATCTATCTCCAAAAGCCCCTGTTACACAGAAGATAGCTTTATCTCCTGGTGATAGAAAGTTGACAACTGCAGATTCCATACCACCTGAACCAGATGCTGTTAAAAGTAAGACATCACTCTCTGTTAGATATACTTTTTTCATCTTCTCGGTGACATTCTTAAGAACTTGAGCAAATTCCTTCCCCCTATGATTTATCATAGACATAGCCATCTTCCTCAATACACTTTCAGGAACCGGTGTTGGTCCAGGAATCATAAGAAACTCTTTTATCAAGTCCATCCCTCCTTACTAGAAATTTTAAATAGATGATAGAGAAAGAATATAGAATAGTCAAGAAATATTAGAACAATGATTAGGGGGATAGATTTTATCTATCCCCTAGAACTATCTTAAACTACAGGAAGCTCTAAAAGAGCTTCCAATATTTTTTCTTCTGGGTACTCGTAATCTACAAGTTTACCAGCTAGATATGCTTCATATGCAGATAGATCAAAGTGTCCATGTCCACTAAAGTTAAATAGTATACATTTTTCTTCTCCAGTTTCTCTACATTTTATTGCCTCGTCTACAACTGCCTTTATAGCATGAGCTGTCTCTGGAGCAGGTATAATTCCTTCTGTTTTAGCAAAGAGAATGGCAGATTCAAAAACAGGATTCTGATTATAACTTACCGCTTCTACAATACCCTTTTTAGCTAAGAATGAAATTATTGGAGCCATACCATGATAACGTAACCCACCTGCATGAAGCTTTGGCGGAATAAATTTATGCCCCAATGTATGCATCATAAGTAGAGGAGTAAGTCCAGCTACATCTCCATAATCATATCTATACAGCCCTTTAGTAATACTTGGACATGCTGAAGGTTCAACTGCAATAAATCTTATATCCTCTCCCTGAAGTCTTCTTCTTACAAATGGCATGGTGATACCACCAAAATTGCTTCCTCCTCCTACACATCCAATGACTATATCTGGCTTCTTTTCTCCAGCTATCTGTAGTTGTTTTTCAGCTTCTAGCCCTATGATTGTCTGGTGCAAAATTACATGATTTAGTACACTACCAAGGGAATAGTTAGTATCATCATGCGTAGCAGCATCTTCTACCGCCTCAGATATAGCTACTCCTAAACTTCCTGGAGAGTCTGGATCTTCCTGCAGTATAGCCCTTCCAGAATTTGTTAGATTTGTTGGTGAAGGATACACAGTTGCCCCCCAGGTCTGCATCATAATCTTTCGATATGGTTTTTGCTCATAACTTACCCTCACCATATACACAGTGCACTCTAGCCCAAAAAGATTACAAGCAAAAGCCAAAGCACTTCCCCATTGACCAGCACCTGTCTCAGTTGTAAGCCTCTTTATCCCCTCTCTTTTGTTAAAGTATGCCTGTGCAACAGCAGTATTTGGCTTGTGACTTCCTGGTGGGCTAACACCCTCATTCTTATAGTAGATTCTAGCTGGAGTTTTTAGTGCCTTCTCTAGCTCATAAGCTCTATAAAGTGGTGTTGGCCTCCACATTCTATAGACTCTAAGAAGTTCATCGGGGATCTCAATCCATCTTTCCTGACTAGCCTCCTGTTTTATCAATTCCATAGGGAAAATCTTTGCTAGTTCTTCAGGTTTTAATGGCTCTTTTGTTGCCGGATTGATAGGTGGCGGTAGTGGTTCTGGTAGGTCTGGCAAGATGTTATACCACCTCTGTGGGATCTCACTTTCTGGTAGAAAAATCTTCTTGTCTCTTTCCATCTTCCTCCTCCTTAACTAAACTTTCTCTTCTCATCTTTCTCTAAGCAAGAGAAGATTTATTGGTTAAGTATACCACAACATTACATCTACTTCAATAGTCCGATCTTGGGTAAATGTTGCAGCTATACCCCTTGCAATTCTTTATCCTTTATGGTATAGTATTTTTGTCATTGATAAAAGGGCCCATAGCTCAACGGTAGAGCTGCCGGCTCATAACCGGTCGGTTCCTGGTTCGAATCCGGGTGGGCCCACCATGGGCGAATAGCTCAGTGGTTAGAGCGCCTGCCTTACAAGCAGGAGGCCACAGGTTCAAGTCCTGTTTCGCCCACCATTTTTATTCCTTTCAGGGGGATTATGGATGTCTATATCAGATCAGCTTCGGAATCTCTGGGAAGTTCAGTTGTTAGATGTAGAGATTATGAGTCTTGAAGAGAAATTCCAGAATCTTGATAGGGGGGAGGAATTGAGGAGAAAGATTGAGTCTCTTACTGATCTTTACAATAAAAAGTCTGAAGAAATAAAATCAAAGGAGATTTCTCTTAAAGAATTTGAACTTGAATTGTCCAGCTTAGAAGAGAGAAAGAAAAAAGATGAAGAACGTCTCTATAAAAATGTCTCTACTCAGAAAGAGGTGGATAGACTCACCCAAGAGATTCAGTATATTAATCAGGAAAAGAGCAAACTGGAAGATAAAATCTTAGAGATTATGGAAATTTTAGATTCTCTTAGAGAAGAAACCCCAAAGATAAAACAGGAGCTAGAAAACTTAAGGATATCTTTAAAAGAGGTCTTAGAAAGAGCTAAAAAATTAGAGGAAGAAATTCTAGGGGGTCTTCAGGACTTGAAAGCCAAGAGATTGGAAAAGATAAAGGATATAGATTCAAAATTGCTTTCTAAATACGAGGCGATAAGAAAGAATAGACGGGGTAGGGGAATGTCAAAAGTGATAGAAGGGAAATGTTCAGAATGTGGAGTTGAGTTATCCCTTTTCCTTATAGAAAAGTTAAAGCAAATAGATGAATTAATTACTTGCGAACATTGTGGAAGAATACTATTTTTGACAGATAATTAGATAAAAAGCAGAAAATAAAAAAAGCGGGGAATATCTCCCCGCCTTTTTTATATGATTATTACTTATCTCTAAATGCCTGTTTCTCTTTAAGTGCTGCATGAGCTGCTGCCAAACGAGCTACAGGAACTCTGAATGGAGAACAACTTACATAGTTGAGTCCTATCTCATGAGCAAACATTATAGAATCTGGGTCTCCGCCATGCTCTCCGCAGATACCTACTTCTAGGTCTGGCCTAGTAGCTCGTCCTTCTTTTACAGCCATTTCCATAAGTCTACCAACACCCTTTGTATCGAGTGTCTGGAATGGATCGTTAGATAAGATGCCTTTCTCTAGATAGACAAATAGGAACTTACCTTCAGCGTCATCTCTAGAATAACCAAATGTCATCTGAGTCAGGTCGTTAGTTCCAAAGCTAAAGAACTGAGCGTACTCAGCAATCTCACCAGCGGTAAGAGCAGCTCTTGGAACTTCAATCATTGTTCCAAACTTGTAGTCTATTGTGACTCCTTGCTCCTCCATAACTTTCTTTGCCACAGCTTCTAGCTGTTCTCTTACTACCTTGAGCTCATTTACATGGCCTACAAGAGGAATCATAACCTCTGGCTTTGGATTATATCCTTCTTTCTTAAGTTCGCAAGCTGCCTCAAAGATAGCCCTTACTTGCATCTCATTGAATTCTGGTCTAGTAATACCAAGTCTGCATCCTCTTAGACCAAGCATTGGGTTAGCTTCTCTCATTTCCTCTACACGCTTTAGAAGCTCTTCCTTCTCTGCTAAGGCTTTTGGATCTTTTCCTGTAATTCTAAGTTCTATTACTTCAGCTAGTAGTTCTTCATGTCTTGGCAAGAATTCATGTAGAGGTGGATCGAGTAATCTTATTATAACAGGTAGCCCATCCATAACCTTTAGGATGCCTTTGAAGTCTTCTTTCTGTATGGGTAGAAGCTTATCTAGTGCAGATTTTCTCTCTTCTGGTGTTCTAGCTAGTATTGCCTCTCTCACTACAGGTAGTCTATCAGCCTCAAAGAACATATGCTCAGTTCTGCAGAGTCCAATACCTTGAGCACCATACTCCTTAGCCTTTTGTGCATCTCTTGGATAATCAGCATTAGCCCAGTTCTGAAGCTTCTTAAACTGGTCAGCCCATGATAGTAACTTTTGAAGCTCTGGAGTAAGCTCTGGTTCTATTAGTGGAACTTCGCCTAAGATTACCTCTCCGGTTGTTCCGTTTATTGTTATAACATCTCCCTCTCTTACTGTATAGCTATTTACATTAAATAACCTATTATCAAGGTCAATCTTTATGGATTCTGCTCCAACTACGCATGGCTTTCCAATTCCTCTTGCTACTACTGCAGCATGGCTTGTTGCCCCACCACGAGCGGTGAGAATCCCTTCACTTACTAACATTCCTCCTACATCATCAGGGTTTGTCTCAGGTCTTACAAGGATAACTCTCTCTCCATTCTCTGCCCACTCTTTAGCCTTCTCTGCGTCAAAGACAGCTTTACCAGTCGCTGCTCCTGGAGAAGCATTCAAACCTTTAGCTATAACAGTAATTTTAGCAGAAGGATCTATCTGTCTATGTAGTAGTTGATTTATCTGGTTAGGCTCTACTCTTAGGACTGCCTCTTCCTTAGAGATGATACCTTCCTCAGCCATGTCAACAGCTATCTTTACTGCAGCTTGAGCGGTTCTCTTTCCAGATCTTGTCTGGAGCATCCATAGTTTTCCACGCTCAACTGTAAACTCAATATCCTGCATATCTCTGTAGTAATTTTCTAGCCTCTTTGCTATTTCTACCAGTTGGTCGTATATAACAGGCATCTTCTCCTTTAGCTCATCTATCTTTAGAGGTGTACGGATGCCGGCTACTACATCTTCACCCTGAGCGTTGAAGAGAAATTCTCCAAAGAACTTCTTCTCTCCTGTTGCTGGGTCTCTTGTAAATGCAACACCTGTTCCGGAGTCAAAGCCCATATTACCGAATACCATGGTTACTACGTTTACCGCTGTTCCAAGATTGTGAGGTATCTTATGATAATTTCTGTAATCGATAGCTCTCTTATTGTTCCAAGAATTGAATACTGCACCTATAGCTAATCTTAACTGTTCAAGAGGATCCTGTGGAAAGTCTTTTCCGGTCTCTCTTTTAACAATATCTTTAAAGATAGAGACTATCTCTTTTAGATGTTCTGCTGTGAGGTCTGTATCGTAGTGTGCCCCCACCTTCTCTTTATACTCTTCAAATACCTTGTCAAATATCTCACCAGGGACACCTAAAACTATCTTGCCAAAGAGTTGTATGAAACGTCTATATGCATCGTATACAAATCTCTCATTCTGGGTAAGCTGTATCAGTCCTTTTGCTACCTCATCATTTAGCCCTAGATTTAGGACTGTATCCATCATTCCAGGCATAGAAAACTTTGCACCTGATCTTACTGAGACCAAAAGTGGATTAGAAACATCTCCAAACTTCTTCCCTGTTCTCCTCTCCACCTCTTTAAGCGCTTCTAGTACTTGTTCCCACATACCTTCTGGGAACTTTTGGTCATTCTCGTAGTAGGCATTGCAAGCCTCTGTAGTGATAGTAAATCCTGGAGGTACAGGAAGTCCTGCTTGGGTCATTTGTGCTAACCCAGCACCTTTACCTCCTAAAAGCGCCCTATCGTTAGGATCGCCTTCATCGAATAAGTAAACCCACTTCTTCATCTTTCACACTCCTTTTATTAAAGTTTATTCTATTTGCTTTTAGCCAAACCTTATCTATTATATCAGAAAATATATAAAATATTCAACTCAAATGGGTTAAGGTCAGAAATTACTCATTTTGATCCTTGATGATCTTAAAAAGATGAAAAAATAACTCAACAATTGATAGCATAGTACCATCTTAGTCTCTTTCAAAATATTTAAAAGAGACTAACTACACTTCCCCATAGAATTCCTTAAAAATC
>CALGNK010000014.1 GCA_937958695.1 uncultured bacterium
AGGTGTGGTTATAGTTAATAAGGCTCGGTGGTAAAAGAGCGGAGGGGAAACACCCGTTCCCATCCCGAACACGGAAGTTAAGCCCTCCAGCGCCGATGGTACTATAGGGGGGACCCTATGGGAGAGTAGGCCACTGCCGGGTTTTTGATTTGAAAGGGGTGAAGGAGATTTCGAATCAGCTTAGATATAGAGATTTTTTATTTGTTTTTCTTATTTCTTTTGCTTTTATTTTTTTATTCCATGAATTTTCCCTTTTAAATGCCCGGATAGAAAATATCAATACGATAAGAGAGGCTCTAAAGGGTAAAGAATCTTTCTATATCTCTGATAAAGCAAAAGTTTCATTAAATAGAGAAAACATCCCTCTAAGATCTGCAAAAATACGTATCCCATATGATAAAAAGTTTTCTCTGGCTTTAGCTAGATGGTATGTAGAGAAAGAGAAAAGGCAGATTCCGTTTTCTACTTATAGACAATATACTAACTCAATACCTTATGGAGCAATAAGGACTGAACCAGGTAAACCAGGAGAGGTTGAGATATATTGGAGGGTATACAAGAGAGGAAATCAAATATTAGATAGACAAAAGTTTAAAGAAGTAATTATCTCTAAACCAAAACCTCAGATAGTCTATGTTGGTAGAGGTTATATGCTTGCCTCCAGGGGTCAGTTTGCAGGTAAACCTTATCTTGATATGATAGCAACTGCTTATGATCCAGGTCCTAGAAGTTGCGGAAGATATGCTAATGGTTATACATCAATTGGTTTAAGGGCTGGCTATGGTGTTGTTGCTGTTGACCCTTCTGTAATCCCCTTGAGAAAGAAACTCTATATAGAGGGATATGGTTATGCTATAGCAGGTGATGTTGGCAGATCTATAAAGGGACTTAGAATAGACCTCGGTTTTGATACGTATAGAGAGGCAATAAATTTTGGTGTCAGAAAGGTTAGAGTATATATACTCGACTAGGCCTAAAAAATCTTTAGGACAGCATTATCTTAGGGATAGATCTGTTCTTAAAAAGATCATTGATTCTCTAAATCTAACTGGAGAAGAGGTAGTCTTAGAGATTGGTGCTGGTCATGGAGAGTTGACTTTTCCCCTTGCCCAAAAAAGTAAAGAGGTTTGGGCAGTAGAGATTGATTCTTCTAGTGTTTATCTTTTGAAAGAGAGATTAAAAGATTTTAATAATATCAATATTATACATGGGAATATCTTAGATTTTCAGAGTGATTGCTTTTTTGACCTAATAGTCGGAAACATCCCCTATTATTTATCTGGACTTCTCTTAGGGAATTTAAGTGAACGTTGGAGCTATAAAAGAGCGGTTTTTACTCTTCAGCGAGAAGTTGGCAAAAGACTGATAGCTAACCCTGGTACAAAGGACTATGGTGTATTAACTTTGGCTGTGTGGTATAATCATAAGGTAAGGATACTTTTTGAGGTACCTAAGGAGTGTTTTTATCCAGTACCAAAGGTAGATAGTGTAGTGGTGGAGTTAGAAAGAGTTAAAGATAGAGAGGTTGAAAAAGGTTTTTTTATGAAGGTTGTTAGGTCTGCCTTTAGTAGTAGACGTAAGATGTTAAAGAATGTTTTATTAGATTTGGGTTTAGATAGGGAAAATATTATTGAAATATTGCAATCTTTAGGGATTGACCCTAGAAGAAGAGGAGAGACTCTATCCTTAGAGGAGTTTTTGAATCTCTCAAAAAGGATATATGAAACTACTCTCTCTGGCTAAACTTAATCTATATCTAGAAATAATTGGGAAAGAGTCAGATGGCTATCATCAGATAGAGAGCATTATGCAAACTATATCTCTGTCTGATAGAGTAGAGGTAGAGCCATCTGATGAACCAGGCATTTTTGTCTCCTCTAACCTCTCTTCTCTACCTACTGATGAGAAAAATCTAGCTTATAGGGCAGCTAAACTCTTTATGGAAAAATTTGGCTGGATATCTGAAGGAGTAAAGATTATCCTTGAGAAAAATATTCCACTTGCCAGTGGAATGGGCGGAGGAAGTAGTAATGCTGCTGCTGTCCTAATAGCTATGGCTATTATGTGCGGCATAGATATATTGAATTCTATTTTATTAGATATAGCTTCTAGTATCGGTTGTGATGTGCCATTTTTCCTCTATGGAGGAACAGCTATAGCAAGAGGAAAGGGAACAGAGATTACTCCTCTTCCCCCACTTGAAGGTATTCCTGTGTTAGTTGTAGTACCTGATGTTGAAGTTTCTACCCGTTGGGCTTATAAGAATATTGTAGTTCCCCTTTATCCCTTTAGAATCCCATCAGTACTATTAAATATACTTAATAAGCATAATAAAATAATTGATATAAAGGATCTAAATAGATTCCTCTTTAATAGATTTTCCAGTCTTGTTCTAAAGATACCAAAGGTGAAAGAGGCAAAGGATATCTTAGAGTCCTTAGGGGTAGAGAATATAGCTCTTTCTGGTAGTGGTCCAACCCTGTTCTCTTTGCAAGAGGATAAGGAAAAATGCGATAGACTTGCCAAGATATTGAGGGAAAAATTTAATCTTAGAGCCTTTAGTGTAGAGTTAGCTAGAGGGTTGATCAATGTATAAAGCTGTAGTTATGGCTGGAGGGGGAAAAGAGAGCTTAAAAAGTTTTAATAATCAAAGTATTACCAGTAAAAGCGCATTACCAATACTTGGTAAACCTATGGTTTCTTATATTCTAGATGCTTTAAAAGAATCAAAGAGGGTAGATAAGATCCTCTATATAGGAGACTTAGAGCCGTTATCAAAGCTCTCTATAAAAGTAGACTATACACTTCCAGATTCTGGTGGTCTATTTCTAAACGTAATAAAGGCTTTAGAATTCTTTAGAGATGAGCATCAGGTGCTTATACTGACTTCAGATATACCACTAGTTAAATCATACATGATAGATGATTTCTTATCTAAGTGTGACAAATCTGCCATCTTTTGCTACTCTTTTGTAAGAAAAGAAGACTTAGAAAAGCTATTCCCAAATGCTTGCAGGACATATGTCAGACTAAAGGAGGGTACTTTTAATGGTGGGAATCTTATATTGGTTAATCCTTCTAAAATCCTAGCTAAAAGAGACCTATTAGAAGAGATAGTCTCTAATAGAAAGAATCCTTTTTATCTGGCAAGGATCTTTGGCTTTATAGGAATAATAAGGTATATAATTGGGACTCTTGATATTCCTACGTTAGAGGCAAGGGCATCTAAGATATTAGGCGGAAATGCAAAGGCAGTTTTGATGGAATATCCCGAGATAAGTTTTGATGTCGATAATCAATTACAGTTAGAGTTTGTGGAGGAGAGACTTGGCAGGCAGGTTATCTAGGCAAGAAAGGTTAATTATACTCTCACAAGAGCTTATAAAGAGGTCAGGAGAGCTCATCTCTTTAGATGAGTTAGCCGAGAAGTATAAGATAGCCCGTTCTACTATGAGCGAAGATCTTTCATTAATAAGAGAAGCCGTAGAATCTTGGGGAACTGGCGAGGTACAGAGTAGTTCAGGGGTAGGTGGAGGCATCAGATTTGTTCCTATAATAAGTTCAGCTGAGGCAAGGATTTTTCTTCAAGGGATCAAAGAGAAACTAGAAGAAAAGGGTAGAGTTTTGCCAGGTGGTTTTCTCTATACTACTGACCTTTTTAATAACCCAAGTATTACCTCTAAGTTTGGCGAGATCTTTGCTACGGTATTTAACAGTTTAAGTCCAGATGTGATAGTTACTATGGAAACCAAAGGGATACCTACCGCTATAATGACTGCTAGATATATGGGATTACCTCTCGTTATTATAAGAAGAGAAAATAGGCCTACAGAGGGACCTACTGTATCTATAAATTATATATCTGGCTCTACCCAGAAAGTCCAACTAATGACCCTAGGTAGAAAGGCTCTTGAAGGAAGAGAAAGAGCTATATTTATAGATGACTTCTTGAGAGGAGGGGGGACTGTAAGGGGAGCTATAGCGCTGTTAAAAGAGTTTAATGCTCAGGTAGTTGGGGTAGGAATAGTTATCTTAGGCTCTCCTAAAGTAAGGGAGGCATTTTCCATCCCTATTACATCTCTATTTATTTTGGAAAGTATTAACGAAATTTCTAGTGAGGCCAAACTAAGTATTTCAGATTCGATATCTGAATTCTTTGGTTGGGAAAAAGAAGAGTAGGAGGTAAGATATTAATGACAATGGAAAATCAGGAAAATCAAGCTCAAGAGACAAGTAAAGGACATGCTTTTAGTAGTAAGTGGTTTTGGATATTTGGAATAGTTATAGGACTATTGATTGCTTCAAATGTAATTATCTATCTTTGGTTTAATTCACCCTCTAGAAATGCAATAGTCTCAGTTAATGGCGAGGTGATCAGGAAGGATGAATTTATAGAAGCAGTAATGGATCAAGGAGGTAAAAATGTCTTAGATTGGCTCATTGAAGGCAGATTAATCTCACAGAAGGCAAAGGAGGAAGGTATATCAATCACTGATAAAGAGATTGAAGATAGGATATCTCAAATTAGAGATTCCTTTGGTTCTCAAGAAAAGTTCATTTCCTTCTTGTCTCTATACGGTTTGACTGAAGAATCTTTAAAGAAACAGCTTGTTCCTAGATTGTTGGCAGAAAAAATTATGATGAAGAATAAAACTGTAACCGATAAGGAGTTACTTGACTACTTCAATAAAAATAAGAGTTCCTTTGATGAGAAAGAACAGGTAAAACTGAGACATATACTGGTTAAGACATTAGAAGAAGCTCAAGATATCGAAAATGAATTGAAAAAAGGAACCGAGTTTAGTAAGTTAGCTCAGGAGAGGTCTATAGATACCGCCACCAATACTCAGGGCGGAGAAATGGGCTGGGTGGCTAGGGGTGTTTTGGACCCTGCCTTAGAGAAGATAGTATTTTCACTTAATGCAGGAGAGAGGACATCAATAATAAAGACTTCTTTTGGCTACGAGATAGCAGAAGTCTTAGATAAGAAATCTGCCAAGTCTGTGACATTCGAAGAGGTAAAGGATAGGGTCAAAGAGAGGTATATAGAGGATATTCTTCAACAGGAGTATTCCAATTGGATCCAGGAGTTAAAGTCTAGTGCAGATATAGTCTACTATGTAGATATAACAAAATGAGACTAGATGTATTCTTAAAGGCATCTGGTTTAATAAAGAGACGTACAGTATCGAATGAATTATGCGATAGAGGCTTGGTTCTAGTAAATGGAACAAAGGGAAAAGCTGGAAGGATAATAAAAGAAGGGGACATAATAGACCTTAAGATAGGTAAATATTCTTATAAGATAGAAGTTCTTTCGGTCCCTGAAAAGAAGGTTAATAGATTAGGAGAGGAGAATTTCCGTATAATAGAGAAGACTGAAGAAGATATGGATGTATAAGATAAGAGATACTTTCAAGAAGGATTTGCTCTCTACTATTTTTGTTGGCGTTTTTTTTGCTTCTACTACACCTTTCTTCGGTGTAATAGCTAGGAGGTATTTCTCTGCCTCTCCTTTTCACTTATCTATCATATCCTCTGCATCTGGAATTGGTCAACTTTTTACCTTTTATTGGGGATACATAATAAGAAACAGAAAAGATAAATTAAGAATGGTGGTCATTCCTGGGACATTAGCTAGAAGTATTTTTCTCCTTACCCCTCTAGTAAATTCGATCACTCTGTTTCTTATCCTTATACTAATCTATCAGATCATTGACTTCATATCGACCCCAGCCTATGTAGAGGTTATAAGAGCTATGTATCCTGATATCTTAAGGGCTAGGCTTATGGGAATAGTTAGAATGGTTAATAGTCTAGTAGTAATAATAATTACCCCTATAGCTGGGAAGCTTATATCCTCGATAGGTTTTAGATGGACGTTCTTTTTTGGTGCTATATTTGGCATAATTTCTAGTTTGATATTTAGCAAGATAAAGTTAAGACAACAGGATATTGTTTCTACAGATTCTTACGTTCCTATAAAATCTATATTATCAATTCCATTTTTAGATAGGCGATTTGGCACTTATTTGGCGATATTTTTTATGTATGGTGTTGGTAACTGGTTATCAAGTCCGATATATCCTATTGTGCTTGTAGATAGGCTTCAAGCTACCTCTTTACAGGTTGGTTTTATTTCTACTGTCTCTTCTAGTGTATCTGCCATTTCTTATATCTTTTGGGGAAGATATATAGATAGAGAGAATCCAATCCATGCACTAGTCCTAATATTTTCCTTAGATTTCCTTATTCCATTTGGTTATCTCTTAGCTTCTATAAAGCCTATTTATCTGTTTGTAATATGTTCAGCAGTAGTAAGTGGAATAGCTAACGCCGGAATTGACCTAAGTGTTATGAATGCAATTATGAATATTGCACCGAAGACAGAGATAGCTAGTTATATGGCATTACACTCGACTTTTGTTGGTATAAGAGGAGTAATAGGTCCTTTTTTAGGTGCAACCCTTTACTCATTCATAGGCGCAATAGGTGTATTCTCTATAAATATAACTACAACTATACTAGGAGGATTTTTGATGTATAGATTCTATAAGAGCCTTTATCAAGCATCTACTTGAAGGCTCTTCTCTTCTAACGCTTCTATTTCTGATAGATTAAAGAATGCTACAGCTAAAAAGATGTCTCCTATAAATGATATTAGGATTCCTATAAGTATAATATAGGTTATAGCTCCCCAAAAGTAGAGACTCCCAGCTGTATTAAATTGCCCTACTTTTGTATAAGAGGATATGATATTGAAGCTTTTTCTCCAATTGTAAGCACTTATAATAGAAAGGATGTAGGTGATGACGAACAATGTAAGGCTCACACCCATCATTGAAAGTGTAGACCTTGATTCCATTCCAATAATCTCTCCAAGTATTCCTATAGCCAATAACCCAAATGAGAAGAAACTAGTTATAGAAGTTATTATACTAGCAATAAATCCCACAAGAAATCTATTATAGATTTCCCTATTATTGAATCTTTTAGACATTTTACTAATGGCAACAAATAATAAGATTAATCCTATAATCTCAAGATAAACACTAATATTTGGAGTAGCCCTTAGTATAATAGGGACAGCTCCTAGTATAAGAAGAATAGCTCCTATACCACCAAACAATCTTTCTTCTTTCAATGCAAATCCACCTCCATTAAAGTCTTTTTATAGTATAAAGCAATATACCTATTTTAATAAATTTTTAGTTCTTTTTCCAATATTCGTAAACGTTAAGAGATGTCTCCAATATCCCGATTAAATAAGAAGGTTATTTTGAGGAAGATCGGCCTCTTGCATAAAGTTAGTCTATAGGATATAATTTTATCAACATAAAAATGAAAGGTAGGTGAGGCCGGAAAAGAGATAGCGAAATTTAATTAATACATATAAATTTCTGTCTAGTTAACCCGAAAAGGGATAATTTATTAAAGAATTTAAAACTGAAAAGCTAGGAGGTATAAGTTTATGAAAAGATTATTGGTAGGTTTACTTGTTTTAAGTTTGTTAATGGGTTTACTTTTTAGTTTTGGTCCTATTTCTTTTGCTCAGAAAAAGTACAATGAAGCACCAATGCTAGCTGAATTAGTAAAAGCTGGGAAACTTCCACCAGTTGAGCAGAGGCTTCCTGTAGCTTCTGACATTTATGTTGTAAAACCTGTAGAAGAAGTTGGCCAGTATGGTGGGACTTGGAGGATGGTAGTAACAGATCCGGGAATGGGCTGGTGGAATATGGCAAACGCAGTAGAACCCCTTATAAGATGGAGACCTGACTTGAAGGGTTATCAACCTGGCTTAGCTAAGAGTTGGGTTTATAGTCCAGACGGAAAGACCTGCACTATAATTCTCCGTAAGGGTATAAAATGGTCAGACGGTCATCCCTTCACAGCAGATGACATTATGTTCTGGTGGAATGATCTTATATTAAATCCTGACTATCCAGAGAATCCTCCTAGATGGGCTTGGCGTCTTGGTAAGTTGATGACTGTGAAGAAGGTTAATGATTACACTATACAGTTCAATTTTGTTGCTCCATATTATACTTTTCATGCTGCAATGGCACAAGGTTTTTGGGAGAATGTTGGGTATTTAGCACCAAAGCATTATCTACAACAATTCCACCCAAAGTATAATCCACAGATGAAAGATTATACTAAACTTAGGGAAGTAAGAACTAGTACTCATTTAAATCCTAATTACCCTGTACTTTATGCGTGGAGGCCTGTATCTTGGGATGCTTCAAAAGGTGTATTAATAGCTGAGCGTAATCCTTACTACTGGAAAGTGGATACTCAGGGCAATCAGTTACCCTATATAGATAGAGTTCAGATTAGAGTATTGCAAGATTCAAAGTTAATTCCACTCGAAGCTATCGCTGGAAACCTAGACTGTCAGATAAGGGGATTTGAAATAAGAGATTTATCCCTCTTAATGGAGAATCAGGAAAAGGGAGGTTATAGAGTTATTAAGTGGGAGTATGGTGATGGTGGAGCTCCAATGATTTTTATAGACTGGGATGTAAAGGATGCTAAATTACGTCCTCTATTTAGAAACCAAGATTTCCGTATAGCTCTATCTATAGCTATAAATAGGAATAGAATAAATCAAGTTGTTTACCAAGGTCTTGGTAAAATTCAAAACGCTACAATGTCAAAGTATTTGATGCATTATAGCCATCCTGAAGGAAAGAAGGTTCATGAAGAATGGGCAAAGGCATATTCAGAGTATAACACAGCAAAAGCTAGGGAATTACTAGACAAAATAGGGTTGAAGGATGTTAATAACGATGGTTTTAGAGAGTTGCCAGATGGTACTCCGTTTAAACTTCTTCTTGATGTAGGTGCTACTTCTGCCTTAGAGACTATCGATGCGTGTAATTTAATAGCTGAAGACTGGAAAGCTATTGGGGTCAATACTGCAGTAAATGTTATATCAGGTGAACTTTGGGGAGTAAGGGGAAGAAGCGGAGAATTCCATTTCCAAGTATTTGGTTATGGTTCTGAGGTGGACCTCCTTACTTATCCTGATAATGTATTCCCGGTAGGTAATACAAGGTTTCATCCTCTTATAGGACTCTGGCAACAGACTGGAGGTAAAGAAGGGGAAGAGCCTACTGGAATTATGAAAGAACTATTAAATCTATACGAAAAGGCTATAGGAACACGTAGAGAAGTAGATAGAAATGGAGTGGTCTTAGAGGCAATTAAGTTACATATAAAGCATGGCCCATTTATATACGCTCCCATAGCGGATCTACCTGCTCCTATAGTAGTTAAGAATAACTTTAGAAATGTTCCAGGTATAGGAAAAGCTCCAAATGGAGTATTTTATAGACCTATTTTGGGACCGTGGGCTCCTGGATTTCCTGGAACCGCCGATCCTTGTCAGTTCTTCTTTAAAAAGTAGTTAGATAAAATCTGTTCCCTTCTCAAAGAATTTTACTTTGGGAAGGGAACTTTCTTAAGGAGATGGTATGATGACTTCTTATGAGCGTTTTAAAAAGATGTACGAGCATAAAGATGCGGATAGGATACCTATCATAGATATCCCATGGAGAACAACTATTGAAAGATGGCATAGAGAAGGAATGCCTGAAGGGGTAAGTTATGTTGATTTCTTCGGTTTGGATAAAGTGGCTAGTATAAGTGTTGATAATAGTCCGAGATATGAAGTTACTGTTATAGAAGAAACAGAGGAATACATTATCACCACCACTCCTTGGGGGGCTACATTAAAAGAATGGAAATATGCAGATTCTACTCCAGAGTTTTTGGATTTCAAAATTAAAGATATGGAAAAATGGTTAGAGGCTAAAAAGAGAATGGAACCAAACCCTGATAGGATCCCATGGGATTATCTTGAAAAGAATTATAAAAGATGGAGAGAGGAAGGATATTGGATACAGGCTAATTTTTGGTTTGGCTTTGATGTTACTCACTCATGGACTGTGGGAACGGAGAGATTACTTATAGCCTTAATAGAAAATCCTGAATGGTGTATAGATATGTTTAATCATTTTCTAGATGTTGATATAGCTCTATTTGAAATGATTTGGGAGAAAGGTTATACGTTTGACTGTATAAGCTGGCCAGATGATATGGGATATAAAAATAATCAATTCTTTTCAGTTAAGACTTATAGAGAAGTTTTAAAACCTGTTCATAAAAAGGCAGTAGATTGGGCTCACTCAAAAGGCATAAAGGTTCATCTACATTCTTGTGGTAATGTTATGCCATTTATTCCTGAGTTCATAGAGATAGGGATAGATGCATTAAATCCGCTTGAAGTAAAGGCTGGAATGGACCCTATAGAGATAAAGAAAGAATATGGAGATAAGCTTGTACTGCATGGAGGGATTAATGCGGTCTTATGGGAAGATATAGAAGCTATAGGAGCAGAAATGAGGAGAGTTATCCCTATACTAAAAGAGTCTGGTGGCTACATATTTTCTTCCGACCATTCGGTTCCGCCAAGTGTAAGTCTAGAAAATTTTAGATATATTGTTGAATTGGCTAAAGAATTGGGTAAGTATTAATCCTATATGGAGGGGTATAATTTATGATTAATTTTATTATAAGAAGGATCCTATATATTATTCCCACATTAATAGGGATAAGTATAGTAAGTTTTATTGTGATAAATCTACCCCCTGGAGATTATTTAACTGCTAGAATAGCTCAGTTAGAACTACAAGGAGATACTACCTCTAGGCATTATCTTGAACAGTTAAGAAGCTACTACGGATTAGATAAGCCGATATATGTTCAGTATTTTATATGGATTAAAAATTTTATAAGGGGAGATTTTGGTATCTCATTTGAATATAATAAACCTGTTAAAGACCTTATCAAAGAAAGACTCGCCCTTACAGTATTGCTCTCAGTTTTTACCATGTTCTTTACTTGGATAGTATCTATTCCTATAGGGGTATATTCTGCCACTCATCAATATTCTTTCTTTGATAGGATATTTACTTTGATAAGCTTTGCTGGAATGGCAACTCCAGGATTTCTATTAGCACTAGTTTTGCTGGTTTTTGTCCTTTTTAGATTTGGGACATCTCTCTTAGGCTTATTTTCCCCAGAATATGTAAATGCCCCATGGTCTTTTGGCAAGTTTATAGACTTACTAAAACATCTATGGTTACCAGTAGTTATAATAGGATTTTCTGGCACTGGAGGTCTTATAAGAATAATGAGAGGTAACCTTTTAGATATATTAGGACAGCCATATATATTTACAGCTAGGGCGAAAGGGTTAAAAGAATCTAGAGTAGTATGGAGATACGCTGTCAGAATAGCAATAAACCCTTTAGTTAGTATAGCCGGGATGAGTCTTCCAGGAATTATAGGTGGAGAGATGTTAACCTCAATAGTATTAAATCTCCCTACTACAGGACCTTTATTCTATAGAGCACTTCAGATGCAAGATATGTATCTTGCTGGTACCTTTCTTATGTTCCTCACTATATTTTTAGTTTTAGGAAACTTTTTGGCAGATTTAGCGTTAGCATGGCTAGACCCTAGAATAAAATATGAATGAAGGGGAGATAAAGATGGAAGAAAGAGAAAAAGACCTAGGATTTGAGTTCGAAGAAAAGATATATGCACTAACATATTGGCAGTTAGTATGGCTAAAATTTAAGAGGAATAAGATGGCGCTTTTTGGGGGAGTAGTTCTATTAATCTTTTATTTCTGCATGGTCATTTTACCCGAATTTTTTGCCCCATACTATTTGGAACATATATTCCTAGAACATATAAATGCTCCTCCGCAGAAGATTCGTTTTGTAGATAGTAATGGGAAGTTTCATCTTCGTCCATTTGTATATAAATTAAGTGGAGGTATAGATCCAAATACCTTTAGGAGGGTATTTATAGAAGATAATAGCACAATATATCCTATCTATTTTTTTGTTAGGGGAGATTCTTATAAACTATTTGGTTTATTTCAGACTAATATTCACCTTTTTGGTACTGTACAAGGAGGGACGATATTTTTATTTGGCACTGATAGGCAGGGGAGAGACCTACTTTCTAGGATAATTTATGGTGGAAGGATTTCTCTAACAATAGGTCTTGTTGGGGTTTTTCTTAGTATGATCTTAGGTTCAACATTAGGTATAATCTCTGGTTATTATGGAGGCGTTGTAGATAATATTATTCAAAGAATAATTGAGTTTTTAACAGCTTTTCCTGCTATTCCTCTATGGATGGCTTTAGCAGCAGCATTACCCCAAGATTGGTCGTCTATAAAGAGTTATTTTGCTATAACTATAATTTTGTCTATAATAGGTTGGGGTGGATTAGCTAGACAGATCCGTGGTAAGATACTTTCCTTAAGAGAGGAAGAGTATATATTGTCAGCAAGAATAATAGGATGTAATGAAAGAAAGATCCTTTTTACACATCTACTTCCTAATTGTTTGAGTCATATAATAGTTATCGCTACCCTTGCAATTCCTGGAATGATTTTAGGGGAGACATCTCTAAGTTTTCTTGGTTTAGGGATTAAGCCTCCAATGACAAGCTGGGGTGTTCTTCTAAATGAATGCCAAAATGTAAGATCAGTTGTTCAGACTCCATGGCTTATCATTCCTGTAGCATTTGTAATAATAACAGTTCTTTCTTTTAATTTCTTAGGGGATGGCTTACGTGACGCAGCAGATCCTTATACTAGATAAAGAAGATTTTCTCTAATGTTATGGTAAGATATACCCACTTAAACATTTGATGTTTCCTGGACGGGGCGTAGAAGAGATCGGTACCTTATACTAGCGGAATTAGCTGTTTATTTTGAGGATAGACTAGGAGAATACCTGTAATTATGAGACACCAGGGAATTTACACAAGTTTCTTGACAGATCCCTAAATTATATTCTAGTATAATTGAGACAATTAGGAAGTTCATGGGAGATTATTTATGAGACTTGAATTCTTTGATGTTAATGTTTGGATAGGTAATTTAATGGGGGATAAATATGGAATCTCTATTACATCGGAAGATCTAGTCAGAAAGATGGCGTCTTTGAATATAAAAAGGGCAATAGTATATCACATCTATCAAAGGGATATACATCCTGATGTTGGGAATAAGATTTTGATTGATGAGATCTCTAATAAACCTTCGCTCTATGGAATACTAACAGTTTTACCATTTCAGATAAGAGAAATCAAAGATATAGACTTTGGCGAACTTAAACATCAAAAAATTGTTGGTTTTACCTTTTTCCCAAGGAGACATAATTATCTACTAAACAAGATCACCTTCGGAGATTTTCTATCTGAATTAGAATATAGAAGATTTCCTGTCTTTTTTGACCTCTTAAGTGGTTTCTCTGTCAATTACCAAGATGTGTATGATATTCTGAATGATTTCCCTAAGTTGGTCTGTATCCTCTGTAATATTGGAATTTGGAACTCAAATAGATACACCTGGCCAATACTTGATAAGTTCCCTAATGTCTATATAGACTCAAGTTTACTCTCTCTTTACGAGGGAGGACTCGAAGAAACAGTCAAAAGGTTTGGTGGAAGAAGGATTGTTTTTGGTAGCGGATATCCTGAAAGATATATAGAGGCATCTATACTGCAACTCGTCCATTCGGAGATATCTGAAAAAGACAAAGAGAGGATAGCCTATAGCAATATCGAGAATATAATAGAGGAGATAAAATATGAGTGAGCTTTGGGAAGAATTCTTGGAAAATGGTAAAATAGAGAGATTTCCAATTATTGATATGCATTGTCATATGGGCTTATTCTATGGGAGTCATATGCCATATTCAGATCCGAATACTATGGCAAAGAGAATGGAAAGAGCTGGAGTGAAATTAATCGTCTTTTGTCACCATCATATGCTTTTTAGTCCTGAGATAGGGAATAAAATCAATGTGGAGATTGCTAGGAGATATCCGGATAGATTTAGAGCATACTGTGGAATAAATCCAAACTATCCCAAAATGGTAGAGAATGATATAAAGACATTCAATAACTTTAAGGACGTCTATGTTGGATTTAAGCTTTTGCCAGATTACCATAGGGTCCCGCTCTCAGACAAGAGATACGAAGATGTTTTTGAGTTCGCTAATGAGAACAGCCTTATAGTTTTGACACATACATGGGGAGGAAGTATATACAGTGGAGCGGAAGAAGTGGAAGAAGTTTTAAAGAGGTATAAAAGTCTAATATTACTCTTGGGACATTCTCTACATGGAGATTGGGAAAGTGCAGTTAAACTTGCCAAGAGGTATAATAATGCTTATCTTGATCTATGTGCTGTCCTTGATGAGAGAGGAGTGATAGAAAGATTTATTAAAGAGGTTGATTTAGATAGAATTGTCTTTGGAACAGATTTTCCTTGGTTTAACCACCACTACTACATTGGTGCTTTGTTAGGCTCTGGCATTTCCGATTCTATATGTGAAAAGATATTATATTTGAATGCAAAAAAGTTACTAACTTGAGTAGTAAAGACATGAGATGAAAGACTGAAAGTAATGAAGTTTTGCTTAAGGTCTATTCAATTAATTAAAGAATTTTATAATGATCAAATTTCAGTTCTCTGAGAATTATATGATAAAATACTACTAATTAAAATGAGATGGAGGCGTTGAATGAAAGTTTCTCAGTTTAACAAGAATTACAATTTTTATAAAGGTGATCTGCATTCTCATTCAACAGTCTCTGATGGGAGATTATCTCCAGAGGAACTAGTTAAAGTCTACTATGAAAGAGGATACAAATTTTTAGTTTTTACCGAACATTCAATATACTCCTATTGGAAAGAGTTAGAACAAGAGAACTTTATTGTTATTCCTGGGGTAAAGATAGCAATAGATGAAATATCTAGACCTAGATGTTACCACTTTGTTGGAATGTCTAAATTCTTCTCAGATAAAGATAAGAAAGAAAGGATAAATGAATTTTACTGGAATGGACCTGAGAGTATCCAAAAGGCTATAAATACTATGTTAGAGTTGAATGTATTGACGAGAATGGGAAAATAGCTTGGACTAATCCTATATTTCTATCTTAAGTGGTATTTATATTTAAAAATATGTTATAATTAATAAAAAGTTTTAGTAGGAGGATAATATGCTTAAGATAGGAGAAAAAGCGATAGATTTTTCCTTACCCAATAAAGAAGATAGATTAGTTTCTTTAAAAGATTTCCTTGGCAAGTGGGTTGTATTGTATTTTTATCCAAAGGATGATACCCCAGGATGCACTCTTGAAGCTATAGAGTTTACTAGTATGGCTAAGGAATTTGAGAAGCTAAACGGGGTGATCTTAGGAGTAAGTAAGGATTCGGTAAAATCGCATCAAAATTTTTCTAAAAAACACTCCTTGAATATAGAGCTGTTAAGTGATGAATCTGCTTCAGTTATAAAAGCCTATGGAGCTTGGGGGAAGAAGAAGATGTACGGTAAAGAATATGAAGGTACGATTCGTTCTACATATATCATAAATCCGGATGGGATTATAATGTATGTATTTGAAGATGTAAATCCGAAAGGGCATGCAGAGGAGGTTCTTAAAAAGTTAAAAGAGCTACAGGAAACAAACTAATTCCTAAGGAAAGAGTAAAATATCTAAATAATAAACAACCTGATAAGGGTGATTACATAGTCTATTGGATGCAGGCATCCCAAAGGACAGAGTATAATTATGCCCTAGAGTATGCTATCCTACAGGCAAATCTTAGAAAGAAGCCCTTAGTGGTCTTTTTTGGCCTTACTGATAGATACCCGCAGGCGAATTTACGCCATTATAAATTTATGCTTGAAGGTTTAAGGGAGGTTCAGAAAGAACTTTCTGATAGGGGTATATCTTTTATAATTAAATTTGTATCTCCTGAGATAGGTGTCTTAGAGTTAGCAAAGAGAGCGTTAATAGTTATAGTTGATAGAGGATATACCAAGATTCAAAGATACTGGAGAAATTATGTAGCTCAACGTATTGGTTGCCCCTTAATACAAGTAGAAGGTGATGTCGTAGTTCCAGTAGAAGTGACATCTGAGAAAGAGGAATATTCAGCTTATACAATTAGGAGAAAAATTAAAGGTTATCTGGATTATTTTCTTAATCAGATGGATTCTATAGAGTTAAAAAAGAAATCTATAGGAATAGTAGATATAGAGTCTGAGCCCTTAGACGAGAAAGTAATATTGAAAAAACTTAATATAGAAGATATTTCTCCTTCCATCTATTACAGGGGAGGGACAAGTGAAGCTAAGAAGCTTCTTGAAGATTTTTTGGAGAAGAAGATTGACTATTACCCAAAATATAGGAATGATCCATCTAAAGATTATCTATCTCATATGAGTCCTTATCTTCATTTCGCACAAATCTCTCCAGTCTACATTGCCTTAAGGGTCTTAGAAACAGGAAGCCATGGAATGGAGGCTTATCTAGAAGAGCTTATAGTTAGAAGAGAATTGGCAATAAACTTCGTTTATTACAACCCGGATTATGATAGGTTTAATAGCCTTCCCAAATGGGCTATAGATACTCTAAAAGAGCACAGTGATGATAAGCGCAAATATTTGTATACGCTTGAAGAACTTGAAGATGCCAAAACTCATGATAAATACTGGAATTCTGCACAAAAGGAGCTATTAATTACCGGAAAGATGCATAGTTATATAAGAATGTACTGGGGGAAGAAGGTTATAGAATGGAGTAAAACCCCTGAAGAGGCATTCGAAAGGCTTATCTATCTGAATAATAAGTATGCATTAGACGGAAGAGATCCGAATAGCTACGCTGGTATAGCATGGTGCTTTGGTAAACATGATAGACCTTGGAAAGAAAGATCTATTTTTGGAAAAATAAGATATATGAGCGAAAAGAGCCTTGAGAATAAATTTGATATGATATCTTATATAGAAAAGATAGATAAACTTCAAGGTTTAGCCTATGAAAGATTTTCCTAAACCTAATATCGTTATAAGTAAGTGTATAAATATTGAGGCGGTAAGGTATGATGGAGGTATAGTGGATAACGAATTTGCAAAGATATTAGGTAGTTATGTAAACTATATTACTGTATGTCCAGAGGTATCTATAGGTTTAAGTGTTCCTAGGGATCCTATTGTTATAATAAAAGAGAACAACTCTTATAAGTTATATCAACCAAAGACTAATCTAAATTTGACAGATAAGATGGAGGAGTTTTCGAATAAATTTCTCGATTCTTTAATTGATATAGATGGTTTCTTACTTAAGAGTAAGTCACCAAGTTGTGGAGTATCTGGGACGAAGATTTTTGATGATCTATATTCAGATAAGCCTATAGAGGAAGGTAGAGGATTTTTTGCCCAAAAAGCTTTAGAGAAATTTGGATATCTAGCAATAGAGGATGAACTTAGTCTAAAAATCATAGAGATAAGGCATCATTTCTTAATAAAGGTCTTTGCATTTGCTGAATTTAGGGAGACAATAAATAGGCTCTCTTCTGTAAAAGAACTGATCGACTTTCATCAGAGGTATAAGTATCTACTTATGGCTTATAGCCAAAGAGCCTTAAGAACTTTAGGAAGATTAATAGCAGGGCAAAAAGAGTTAAAACTTCAAGAACTTACTTCTATATACAGAAGAGAATTTTACAAAGCCTTTGCAGATGTTCCATCTAGAGGTTCTAATGTAAATGTATTACAACATATATTCGGATATTTTTCTAGATATCTAAGAAATGTTGAAAAAGATAAGTTTTTTAGATTATTAGATGATTATAGAAATGGACTAGTTCATATTACAAGTCTTATAAGACTCTTAAGGGATTATAGTTTTAGATTTGAGAATAGATATCTTATTACTCAGAGATATTTGAATCCGTACCCGGAGGAATTTCTAGTTTACGAAAATTAAGAGGAAGGGAGTGTTATAGATGAAGTATCTAGATCTTGGTGGAGAAAAGATAAGAGCTTCTGAGATAGCTCTGGGCTGTATGAGAATAGCTAATAAATCTATAAAAGAAGCACAAGAGCTTATAAATACCGCATTAGAGGAAGGAATAAACTTCTTTGATCATGCAGATATATACGGTGGAGGTAAGTCTGAAGAGATATTTGCAGAAGCCATAGGTATGAAAGCTAATATTAGAGAACAAATTATAATTCAGACGAAGTGTGGTATTAGAAGAGGCTATTATGACTTTTCTAAGGAACATATCTTAAAATCTGTAGATGGCAGTCTAAAAAGACTCAAGACCGATTATATAGATATTCTACTTTTACACCGCCCAGATACATTAATAGAGCCAGAGGAAGTTGCCGAAGCTTTTTCTATACTTCATACCAGTGGAAAGGTTAGAAACTTTGGAGTAAGTAATTTCCATCCATTGCAAATAGAACTACTGAGTAAATATCTAAATCAGAGAATTATAGTAAACCAATTACAGTTAAGTATTGCCCATACTGTTATGATAGACTTTGGATTCAACGTAAATATGAAGACAGAACAGGCAATAAATAGAGATGGTAGTATCTTAGAGTATTGTAGACTAAAGAATATTACTATACAGGCTTGGTCACCTTTTCAATATGGATTCTTTGAAGGAACCTTTATTGGAAGCGGCAAATTTAAGGAACTTAACGAAAAGATTAATGAAATTGCTGATAAGAAAGGCGTTCCTAGTATTGCTATCCCCATAGCATGGATATTGAGACATCCCGCAAGGATACAGCCTATAGTAGGTACAACAAATCCTTCCAGGTTAAAAGATATATGTAAAGCCTCTGATGTTGAACTTACTCGAGAAGAATGGTACGAGTTATACCGTTCTGCTGGGAATAGGCTTCCGTAGAATTATAGGGCTTTATTGACAGAAAGCATAAACTATTTATCGGCTTAGAATTAACTCTTCTATAATTCTCCTCCCATTCATACCAAACTCTTTGCATCTTTCTGGATTTTTAACAAAGAATTCTATAGCTTCTGCCAATGCTTTGATATCACCGTAGTCAACCAGTTTACCATTTACATTGTCTCTAACCAAATATCTAACTCCAACAGTGTTAGTAGCAACAACAGGTTTTCTGGCAGCCAACGCTTCACATACGATCCTTGGGGGCATCCCTTCCTTTTCAGAGGTTAGGGCAACTAGATCTACAATGCTTAGAAGTTTAGGGATATCACTTCTATAACCAATGAAACGTATCTTATCGGAAAGTCCTTCTCTAGTCACAACTTGCTTTAACTCTTTTTCTAAGGAGCCATCCCCAACAACAAGACACAAGAGATTCTTATACTTAGGGAATAATAGCTTTAAGCCATCAAAGAGAAACTTGTGTCCCTTTATGGGTTCAAGTCTTGCTATAACACCTATAACAAACTCGTTGTTAATCTTCAGTTCATTCTTAAGATTCCTTCTCCTTACCTCGTCAATGCTGGAGAATTCTCTATCGAATTTATCTAGGTCTATCTCCAAATCATAGGATCCTATCTGTGTCTCGGCTAATTTATCTTTCAGTTTTGTAGCTATATCTGCCAAGTTACTTGCCATATCTGCAAGTCGTATATTTACATTTAATTGTTGTTCAGAGGCAGAGGCGATCTCTTTACTCCCTTTGGTTATCTCGCGACTAGACTCGACAGTTTTCTCAATCCTATTAGTCATATCTTTTATATTATCAGCAATCACATTAAAAGTATTGGTCACTTCTTGTAGAATCATTTCTCCCCTCTCTACCTGCTGATTGCTTGAAGATATTGTACTAATGGTATTAGCCATCTTCTCTGAGAGTTCATCTATAGTAATCTTAATCTTTTCTAGAAAATCCTGTGTCTGATATGCTAACTGTCTTACTTCATCCGCTACAACAGCAAAACCTCTACCGTGCTCACCGGCACGTGCTGCCTCTATAGCTGCGTTTAATGCCAAAAGATTCGTCTGCTCTGCTATATTAGATATCACCTTTACTACGTTATTTATCTCACTGAAAGCCCTATTAAGCTCATCAATCATAGCCATTGTTTGATTTATTGCTTGAGTTATATCCTGCATCTGTTCTGCCATACTGTTTATATTAGAAATTCCTCCGTATGCTAGTGTCTCAACATTTCTACTTCTTTCTACTATCTCCTCTATGTTTAGATTTAATTTATCTGTCTCTTGAGTAAGACTCTGAAGAGCAGAATTGACCTCCTCCATCGTATCTGAGGTTTGTTTGATCGTATCGTTTAACTGTCTACTTGAATTAAGAATCCTCTCAGAAAGAGAATCTAGCTCTTTTATTAGGTTGTTCATACTCTTTAATATAGAGTTAATAGCTAACGTGACCTTATTGAGGGTGCTATCTTTCTCTTCTGGTAGAATATTCTTAAAACCTTCTTTAGATATTTTCTCTACGTAATTTGCAAACTCCTCAAATCTTCTAACAAGATTTTCCTTTTCTTTATATATATTTAGGTTCTTATCAAGAGGCTTTAAGAGATTATAAGTGATAAATAGAGAAATACCTAGGAGAATTAGAGCTAAAGGAACCAATATTAATGGTTTTGGTATAAATACTCCTAAAAGGATTAGAGAAAAGGTTAGAGCAGATATAACTAAGATAAGCCTCAGATTAATCTCTTTCATAGTCTTAGTTCCCTCCTCTATAACTTATTCTACGATTACCTCACTATAGAATCTTCTATCCTTCGTTATAGTTTTTGTCTCTGAAACCTCAAATTTACCTGTTAATCTTATATCCTCTGAGGATGAACCAATCATAACCTCGAATGTACCTGCTTCTACAATAAATCTCATTGCCTCATCGTAAAATGCTAGTTGGTCCATAAATAACCTGAAAGTAACCTTCTTTTCTTCCTGTGGCTCTAGGTGAACTCTCTTAAAGCCCTTTAACTCTTTTACGGGTCTTTCTACGCTTGCCCATTCATCGTGTATATAGAGTTGCACTACTTCGTCTCCAGCCATATTACCTGTATTTTTTATCTTAAGGCTTATATCTACATAACCTCCTGGCAAAACAACCCCTGGCTTAATTTCTAAGTCTGAATACTCAAATGTTGTATAACTTAATCCATATCCAAATGGGAATAAAGGTTTTGTATCAGTGGTTAGATATTCACTAAATGCGGATGGCTTCCTATTATAATAAACTGGAATCTGCCCAACATCTTTTGGAAACGATATAGGAAGTTTCCCCCCTGGATTATAGTCTCCAAATATTACGTCTGCTATAGCATTTCCACCCTCCTCTCCAGGATACCAAGCTTCTATAATAGCTGATACATTTTCCTTCTCCCATGTTATTGAAAGTGGCCTTCCATTAGTAAGAACTAATACTATTGGCTTACCAAGTTCTTTTAAAGCCTTTAAAAGTTCTCTTTGAACCCCAGGAAGGTTTAGGTCGATTCTATCATTGCCTTCTCCAGAGATTCCTCTCTTGAATAGTCCACTATTCTCTCCCATCACTGCTATAATGACATCAGATTTACTTGCTATATCTAAAGCCTCATTAAAACCTTCTCTCGATTCACTGTTAAGCTCACATCCTTTGGCATAAAGGATAGTAGTCCTAGAAAAGACTTTACTTTTAATGCCTTCTAAGACTGTTACCGTTCTTATCCCATCTGATACCCCAGCTATATGTGAGGTATAACTATAGTCTCCATGTAAACTCTTGGTACTATCAGCATTTGGACCTATAACTGCTATACTCTTTACCTCTTTGCTTATGGGTAAAATTCCATCATTCTTTAATAACACGATAGATTTTCTAGCAAACTCTCTTGCAAATGTCCTGTGCTCTGGATTATCTAGCATATCTTTTATTTTACTAGGGTCTGCATAGATATCATCTTCTAATAGACCTAGGAGTATCTTTGCCCTAAGGACTCTAGATACCGCGGTGTCTATAACAGACATAGATATTGCCCCTTCTTTAACTGCTGATAATAGAGGTTCTCCATAGCACTTTATATCTGGTAGTTCTATCTCAATTCCTGCCTCCAACGCTTTTATGGCTGCAGTTTTTAGGTCCTTAGCGACTTTATGGAATGTGTGTAGCATCTCTATAGCTGAGTAGTCGGAAACCACAAAACCTTTAAATCCCCATTCTTCTCTAAGTACTTTAGTTAATAAAAACTTAGAAGAAGCACAGGGAATTCCGTCTATCTCATGATAAGCGTTCATTAAAGAACCGACATTAGCTCTCCTTACCGCAACCTCAAATGGGAATAAGAAGACCTCTCTTAACTCTCTTTCAGATACCCTAGCAGGTCCTAGATTTCTACCGCCTTCTGAAATACCGTATGCGGTAAAGTGCTTTGCAGTAGCTATTATACCTTCTCTCCAATCTTCACCCTGAAGCCCCTTAATATAACTCTCTGCCATCCTTGCTACAAGATACGGATCTTCTCCAAACGTCTCTTCAGTTCTTCCCCATCTGGGGTCTCTAGGTATATCAAGAACAGGAGAAAGCCCCTGATGAACGCCAAATGCTTTCATTTCCTTTCTTATGATTGAGGTCATCTTTTGGATATCTTCTGGCTCAAATGTGCTAGCCATACCTATCGCCTGTGGAAATGTTGTAGCCCCTTTAGTCATAACACCAGATAGACATTCCTCGTGAATTATTGCTGGTATACCTAGCCTTGTTTCCTCCTTGAGAAATTTCTGTATCTCATTTATAATCTCTACAGACTCTAATGGATCTCTCTCAGCATATCCAGCAACCCTAGTTATCTGGCCTATCCCATTTTTCAAAAGCTCTCTAGCTTTCTCTTTGGAAAATTTTCCATTTTCTACTAACTTACCAGAAGGAACCGAACCAAGCTGTGCTATCTTTTCCTCTAAGGTCATCTTGGATAATAGATCTTCGATCCTTCTCTGTATCCACTTTTCTTCCATTTAATAAACCTCCTTTCTATACTCTAGCTTTTTCCCTTTTACTAATTTCACTGCAAAATTAAAGGCATTCTCAAAGCTCTTTATAGTAGCTATACCTTTGTATGCTATGTCATATGCTGTCCCATGGTCAACTGAGGTCCTCACTATTTTAAGTCCTATTGTTACATTTACTCCTCCTTCAAAGTCTAATAATTTTACCGGTATATGTCCCTGATCATGATACATACAGACAACTGCAGAGTATAATCCATTATAGGCCTTCCAGAAGACTGTATCAGGAGGTATTGGACCTTCCACATTAATGCCCTCTCTCTTAGCTCTTTCGACCGCAGGCTTTATCTCTTTTTCATCCTCTTCACCAAAGGCAGAATGTTCTCCGGCATGAGGATTTAAGCCTGCTACTGCTATCTTGGGATTATCTATGAACTTCTTAATAGTTTCATAGGTAAGTAGGATGACTCTATATATATTCTCCTCCTTTACCATCTCTATAGCATCTCTCAAAGATAGGTGAGTAGATACATGTGTTACTATAAGTCTATCAGAGGCAAGCATCATAGTATAATTCTTTTCGCCACAGAGCTCTGCTATAAATTCTGTATGCCCTGTAAAATTAGGGAATGTAAGCCTAACTGCCTCTTTATTTATAGGGAGAGTAACTATCCCATCTAACTTTCCTTCTAAAGCCATTTTAGTAGCCTTTTCTACGTACATTATAGATGCATATCCAACTTTTTTGGAGGTCTTTCCAATAGTCAAATTACTTCTGTCTATTATACTTAGATCCAATACGTTTAGATGGCCTTCAGCTATATCAGTAAAAGAGTTTATCTTTTTTATTGGTACGTTATACTTTAAGTATTCATTGGTGAACAATAGGATATCATAATCACCAATAACAATAAATCCTTCTTTGATGCTACCTTTGGCAAAACTTTTAAGGACTATCTCAGGTCCAACCCCATTTGCATCTCCCATAGTAACGCCTATAAGCATCTTATATCACCTATCAGTAATACCCTCTATGAGATTCAGTATCTTCTCGATTACATCTTCCTCTCCAAAACCGCCAGCTTTTGAGATAAAGAATATGTCTTCCATGCTAGATAATACTGTTCCTTTATCTATCTCCAGAATAGGGAAAAGATGGCTAATACCCATCTTTTCAGTTGTAGATAGTAATGTATCTCCACCAAATACAACCAAAGTATTCGTTCTTTCTATTAATCTCCTTAAAAGTTTATGCCCTATATCACCCAATCTCTTCGCTACTATAGAAGATAGATCTTCTAGAGTAATTGAATTAGCTTTTGCATATTCTTCATATATCTTTACATCTGATGCCTTTTCTACAGTCCTTATAACTACTACCTCACAATTTCTAAGGCTAGAATCACTTAAAAAGAATCTCTTCTTTTTGAATACCACCTCTGGAGTGAGAACTACATCTAAGACCTTTCTCCTCTTTTTTATATACTCTATCTGTTTTAGTGACCTCTCATTTATACTCCCACAGATTACAATAAGCGGTTGAGCCTTTAAGTCAATTTTTGGCAGAGTTTTTTCCTTCTTAGAACCCATCAGCCTAACTAGAGTCTCTGCAAATCCTGCACAGCCTGCAGTACATTGGAGAAGGTTTTCCTCCTTAAGCATAAGTCCTATCTTTTCTAGATCTTCTCTAGTCTCTGCATCGAATATGTATACTCCAAACTCCAGATAACCATCCAATATACTTTCATATCTGTCCTTAGTAACTACAAATGTCTTTATATCTGCCTGCTCTCTTATAATATCCGGTATATAACTAGTCTTAATAGGATTTAATGGGTCTTGGGCAAATGCACTCTCTGATATAGGTACCCCATCTACATATTGGATTCCATCTTTAGTTATTCTTCCTTGCTCTGGATATGCTGGGATAAAAAAGATGGGGGAGTTAAAGACTTCCATAATAGCTTTAAACTCTACTCCGATATTTCCCCTAAGAGTCGAATCTGTTTTTTTATAAACGTAATTTAGTTTTCCATAAATATCTTTGATATTAGAAATTCTTATAAGTATTAAAACTTTATGGTAAGCATCTTTTGGATCTAGATGCCTGGTTTCACTATCAAGCACAACAACATCCACATCATCCTCTAAAAATACCGACTCTATCTCTACCCTCGTTAGATAACCATTTTTAGAGAACTGAACACCAGTATCGAGCGCTCCAGTCAAATCATCTGCAACTACAAGTATATTAGACATAGCTTAGTCCTTATATATAGAAATAAATCTAGCTATAGAACGATCATAGGTTCTTTCTACATCTTCTGGAAAGTAGCACGCTGGTAATTCTCCGTGGCTTCTATGGTATGCTATACATTCACAGCATATACCTTTTCTAGAACATGGCTCATAAGAACAATTGCATCTTTTCAGATTTCTGTTAATATTACATTCTCTCATACACTATAACCTCCTTAGAATGGTATTAATTCTCCTTCTTTATCGCATATGTCTACAAAATCACCGATTATTTCTATTCTATCTTTTATCTCTTCTAGAATACTTTCTGAGATGTATAATTCGCTCAAGCTGAGAGTGTTTTTTATCCTTATAACTCTAGCTCTTTCAATATTTATAGGACCACAAGTCCTCAACGCCCATTCTATAGCAGTTCTTGAATCTTCAGCTATAATAGGTATCTTACCCCTAAGGACAAATGTACTTGTGATTGCATTCTGATAAGTAGCATTAAAATCTATCTTGCTGAAAAGCCTATTTGTAATAAAATCTGCAAGACCTAAACCTATAGCGTTTCCATGGGTCTTATCTGTAAGATCAGTAACAACAATTCTAGTAATCTTTGGTTTATCAGGTTCTAGTTCTCCATCTATGTATATTCTGCCTATAATGTTTGTATCCATTCCTGCACCACTTATATCTTTTCCCATCTCATCAACTATCAGGAGATCTAGTTTATCCACAGGTAGAGAGGGCATATTCTCTCTAGCTATCTTAAGAAGTCTCTTGTCTGTCTCTTCAAAATCTTCAGGCATCACCGCTTCTAATATCATTGTTTCATCATAGGCATTTTCCACTATACCAATGCCAAATATGATATTTCCATGCTCTATAATTCTCTTTGCAGTTGGTGGGATTAGATATTTTAACCCATATGTCCCAAATCTATGTATCTCTATAGCCTGTTTATGTTTCCCTAGTCCTATTACACACATCTTTAATAATCCGCTTTCTACGTCACCGTGAAAATCTGTATGAGGTTTTATTCGATTTACTATAATAGTTCCATCTGCAGAATAGGCTATCTTATCCATAAAGACCCTATTCTCTAGTCCATCGGATGGCAATTCCACAACCTCCATAGATGACAAAATAGGGGCTCCAATAAGATCTTCTCTAACTCCATAACCTTCCAATAGTTTTTTCTGTCCCTCAGCGGTAGCTCCCCCATGACTACCCATAGCTGGAACAATAAATGGTCTTCCTCCTAGCTCTTTTACTACATCTACTGTAGCTTTTACAATCCTATCTATATTTCTTATACCTCTACTACCAACTGCAATAGCTACTTCTGCCCCTGATCTTATAGATATTCCTAACTTAAGTATCTCAGTCCTTACCTTCCCCTCAATATCTTCTATACGTTCTCTATTAAAGAATTGTCTTACCTTTATTAATTTAGGAATCATTAATACCTTATCTCCTTCTCAATAAGATGTGGTTTTAGGTCTCTTAGAAGAGCCACTATGACTATGGCTACAAGACCGCCGGAAAAACCATTATTGTAAAGGTTCATATAACCGTGCATCTCTCCAACATGCATAACCATTGGAAGATGAAGCATACCTGCAAGTAAACCAATAAACGGTCCAAATCTTCCGCTAAATGGAGCCAGTGTTGTTCCAAAGAGCGCAGCCAAAGTTGGGCCAGGATCTGAATGAAGCCAGACCTTAGGAATACATATAAGATAAACTCCTAACATTATAGGTAACACATTCTTTATATGTTTTCCCAATGCGCCAAAGCCGACTATAGTAAAGATTCCTGCTATTACAGGACCATTTATATCTCCACCTATAAGTTTTACATATAATAGACCTAATAATCCAAGTATTCCCATATTTATAAGAACACTACCTAAACCTCCTATTTCAACAAAGTCGGTTATAAGTCTTCCACTCTCTCTTACTATCTTTTTTATACCTCTTATATCTTTATCTAACGATAGTCCAAGTACAATAAAAGAAAGAAAATATACGAGTAATATAGGAAATAATATCTCAGTATGCTCTTTACTCCAGTGCATAACTGGTGATATCTTAAAACCAAATCCTTTTAACATTATATAGTATATAGTTCCTACAATTCCACCTGTAGTCCCAACATTGTATAGATTATAACCTTGGTGTAGGCTATAAACGTGTTTAGCAAGTGCAGATACAAGCATACCCATAATGATGCCCATTATTATCCCCCATATAATACCAAAATTAAATCCAAAGGCGGTTTGACTTACCGTAGGTGCTAGTGTTGTTCCAAAGAGACAGGGAGCAATATAGTTCTTCAGTTGTCGTTTAGTAAGCTTAGAGAAAAGACAAACGCCGAAAATGATAGGCCAAATATTAAATATGTTTTTCCCAAACATAGCAAAGCCAGACATAGTAAAGACTCCTGCTATGACTAAACCAGAGATGTTAACCCCACTGAGATATGAGACAACCACCCCACTGAGACCTACAAGTCCGGCATTTATAAAGGTAGCCCCCAACCCTCCTATGGCTATATAGTCGGTTATAAGTATACTAGGAGATTTAAGTATATTCAAAAGACCAACACCTATCTCTTCGATTGGTGATAGAAAGAATCCAATAGCTATAAGCGCTAAGTGATAAACTATTAACATTAAAAGAATCTTAACTTTTATCTTGGACACCTCCTCTAAGTATTTTTAGTTCTAAGATTCTATCGATCCTAAATGTTCTGTTCTCTTTTCTGTTATAACAATAACTGGCTACACCAAGAAACTTCTTACCATTGTAAGAGAATTCTCCTATTTCAAGAGGCTTTATAATTCTTCTAGACTTCTCATCATTGGGTTTTAGATAGGTTATAGATAAGTTTGCATCTTCCTCTATGGCTTTTTTAATTATATTTATCTTCTCCTCTAAAGGTGTTCTTTCTTCAGATAATTGATACTGGAATTTAGTTAAAAATTCTACGATGCGTCTATCTAGTAGAATATGAGACTTTTTTATTGGTTTTTTAAGGAAAATTCCCTCAAAGGATGTGCATCTACTAAGTGCTACATATACCTGTCCGGGGGCAAAGATTCCTCTAGCCAGATCTATAATAACCTTATCAAAAGTCTTACCCTGACTCTTATGGATGGTAACCGCCCAAGCAAGTTTCATTGGATACTGTGTAAATGAGCCTATCTCTTCTGTCTCTATCATCTGCGTCTTTTCATTATATCTATAATGGAATATTTCCCATGTGTAAGGAAATATATCCTCTATGTTTCCATCTGGAAATTGGACCTCAATAACATCGTCTTCAATACCTTTACTAGACCTTATACCAATAACCTTTCCTATAGAGCCATTTACCCATCTTCCCTTAGAATCATTGTTTAGCATCATCACTTGAGCACCCTTTTTAATTTGAAGTACTAAATCCACAGGATATGAGCCTTCTTCAAACTCTCCCTCTATATAAGCCTCCCAAGTGTATAATTTACCTCTAAGTTTGCCAAGTTTTTCTCTATTAATCTTATCTGCTGTTTCATTTAGAGGGGTGAGATAGACCGTATAATCAGAATCTGGCGGAGGTTCTAATCCAACCCTACTATTTAAGAGAGCTAGACTCTCTTCTTTTATAGTATTATTTCTAATCTCATTCAAAAGTCTAATGAATCTCTCATCTTTTTGTCTATAAACTTTTTCTAGTTCTATAAATTCTAAAGAGACTTCCTTAAATACATCAGCATCAAAAAAATACTGACTTTTATATCTTTCAGTAAAGAATCTTTTCTCTTTTGAGGTAACTACAGGTGGGAGTTGGTACAAATCTCCTATAAATATCATTTGTATCCCACCAAAGGGCTCTCCCTCTTCTCTTCCATTTAACCGAAGAAAGTAATCAACACAATCTAGGAGATCTGACCTAACCATCGATATCTCATCAATTACAATAGTGTCTAATTCTTCGTAAAGCTTTCTCTTTTTAGGTGAAAGTCTATTTATATTCTGTATAGTTATATTCGGTTTAAAACCGAAAAAAGAGTGGATAGTCTCTCCACCAACATTTAATGCGGATACACCAGTTGGTGCAAGAACAGCTAGTTTCTTCTTTGTTATAGAACGAAAATAGTTTAGAAGGGTAGATTTTCCTGTCCCTGCTTTACCAGTGATAAATATATTTCTATCTGTGTTCTCCATCAAATCTATGGCCCTTTTAAACTGTTCATTCAGTTCGATATTAGTCATAAATATCCACCTAGTTAGACAAACTTCTTTTATTATACAGTATTAAAGGAATTATAGCAAAGTTTTGCTAACTATTGCCATCTTTTTATCTTGTTAGTATAATATATGTGGATTTCATTAAGGAGGAGATTTTAATGCATCTACCTTTACCTAACCTGATGGCATTTTTATCCCATATGAACCCGTATAGAAGATTCTATGTGATAGGTTTTACCGGGTCTTTGATAGAGATTATTACAAACCTTTTTGGACCTTGGAGTGCTAAACTTATTATTGACAATATATTATCAGCTGGATCTCATAAGGATCAACTTATTCCATTTTTGGTAAGGATATCCCTTTTTCTTCTTGTTTTAGGGCTTATACGCGCTTTTGCGATATATGTACAGATTATGTATATAGAAAAGGCATCACAACTAATTGCTAAAGACCTTCGTAACAGACTTTATAAGCACATACTAAAACTTCCATTTTCGTTTCACAATACTACTATGACTGGAGATCTGATGTCGAGAGCTACAAGTGATGTAAATTCGATAAGGGAGGCTTTAGGATTTGGAATATTAAATGCATTCTACTGTATCACATATTACGTTGGTATAATGCTTGTCCTCTTTTACTTAAATTGGAAGTTTACCCTTGTTGCAAGCGCTACATTACCTATTTTGATGTATGTGGGTATAAGATTTAGGAGTAAGATAAATCCTCTCTATGAAAAGATTCAGGAAGAAATAGCAAAATTTACTACAATTGTTCAAGAAAATATCTCCGGCATAAGGGTAATAAAGGCTTTCTTTAAGGAAAAGATGGAGATAGCAAGATTTACAAAGCAAAATCAAGTTTTATTCGATACAAATATGGCTATCGTAAAGCTCCAAGCATTTTACTATCCGTTTATGGACTTTTTAGAGGCTATGACTGTGGGATTGGTGCTCTTTTATGGAGGTAGGTCGGTAATTCAGGATAAAGCAACTATAGGACTACTCGTTGCCTTTAGTGGATATCTTTCTATGTTAATATGGCCTGTAAGACTTGTAGGTTTTACTTTAAGCCTCTTCCAAAGAGGTGATGCATCTGCTGGAAGAATACTCAAACTCCTATCAGAAAAATACCTTCCAGATTTGGGAAAGATAAAGATTAAGCCAGAAGAAATTAGAGGAGAAGTAAGTTTTGAGCATGTATACTTTAACTATCCGGATTCAGAAGAGTCTGTATTAGAAGATATAAACTTAGTGGCTAAACCGGGAGAACTTATAGCCCTAGTTGGAACTACTGGTTCTGGTAAGAGTACGCTGGTTCAGCTTATACCTAGATTCTTTGACGTTACTTTTGGCAGTATAAAGATAGACGGAATAGATATAAGAGACATACCACTTTCAACGTTAAGAAAGATTGTAGCTGTTGTATTTCAAGAGACCTTTCTCTTTTCTGCTTCTATAAGAGACAATATTGCCTTTGGAAGACCAGATGCATCATTTGAAGAGATCGTAGAGTGTGCAAAATTAGCACAAGCTGATGAATTTATTATGGAGCTTCCAAATGGATATGATACTGTTGTTGGAGAGAGAGGACTTGGGCTTTCTGGTGGACAAAAACAGAGGATAGCCATAGCTAGGGCTCTACTTATGAATCCTAAAGTCCTTATATTGGATGATTCGACAAGTAGTGTAGACCAAGAGACAGAGATTAAGATCCATAAGGCTCTAGAAAATCTTATGAAAGGGAGAACGACATTTGTAGTAGCACAACGTCTATCTACTGTTAAAAGAGCTGACCAGATTATAGTCCTTGATAAGGGTAAGATTGTGGAAAGAGGTACCCATAGTGAACTTCTCTCTAAAGATGGATACTACAAGAGGATATACGATATACAGTGGGGTCAAACAGAGTTATTACTTAGAGAGTTGAGAGAAGAAAGGAGTAGAGTATAGATATGGAAGAAGGAAGGACTAAAGTTAGTAGATACTATGTAAAGAGACTGCTTTCATACTTAAAACCTTATATATCTTATCTAATCTTAGCGCTTCTACTTATCTTTGGCCTTATAGGGATATCTTTGTACGCTCCGATAGTTATCAAGATTACTATTGATAACTACATAATGAAGGGCGATTACCCTGGTATGTTAAAAATGATAGTTATACTGATAGGGATATACATAGCTAGCTGGATATTATCTAATCTAAGGACAAAGCTTCTTGCTCTTACAGGTCAGAAGGTCATATTTAAGATAAGACAGGAACTATTTGAACATTTACAGAATCTTTCGTTTAGGTTCTATGACAATACCCCTGTTGGGAAGATTGTAACTAGGCTTACAGGCGATGTGGATGCTATGAGTGAGCTTGTAAGTGGAGGAATAATCAACGTAATATCAGAACTTGTGATGCTTGTAGGGATAGTGTATATGATGTTTAGACTCCATGTGCAACTTACCTGGGCAGTGCTTGCTACTCTCCCATTACTTATCTATATGTTTGCCGTTGTAGAAAGAAGACTACTAGAATCTGAACGTAATGTAAGAACCACTGCTACTGATATGAATATAAACCTAGAAGAGAGCATCTCTGGAGTTAGAGTAATACAAGCCTACAATAGAGAAGAGTATAATCTAGAAAGATTTAAAGAATACAACGAAAGACACTATAATGCTTGTCTAAACACTATTAGACTTATAGCCATACTTTGGCCAGGTGTAGAAGTCTTTTGGGTGTTAGCATCTATAGTTGTGGTAGGCTTTGGTGGTTATTGGCTTATAAAAGAGGCTATAACTATAGGTATAATAACTGCCTTTATATCGTATGTTGGAAATTTCTTCGGCCCAGTAAGAAGTTTAAGTCAATTTTTACAAATTATACAGAGAGCTTCGGCAGGGGCAGAAAAGGTTTTTTCTATATTAGATACCGAGGTCGATATTAAAGACGAGCCAAATGCATTAGAACTTCCTTCGGTAAAAGGAAAGGTAGAATTTAGGGATGTATATTTTTCATATGATGGTTCAGAAATAGTTTTAAAAGGGATAAATCTTACAGTAGAGCCGGGGCAGACGGTGGCTATAGTAGGGCACACTGGAGCAGGGAAAACTTCACTTGTAAACTTACTCTGTAGGTTTTATGATCCTACAGGTGGTTCGATTCTAATAGATGGTTATGACATAAAGAATGTAACAATTAAATCTTTAAGAAGACAGATTGGAGTAGTATTACAAGAGCCATTCCTATTTTCTGGAACTATAAGAGATAATATGAAATACGGGAAAGAAACAGCTCAGGATGACGATATTTGGAGAGCTCTAGATATAATAGGTGCAGGCGAATTTGTGAGAAGACTACCCAAAAGGCTTGATACTACCATAGGAGAAAGAGGAATATCTCTATCTATGGGGCAGAGACAGCTCTTATCATTTGCAAGGGTAATACTGGCTGACCCTAGGATTATAGTTTTAGATGAGGCTACTTCAAATATAGATACAGAGACAGAGCAACAGATTCAATCTGCCCTAAGGACACTTCTTAGGGGGAGGACTGCTTTCATTATAGCCCATAGATTGTCTACTATAAGAGAGGCAGATCTGATAGTAGTCATAGAAAATGGTAAGATTGTAGAGAAAGGTACACATGCTGAGCTTTTAGCACTTGGGGGTATATATTATAGGATGAATGTGGCTCAGTTTGATCCTACATTAATAGAAGTTATTTAGTTTCTAGCGCATCAAGGAGAGCTATTCTGAAATCATAGTAATCCTTGCTATCTAGACTATAGAGTTCACTTGGATTCTTACTAGAGTTTGGATGAAAAGCTTTTATATCTTTAGTCTTAAATATTTTGTCCCATAATGACTCTAACAAAGCATTATTTTTCTCTTTTAGCATCATTATAAGTTCGTAATCCTCTATTCCTCTTTTCAAGCTCTTATACCTTAGCGTAAGTATAGGCCTTCCATCATTGCCTGGATAGACAAAGTTGGTATCTCCTGCCCTCCAGTATGGAAATCTATAAGATATACGTTCCCTTGGTTTTTCTGGCCATACTGTATAGTTCCATCTTAAGAAGCCATCGAGCTCTAAGAATGCTGTCAATATACCTATCAATCTGCTTTCTACTAAAGGTGAACTTATAAATGTATTTGGATAAGGAGGCCAGCAACAGACATACCATAGTATACGTCCATCTATCTTGTTTTTTAATTCTTTTAGCACCTCCCATTTTTCACATACTCCTGGTAATACTGGAACAAAATCAGATATTCTATCTTTGAATTCTTCTATAAATTCAGGATGATTTATTGCAGACTTAAATTTGAAATTAGGAGCTATCTCTTTAATAGTTTCTAAACTTCTTTTATATCTCTCTATATCCCCTGGCTCATCTGCTACTATCCTAACTTTGTCTATGAGTTTTTTCTCTATGAAGAATTGCTCCAGTGCTTTTATGTATGACTTTATATCTTTTCCGTTTCTAATATATTTAAAGGTCCCATCTGTCCTATCGTAGTATCTTATCCTTACCCCATCGGGATAATCATCGGCTAAAGTGCCATAGCCATACTCAGGGTCGAGCCATATATTTGTTAGACCAAAGACCTCCAATTCTTCATCAATACCATATTTCATACATAGATTTATATATCTTTCAACCGCTGAAAAGTCATAACTATATCCAGATTCATCCTTCTCGATTCGAATCATACTATACTCAAAAAGGTCTGAAGGATAGTTCTTTACACGATAGCATCTCTGACCTGACCAAGGAATCTCGGAAGCTATTATAGTTATTGCCTTCTGTCCTAGTTCTGATAAAGATTTTATATAATTCTCTAGGACTCTAAAATGTTCTTCACTCCAGAGATGAGCCTCATGTTTACGAGCTATATTTGATGGATGTTGCCATAGATCTAAATAAAATCTAAAGTTTCTAGGTTCGGGAAGTTCCACATCCTTTACTGTGATGTCAAAATTAAATTCCTTTACCAATTCTTCATCTTCGAACATATATTGTTTGTATATCTTTACTTTACCTTTATAATTCCCAGGAGAGATATCTCTAGGGATTACCACTTCTATCCATACAGGTTGTATCTTATCTTTCTCTACAAAGATAACTTCGTCATTAAGTAATAAATCTGCCTTATATACCCTGTCATCGTCCTCTATAAATCCAATAGGGTAGGTCTTTGTATATAGGTTAGCGATATTACACTCTACTCTGATATTTTTTATAGAACCTTTGGGTGAAAAGTTTGGCCTTTTGCCAACATTTAGATAAAAGTCTTCGTCTAACTTTAAAAGTAGTTGTAAGACTGCCCAATCGCCCTTACATACTACAATTCTATTAAAGATTTTTTCAAAGATTAGATCCTCCCCATAGTTATCTACCCCATAAATAGCCTTATAACCTTCATCTACAAGAGTAGCCTTTAACTTCATCCGCTTTAATCCTCCTATCTATTAGCTTTATACAGATTATACTTTAATTTTGCATATTGTGCTATAATCATCCTAAATAGATAAGTATAAAAGGGAGGGTTACTATGGATGTAAATGTAAAATACTTTGAGACAAAGGGTAGGGTGAATACTGATGAGACGTTAAAAGTTGCTAAGGAAAGAGCAAAGTCTCTAGGGATAAATCAGATTGTTGTAGCTTCAACATATGGGGAGACTGGAAGAAAAGCATTGGAAGTCTTTAAGGATATGGATGTAAACCTTGTTATAGTAACCATCTCTTCTGGATTTACCAAGGAAGGATGGATTATGCCTGATGATGTCAGAAAAGAACTAGAATCTAAAGGGGCTAAGGTTCTCACTTGTATTCATGCATTAGGGGATGATGTAGGTTCTACTTTTAGCGGTAAATTCGGTGGACATAACCCCAATGAGATAGTAGCAGATGTGTTAAGAAGATTTTCTCAGGGCATGAAGGTCGCTGTAGAGATTACTATTATGGCTGCCGAAGCCGGATTAATAGATGTAAACCAAGAAACAATAGCTATAGGTGGAACCGATAGAGGAGCGGACACTGCAATAGTGGTAAAGCCATCTTATGCGAGAGACTTTCTCTCTTTTGAGATAAAAGAGATCTTAGCTAAACCTAGATAGGAGGTAAAATGGGAACAGTAAAATGTGCTTTTGTTGGTTGTGGAGGAATTGCAAATGCCCACTTGAAAGGATTAAGGATACTTTGGGAGAATGGTATAAGGACGTTCGAATTTCTAGCAGTCTGTGATATAGATATAGAACGTGCTAACAGAATGGCTGAGGGGATAGCGTTATTTCAAGGCTATAAACCAAAGATTTATACTGACGTCGATGAGATGTTAGAAAAGGAGACAGAACTTCAGGCGGTAGATATATGCACAACTCACAATGAGCATCATAAAGTAGCTATAAAGTGCCTTTCAGCTAAGAAACATATAACTATAGAGAAACCTTTAGCCCTCACTATAAGATATGCACGTATGATTCTAGAATCTGCCAGAGAAAATGGATGTATTCTTCAGGTAGCAGAAAACTACAGAAGGGCATTATCAGAAAGGACTATAAACTGGGTTATAAAGTCTGGTAAGATTGGGAAGCCAAAGATGCTTTTCTGGCTAGATATCTTTGATAGACCTTGGTACTGGGGCTGGAGAGACCATAAGCATATAGCTGGTGGAGGATGGACACTAGATGGTGGAGTCCACTTCGCAGATTTATTTAGGTACCATATAGGGGAGGTAGAAGAACTATACGCTGTCTCTAAAACATATAATCCTATGCGATATAGAGATAGAGAAAATCCCTCTGAGTTAGTAAAGATAGATGTGGAAGATACAACTATGGCTATACTGACTTTTGAGAATGGAGTAACAGGGACATGGGTTCTTACAAATTCTGCCAAAGGAAAAGAAAAAAGGCTTAGAGCTATATATGGAGACAATGGTTCTATAGTGTGGGGAGAAGGACTATATATAGAAGACAAATATATCCCTTTAGAAGAGTTAGAAGAGGAGTACCTAAATATCTTAGAGGAATCTGAAAGAGAAAGGTTATTTCCATTAGGAATTAAGGATACCATAGCTATAGAGTTGAAGGAGTTTTTTGATGCAGTTTTAGGAAAGGGAGAGATAGAGACTACTGGAATAGTTGGCTTAAAGGATGAAGCTATAAGCATGGCTGTTTATGAGTCAAGTTGGATAAATGCTCCTGTAAAGATAAAAGATATAGAGGAGTGTAGGATAGAAAATTATCAAAAGACACTGATGTAAGGAGGAATAAATATGGGAAAGTGGCAATGCATAGTATGTGGGTATATCTATGACCCAAAAAAAGGAGATCCAGAAAATGGAATTCCACCAGGAACACCATTTGAAGAATTACCAGAAGATTGGGTTTGCCCCGAGTGCGGAGCCCCTAAGGAAGATTTTGAAGAGATCTAAAAGGTTATAAAAGGGTAGACTTTTGTCTACCCTTTATATTTCTCTAGCCAAAGTAACAACTTTTACCTCTTTTATTCCTCTATCTAAAAGAGTTTTACTGGCCTCATTTGTTGTTGCTCCTGTAGTATATACATCATCTATCAGTAAAACCTTTTTGAACTTTAGATTTGGATCTGAAAGTAAAAATGCCCTATTTATATTATTCAATCTCTCTTCAACGTTTAGATTAACAGATGGTTTAGTCTCTTTTATCCTTATAAGCCCTAATGACATTGGAATACCAACAATCTTACTTATCTCTAGAGCTAAGATCTCTGACTGATTAAAACCCCTAGACCTTAATCTTTCCTTTGATAGGGGAATAGGGACTATAAAGTCAGCATTCCATGCCAATTCTAATACAAATTCCCCAAGTATCTTGCCCAAGAAAACACCTACACTCTTTTTCTTTTCAAACTTAAACCTTATTATAGCTGTCCTTATGACACCATCATATAAGGCGTATGAGCAAGCCTTAGAAAAGTAAGGAGGAGAAATCTTACACTTGTAACATATCCCTTCTTTATCTATTGGACTGCCACATATCTCACATACAGGACCTTTTATAACAGAGATCTTTGATAGACATTCCCTACAAATAACATCTTTACTTATCTTCTTACATATGAGACATCTTGAGGGAAAAAGGAGTTCTTTAAGTAGCATACCTTGGAAAGCATAGCTTAGTATTTTCTAAAATTACTCTAGATAGCTCCTCCAAATCTATTTCTTTTATCTTCGCTATCTTTTCTGCAATATATATTAGATATGCAGGTTCATTTCTCCTTCCTCTATATGGTTCTGGTGCAAGATATGGGGCATCTGTCTCTAAAAGAATCCTATCGAGTGGGCATCTTTTCACAACTTCTACAAGTTCCTTAGCATTATGAAATGTCACAGGTCCATCAAAACCAATAAAAAATCCAATCGAGAGTGCTTCTTCTAAGTAATGTAAGCCTCCAGAATAGCAGTGAAAAACACCATTTACTCTGTATCTCTTTAATATATCGAATGCATCCTTATATCCGTCTCTTATATGTAGGCTTACCGGCAGATCTAAGTCTTGAGCTAATAGAAGCTGTCTCTCAAAAGCTTCTATCTGTATATTTTTAGGAGATAAATTTCTATAGTAATCTAAACCTATCTCTCCTATGCCTAGGACCTTTCTATTGTCTTTTATGCTACGGATCCAATTCAAGAATTCATCCGTGACTTCAGTAGCGGAGTGTGGGTGAATACCAAGAACTGCGTAGATATCATTATGTTGGAGAGATAAAAAGTAGGAGTACCTACTAGATTGCACATCGTAACCTACACTGATAAAATTTAGAACCCCTACCCCCCTAGCTCTATTTAATATCTCCTCTAGGTTATTAAACTCATCAAAATGGACGTGTGTGTCTATAAACAAGAATCTACTTTACCTTAGATCCAGGAGGCATCTCCTTATCTGGAGATAGAATAGAGATAACACCATCACTAGAGGCAGCAAGAATCATACCATTAGAAGTTATACCCCTAATGACAGCTGGTTTTAGATTAGCAACAATTACAACCTCTTTCCCAACGAGGTCTTCAGGCTTATAAACTTCCGCTATACCCGCCACTAACTGTCTATATTCGCTACCTATATCAACGGTAAGCTGTAGAAGTTTTTTTGCCCCTTCAACATTCTTAGCATCCACAATCTTGCCAATTCTTAAGTCTATCCTTTGAAATTCTTCTATAGTTATCTCTTCCATAGTTACACCTCTACTCTAGGGAATAATGGTTTTACCTCAGGTACCTTCCAGTTTGATCTTAATTTTCCCCAACCTTCCAAGGCTTCCTTTTTAAGAGAAGATTCTGGATCTAATCCAAGAGAGTTAAGGAAATATTCAGACACCTTGGGCATAAATGGATAAATCATTATTGCTATGTTTCTTATAGACTCAAAGACATTAAACATAACATTATTAAACTCTTCCCTCTTACCATCTCTTGCTAACCCCCAAGGCGCCTTCTGGTCTATATACTTATTTACTGCCCCTATAAAATCCCAGATATCTGACAAGACCTTTGTGTACTCAAAATTTGTCATAGATTCATCTAGATTCTTGATGATAGAATCCTTTAACCCTAACAGTTCATTTTCTACATCTCCTATGTTAGGGATAACTCCATCTCCATATCTATTTATAATTCCAACGCTTCTAAAGAATAGATTGCCCAAGTCATTAGCCAAATCGGAGTTTACTCTATGTACAAAACTCTCATCTGAATACTCACCATCTAAACCTAGAGGGACTTCTCTCATCAAGAAGTATCTTACCGCATCCACTGCTATATCCCAGTCAAACCCCTTATCGACTAAGCTATTAGCCATCTGAACAGGGTCTATAATATTTCCCTTACTCTTTGACATCTTCTCTTTTTTTACTGTCCAGAAACCATGGGCAAATACTTTCCTAGGGACATCTATACCTAAAGCCAAAAGTATACAGGGCCATATACCAGCATGAAACCAGAGTATGTCTTTGCCTACTAGGTGAACTGCTGGCCAGAATGTCTCAAATCTCTCTTTATCATCTGGATAACCTGCAACAGTTAGATAATTTATAAGGGCATCAACCCAGACATATATAGAATACTCTTCGGCGAAAGGTATAGGTATTCCCCAAGTTAAGCCCTTCCTAGATATACATAAATCCCTCATACCTTCCTTTACCCTATTTAGTAATTCTTGTCTTCTAGTCGTTGGTTGCACAAAGTCAGGATTATTCTCTATATGTTCTAGGAGTTTATTCTGATACTTTGACATCCTAAAGAAGTAATCGTCTTCCTTGTTCCAGATGACAGATCTTCCACAGTTAGGGCAATTTCCATTTACAAGTTCATCTGCCTGGTAGAATGTCTCACAGGGAACACAATACCAGCCCTCATATACTCCCTTATATATATCCCCTTGTTCGTATAGTTTATTTATGATATACTGGACAACCTTCTCGTGTCTAGCCTCTGTAGTTCTTATAAACTCATCATAAGATATATGAAGTTTCTTCCAGGTATCTTTAAATACCTGTGAGTACATATCCACATGATCTTTTGGGTCTCTGTTTTGAGCCTTTGCAGACTCTAGTATCTTCTGCCCATGTTCATCTGTTCCGGTAGAGAATAATACTTTGTATCCCCACATCCTCTTAAATCTAGCTATGACATCTGCTGTAATAGTAGTATAGGCGTGCCCTATGTGTGGAGATGCATTTACATAATATATAGGTGTAGTTACATAAAAAGTTCCTTCTTTCATATACTAGTTTACCTCTCTGTCTTCAAGCTCAGAGGTGAGATATATCTCTACCTCCATAAATTCTTCATCTGTTAACTCTCTCAGCACTCCTCCATCTATCCTCATAATAAAGGCGTCCACTGTTTCTCCTTGTGGTGCTAATATTATATACTCCTTATCCTTTATACTAAAAATATCTATCACTTGAAAATTATTATAGTTACCGAACTCATCCATTACCTTAATCAAATCCTCCATTTATACCCTCCTTATTAGATGGAGTTGGACCCTCTTATTTGTTTGTATATTATATCATTTTAATATGTAAAGAGTCTACAGAATGTTTGAACTATTAAATAAGGAAAGACATCACCGCCCCAGATACAACAGGGACACTTAGGTTATCATCTACTGGGAAAGGGAATACCTCAACAATAGAAGCTACTATAGCACCAAAAACACCTATCCACAAAGGCAGTATATTTGCTAACCATAAGAAATAAGCGGAACTGATAGATATGGAGAGAAAGCCTATAGAGCCTTCTAGAGTCTTCTTTGCATCTGAGTTAAAGATAACCCTTTTACCATAATTCATCCCCACTATCTTTGCCATCATATCTCCAAAAACTAGAAAGCTTAAACTTGCTATTGCAATGCTCTCTTTAAATAGAAGGAAAGTCAAAAAGACACCAAGTAGAAAGGTTGTTATAGAAGAAATTCTTCGCTTCTCTTTTACCTTATACACCCTAAATCCTTTAGTTATCTCTTTATTTAGAATATCTCCAACCCTTTTATGTAAGATTCTTAAAGAGTCTGCTATAAAGGAGGCAAAGAGAACTACCCCTATTAATGTTATCAATGCTCTTTTGCTTATAGCCATACCTAAAAAGAAAAAAGACATTCCAGCAGGACGTATAAAGATCCTCCATAGTGGGAGATTCTCACTCCTAATAGTAAACATCTTTAATCTTCTCATGTTCATAATACTTACAAGAAAGATAAAAGATATTAGACAGAGAAGAAAAACTAGCTCGCTAGACAGTTTAACTAAAAAGATTAAGGTCAAGGCAACCATAGGTAAGACTGTTACTGCTAAAAAGTTTTCATCCCAAGTTGAACAATAGATACAAATGGTAAAAAAAGATAGGTATATTAAAGAGCTTAGAAGTTCTAAAGGAGATATATCCCTAATAGCTATTTTGGCTAAGACAAATATGAGCATTCCCGTTGCTGTGGCAACCCCTCTTCCTCCCTTAAATCCCAGATAAAATGGAGCTACATGACCCAATATTGCTGATATACCTGAAAGATAGACGATCGATTCCTGTGACTGAAAGACTTCTTTAGCTATATACATAGCAAGGAGTCCTTTTGAACAATCATAAAGTCCAGTTATTATTGCCATATGGAATCCCAACGTCCTTTTTACATTTGTAGTCCCTGGATTTCCATCCCCTAGGGTCCTAATATCTATTCCATTCTCCCACTTGGGGATAAGATACCCTGGTAGTATAGAACCTAGAAGGTAACCTATAATGATGGGGAAGAGTTTAATCATCATTTAAGACTTTTTCTATAAATATTTTGGTTAAATCTGGGTCAAACTGGCTTCTACTGCATCTCTTTAACTCTTCTATAGCCTCTTCTGTAGATTTAGCCTTTCTATAAGGTCTTTTGCTCCTCATAGAAATGAAGGCATCTACAATAGAAATTATTCTAGATATAAGAGGAATATTATTATCAGTTAAGCCTTGTGGATAGCCAGTCCCATCCCAGCGTTCATGATGGCAAAGTATATAGTCTGCTATACTAGCAAATTCTGGAGTCGAAAGCGCTATCCGATACCCAGCAGAGGTATGCTTTTTTATGATCTCCCACTCTTCTTGAGAAAGTCTATCTTTTTTTAAAATCTCCTTTGGCACCGTTATCATACCTATGTCATGAAGTCTAGCTGTAAGTATAAGGTCTTCCAAATCTTTACCATTTAAACCAAGGGCTTTTCCAAATTTAGTAGAAAGCAATTCTATCTCTTCTATATGTTCTAGAGATTCGTAGGTATTACTGTAAAATGCATCTATTAGAAAGTTCATAATAGATTCTCTTATCTTTCTACTCTCTGCAAGTTTTCTTTGATACATATTATCTTCTGCTTTTCTGATTATATCTTCAATGTCTTCTTCAGGTCTATACTTTATTGCATAACCTATTGAGATAGAAAGAGGGATTTTAAGAGATTTGGAAGTCTGAAAATTATCATAGATTCTTTTAGTTATATTATTTAGGGTCTCTTCAGTTACGTTTGGGAATAGGATGATAAACTCGTCTCCTCCCCACCTAGCTATTATATCTTCCTTCCTACAGGACATTTTTAATATCTTCCCCGCTTCTACTAAGAGTCTATCCCCTTCTTCATGACCAAAGACATCATTTACTAACTTGAGCCCGTTTACATCACCCATTAGAATACCTAAGGGTAAAGACCTGGAAGTGTCTAAACGTCTTAGCTCTTCTTGAAAGAATGTCCTATTATATAGTCCGGTAAGGATATCATGAAAGCTTAAAAATCTAAGCCTTTCTTCAAGTTCTTTCTTCTCTGTTATATCCCTTACATGTTCAACCACCCCAATAACACTTCCATTATGATTATGGAGCGGATATACGTATAACTCTAACCAACCGCTATCCCCTTCAGGCCCAACGTATGGGACAATAGCCCTATTCAAAGTATTATTCTCCATAGCCCATACTGTCGGACAAAAACTACATATAGAATCCCTTTTTTGATAGGCAAAGTAACATTTCTTCCCTTCAAGAGGGACCATATGAGGATAGAGTTGATTTATCCTGTTATTTACTTTTACTATGTTTAGGTCTTTATCTAGTATGCTTAATCCGTCCTGAATGGAGTTAAACATAGAAGTAAGAAGCTCTTCTCTTCTTTTTAGTTCTAGCTCTATCTCCTTCGATTTGGTCACATCCTGAATAAAACCTTGCAGTATACTCCCTTCGCTATGATTTACTAGAATGGCTACATCGTCAATCCAACGTATATCTCCATTTTTATTTACAATCCTGTATACATTCTTAGATATGTATTGGGGGATAGTAAGCAATTTGTACCTATCTTCCTCGAATTTTGGTAGGTCTTGAGGGTGTATAAGCTTTGACAAATTTACCCTATTTTCATAAAAATCTTCCTTTGAATAACCAGTGATTTCTTCTACCCTCCCTAGTAGGAATAAGACCCTAGACGTTTTTTCATCTACCTCATATAGAAAACCTTCAAGATTCTCTATAAGTCGATATAGCCTCTTATAGTTATCACTTACCAATCAAGTCTCCTCCCTAGAAGATCTTTTTTACTATTTTACAGTATCGAAAATGTTTTTTCAAGGTTTTGTATAGGATTAAATGTTCTTGTGGTATAATGGTATAATAAGTTAAGGATTATACAATGCATCATACGCATGAGGTTAATAAGAATAATCTTATAATTGCTATACTGTTGAATTTCTCCATCACCGCTGGAGAAATAATTGGTGGTATTATCTCGGGAAGTTTATCACTCCTATCTGATGCCCTCCATAACTTTAGTGATAGTATTAGTATAGTTATTAGTTACTTGGCTTTAAAGGTCTCGAAAAGAGAAAATAACGAAAAGCTTACATTTGGCTATAAGAGAGTGGAAATTCTGTCAGCTCTTTTTAATGCTGTTATTCTTTTGGCAGTATCAGCATTCCTATTTAAAGAGGCGTTTATAAAACTCAAGAACCCAGAGCCTATTAATAGTTCTCTAATGATAATAGTAGCAATAATAGGCCTTATAGCTAACCTTATCTCAGTTTTGATACTAAGAGAAGACTCCCATAAGAGCCTTAATGTTAGGTCCGCATATATACATCTATTATCAGATACGCTTTCGTCTATAGGCGTTGTTGTTGGTGGATTTTTGATACATTTCTATAAGTTCTATTATATTGACCCAATTTTAACTTTCATTATAGGTGTATATATAATTAGAGAAACTCTTGCCATAATTAGTGAAACGGTAGAGATACTGATGCAGGCAGTTCCAAGAGGTATAGATTTGAAAAAGATAAAAGAAGAGATAGAATCTCTAAATGAGATAAAAGACCTGCACCATGTTCATATATGGAGACTTAATGATTCAAACATACACTTCGAAGCTCATATAAATCTAAAGGAGAATCTTACTGCAACTGAGATAGTCCCATTGTATAGTAGAATAGAAGAGATATTAAAAGATTACGGGATAACACACTCTACTATTCAGATAGAATACGAGTGTTGTAGTGGGGTAGGACTAATTAAAAAGACAAGTCCATAAAGATTTGTCAATTTGTATCTGTCTTGAGTATTACTTTATAAAAAAGTATAATCTATTTAAGAATTTAAAAACTAAGGAGGTCTTTATACTATGGGAATTGATACCCCTTCTATAGAGGAGTGGCGTAAGCTTTTTGATCTAGCTATAAAATTTAGAGAGATAAAGAGTTGGGAGTGGATGGATTATACGAATATCTTTGGCGTCCAGGATCCAAATACTGGTAAAATCTGTTATTTTAATGTTGCAGACATCTTAGGAGAGGATGGTAAATTCTATGCTTTAGCGTTATATCCCGGAGACAGCGGTTTGATCTCTCTATTAGAAATTTTAGAAGAAAAGCGCGGAGAAGAAGAACAATTCTACTTTAGTGATATTATAGTAGTTCAATTTTCTGATAGAAATTTTCTCAGTAAAGAAGACTTAGAAGTAATAAAAACTTTAGGGTTGAGATTTAGGGGAAAGGGTGAATGGATATCTTTTAAGAGAGTATTACCAGGACGTCTCCCACGAATTATTAATAGAGAAGAGGCAAATTTATTACTCTCCACTTTAGAACAGGCTATAGATATATGTCTTATGTATAGAGATAACCCTGAGTTAAAAGATAGGGATGAGACTCTTATAAGAACAAGTAAAAAGATAGATTCACTTGTTACCTGGGAGGACTCTTGGATTAAGCTAGATTACCCTGAGGAAGAGCTGACCATATATAACCCTAGTGAAGTAATAGAAACAGTCAAAAATATCATTAAACCCCAAAAAAGTCTAGAAGAATGGGCTATAGACTTTCTTTTCTTACCTAATCCAGTGAAAGATGATGAAGAGTCTGAAGATATATATTTCCCTTATCTAGGAGTAGTAATGAATAATATGACAAAAGTAGGTATCAACCTAGAAATGTATAAATATTCCAGAGAAGAGCGACTAACTTACCCAGTTGAACTATTTGTTAATACTGTCGAAGTGACTAATCATCTTCCAAAGTCTATAGTTGTAAGAGACGAGGATATCTACAATGTACTACTAGAAATTGTTCGAACTTTGAAGATAGAACTAAAATTAGTAGAAAATATAGAAGCTATGGAAGCTTTTCAAGAGTTAATTAGGGGATACACAGAGTAATAGAATAAAATGGCCATCCTCTTCGTCTAAGTTATTAGGACTATGGGAGAATTGATCTTTATAGAAAACATAAGTAAAGTATATAAGATGGATGGCGTAGAAACCGTGGCTTTAAATGGAGTAAGTCTTACCATCAATAAGGGGGACTTTAAAGCTATTATGGGTCCCTCTGGCTCAGGGAAGTCTACAATGATGCACATTATAGGATGCCTAGATAGGCCAACTTCAGGTAAAGTTCTGTGGGAGGGAAAAGATGTCTCACAACTTTCGGATGATGAGTTAGCTTTAATAAGGAATCAGAAGGTAGGATTTGTCTTCCAAAGTTTCTATCTGTTACCCAGATATACCGCACTACAAAATGTAGAACTCCCTCTCATATATAGAGGACTTCCTCCTAGAGAGAGAAGAGAAAAGGCGAAGATGTTGTTAGAGAAGGTAGGGTTAGGGGATAGGATAGACTATCGTCCTACTCAGTTATCTGGAGGACAACAACAGCGAGTTGCTATAGCCAGGGCGTTAGCTGTTGAACCTGTAATATTATTAGCAGATGAACCTACGGGGAACCTTGATAGTAAATCCAGCCATGAAATTATGGACCTTATATCAGAACTTCATAGCCAAGGTTTGACCATAGTCCTTGTAACTCATGAGCATGATATTGCGAGTTATGCTAGAGAGATAGTTAGAATGTCTGATGGCAAAATAATTGGTATAGAAAAACGTCCTTGAGGTTAGGGGAGAGATGAAGATGAAAAGGAAGAGATGGTTAATAGTAGTAATTCTATTAGGACTTTCCATAGGAGGTTATTTATTCTTATCCTCTAGAAAAGCCCAAAAGCCTGCAGTTGCATCAATTGAGACCTATACGGTGTCAAGGGGAGACTTGTTAGTTTCCGTATCCGGCAGTGGAGTGCTAGAGGCAAAGGATACTGTAGATGTTACTAGTGAGGTGGGGGGAACGGTAATTTGGGTTGTTGAAGAAGGTTCAAGAGTAAAAAAAGGGGATATTTTGTGTAAGATAGATCCTCACGATTATGAGTTAGCTCTCACTCAAGCAGAATTGAATTATAAAAATGCAAGACTAAAACTAGAGCAGGCAAAGATTGATTTAGAGAATCAGAGAAAACAGTTAGAACAAAATCTCTTTGATGCTAGCATTAGTAAAGATAATACATATATAGAACTTCAGAAAACCAAAAGACAGTTAGATGATGCTGAAAGGTTATATAGGGTAAATGCTATTACACTTAATGAATTAAAGACCTATAGGGATAATTATAATAGAGCATTGAATTCTTATACTCAGGCGCTAGAAAATATTCGTCTCTTAGAATCTACAAAAGCCTATAAATTGGCTCAATTAGAAAAAAGTGTTGCTTTAGCTGAATCCTCTTTAGAGCAGGCTAAGCTTGATTTAGATAAGGCAAAACTGAACCTAAGCAAAACTATTATATATGCCCCAATAGATGGTATAGTTGCCGATATCTCCGTTAAAAGAGGTGGACAAAATATAGCAAAAGAAACTACTCTTATGAGTGTATTGGATACTAGTACTATGAAGATAAAGTTAGAGGTAGATGAAACTGATATTCCAAAAGTCAGAATAGGTTTACCTGTAAGAGTTACCTGTGAGGCATTCCCCGATAAAGAGTTTAATGGTAGAGTGACAAATATATCTCCTAGGGCAACTATATCTAATAATATAGCTATTTTCAAGGTTCAGGTTGAGATTCCTAACCCTACTGGTGAACTTAGGGCAGGTATGACAGCTGAGGGAGAGATTATATTGAAAGAAAAACGTAATGTGCTTTTAGTCCCCTTAAAAGCGGTAAAAAGAACTGAAAGAAGAGCTTACGTTGAAGTTTTAAAAGATAATGGAGAAAAGGAGCTAGTTAGAGTAACATTAGGTGAAGACGACGGTGTAAATATTGTTATAGAAGATGGATTAAAAGAGGGCGATAAGGTAGTGTTAGCTTCCACTAGTAGTGGTGCTTCAAATAATGTTAGATCCCCATCTCCCTCTCCTTTTAGAATTTTCAGGTAAGGGGTAAGAAATATGCTCTTACTTGAGATATTAAAGATGGCTTTAGAAAGTTTTAAACTTAACAAACTTAGGACCTTTCTTACTGCTCTAGGGATAATGATCGGTGTAGCTGCGGTGGTAGCTCTAATGGCATTGGGAGAAGGAACAAAGGCAAGTATAGAGAAACAGTTTACCTCATTAGGGTCTAATCTACTTATAGTAAACTCTGGTAGTAGGCCAAGAGGACCAGGTTTGATAAGATTTGGCCCTGTTAGATCTACTTTAACAAATAAAGACTATGAGTCTCTTCTAAAAGACTTAGATAGTAATAGTATAACAGCAATAGTGCCAGAGAGCTCTAGAAATGCGCAGGTTAAGTATCTTTCTGTAAACGCAAATGTAAACGTTATTGGCACATCCCCCGAATATGTAATAATGAGAGATTGGGGAATTAAAGATGGTTCTTTCTTTACTACAAGAGAATTCTCTGGTAAGAAAAGGGTAGCTGTCCTTGGTTCTTCTATATCGGAGACGCTCTTTGGTAATGATAGTCCCATAGGTAAGAAGATAAAGATTAATGGAATGAGCTTTCAGGTAATAGGAGTGATGGAACCACAAGGTCAAGCCGGTGGATTTATGAATATGGATGAACTTGTATTTATACCTCTCTCAACCTATCAACGCAAGATAGAAGGTGGAGATAGGATAAGAACTATATATGTATCGGTTAAAGATATCAGTCTTATGGATAAGGTCCAAACGAAGATAGAAGAGATTATAAGAAGGAATCATAAGATTACCAATCCAGATAACGACGACTTTAATGTTCAAAATCAGGCAGCATTTATCAGTGCAGTGTCTTCTGCTACTCAAACTATGACTATGTTTCTAGCTGGTATAGCAGCAATCTCTCTATTAGTTGGTGGTATTGGCATTATGAATATTATGCTGGTAAATGTTACGGAAAGAATAAGGGAGATAGGTATAAGAAAGGCTATAGGTGCAAAGGCAAGGGATATACTAATGCAGTTTCTTATGGAGTCAATGTTAGTCTCTGTAGCTGGAGGCTTAATAGGAATTATCCTAGGAATAGTTTTAGGTATATTTATAAGCAAAACTGCTAGCATAAGTGTAAAGGTAACTGCTACTCCTATAATCTTATCATTCTCAGTTTCTGCTGTTGTTGGTATATTTTTTGGTTATTACCCTGCAAAAAGAGCAGCTGGATTAAATCCCATAGAAGCGTTGAGATATGAATAAGGAGGAGTTAAAATGATAAGGAGCTTGAAGCTTGTAATTATAGTTCTTTTATTTACACTATTTTTAGCATCAATTTCTTATGCCCAACAACAGGATGGTCCACCTAGACGAGCTTTTGGTGGCAATCCAGAGTTACAATATCTACTCAGACTTATTAATGACCTAAACGAACTGGAGAAGGATAAAAAGTTAGCATTAACTAAAGACCAAGCTAAAAAATTAGTCCCTATACTGCAGGATTTGATGAAAAAAGAGACTCTCCCATCAAAAGAAGCAGAGAAGTTTATCGATAAGATAGAAGGGATCCTTACAAATGCCCAGCTTACATTTTTAGATAAGCTCCAGCTGGAAAGACAGGAAAGGTTTAGACAGCTAAGGCAACAACAGCAACAAAACCAATCTCAGGGAGGACGAGGATTTCCACAGAATAGGCCTCCCCGAGAGATAGATAAAGATATGGAGAAAGTCATTCAAGGTTGGATGCAGGGAAAGCCTCTAAATCCATACTACTATGTAAAGGCATTTAAGGATAGACTCAATGAATTTATAGAAAGATTAAAAAAGAAGTAACTATTTAACTGTATAACCAGCATCTAACCCAATGCTTGTCTCTTATCTCTAATTCTTTTGGCCTTTCTCTATTACATATGTCCTTTACTTGAGGGCATCTGGGTGCAAACCTACATCCTTGCGGAGGATTTACTAAGTCTGGTGGCTCTCCAGGTGGAACCTCTTTGAGTATGTTTCTATTCTCCGGATTTGGATCAGGTATTGCGTTTAATAATGCATTGGTATATGGATGTAGGGGGTTAGATAGCAACTCTTTAGTAAGAGCTCTCTCGACGATCTCTCCAGCGTACATAATGAATATCCAGTGAGTAAACATCCTTACAGTGGCAAGGTCATGAGTTATGTATACAAGACTAGTCTTATGTCTATCCTGTATACCTTTTAATAGCTCTAATATCTCAACTCTAACAGATGCATCTAGCATAGAGACAGGTTCATCTGCTACTACAAGTTTTGGCCTCATAATGAGAGCCCTGGCTATAACAACCCTCTGCATCTGTCCTCCACTTAACATATGTGGATACTTAGGAGCAAAATCTTCAACCGGCGTAAGTCTTACCTCCTCTAATGCTTGATATATTAAATCCCTTCTTTCCAACTTATTCCCTATATTGTGTATTATTAGCGGTTCTTCAAGTATCCTATAAATAGTAAAGTGAGGAGGTAATGCCCCAAATGGATCTTGCTGAACTAGACCTGTCTCTCTTCTGTACCACTTTATATCTTTTAAGTCAGAGTTACTTATATCCTTTCCATCAAAAATAATCTTACCACCAGTTGGCTTATAGAGTCTGAGTATAGTTTTACCAAGGGTAGTTTTTCCACTCCCACTCTCCCCAACAAGTGAAATTGACTCCCCAGTATTCAGTGTAAAGTTTACCCCATCAACCGCCCTGACATACACAGGTTTAGAGAATAATCCCTTCTTTATGTCAAACCAAACTTTTAATTCTTCTACTCTAAGTAATTCATTATTCATTCCTATTTACCCTCATTCAAATAGCATTTAGCAAAATGTCCTTCTTTTATCTTATAAAAAGGTGGCTCTTTAACTTTACATATATCCATAACTAATGGACACCTAGGATGAAATCTACAACCTGAAGGTGGTTCTATCAGACTTGGAGGAGAACCAGGAATAGATTTTAGATTTTTTTCCTCTCTAAGTGTAGGCACACTATCTAACAGTAGCTTTGTATAGACGTGGGAAGGATTTTTATAGAAGTCTTCGACTGGGCTAATTTCAACTATCTCACCAGCATACATAACCGCCATCCTATCTGCCAACTCGCTAGTAAGTGCTATATCGTGAGTAATAAAGATATATGTTAGATTAAGTTCCTTCTTTAGCATCTTTAGTAGATTCATTATATTTTCCTGAGTTATTATGTCTAGAGCTGAGGTTGGCTCATCCAACAGTAGAAGCTTTGGATTTGTTATTAGAGCCATTGCTATGACAACCCTCTGTTTCATTCCACCGCTTAGCTCGAAAGGGTATCTTTCTGCAAAAGAAGGAGATATACCAACTAGACTTAATACTTCTTTAGCTCTATTAAAAGCAGATTCTTTGTCTGCATCGAAATGAACCATAAGTGGTTCTGCAACTTGAAATACTACCCTTAAAACTGGGTTTAGAGAGTTCATCGCCCCTTGAAAGACCATAGCCATCTCTTTCCATCTTATCTCTTTCCTAAATGTTTCCTCATCTAAAGATAAGATGTCTCTTCCGTCTAAAATTATCTTTCCTTCTACTTTTTTTATGTTCCTTGGAAATAGTCTAATAAGTCCACGTGCCAAAGAACTTTTACCACATCCAGACTCTCCTACTATAGCTAGAGTCTCCCCCTTTTTTAACTCAAAATTGACATTATTTACTGCCTCTACATCTCCTTTTCTGGTTCTATAAGAAATACTAAAGTTTTCTACCCTTAGTAGATTATTATTTTCCATAACACTACAGCTCCTTCAGCTTTGGATTGACTATCCTATCTAGAACGAATCCTAATAGAGAGAAAGATATGGCTGTAAGTATCAAGAGGAATGAGGGTATCAAGACCCAATAGAAATAACCCTTATATAGAGCACCGTTAGAAAATGCATCCTCTATAACCCTACCCCAAGTAGGTTGTGTAGGATCTAAGACACCAAATAGAGAAAGTACAGCCTCAAGAAATACATACACAGGAACAGAGGCTACTAGTCCAGGGACTACAGGTGGAAGTATCTTTGGAATTATATACAAGAATATTATTCTCCAGTTACTAGCTCCATAAGCCTGTGCAGATTCGATATAAGGTAATGTCCTAACCTGTAAGACTAATGCCCTGGTAGTCTTTATGCCAAAGCCAAATATACTTAAAAGAACGACCACAACAAGTAGACTCCAGAGACTTAATTTATAGAATAGGGATATCATTATCATAATAGGCAAGAATGGTAGAACCATATAAACTTCAGTAAGCCTCTGAATAAGGGCATCTGTCCAACCACCAAACCATCCACTTATAGTTGCTATTATCAAATGTATAATAGTAATACTTAAGGATGCTCCTAATCCAAAAGATAAATCTAGAGGTGCACCCCATAATAGGGCAATGTGAATAGGTCTTCTTAAATGGTCTGTCCCTGCTATACCATAGACGGAACCATAAAAGAGAGCGTCTAGTGTAAGAGAATCTTCTCTATCTTTCAATTCTGCCTCTAAAACTAATGAATAGTTCCCTTTTAAGACCTCTAGTTTATTGGTATACTTCATAAAAAGGCCCCTAGTGGTGGTTATAGAGAAGTCTATGGGTTCGCTTATCTTAGACCTTATGTGCGAATCTAATCTATTTTCTAGAGAAAAGTCATTACCAAGATATAGGATATCATCCTGTGATCTTAACTTATGTTCCTTGAGAAGTATCTTATCTCCATCAGGTCTAATTAGATATAACCTTACTGTCGGGGCACTTCTCTTATATTTAGCGTTAAAGAATACGTTAATCTCTGTAGGGAAATCATCATAATTAAAGACAAAATCTTTCTTTATTTCTCCTCTAAAGACATTCCCATCCTGAGTGATATTGGTATTATTAACATCCATATATAACTCTATATTCCTTGGTTTTTTCTTCCTAGAAAATATGTTCCACCAGACAGGTTCAGCATTCCTTGGATTCTTTAAAAATGCAGTGCTACTATTCCATAGAGCTATCGTCTCATCATAGGGTAATGCTATTACTGTATATATAATAAGAATTCCAAAGAGAGCTAGTATAATAAGTGCAGATACCCCCGCTTTATAACTTAAGACCTCTTTTAAGATACCCCTAAGACTGTATTCAGATATAATCTCTTGTCCTTTCATCTTCACCCCTGTATCCTCATTCTAGGATCTACTATTGCATATATGATATCTAAAGCAAGAACAGTTATAGCCAAAAGATAAGCATAAACAACAGTTACCCCAACTATTACTGGAGCATCAAAATAGCTAATTGCCTGTGATATTACTTGTCCTAACCCAGGCCAGTTAAAAACAGCTTCAGTGACTATAGCTCCTGTCCAAGAGGAAATAACACTAAGTGCAAAACCTGTAATTACTGGGGGCAGTGCAGGTCTTAAAAGATACCTAGTTTCTATCTGCCTTGGTGTAAGCCCCTTTGCCTTAGCAACTTCTACGTAATCCTCTGTGGAGTATATAAGAAAGAACGTCCTCTCTTGATATATGCCCAAAAATAGACTAGCTATAATCCAAGATGACAAAGGTAGTATCATATGCTTTAAAACACTTAAGAAATAAGGTATAGCTCCAGATGGTGGTGGATAATCGACTAATCCTCCTGCTGGTAATATATGTAACCAAGAATAAAAAATCATTATCAAAAATATTCCATAAAACCATCCAGGAATAACCGATGTTGGTGAAAGGGCTATAACAAGCTTATCCCAGAAGGAACCATATTTTCTAGATAACCTCAGACCTAGAAATAGATGTAGAAAGAAATTAAAAACTGTTGCCGTCGTAAATAGAAGAACTGTTACAGGAAGCCTTTCTAGAATAATATTTCTTACTAGGGAAGAACCACTATCACTTGTCATATACATAGCCCTTCCAAGGTTTAGAGTAATCGCATCCTTAAGATGATACATACTTCTGATAGGAAATGGCAGATCTAGTCCTCTTCTTTTCATCTCATACTTAAATCTACTCTCCAAAAGCTCCTTTTGCTTTTCTTCAGATAGATTTCTAAACGAAGGGTCATCCTTATATCTCATTGCTATACTCATCCTAAGCTCTGTCTCTACTAACTTATCAACATATCCACCGGCATTAGCTATGACTATAGTTAGATATACCGCTACTAATACAGTCAAAAATAGAGATAATCCTCTTTTTAATATATACTTTAATAAACTCTTAATTGATAATCATCCTCCTTCCTTTTTGCATTCTATTATACAATTAAAAACCCAGAGGGACAATACCCTCTGGGTTATAGAAGGTCTAATAAAGATTTCTATATACTACTTAAGGAACTTAGAGTTCTTGAGTAGTGCGGTATGAGCTACTACGTCTACCTTTTCTAAGAAGTATGGCCCATTACTTACCCAGAAATGCCCATACTTCTCATAGAACTTCTTAATAGATGAGAATCTTTCTTTAGCTATAGCTGGGTCTACATACTTTCCTACAAAGTTCTTAAATGGAATATATCCTTCCTTTTCGCTTCTTTCTACTACGTCCTTAAGAACAGATAGGCTTGGTCCACCGATATAGTTCATCCACTCTACATTCTTTGCTTTTGCCTTGTCGGCACTGAATGCAAGTTTGCCTTCCTCTTCTGCCCTCATTCCAATTGCATAAAGGTGCCATGGATAATAACCAGAAACAGCAAATGCAACGGCAGTAAGTTCAGCATCAAGTTCAGAGTAATTAATGTAGTATTCAATAACTAAAGGATTTGTCTTTACTATCTTCCATGCTACAAACTGATCTCTCCAAGAATTAAATGTATCTACATAGGATTCATCGTAGAGTTTACTATCTTTACTTGCTCTTTCAAATCCTAGAATCCAGTCTACTATAAAGTCAGCAGTGCTCATAATTGAACCATCATGATACTTGTCCTTACCGATAATGTCGTCATAGTTCACAACTACCTTTACTTTTGCTTCCTTTACTCCTGCCTCTCCTGCAGTTACCACGTTCTGTTTCTTCACATCCCAACCATACCAGGCATCAGATGGAACGGTAACCTTATCAACCTTTGTGAGTTTGAGCCATGTAGTATCGGGATTCTTAAATGTTGGAACATCCTTCTGTGCTGTAACCTCTGCGCTCTTTATCTTAAATAAGATTGGTAAACCTGTCTGTGGATGCCATATAAATGCTCTACCTATCGTTGCTTCAACTAGCATGTTATCGTAGATCCAGTTAGATCCAGCTACTGGATTCCATGGGTCTATTATAACTTCTGTACTTCCAACCCTCATCCTTCCACCAGTCTTATCAGCAAGTTTCAATGTGTATGGCCATACCCTTGCTGAATACCCGCCTGCATAGTCTGCTATAGCATCTACACCTTTACGTCTTACCCAGGCAGAGTTCTGATCAATTAACCAGACTCTTACCGAATCTTTAATTGCAAGGTGTAGAGCCTTAGTCATAAGTAAGTTTCTCTCTTTCATACTTGCAAAGTTCTTATTAGCTAGTTTATTTGCTAAGTCTCTAAACTCCTTAGTTGGCTTGTAAGCCCTCCAAAGTGGAGAGAAGGACATAGAAGAATCAGGCAGATAGAAGAACTGGAAATTATCAGCGGTATCTCTAGCAACTACAGTGGTGATCCATCCACCTGTATAGAGATCCCACTGTCCCTCTGAGGGTTCTCCCCTCATCCAAATAGGAGAAGCCTCTCTAGATGTTTTATAAAGTCTTTCTACCGTAAAGCCTAGTTTCTCTAGCTGACCAGAGATATAGTCTCCTATAGCCTTTCTTCTATCTTCGGTTCTAATGATGAATTTTACTACGACTGGTTTCCCTTTATAGTACCACTTGCCACCCTTTAACTCTGCTCCCATCTTCTTCATTTCATCAGATATGATCTTTTGTCCTCTTGCAAAGCTATACTTATATGTAGTTTCTATGGTGGAGATTGTAGTCTTGTATCTTTCATACTCAGGGAAGCCTTTGCTTAGAGGAACGAACTTAGGAGTGGCAAGTCCGCCCATTATCTCATCTATAATATACTGTCTATCTATTACCAAGTTCATCGCTTCTCTTATCTTGGCGTTACTAAAAGGATTAAGTCTACCATCTTTATACTCTGGTCCTACTGGATTGAATGTTAATTCGTTATAAAGACCAAAAGACATCGAGTAAGCAAGTTGTGGATTTTCTTTGACCCTTCTAAATAGAACTGGATCGTCGATGTCCTTGAAGAAGATATCCATATCCCCCTTAGTCATCATATCGATGGCTTTAGCTAAATCTTTCTCTGGGAAAAAGACTACCTCATCTAGCCATCCATCCTTGTTTACATTGACTGTTTGAGCATTAATAAACAGTGGCATCAAAACAAAGATTGATGCTACTAATAGCCCAACCAGTCTTCTCCACACTCTATTCATTTTTTCCACCTCCAGTTTTTACTGATTTTTTAGTTTAAAACAATATCAATAATACTAAATTTTATACCTATTTGTCAACAGTCTCTCGAATTCTAACCTTTAATCATTTTTCACCTAAGTTGTTTTTATCTAAGAAAGTAGTATAATATTCTTGTTTTAGACCTACTTAAGATTTGGAGGTGATTTTATTGGCATTTAAGATTACTGCAGATTGTATTGAATGTGGAGCCTGTGTAACTGTATGTCCAAATGAGGCTATTACAGAAGGTTCCCCTTATGTTATCGATCCTGATAAATGCACCGAATGTGTCCCTGTGTATGATACACAGCAGTGCGCCGAGGTCTGTGCAGTAGGGGCTCCTCAGCCAGACCCTGATCATGTGGAGACAAGAGAACAATTAGAAGCTAAATATAAGAGGCTACATCCATAGAATTTTTAGGAGGGGAATTCCCCTCCTTATTTATTTTTTCATACTGTTTGCTACTTCTAGTAGCATATCCTGAGGTGGGTCTCCTATAACAATAAAGTGTATCCCTAGACTTTCCCATTCAATATAACCCTTATTTTCTAGAGGAAGATTTTGTCTTGCCCACCAGGGAATCTTTATCTGATATATCGACATAAATCCTATTCCATCTGAAAATACAATTTGTGCAGTCTCATCTTGAGGTATATCAGCTCCTATAAGTTCATAACCAACAGGTAGAATAGTTGGTAGTACTAAATCTATACCTAGCTTTTTAGCTACTTCTTGAGGGGATAGAAGCTTCTCCCTAGTTGGGATTTTTATCCCTCTTTCAAAAAGGGCCTCTATAGCTTTTTTCTTACCGGAATTGGGATTGATCTGTAGACTTTCTATCTCTCTAGCCCTTATAAGATCCCCTTTTTGATTTCTATCTTCTAATTTCATTAGTATCCTAGGAGACGTTCCAATCCAGACGGTTCTCTTTATACCACTTTTATATCTTGGGTTGAATGAAATCTTCATGACCTTTATATTATTTATATTTTCATATCCTTCGAATACAACGTAATAGTTCTTATTTATCAGACTTGTATCTTTTGAGAATCTATAAGCCCAGAGTAAAGCTCCTATGTTTACGGGTTCTTCGGTAACCACAGAGTACATATTTCCCTTTTTTATAATGTAAATCTTAGAGACTTTCCCTTTTATACTAAAGCTCGTATAATCTCCAATCTTTAATACTTCTATCCTGTCAGAAGAGTTGCCTACGGTAATCCTGACAACAGCAAAATAATCTACTTTAGGCTCCATACTAGCTATATATTCAGAGATAAGACTTCCTGAGGTTATCTCTATTAAACCTATGGTGGATATAAGCAAAAAGAAGAGTATTATCCTTTTCATCTGTCTGATATAAATATTACTCCCATATCTCCAGAGGAGATTATATTATGTTGGCTTATTAGCAATTGTTTTCCCTTATCAAGATTTCCTCTATACCTGTTTCTTACTATACCAAGAGACGTACCAAATATAAGAGATATCACTAAGCCAATAGTGGCAAGCTTTAATCTAAAGTTGTAACGTCTTTCAGTCTTGGGCCTTATCTTTTCTAAAACCTCCATAGTAAAGGTCTGGGTATCGAATTCTATATGGCTTGCTTTTATCCCTTGCTCTATCAAAAGTAGGTCATTTAATATCTCCTTACAGGTAGGGCACATATTTATATGTTCCTCTATTTCTTTTATCTTCCAATCTGGTAACTCTTTATCTATAAAGGAAGAGATATCTTCAAAACTAGGATGATTCATCCTTTACCTCCAAATAATATTTTAGCTTATCTCTCATCAATTTTCTCGCCATATTTATTCTAGATTTAACTGTTCCTATATTAATGTTCAGTGTTTCTGCTATCTCTTCATATGTTAAATTCTCTACAGCCCTTAGCCAAAGGGTAATCCGGTAATGTTCAGGTAAGGTTTCTAAAGCCTTTTCTATAACTTCATTTAACTCTATTTTACTATAATTATCCTCTGGCGAATATTTCACATCAGGAAGATCTATACTAGGCTCACCTTCTTCGACATCATCTAGAGATGATTCTAACCCTTTTCCTCTCTTTCTAAGCTCCTCATAACAAGCATTGACAGTAATCTTTCTTATCCAAGGGTATAGATTTTTACTACTATCAAAACTCTTTATATTCTTCCATATAGAAACAAATACTTCCTGAGCTACATCCCAACCATCATCTACAGACCCCATTATCCTTGTAGCAAGGTTTATTATCCGGTTGGAATATCTATTTAATATCTCCTCAAAAGCCTTCTCATCACCCTTTTGAGAGAGCTTTATAAGAGTCGAATCATCATAATCTTTATAATTTTTAGCCTTATACATCCTTCCCCTAAAACTATTATATCAGGAAAGGATGCGTAATAAAATCTATCTCTTTTTCTCTACTAATAGTATGTAGATATTATCATCTAAGTTCGAGTTTAAACTTTGTACTAAATTAATGCTTTATTTATAAAAGTCTAAATGGGATAAACTTCAAAATCTTCTTAAAAATCTGAGAGTAGGATGTCCTTTCATTGAGAAGGTTAGATAGTATAGCTCCCATATCAAATCTATCCATTAAGTTAAAGATTCTGTCTTGAAATCTATAGAATATACCACTTATCATCCAAGCTAAGAATAATTCACGAGCCATAACACTGTAGATTTTTTCTGTATAGATAGAGAGAGGCTTATTCTTCTTTATGCACTCTAGAATAGTCTCTTCTGCTATCTTGGCACTCTTTACCGCATTCCTTATCCCTTCCCCACTAAATGGGTCCGTTATATGGGCAGAATCACCAACTAAGACTATTCTTTCATTGGCAAGTCTTCTCTTACCTCTATAAAAGGCGATCGGATGTGCTAGAAGAGGGATATTCGTATGGTTGAGATCTTTTAAAAGTATCGATAAGACCTGTGGCATCTTCCTAGGAGAGAAGGCATATGCTCCGAGGCCTACAGATAAGGTTCTATTCTTAGGGAAAATCCAGCCATAACCCATAGGAACCAAACCCATAAAGAGAGAGATGATAGGCTCAGGATTTTTGTATGGGATGTCTTTTTGTATAGCTAACGGGACTCGATATCTAAAATTAGCTCCTATAAACCTCGCTATCTTCGAACCTATACCATCAGCTCCTATAAGATATCTTGATTTAAACTTATGTCCAAGATTCGTCTTGATAGTTAGAGAGTTATTTTCTTCTTCGATTTCTATTACCTCTTCGCCTTCTAAAAGTTCAGCTCCATTATGGCATGCTAATTGAGTAAGCCTATAATCAAATTGGTCTCTATGGACCGTAAAAATACTATTACTAGGTATGCTATACTCTCTTACCCTTTCTCTATAGTATACCTTAATCTTTTCTATATTAAATGCATCAAAATATGAGGGGGAAAGATCTAAAAGTTCAAATGTATATCTAGGCGTTCCCCCTGCACAGACCTTATATCTAGGTAACCTCTTCTTTTCTATAATTAATACATCTAATCCTCTTTTAGCAAGGAATAGTGCAGAGCTAGATCCACTAGGTCCAGCTCCAACAACTATTACATCATGCAAAGATTATTTCCACCCTCTTATCAGGAAGTATAAACCGGCTATAAGAATGAGTACCCCTATAAAAACCCCAGGGCTTACCCAATGTAGCCAGGGGATACCTGCAGTCCATATAATAGCAACAATACCTATTATGATAAGTATTATACCAAGCGTTACTGGACTGTGGGGTTCTACGTGAGAGGCTACCCCAGAGTTCCCAGCTTCTTCTGGTTTTTCTGGAATAATGATAACTGCTAATATGTACAGAATTAAACCTAGACCGTTGGCTAGCACTAGTAATGCCATTATAAGCCTCACTATAGCAGGATCTATATTTAGATATTCTGCTATACCTCCACATACTCCGGCTATCATCCTATTCTTTCTTGACCTATAAATCCTTCTATCCATTTTTCCCCTCCATCTCATTTGAATTTTCAATATAATCTGTTATCCCTCTAATCTTATATATTATCTGTTTTCCTTCATTATAAGCATTATTTACCATCGTTATTGATCGAGCGATATTATTCTCCAACAATGTTTCCAATTTGTTTAAGGATGTTTTTATCTCGCTCAAATAAATCCCTACCTTCTCTGTATCTAGATTGCGAGCGTAGCTCTTATGAAGACTGTAAAGAGAGAGTATATATGGTATCGTCATACTGTAAGGCATAATAAGGACCCTATTTTCTCTGTAAGCTCTTATATGAGCCTGTTTACACTTTGCAAATACACTATCAGGAACGGCTGCTATAGCCATTGGTATGGTGGATGCTGGATCTATATACTGCGATACCTCTTTTGCCTTTTTGGCTATAGCTTTCTCTATATCATAAGACTCTTCATCTAAGCCAATCCATTTTGAATCTATAGGTAATCTCTTACCGTCACTTAATATTATTGCATATTCTACTGGTTTTCCATTCACCTTAAAATTTATATCTATCATCTCAGGAGGAAACTGTTTTAGAGACTCTAAGAGTATATTCTCGCCCATCTCTCCTTTAGACTTACTTCCCAGCAGTGCAGATTCTAATCTCTTAGTAATTCTCTGAACTTCTTCATCAATCAGTCTTTGTGCCTCCAATTTTAGATAAGTTTCTTGTAACGTTCTTAAGATATTCTCCGCCTGAACCTTTATGGCTCCAATATCCTCTCTAGGAAGACTTTTATCCTTTCTGAGAAAATAGATTAAGAGTATTATTAATGCTATAGCTAGCAAAAATAGAGAAACTTCTAACATACCTCCTCCTTAATGTTAGTTTTATTCTACACTATTAAGAGTTTACGGTCAATTACTAATTACTTACAACAATATAGAAAATTTTATGTTATAATGTTTTTGGAGAAACATTTTTATGGCTGATTTTCTTTTAAGTGTCCTTTTAATATGAATACTTCTGGGCTAAAAGAGGGTAAGAGTATATGATTGCCAAAAAGGGGAAAGTAAGTATAATAGATGTTGCAAAAAAGGCGGGTGTATCTCCTGCTACTGTATCTCGTGTACTTAATAAAACAGCTAAGGTAAGTCCTAAACTTACAAAAAAGGTCCTATCAGCAGTTAGTGAATTAAACTATGTCCCAGATCCATTTGCTCATGGATTAAAGACGAAAAGAACGAGGAGTATTGGACTTATCATCTCGGATATAACAAATCCTTTCTTTCCAGAGTTGGCAAGAGGGGTTGAGGATTATGTTAGCTCTATGGGATATTCTTTAATACTATGTAATACAGATGCTAAGCCAGAGAGCGAAAAGAGATATGTTGAGTTACTGCTCAACAAAGGTATAGATGGACTTATGTTTACCTCTTTAAGAGTAGGAGAAGATTTTATTAGATCCCTTCTGTCCGATTCTGTTCCCTGTGTTCTTGTTGGACGTAAACCAGAGAATATAGAGGGATTAGTCTATGTGGTAACTGATAATTATAAGGGAGGTTGTATAGCTGGAGAATATCTGATTAGCTTGGGGCATAAAAGGTTTGTTCATGTCTCAGGTCCTCTGGATAATTCTGCTGGTAGAGAGAGACTCTCTGGTTTTATAGATACCCTTAAAAAGCATAAAGTTAAAGAAGAGAATATCAGGGTAATAGAAAGTGACTTTACTATGGAAGGCGGATATAAGAGTGCTGGAGACATATTAAGATTAAAATTTCTTCCTACTGCAATCTTCTTTGCCAATGATGCTATGGCTATAGGAGCCCTACAGAAATTTTGGGAGGAGAAGATAGACATACCGGAAACATTTTCTATTATAGGTTTTGATAATATTAAGGTTTCGAGTCTTGTTTCCCCTCCGCTTACAACTATAAGTCAAGAGATATATAAAATTGGCCAAATCTCTGCTAGAGAATTGATAAAGATTATAGAAGGAGAAAAGGGGGATTCTACTATACTTGAACCTAAACTTATAGAAAGGAGATCTTGTAAATGTATAGAGTAAGTTTTGTTATCCCCTATGAGAATAATGAGAAGCTAGAAAGATATGCTAGTCTTATGAGTTCTCTTGGTTATACCGGTATAGAGCTTGGTATAAAAGATCCTAGTTTATTAGACCCAGAAGAGATAAAAGATGTTATATCTAAATTTAACCTTGTAGTTCCTGCTCTAGGGACAGGAAGGGCTTTTACCGAAGATGGAATATCGCTCTCTAGTAAGGAGAAAAGTATAAGAGATAATGCAGTAAAAAGGCTTATGTCTCATATAGAATTGGCCGAAAAACTTTCTAGTATGGTAATAGTAGGGCTCATAAGGGGTAATGTGTACGATAAAGAAGGGATAAATTATGTTAAGGCTCTTCTTAAAGATATATGCCAATATGGGAAGGGAAAAGGGGTAAGGATTCTTTTAGAACCTATAAATAGATACGAGGTTAACTGGCTTAACACTATAGAGGATGCGTATAATTTCATAAGAGAAATAGATGTAGAGAACCTTGGGCTACTTATTGATACCTTCCATATGAATATAGAGGAACCTTCGCTTGCAAGCTCTATATTTAGGTTTAAAGATCTAGTATTGCATATACATATCGCAGATAGTAATAGATTTTATCCTGGTGCCGGGCATATAGACTTCAAAGATATATTTAGAATTTTATCTTCGATAGGATACGATGGCTTTATTTCCGCAGAACTTATAAATAAGCCAGATATAGAAACTGCTATTACAAAAACTATAAGGTTTTTAAAAAGTATAATTCTTTTATAAGGAGGGAATTTATGCGTGCAATAGTAAACTATGGGCCACTTGATTATAGATTAGAAAATGTCCCAGACCCTATTCCAGGACCAGAGGAAGTTATTATTAAAGTAAAGGCGAGCGGATTATGCGCTAGTGACCTTAAATGTTATCATGGAGGTCCTTCATTCTGGCAGGGTAATCCCCCGTACGTAAAACCCCCTGTAATACCGGGACATGAATTTATAGGAGAAGTTGTAGCCCTTGGTGAAGGGGCAAAAGAAAAATATGGACTTGAGATAGGAGATAAGGCAGTAGCAGAGCAGATCCTTCCCTGTTGGGAATGTAGATTCTGTAAAACGGGAAAATATTGGATGTGTGAGAGGAACTATGTCTTTGGTTTTCAGGGTGGTATTGATGATGGAGGTATGGCGGAGTATGCTAAGTTTCCCAAAGGTTCTATTATTCATAAGGCTCCAAAGGATTTGCCGGATGAGTATGGAGCACTTATAGAGCCGTTATCGTGCGCAATCCATGCTGTAGAAAGAGGAGAGATACAGCTTGGAGATACTGTAGTTATCTCTGGTATGGGACCTATAGGACTTATGATGCTACAGGTTGCAAAGCTAAAGAATCCAGGGCTTCTCATAGCTTTAGATACGAGAGACTTTAGGTTAGAGATAGCCCAAAAACTTGGAGCAGATATCGTAATAAATGTAGCTAAAGAAGATGCTGTAAAAAGAGTAAAAGATTTAACAGATGGATATGGGTGTGATGTATATATTGAGGCAAGTGGATATCCAAAGTCTGTTCCCCAAGGATTAGATATGATTAGGAAATTGGGGACCTTCGTTGAGTTTGGCGTATTTGCTGAGCCAGCTACTGTAGACTGGACAATAATTGGTGATAGAAAAGAATTGAATATACATGGTTCTCATCTTGGACCGTATAGATACCCACTTGCTATAGAGTATCTTGCAAAGAATATAATTCGAGGTGACCTTATAGTTACCCATAAGCTCCCTTTGGAAAGTTTTAAAGATGCTATTAAGATTGCAGAAGACCCAAATAGCAACTCTATAAAGATACTAATCATACCCTAAGTTAGGAGGGATTTTTATGTTTGTAAGATGGAGGATGACTCCAAACCCTATAGTTATAGACCCCGAGGTAAGCATATTAGATGCTTTACATATTATGAAAGAAAAAAAGGTAAGGAGACTTCCAGTAGTTGCTCACGGGAAACTTGTAGGGATTGTTACGGAAAGAGACCTTAGAGAATCTCCTTCTTTGAAGGCTACAAGTTTGAGTATATATGAACTCAACTATCTATTAGCAAAGACCCCTGTAAAAGAGGTTATGACAAAAGACCCTATTACTGTTACGCCAGACACTACTATAGAGGAAGCGGCGGTAATAATGAGAGACAATGAAATAAGTGGTCTACCAGTCATTGAGGATGGGAAGGTAGTTGGTATAGTTACCGAGACGGATATCTTTGATATGCTTGTAAAGCTATTAGGATTTAGAAAGGGAACTAGAATAACACTTTCTTTAGAGAATAGAGTAGGAGCTATAGCAGATCTTACGAACATATTCAAAGAGTTGGAAATAAATATAATAAGCATTGTTGCCTTTGAGGAAGAATATAAAGAGGAGGGTAATGTAGTAGTAAGGGTAGAGACAGATAATATTGAAAGACTTGTCAAGGCTTTAGAATCTTCAGGTATAAAGGTTATTCACATCTTGAGATGAGAATAAAAGAGATAGCAGAAATTATTAGAGGAGAGATAAAAGACATATCACCTGAAGCTGATGTAGAGTCTATAGCTATAGATTCCAGAAATGTGTCAAATAAGAGCCTCTTTTTTGCCCTCAAAGGGGAGAAAAATGATGGACATAATTTTATTTCTAATGCTATAGAGAATGGTGCTATTGGATCAGTTATGCATAAAAGGCTTTCCTTTCCTGGAATTTTAGTGAAAGACACTACTCAAGCATTGTTTGAGTTGGCAAGTGGTATAAGAGAAAGATATCCTATATCTCTTATAGGGGTGGCTGGTAGTAGCGGTAAAACTACTACGAAAGAGCTTATATATCTAGTGTTGAAAGAAAGATATAAGGTTTTAAAGTCCGAGGGAAATCAGAATACGGAGTTTAGTCTGCCTATTATGGTATTCAAGACTCCAAAATTTGATGTAGCTATTGCCGAACTCGGTATGAGAAAACCTGGAGATATGAATTTATTAGCTAGAATAACTAAGCCTAATACTGTAGTATTTACTCACTTAGATAAAGAACATCTAGAGTTTTTTAATTCTTTTGAAGAAGTAGTAAAAGAAGAATTGAGCATAATAGATGAAATAGAAGATTTGAAGGTTGTTTATAATAAAGACGATGAGAATCTAAAAGACTTGAAGGGCATAAGTTATGGAATTTTATCAGATGCAGATATCAAAGGTTTTGATATAAATATCACCAAAGAGGGAACAAGATTCAAAGTGAGATATCCAAATGGAGATATATTTGAGATAAAACTGAACGTATTTGGCAAACATATAGTTGAAGATGTTTTATCCGCACTAGCAGTTGGTTGGTTGTATGATATCCCTTCTGAAATTGCCATAAAAGCTATAGAAGGTTTTACTCCACTATGGGGGAGAATGGAACCTATAAAACTTAATAATGGTACACTCATTATTTTTGATGGGTATAACGCTAATCCTCTATCTATGAAAATGGCTATAGAGACTATGAAAGATTTAGAGTATAATAGAAGACTCTTTATACTTGGTGATATGCTAGAGCTTGGTATCGAGACGGAGTCTTCACATAGAGAGCTAGGAGAAATATTAAAAGATGTAGAGGGTGATATAGTCCTTATAGGTAAATCGATAAATATCACTCACAAGGTATTGAATAATAGGTCTATCTATTTCGAAGATCTAGAGAAAGCCTTGCAGTACATAAAAGATATTATCCCTAACTATGATATAGTCTTGATAAAAGGTTCTAGAGGAATGAAGTTAGAACGTGTATTAGAGGTGCTGGACATCTATGGATATAAACCTAGGGAGAGAAGAATTGATAAAACTTAATAGACTCCTTGATATGGTAGTGGAGTGTAATCAGGCTTTAGTCAGAGCAAAAGAAGAGAATGAACTTATAGATACTATTCAAGAAATCCTAGAAAGTGAGGATTTTCACTTTAAAATAACCTGTGAAACTTTATCAGATTTAGATAAATACAAGACCCATCTAGTCTTCCCGTTGAGGATAGAGGAAGAAGATTACGGATATTTTCAGGTTTATACTAACAGCCAAATTAGTGATATAGAATATAAAATTCTAAAAGATCTAGCGGATGATATAGCATACGGTATCAATGCCCTAAGAAGTAAGAGAGCTTTAGAGATATCTGAGAAGAGATATAAATCTTTATTTGAAAATGCCCCTATTGCTCTATTAGAAGAAGATTTCTCCTCAGTAAAGGAATACTTATATAGACTTAGAGGGCTAAATTTAGAAGCCAATGAACTAGAGAAATATCTTGATAATCATCCTGACGAGGTTATAGATTGTTTAAAGAAGATAAAGATCGTAGATGTCAACAATGCCTGTTTAGGATTATACAGAGCTAAAAGCAAAGATGAGCTCTTGGGTAATTTAGAAAGTATCATAAGAGAAGAGTCTATAGAGATAGGTAAAAAACTAATTCTCTCCCTCTATAGAGGAGAGCTTTCTATTGAGGGAGAGAATGTAAATTATACCTTAGATGGGAAACCGTTAATTGTCTATACTAAGACTTTTATCCCTGCTGGTTATGAAAATACTCTAAAAAGGGCTATAGTCTCAGTTGTAGATATAACAGAACAGAGAAATCTTGAAGTCAGTCTAAGGAACAGTCGTCAGGAAATTAAGACCGCACTTGAAGATACAATAAAGGTCCTTTCTAAAACAGTAGAGATTAAAGACCCATATATTGCTGGACATCAACTTAGGGTATCAAGGCTTGCTTCCGAGATAGCTAGACGTATGAATATGAAATATGAAGATATAGAATTGATAGAGAAGGCTAGCCTCTTACATGATTTGGGGAAGATAGCTATACCTGGAGAGGTACTTAACAAACCTGGTAAGCTTACAGATACGGAGTTTGAACTAGTAAAGTTACATCCTCTAACTGGTTATAAAATATTGAGTGAGATTAAATACCTTTCTAAAGTAGCAGAGATTATCCTACAGCACCATGAAAGACTAAATGGTTCGGGTTATCCAAAAGGGCTCAAGGATGGAGAGATATCACTACCTGTAAGGATAATTGGAGTAGCGGATGTGGCAGAGGCTATGCTATCGCACAGGCCTTATAGACCTAGCTATAGTTTGGAGGATGTTATTAAAGAACTTGAGAGAGGAAAAGGAATATTGTATGATACAGATGTCGTCAATATATGTGTAGAGATTCTTAAGGGAGGTTTTAGTTTTTAGGGATTATGTTATACTATATTATAAAAGGATGGTGATAAAAGTATGGCTATTTTCTGGTTGATAGTTATTGGACTTGTGCTTTATGCAATTACTATCTACAATCGTCTAATTACGCTTAAACATAGGGTAGATAATGCTTGGGCTCAGATTGATACACAGCTAAAGAGGAGGTATGACCTAATTCCAAACCTTGTAGAGACGGTAAGGGCTTATGCTAGTCACGAGAGGGAGATATTTGAGAAAATTACAGAGCTCAGGTATAAGGCTATGAGTGCTGGTAATATATCTGAAGCTTCTCAGGCTAATAATCAGCTTACTCAGGCACTAAAGAGCCTTTTTGCCTTAGCTGAGGCATATCCCGATTTGAAGGCAAACCAGAATTTTCTGAGTCTTCAGGAAGAGCTTTCAAATACAGAAAATAAGATTGCATTTGCCCGTCAGTTTTACAATGATACTGTATTAGAATATAACAGGGCATTGGAGATGTTTCCTACAAATATCCTTGCCAGATGGATGAACCTTACCCCTAGAGTTTACTATCAAGTTCCTCCAGAGGAGACAGGTCCGATAAGAGTACAATTCTAGGAGGTGAACTTTAGTGAGAGAGACTCTCTATGACTTGATATCTGCTAATAAGCTTAAAACTTGGATCTTTATGATTATATTTAGTCTGCTCTTAGGTCTTATTGGATATACCATTGTTAATCTCTTTAATTTGGGAGCAGGCGGTTACATAATGTTTGCTCTCTTTATAATCTTCTATAACCTAATAACATACTACTATAGTGATAAGATAGCTCTAGCATCTGTTGGTGCAAAGCCTGCGGATCCTTACGAATTTAGAACATTACACAATGTTGTAGAAGAGGTAGCTATAGCAGCAGGGATACCTAAACCTAAGGTATATGTAATAAATGACCCATCTCCAAATGCATTTGCTACCGGAAGAAATCCAAACAATGCATCGATTGCTGTTACCACTGGATTATTACTTCTAATGGACAGAAGCGAGTTACAAGGTGTTATAGCCCATGAGATCTCCCATATAAGAAACTATGATATACTTCTTATGACCATCGCTGCAATAATGGGAGGACTTATAGTTCTACTTAGGGACTTTCTATTCTTCTTTAGGCCATCTAGAAATTATAGGAAAAACAGTAGCGGTATCCTCGTACTTATAGGAATTCTTCTATTGGTAATATCTCCAATACTAGTTGCCCTTATAAGGGCAGCTATCTCTAGACAGAGAGAGTATCTTGCCGATGCCTCTGGAGCTATGATTATTAGAGATCCTTCAGCTCTTGCTGATGCGTTAGAAAAACTACTCCATTTTCAGAAAAAGATGGTTAATGCTAGCGCCGCTACAGCGCACCTATTTATAGTTAACCCCTTTGGAGAGGATAGGGCATCATTTACTGGACTATTTGCTACTCATCCACCTCTAGAGGATAGGATAAGGAGGCTTAGAAGCCTTATCATATAGATGCGAATTGGTATAATATCAGATATTCACAGTAATATGGAAGCTCTGAATACAGTCTTAGAAAATCTTAAAGGGAAAGTAGATGAGATAATCTGTCTTGGAGATATAGTTGGCTATGGCCCAAACCCAAGGGAATGTTGCGACATAATTAGGTCCAATAAAATTTTCTCTCTCTGTGGTAATCATGACTCTGCCTGTTATGATGATAGTCTCATATATTATTTTAACCCATTTGCAAGAGAGGCTATAATGTGGACTAGAAATCAGCTATCAGATGAAGATATAGTTTATCTTAAAAGGCTACCTTTTGAAGAAGTCCTATATGGCTTTAGGATTGTCCATGGTGCACCTGGAGACCCATTTGAATACATAACAACTACTGCAGAGGCTAGGGATGCGTTTATGTCTTTTAGTGAAGATATTTGCTTTGTTGGACATTCACACATTATGGAATATTTTGAGCAGAGAAAGGGCTCACCTATAGTTAGGCAGCTTCCCCTTAGGAATCAGCAAGAACTTATAATAGAAGAGGGGAAGCGGTATATTATCAATGTTGGCAGTGTAGGACAGCCAAGAGACGGGGATCCTAGGTCTGCCTATGTAATATACGATACTGTTGAGAAAAAGTTAACCGCTTATAGGGTTTTCTATAGAATTGATATTGTCCAGAAGAAGATGCAGTTAAAAGGTCTTCCTCCACTTCTCTGGCAGAGGCTAGAAGTAGGAAGATAGTATAATCTAGAAAATTTAAATATAGACCACGAAGGTCATATGCCCAACTGAAGTTGGGAAGCCTTTGTGGTTTTATTTTTGTAATAAGGGGTGATCAATATGAATACCATAGAACAGAAATTTGAGAGACTAAAAGAGCTATTAAAAGGTATGGGAAGTGTAGCTATTGCCTTTTCAGGAGGTGTTGATAGCACATTTCTATTAAAAGTGGCTCATATGGTCCTACAGGATAAGGCTATAGGTATAACAGTATATAGTGCAATCCATCCAAAGTGGGAGGTAGAATCGGCAAAAGAATTAGCCAAACTTATTGGAGTAAAGCATATAGTTCTAGATGTAGATGTTTTTAGCGATGAGAATATAATACTCAATCCTCCAGAAAGATGTTATTACTGTAAATTAACTGTCTTTTCCTTAATAAAGGAAACTGCTAAACTCTATGGTATATATAACGTTGCTGATGGTTCTAATGCTGACGATACTGGGGATTATAGACCTGGCATGAAAGCATTGAAGGAGCTTGGCATCTTGAGCCCTCTTATGGAGGTTGGTTTAAAGAAGAGTGAAATAAGGGAGCTCTCTAAAGAATTAGGACTTCCAACCTGGAATAAGCCAGCATTGGCATGTCTAGCTACAAGAATACCATATAATACTAGAATAACAGAGAGAGCTCTTTCTATGATAGAAAAGGGGGAAGACTTCTTAAGAAGTTTAGGATTTACTCAAGTTAGACTTAGACATCTTGATAGCCTTGCCAAGATAGAAGTTTTACCTGAAGATATGTTTAAGCTCCTAGAGCTAAGAGATACAATTATTGAGAAACTTAGATCAATAGGTTATACTTATATAACTCTAGATTTAGAAGGCTACAATACAGGAAGTATGAATAGACTTATAAGGAGTTGATAGGATGGATTTGACCGTTATAAGAGAACTTTTACTAGAGGTAAAAAATGGAAACCTCGATATAGATTCCGCAATAGAGAGACTTAAATTTCTACCGTATGAAGATCTTGGTTATGCTAGACTTGACCATCATAGAGCTTTGAGAAAAGGTTTTGCCGAGGTAGTGTTCTGCCAAGGGAAGACCACTGAACAGTCGGTAGAGATTATAAAGAGACTAGTTGAGAAGAATAGCAGGGTCCTTGCTACTAGGGCAGATAGAGATGTATTTGAAAGAGTAGTGAAATTTATACCAACAGCTAGATATAACGAACTTGGCAGAACCATATCGATAGTAAAGGAGGATATAGACCCAGTAGGTCATATACTTGTTATAAGCGCAGGGACAGCTGATTTACCTGTTGCAGAAGAGGCGATAGAGACTGCAACTATTATGGGAAACTATGTAGAAAGACTTTACGATGTTGGGGTTGCTGGATTACATAGATTGTTAGGAAGTCTAGATAAGATAAATCAAGCCAAGGTCCTTATCGTTGTTGCAGGAATGGAAGGAGCTTTGCCAAGTGTAGTAGCAGGTCTTGTCAATAAGCCTGTTATTGCAGTTCCAACAAGTGTAGGTTATGGGGCAAGTTTTAGGGGATTATCTGCTTTACTCACCATGTTAAATAGTTGTGTTCCTGGAATTGCAGTTGTAAATATAGATAATGGATTTGGTGCAGGATATCTTGCAAGTATGATAAATCATATAGGAGAGGATAAGGAATGAAGGTAGTATATTTTGACTGTTTCAATGGCATAAGCGGTGATATGATTCTAGGGGCTCTTTTTGATCTAGGATTAGATAGAGAATCCTGGTTTAGAGAGTTAAATAAACTAGATATATCTGGGTATAGGGTTGAAGTAAATCCTAAGAGGAAAGGTCCATTGATGGGAACAGATGTTAATATTATTGTTGATGATAAAGTCGCACATAGACATGCTAAGGAGATACTTGATATAGTAAGTAACAGTAGATTAGCCGATGATATAAAAGAAAAGAGTCTAAAGATACTTACAAGGATAGCCTATGCAGAATCTTACATTCATAATGAAACCTTAGAAGAGGTCCATCTACATGAACTTGGTGGTATAGATACAATTGTCGATGTAGTAGGAAGTGTCATTGGACTGAAACTATTAGGGATAGAAAGGGTCTATAGTTCTCCTCTTCCCCTGGGGGAAGGTTTTGTTGAGACCGCCCATGGCAGACTTCCTATCCCTGCTCCTGCGACCGCAGAGTTACTGAAAGGTGTTCCGGTGTATTCTAATGGAGTAAGGGGAGAACTTGTTACTCCCACGGGTGCAGGAATTATATCTACACTTTCTCATTCTTTTGGTCCAATTCCACCCATTACTATAGAAAAGATAGGTTATGGGGCAGGTAAGAAGGATTTTTCTATACCTAATATGCTAAGGGCTATTGTGGGAGAACTTTATCAAGAAAAACATAGGGATACAAATACTATTATAGATGTAAACATAGATGATATGAATCCTCAGATCTGTGGATACCTAATGGATAAACTATTTGAAGTTGGAGCTCTTGATGTCTTTTTTACACCGATCTATATGAAAAAATCTAGGCCAGCAATAAAGCTTACTGTTATTTCTCCAAGTCATCTTGTAGATAAACTTATAGATGTGATATTTAGGGAGACAACCTCCATTGGAGTTAGAACTTATCAGGTAGAAAAGATAATGCTTCCTAGAGAAATAATAGAAGTGGATACCCCTTGGGGGCTTGCTAGGGTAAAGGTATCTTATATAAATGGGACACCTAAGATTATGCCTGAATACGATGATTGTAAAAAAATTGCAGAAAAGACGGGTATACCAATCCAAGAGGTAATGAAAGAAGTCTTAGAGCTGGCTGTTAAAAAGATTAGTTTCCTTGACAGGGATTGATTATACTCTATAATAAGCTATATAGACTTATAATAGGAGGCAGATATGAAAATTTCAAAGACTGTTTTGAGCATCATCTTACTGGCCACTTTCTGTATTTCTAGTTTTTCATTTGCTAATGGAAGCGAAGCTGATGCTAGTATAGTGATTCGTCAAGAGACCCTTAATAGATTTTTAGATACCATAGGCGAGGTTAAGAAAACAGATTCTTTTAGCCTTGTAGGCGTAAAGGGGGAGTACACTTGGATAGTCAAAAACCCTAAAATAATTCTAACACCTGGAAGGGCACGTTTTCAGGCAGAGGTAACGGTATCTTTTAAAACGTTGCCTGTTACCTACTCTACTCCTGCCTATGGAGAGGTTTCTATTAAATATGATTCTAACGAGAATAAGATCAATATAAAAGTAGAGAAGGTAGCTTTTGAAGTTGCTTTTACTCTTTTAGGTAAAAGGGTTGTTGTTGGAGAGGTAGACATATCTAAGATTTACCAGATTGCCTTCTCCTTCCCAGGGCCAAAACCCTTTGAATCCCTCGTAGAAGTAAGTTTGCCTGATGGAAGTAGAAAAAAGATTAAGATAGAATCTATCCCTGTTTTAGCTATTGAAGATGGTAGGATTGTCGTAGGCTCTAAGATAGAGTATACACTTATACAGTAATATTATTTCTTTACATCTGGTATAAGAGCTCTGAGTAGTGGCATTCGCCATTCTTCTCTAATGGGATCATATATGCCAAAGCCTGCACAAAACTCCCAATAGCACCAAGGTATATTCTTTTCTTCGCAAGATCTAGCAACAAATGATGTCCATCTTACTCTAGACTCCATATCTGCTTTGCTATAAGCCCCAAATTCTCCTAAGAATAGTGGCACGTTATTGTGTTTCTTAGACCATTCTAATGCCATATCTAGCTCGCCAGAGATTATTCTCTTTTCTATATCAGTCCCAAGCCATTTGGTTCCAACTGGAGGGGAAGGGCTCACCCATTCTGCCCCTTGATGGGTAAATCGGAAAGGATTGTAGTAGTGGAAAGTGACCACTATATTAGGGTCGTTTGGAATCTCTAACTCTTTTAGTTTGTATATACTATTCCAGTCTGTAGGACCTACTATGATTTTTCTGGTAGGATTTGTCTTCCTTATAATACCTATAGCTTCTTTTAGAAATTGATTCCAGAGTTTACTGTCTAGATAGTTACACGGTTCATTGAGCAATTCAAACCATAGCGTTTCGGGATAATCTTTATAATGTCTAGATAGTTGCTCCCAAATCTTTAGAAATCTATCTTTATGTTGCTCTGGCTTTTGCATTATCTCTTCGTAGTGGTGTATATTTAAGATTACATAGAGATTGTTCTTTAGAGCGGTGTTTACTACGTGGTCTACTCTATTAAAGAAGTTACTATCAATAGTATATGGGGGCTTTATATCTGCATGTGCTGACCATCTAACAGGTATTCTCACATGATCAAATCCTGCTTCCTTTATAAGCTTAAAGTATTCATCCCTTATTATTACTCCCCATTGCCCTTCTATAGGTGCCTCTAAAGCATTACCCATATTTACCCCACGAAGTATAGGTAAAGGCTTGGCAAAACTTATATTTGTCTTTATAGAGACACATAGGATCAAAATAGAGATGATAAAGATCTCTTTTAAGGTCATAACCATACCTCCTCCTTTAATATTCTTCTTGGTTTGATATTATAAAATATATCTATTAGTTTGGCAAAGGAAGGAGAGATTGATATGACAGGGGTAAGTGATATCTTTAAGGAGATATATGAACTTAGAAGTGTCCTTTTAGACAAGGAGTTGGTATCTTCTGTAGAGAAGGCTACTCAATTACTTATAGAGACACTCAAAAATGGCAATAAGATTCTTGTAGCTGGTAATGGAGGCTCATCTGCAGATAGTCAACATCTTGTAGGAGAGCTCGTAGGTAGGTTTTTAATGGAGAGAAAAGCACTGCCAGCCATAGCCTTAACTACAAATACATCAATACTTACAGCTATAGGTAACGACTATTCTTTTGATAAGGTCTTCTCTAGGCAAGTGGAAGCCCTAGGTAATAGAGGAGATACTCTTATGGTTATCTCTACAAGTGGAAATGCCCAAAATTTAATATCTGCTGTTAATACCGCTAAAAGTTTGTCTATAAATACTATTGGACTTCTAGGCTGCAATGGAGGAAAACTAGGTTCTCTAGTAGACATACCCATAATAGTTAGGCTAAACTCAACCCCCAGGATTCAGGAGATACATATAATAATTATCCATACTATATGTCAGTTAGTAGAAGCTGAGCTATGTAAATAAAAGAAAATAGAATAATTTTATGGGTTCGAATAAAGTGCTCCTAGGAATTCATCCCACTGTGTATAAATTGCAAAGTCAAGAGACTGATAGTAGCTAAGATAGTTACTGTAATATAGTGAGTTTGGAAGCCATATAGAGATGCCGTGAGAATTTGCCAAGTCACTGCTATGCCATTCCGCTATTACCGCTGAATTTACTTTAATCATTACGTTTGTAGCGAGATTACGAATTGTAGTATCACTTATATTACTGTATATATTCTCTGAAAAGTGATATAGGTCTCTGTAATCTGGATAACCATAAGCTTGGGTATTAGTTATTGCATTTTGTATATCTGTTTTATAAGTACTCATATTGTTATTTAATGCTGAGGCTAAACTATTACATGCATCCTTTAAGTCTAAAATTTTACTTAAATCTATTGCAGATTGGGTGACACTACTCCAAGAACTATAGTAGTTACTATATTTATTAACTATTGTAGATGCAAGAGTTGATGCACTCATAGTTGGATAATTCACCAAACTAGTTAAGATAGTATTATATGGCCACCCATAGCTAGGTTCACTCTCTTCGGAGCCCACTAGGTAGTCTGCATAATCTTTCACCTGATATGCTATTTCCATCATTGCCATTAAGCAGGCATCCATTCCGAGAACATCTATCTTTCTTCCAACTTGACTTAAGGCAGATTTTAACTGAACCATAGTCATATATTTATTAGAAGTATCGTCAAAGGATACCCCTCTTAACCCTAAAGTCTTTCTCTTCCATCCAGCACCATGATTCCAGATAACTAAGGCATACTTATCTGCAGGATATTTATTTATGGTCCAAATGACAAAATCTTTTAAAGTATCCGGAGAGCCAAAATCTAATTCATCTGGTGTTGACCAGACTTCTTGGAGATAATTATATAAAACTCTATATCTCCAAGCTCCAGGCGTAGAATATCTATCTAGCTGAACAATAATATTTACATCATTAGTTGAATTTACTGATTTCATCTCATTCAAGTCTAGATTGGCATAATTTTCCAGATTATTATCACCATTCATAAAGACCATAAATGTCCATTTGGCTTTCCCTGTTTGATTAAGAACATTTACAGTTATGCTTGTGGTCCCAATATTACCAGCATTATCATAGGCTTTTGCCATTATTGTATGATTGCTATTAGGATATTGTGTTGTATCCCAACTATACTCGTATGGAGCCGATGTATCTTCACCTTTTTTAGTTTCATTAATGTAGAACTCTACCTTATTTATACCACTAGGTGCCTTTTCTTTACTTCTTTCGATAACAGAAACTTGTATAATGACAGTGCCAGCTACTGTGGCTCCATTTTGAGGATTTATAATTGATACAATTGGAGGAACAGTATCGATGCATTCACAGCCATACTGTCCTGTGGAAAAAGAGAAAAGGATAATTGTTAATAAAAGAAGACGTAGGTATTTTCTTTTCATCATAGTTTTCTCCTTTCATGGATTTTATTTTAAACTTATTATATAACTTATTGAGGAAATAATCACTAGTAATGAAAGGCCAAAGATTATCGAAAAGAATATCTTCATCGAGACAGTACTTCTTCTATCATCTATATCAAGAAATATATAGGTACGCTTTTTCATAGCTATTTAATAAACCTTCTAAAGATTTCATACCTCTACATATTATTATACCAAGAGGGTTATAGAAAAATAACGTTTCTCAGTTGTTCCAAATGGTATCGCATTCTTGACAAATTTAAAAGAAAGAATAAACTGTGTTAATATAAGTAAGATTTAGGTTTTGGAAATTTATACTCTTATAGTAAGTAGGAGGGTCTATGAATAAAGTAGTAGAAGTTATAAAGTCAAGGAGAAGTGTAAGAAAATATTTAGATAAAGAGATTCCTAGAGAGATCTTAGAAGATATAGTTGATTGTGGTAGACTAGCCCCTTCTGGTTATAACAAACAGCCTTGGATCTTTATAGTTGTGATAGATAAAGAGATGAAACAAAAGGTAGCAGATGCTACTACTTCTGGTAAGTTTATAAGTTCTGCAGGTGCCTGTATTGCTGTATTCTGTGAAAAAGATGCGGAAACTGGTCTTGAAGATGCCTGTGCAGCTACTGAGAATATGATTATTGCAGCTCAGAGTTATGGGCTAGGAACCTGCTGGATAAATGTCTATAAAAAATCACAGTCACAAAGGATAAAAGAGGTATTTAACTGTCCAGATAATATGGAGCTTATGACACTCATATCGGTTGGATATCCTGCAGAAGAGAATAGACAAGTTCCAAAGAAGAGTCTGGAAGATGTATTAAGGTGGAATAGCTTCTAGAATAGATATTTTACCTATAGGCTTCTCCTGAGAAGCTCTTCCTACCAATGTCTGCAAATACCTTTATCCTTTCGTTAAGACTTGGATACTTCTTTTTTGTCTCCTCGGAGAACATTCCCTTATTTATATCTTCTGTTGCTGATATCTCATGTCCTATCAATGCCCAGGTGGATTCTATTAGATTCCTGAACTCTTCTAGCCTTAACTTTTCACATATAAAGGACTGTCTAGGAGAGTTGATGTCTTCTCCACTTATTTGGAATAATTCATACTTATTGCAAAGGTCCTTTACCCTCTTAAGCTGTTCTAGTGTATTCCTAGATGGCATATATGTTACCGCATCAAATCCAAGGTCCTTTAGAACTTCAAAGAGTAACTCTAGATACTCGTCTTCAAATTTTTCACTCCTTTTATCTCCAGTAACCGATTCTGTTATATCACCTAGATAGGCATAGGCTAAGATTGATCCTATCTCTTTAGAGAACTTTACAATCTCTCTAACATCTGGACACTCAGTAGTTGCAGGTATAAAAAATCTAGGAACGAGTTCTGCCTTTAATGCCCCTAATAAATCATAATCGTAATATTGATTATCTGAATCTAATAGATAACCTTCTATCTTTCTAGTGAGATTTATTTCCAATTTCTCTTTTAGAAAACTTACAAGTTTTTCTCCCCTTCCAAACTTGTCTATTAGCTTGAGCGAAAGTGCATAGAGTATATGTCTTTCTGTTATAGTGCCACCATCTTTATACTGTGATAATGGAGCTACATCTTCATCAAAGTCTATCTTTATATCAAATGATTCCATTATATTATTTAGTCTTTCTACCATTAATCTGTTCCTCTTGTTTCTTTCCCCCTGATATATTGAGAAGTAGCTTTTCACCTTTTCTATCTGTGTATGAGGTATACCATGTAGAGATACGTATGCCACAGTCTCTTGGTCTGGGTTATTCAATTTCCTCCCTTCTACAGGGGTATTAGCAAAATTAACCCTACATTCAACACCTATAGTTGTAGCTATCCCAATAATCTTACCAGCACTGATAAACTCTCTTGCTCCACTTATTGAATCGTGGTCCATTATACCTGCTGTCATAAGCCCAGCATTATAGGCCATCCATATAGATTTTGTAGGTGAATATGGAGAAAAAGAATATGTTGTATGTATATGATTATTCACTGCATATTCATTTATAGATGGCTTAGTTATGTAACCTTTATCCACAAGTTCTCTAAGTCTTTTTAGATTGGACAATCTGTTATTTACATCAGGGTCATTTAATCCTTGAATAAGTAGTTCTATATTAGTGTTCATATTAATTCATCTCCTCCTTAAGCTTTAGATTTATACCGAGTAATCCTGAAAGGAATATAAATGTTGACATAAGAAGAAAACTAGTAAGGTATGTTCCGGAAGCATCCCTAGAGTAGCCTATTAAGTAAGGGACAAAGACTGTGCTTAAGTTGAAAAAGAAGCTTAGGATGGCATAGCCTAAACCATATCTATTGGTGATCTTTGGCAGTAGATAGAATACACTAGGGGGAATTAATACCGAGAATATCCCTGCTATTACTATTATTATAGGGAGGTTCGAAAAGTATACAAGTATTAGAGAGAAGGATAATAATACAGCTCCAGTAAATAGAATCAGATTATGCCTATTTGTTTTATCTAGAAGGTACCCTATAACAGGTGATAGAAAAGAACCAGTTATATAGAGGCTACTAACTGATGATGCATAGGTTGGGGATAATCCCCTACTTATAAAATAGTCTGGTGCAAATGTCAAAAAAGATAAAGAACCCGCATTAAATAAAAACCAGATTGCCCCTAGATACCATACCTTTGGAGAGATCTCTCTAATGGATTTAATAAACTCTATACTGTTATCTTCTGTTTTCTGTGGTTTTTCTTTATAGAAGAGTATTATTAGTATGAATAATAAAGTAGTAAGCACTAAAACAATATACATAGGGATCTTCCAGTGATATCTTGTTGCTATTGGAGAGAAGATATTGAAAGAGATAAGTACAGCCAAAGGTAGTCCAGTACTCCAGAATCCTACCGATTTACCATAATTTTCTCCTTGGAACTCCTCTGCAAGTATCCTTAGTCCTACTATTGCAAAGATAATACCACCGAAACCAATCACCACTCTTGATAAAAGCAGAAAGGTGAATTTATTAGCTAAAAGAAATAGTATCTCTCCTAATAGATAAAACATAGTAGCTATAATTACGGGTCTTTTGTTACCAAATCTGTCTAAAAAGTATCCTCCAAAGAGTCCAAGAAACAACGGTGGTAATGATGTTATTCCAGTAATTAATCCTGCCTGAGATCTAGTTATACCCCACTCTCTAATAATATGCGGGATTAATGGGGGAATGATTTGAAAGTTTAGCGATAATATTAATGAGATAAAGTAAGATATAGAGAAATATAGAGCTTTTCTACTCACCTATCGTCCTCCTTATTCTAGATTTTTACCTTTAAAATTTTATCTTAATAGGATGGTAAAAACAAGGGCACGTATGATTACAAAGATATGAGTTATATACCCTTTAAAAGAGCTTATAAAGTATAACTATGTAGCTTAGAGTTTATTCAGAGCTAAGTTAAAACTTGGTAGTATCTAACATCTATGTTATAATCTAACTTAAAAGTAAGAATAAATAGAAATTGCTAGCAGGGAGGTTCAGAGATGAAAGTTAAGGTCGCTACTGTTTCTATGGCGCGTGAGTATAGGAGTCCAGAGAATGTTGAGGATAATTTAACTTATATAGAGAATATCTTAAAAGATATAGGTAACATAAAGCCAGATATTGTTGCTTTGCCAGAAACTTTTCCGTATGTAGGTCTTCCGATAAAGGCTAGAGATGTCGAAGATATTGTTAAGATAAAAGAATTTATGGCTAACTTAGCTAGAAAGTATAGTATCTATCTTGCAGGCTCTACTTATGATAGAAGAGACGGAAAAATATATAATTCATTACTTATTTTTAACCGTAGAGGAGAACTTCTTGGTAAATATGATAAGGTACATCCAACCGAACCCGAAATGGAAGATGGAGTATCTCCTGGGGCAAAGGATCAAAAGCCTATAGATACAGATTTTGGTAAGATTGGATGTCAGATATGTTTTGATGCCAATTGGTCTTCTTATTGGAAATATCAAGTTGATAATGGTGCAAAGTTAATTATATTTTCTTCAGCTTATCCTGGAGGAAGGTTATTGAACTCTATTGCTACGATATTTAATATCTTTATCGTTGCTTCTACCTGGGGATTGAAGTCTGGGATTATAGATAAAGTTGGTAGGTGGAGAATAAAAACCGATAGGTTTTCCTACTGGGTCTGGGATAGGATAGAGCTCGATACAGAAGTATTTCACTGGGACTTTCAACACGATAGGCCTCTAGAGATTTATAAGAGGTACGGTGAAAAGATAAAAATAGAATCTTTTGAAGATGAAGCTCTATTTTTAATCGAGCCTCTCACAGAAGATGTAAAGATTGAAGATATAATAAGAGAATTTAATCTTTTAACCTATAAAGACTATATATCTAGAGCTGAGAATAATCAAGATAAAAGAAGATAAACAAAAGGACAGTCTTTGTCACTCTAGTAGGATATACTATACGTTGAAGTTTAAGAATAAGCTTTGGAGGTGAAAATATGGGCTTATACGATAGGGATTATATGAAAAGTGAAGAGTGGCAAAGACGTAATAGATGTTTACCTACTAAAGCTACAAAATTACCTGCTAAATCTGAAGAATATCATATCCAGAATTCTCCTAAGAAAAGATCGAAAAAGGTTTTTAAAAATATTTTTTGGATAATTCTATTATTTATTATAGCTATAATACTAGGTAGTTGTAATATTAGCCATTCCACTAGTCAGAAGGCAACAGATACGACTGAGCAGAAAATTTTGTTAGTTCAAACCCTTAAATTCGATACTGAGACTATAGATCCTAGCGAGAATGATTGGCATAATCTTTTTGTAGCCGCAGAATATTTGAAAAGATGGAAATCTAGCGATATTAATAATGCCATAAAAGTAACCCCAAAAGAACTATATAAGCATACGTGGAAATACATAGGTAAACTTGTAAGGCTTACTATAGAGGTCCTTATGCCAGAAGAGCTTCCTCCTAACAACAGTTTCTCTAAGATTTTAAATCCAGGTAAGCCTACTACAGTTATGCTAGCTGATATTGATATCGGTGGAGCAGGAGATGCTATCCAATACCACTATGCAGGTCCTTTTGAAGGTTTTGATGCCGGAGATAAGGTTGAGATATGTGGTTATGTTATAGGTAAAGCTAAGAATACCAATCGTTTAGGTGGTACTTGTTATAATATAATTATCGCTGGTAAATATATAAAGAAGGTCAAAAAGTAAGGGATATAAAAAGTGATAGGGGACAAGATCCTTCTTGCCCCCTATTTTTTACCAGTTAATAATATTCTGCAAGAATTTCTTATTAGTATAGAGGTCTATAAAGTCGGTTTGATTGTTATAGCAGTCATTAGCAAATACATTTGCTTCCCCTATTGCTACAACCTTACCTGAACCTACCTGAGCTACTGCTGCCACAACAATACTAGTTACCCTTTCTTTAGCTTCTGGAGTCTTTATCCCAGCTCCTATACTATTTCCATTTAGCTCTCTAGATAAGCTATCCGAGACATAGGCACTAGATGATGCATAGGCTATGGCTGTTCCTGGATTTTGAACAGTTAAGGAACATCCAGTTATGTAAGCTAGTGTAGTTAATCCATTTGTAGTTGGATGAGATACAAAGTTTTGAATTAGAGGCCAATAATTTTTCCCATTGTGGTTATTTGTATTATCGTATACCGTATTATTATTGAATGTTATTCCTGATCCTAGTGCAATAGAAAGTGCGTTTAGATTGGCATTTGCAGCATTACCATATCCACCCCATTCGCCCATCATAAGAAGTTTTCCACCAGCCTTTACAAAGTCAACTATTGCCTGTTTTTCGCTAGAGCTGTATGCCTGGAATGGTGCTGGAAGTATAACCACTCCATAGACAGAAATAGATGGATTAAATCCAGCAGTCGATGCCCTATTCACTGTATAACCCATTCCTTGAAGGGTTGTGACAAGTTTTCCATAGAAGGCATTAAAACCATACCCATCGAAATTATTCTCATTCTGATGGGCATCATCTATAAGAACTACTTTAGGTATAGGTGTACAAGATGGGATACAGGCGCATCCTCCAAACTGTCCAACCCCAAAGGCTACTATAAGTAAAAGTAACCCCAGTTTTGCTACTAAACTTTTCATTTGAAACCACCTCTTCTTAAGTTTTTAAGTAGCCTTAGGACATATCCGAGTAGAAAATACAATAAATTAAATAAAAATAGATATGTCTTAAAAACTAACTTTACCTCCATAGTATCACATATAAAATAAAAGTCAAGCAATAAAAATTTTACAGACTTTCTCATTGGACAGAGTTACCCCCTTGACAGATTACCAAATTGTGTTATCATCTAAATGAAACTAAATTTCATTTAGATGTTTAAATGAGAAATGGATAGGACTAATGAGATATTGAAAAGCATAGGGGAGAAGTGCACTGAACAGCGTAGACTTATACTAAAAGCCATCTTAGAATTGGCAAAACCTGTTAGTGCTGATGAGGTTTATGAATATCTATCTGATACGAATAGTGTAGGACGCACTACTGTTTATAGGACTCTTGAGCTCTTTGAACAGAAGAAGCTTGTAAGAAGAGTTATCTTTAGAGATGGAATTATGAGGTATGAATCTACACATCTAGGGCATCACCACCACCTTATTTGTCTATCCTGTGGAAAAGTCTTTCCTATTGAAAGTTGTACTATAGTATCTTTGGATGAGTCTATAATAGATGAATTTGATTTTTTAGTTACAGAGCATTTTTTAGAGTTATATGGCTATTGTAAAAACTGTAGAAAGGGTGAAAAGAAATGAGGTTAATTCTTATATCTTTACTTTTGTTTCTCTTATTCGTTCCCTTATTAGCTAAGGATAAGATCAATGTAGTTGTGAGTTTCTATCCACTCTATGACTTCACTAAGAACATAGGGAAAGAGAAGGTTAATGTAACAGTTATTATACCTTTTGGCGTTGAACCTCACGATTGGGAACCGACTCCTAAAGATATTAGTAAGATTCTCAATGCAGACCTATTTATATACAATGGAGCTGGCTTAGAACCTTGGGCTGAGAGATTAGTAAAAGATGTCAAGAATAAAGGTATTGTTGTTATAGATATGTATAAGGCAATTGGTGCTAAAGGAGAAGATCCTCACATATGGCTTGATCCTGTCTTGGTTAAGGCACAGCTAAAAGTGATAAAAGATGCGCTTGTAAGAATAGATTCGAAAAATAAATCATACTATGAGTCTAATTACAAAAGTTATCTGAAAAAGATAGAAGCTTTAGATAGAGAGATAAGAAATACCTTAGCTAGATGTAAGAAAAAAATAATTGTAACATCTCATGATGCCTTCTCTAGATTTGCAGAGCGTTATGGACTTATACAAGTTCCTATGACTGGAGTTACCCCTGAGGCTGAGTCAAACCCTAAAGATCTAGTAGAAGTGATAAAAATCATAAGAGAAAACAAGATTGAGTATGTATTTACCGAACCTCTTATATCACCCAAACTTGCCCAGTCTATCTCTAGGGAGACCGGAGCAAAGGTATTGGTTTTAGACCCCATAGAGGGATTAAGTGAAAAGGAGATAAAATTAGGTAAAGATTACATATCTAAGATGAGAGAAAACCTTAAGAATCTTAAGCTTGCCCTTGATTATGAATAGGATACTAGAAGTTAGAAACTTATATTTTAAATATAGAAATGATTTTGTCTTAGAAGATATCTCCTTCTCTTTAGATAGGGAGGATTTTTTTGGTATTATCGGACCTAACGGTTCTGGTAAAAGCACCTTATTGAAGCTTATCGTTGGCATCTTGAAACCTACCAATGGAGAGATAAAAGTCTATACAGATAAGATAAGTTATATACCGCAGAGAATTGCTTCTATGTATCATATTTTCCCTGCTACCGTTGAAGAGATTGTTGCATTGGGAAGATTGTCCGATGGCATCTTAAGAAGATTTTCAAAGAAAGATGGAGAGTTGATAGATCAAGCATTAGAATTAGTTGGACTTAAAGAGTTTAAGGATAGAAAGATTAGTGAGCTTTCTGGAGGACAACAGCAGAGGGTTCATATAGCTAGGGCTATAGTAAGTAATCCAGAACTTTTGATACTAGATGAGCCTACCACAGGGGTAGATGTTGCCAATCAAGAAAAGTTTTATAAATTACTGGATCATTTAAACAAGAATATGCATATAACTATTATTATAGTATCTCACGATATAAGTAGTGTAGCTAATGAGGTTTCTACGATGGCTTATCTAGACAAAAGATTACACTTTATAGGGAAACCTAGGGACTTCTTTAAAAAGATTCTTTGGCCTATAGAGATCGAAGATTTATTAAGGAGATAGTTATGGATATATTTCGATATACCTTTATGCAGTATGCGCTTATAGATGGTATCTTTATTGGTATTCTATGCCCTTTGATAGGAGTTTTTTTGGTCTTAAAAAATCTTTCCCTTATTGCTGATGGTGTAGCACACTTTTCTTTTGGCGGAATAGCTCTAGGCATAATACTTGGTCTTAGTCCAAATGTTATGATACTAGTTTTTTCATTTATGGGTGCCTTATTGATAAACTATATAGTTAAAAGGTCAAAACTTTATGGAGATACCGCTATAGCGATACTACTATCAGCAGGATTGGCTTTAGGGATAACTGTTATAAGTATTGCTAAGGGAACAAATTTTAATATAAATTCTTATCTTTTTGGAAGTCTTTTGACTATAGACAAGAATGATCTTACCATCACCCTCTCTTTTGGTATACCTGTAATAATCTTAACTTTACTCATATATAGGTCTCTATTATATATTACCTTCGATGAAGATTCGGCGAAGGCTAGTGGATTGCCGGTAGGGATGTTAAATACATTCCTTTTTTTGATAGGAGCCATCACTGTAGCTATAACTATAAGGATAGCAGGTATACTCTTAGCCTCTGCCCTTATAGTTATTCCAGTTGCTACTGGTATGCAAGTATCTAAGAGCTTCAAAGGAACAATTTTATCATCTATGATTATTGGTATTATATCAGTTATCTTGGGATTATTTCTCTCTTATTATTTGAATATAGCTCCTGGAGGAACTATAGTGCTTGTAAATGTTTTAATCTTCCTAGCGAGTCTTTCTCGGTTCTTTTACTAAGAATACCATTATTAGAAAACCAATAAATGCTAGGACAAATGCGATAGAAAACATAGATTTATATCCCAATTTATTGGCTAGAATACCTCCTATTATTGGAGCTGTAAAGCTAAAGGGTCCTATTAGTGTATTTGATAAACCTACATATACGGGCCTAAGTTCTATAGGGGCAAATTCTGTTAAAAGCGCCATTCCAGAGGTCATAAATGTGCTATAGTTTATCCCTAAGAATATGAATGCTAGATAAGCAGTTAAAGGAGTAATACCTAATATAAGCCCTAGATAACCTAATAGGAGAGACAAAATTCCTATAGATAATACTAGCTTGTGCCCTTTTATATCACCTAAGGGTCCTACTAAAAAAGTTGATACCGTCTGTGACCCTAAGAGAAATGCGCTAAATATCCCTGCATAATCATCCCCAAGGTTAAACGCCTTAAGACTATATATTGTATAGAAGCCTATCCCCATACTTCCTAATGCTGAGAGGATCCTCCCAAGTATATATAGTGTAAAGTTTCTGTCCGCTTTTAAGATGTCTGGTAGACTCTTTATATACTGAGCTAAACTTAAGTCATCGGAATCTAATACTAACTCAGGCTCTTTAGCCAAAGCTATGAAGAGATAAGATAATCCTAAGGCGATACTAGCACTTATAAAGCAGTAGAAGAAGTTATAGGGGAAATTATATATCTCTAGAAATCTTCTTGCTATAAAAGATGCAAATATCCCCAGAACTCCACCTATACCAAATCCTACTGAGAAAAGTGTTCCACGCTTAGTAGGGGGCATAATCTTTGCTATATAGTCTAGCCAGGCAGGATAGAGAATACCTCCAGTAAGAGCAGCAATAAATACTAGAAACAGAGAAATATATAACATTAGAGAGGGATTTGAATTGGCTATTAATATTAGTAATAACCCAATGATTAAATAGGGAAGTCTTTCACCTATAGTCCATTTTATAATAAAATCTAATTTTCTAGGGAGTTTTGCTATCATCCTTGCTCCAATTATGCTTGGTATAGCCCAGCCGAGATTTGTTATGGCAGGTAAAAGTCCTATATGTATATTACTACCACCTAAATTTTTAATAAGAACAGGAAAGATTGTAGAAAGTGAATAGAATGTTGAACCCATACTAAAGAATGCCATATCTAGACTATTAACTATAAAATTTCTTCTGTAGTATCTAGCTACAAAATTTTCTACAGCTTTTAGGTCTCTATCTTGCACCAATCGCCCTCAGCGAACCTTAGTGGAACCCTTTTGTTTAGTTTATATCCTATTAACATGCTCCAAAGACTTGGGATACCTTGTCTTATTAATCTTTTGAGCCTTCCATAGAATGATATATAAGCCTTAGCTATCAGCCATCTTGCCTCTCTAGGTGTAAGATGTTCTAATCTAAAAACGTTATATCCTCCGTCATACAACGACCAGTTTTTATTTATAAGTACTGACTTTACCTCTTCAAACAGAGCGGTACCTGGATATGGAGTTAGAATAGAAAATTGTGCTATATCTGGGTCTAACTTCTTGGCATAGTTTATAGTTCTTTGTATCATTTCTTTTGTTTCTTCCATAGCTCCAATAATAAAGCTTCCCATGACCTTTATCTTATTTTTATGTAGTATGTTTATAGCCTCTTTTGCCTTTTCTACTACAAGTCTTTTCTTAAAACTGTCAAGGATTTCTTGATTGGCGCTTTCAAATCCTATAAAGACCATATAATTACCAGCTTTAGCCATAAGTTCAACCATCTTCGGATTATTTAATATCCCTTCTACCCTTGAAAATGCCCACCATTTAAACTTCCATCCGAGCCTAAGAATCTCTTCACAAAGTTCAGTAACCCTCTTTGGGTTTAGAGTAAAATTATCATCGAAGAAGGCTATTGCCTTATAACCATATTTTTTATGGAGGATTTCTAATTCTTCTATTATGTTATTTACGCTTCTACTTCTCCATTCTACCCCAGAGAATGCAGACGCAGAGCAGAAACTACAGTTAAATGGACATCCTCTAGATGTAACAAGGGATGTTGCATAAGTTCCATCTAACTTTGCAGTATATCTGTCCATAGGTAGTAGGTTTCTTGCAGGGAATGGTAGAGAGTCTAAGTCTTTTATTAATTCTGCATTTGGATTTCTTATAAGCTCTCCATCTTTAATATATGAGATCCCTTTTACATCACTTATGTCTTTTTTCCCTTCTAAAGCCCTTATTAAGTCTAACAGTATATATTCTCCTTCTCCTCTCACCACATAGTCTATAAATCCGGTCTCTAGAGTTTCTTTATCTAGGAAGGTTGTATGTGGTCCTCCTATAACTACTTTACAATCTTTAGCCTTTGCATATTTAGCAATATTGATAGCTAAAGGGTATCTGGTGGTATCGGTAGAGATACCTACTATGTCAAAGTCCTGGTAAGGGATACTACTAATTTTTATTGTTTCTACATTTAGGTCCAAAACTTTTACCTTATATCCTTCTTTTTGCAAGACTCCAGCTATATATCCAACACCTAAAGGAGGATATTTTAGCCCAAGTCTATGATAATAACTTGCCATTGGCGGATTTACTAAAAGTATCTTCATACATCCTTCCCCCTTAAAAATTCTTCCATTGCCAATTCCCAACTCCTAGCATAAAATATCCCTTCTAATTCTAGGATATAATTTTCTAGAGGCGTATATTTAGGTCTCTTAGCTAGAGTTGGATACTCGTTACTCTTTATAGGAGTGACTTCCACCTTTAGTCCTAAACTTTCTACTATAAATTTAGCCTCTTCAAACCTAGAAGCCACTCCTTTATTTGCACAGTGATAGAGTCCATAGGCTCTCTCTTTGGCAATGTTTAATAATGCCATTGCCAGATCATACGTATATGTTGGAGAACCAAACTGGTCATCTACAACCTTAAGAATCTTTTCTCCCTTAGCTCTTTCTATTATCTTTTTTACAAAGTTGTCTCCATCTCCATAGAGCCAACTTGTCCTTACTATACTGTAACTCTTTGAAAAGCTCTCTACAAAATATTCACCCTCTAATTTGCTTTTGCCATAGGTGTTTATAGGGTTGGGTTTATCAAATTCGATATATGGAGTCTCTTTTTCCCCATCAAAGACGTAATCAGTACTTATGTGGATAAGATGTATATTATACTTCTCACAGACTATTGCTAGATTTTTGGGACCTAAGGCATTAACTTTATAAGCCCTGTCTTTTTCTCTTTCACATAGGTCTACATCTGTAAGTGCTGAACAGTTTATAACCACTTCTGGTAAATAGGCCCTTATTATCTCTTCTACCGCTTGTCTTTTGGTAATATCTAATCTGGTATGTGATATAGGATAAATATCTATATCGTTTTTAAAAAAGACTTCTATTACCGCTTTACCTAATTGTCCACTAGAACCAGTTACTAGTACCCTCAACTATCTATAGCCTCTCTAGGAATTTGGCAAAAGACTCCATCAACTATATAACTTTCTTTTAATATCCTTGAATTATCTCCAATTATAGACCTAACTATTGTAGCAGATTCTTCAATGTGGACATTGTTCCAGATGATAGATCCCTCTATCTTGGTTCCTTTTTCTATCTTTACAGAATCACCTATAAACGAAGGTCCTACAATAGTTACTCCTTCTTCAAGTTCTACCCTATTACCAATAAATACACTACCAAAGAAGTTTGCCTTGTCTATATGAGTGTTAATACCTATTCTTACATTATCTGTGAATAATTCCCCATAATGTGGTATCTGTAGCTTACCGTCTCCTATGTCACTGTGGACCTTTTTATAGTCGGTTATGCTTCCTATATCCATCCAATAGCCACTGGAAAGATAGCCATATAGCGGTGCCTGCTTCTCCATAAGGTTAGGAAAAAGTTGCTTCCCAAAGTCATAGAAACTTCCCTCTGGGACTTCTTTTAAGACCTCTTTTTCTAATACATAAATACCTGCATTGACAATAGGACTGAACACCTTATCTTTTGGTGGTTTTTCTAGGAATTTCTGAATCTTTCCATCGCTATTTAAAGAGACAACACCATACTTTGTAGGATCATCCACTATTGTAACAGCAAGTGTTACCAGTGCACTTCTCTTTTTGTGAAAAGCTATCATCTCTCCGATATTTATATCGGTTGCTATATCTCCACTTATAACTACAAAGGTATCAGGAAGCAGTTCTTCTACCCTTTTTACTCCTCCAGCTGTGCCTAAGAGGACCTCTTCTTCTGAATATGTGATATTTACTCCAAAATCTTTGCCATCTCCTAAGCAATCTTTTATTTTTTCTCTTTTATAGTGTAGGTTTATTATAATATCTGTAATCCCGTTAGTTTTTAAAAGGGATATGATTCTAGTAATTATAGGTCTATTACCCAATGGAACTAGTGGTTTAGGTCTTATATATGTAAGGGGACGTAGCCTAGTCCCTTCGCCAGCCGCCATAATAAATGCCTTCATCTTTATCTCTCCAATATGTCAGGTCTTTTATAGATTATGCCATCTACCTCTACATCTACTAATGGCCAGTCAAATGTCGGAGTTATTATCTCTGGAACTTCCTCTCCAACTAAGATAGTGTCCTCAGACTTTGTCCCAGTTATAGAAGGATTCCATGCTATAGGTTGCCATTTAACCACAGAGCCTTGAGTCTTTAGATTTACTGTAAATTCTCTACTCTGATAACCAGTAGGTCCGCCCTGGTGATGCTTCTTCCATTCCTCTGGGAATCCAACCTCTTCGTATGTTTTTATGCCTTTTTCTAATATATCACTCCATTTTGTCCCTACTTTCGTATTATGAATAAGCACAGAATCAACCTTTACTACCGAATTGTGCTTCCTTCTTAGTTCTGCATCTATCTTTCCAAAGTAGACTAGTCTTGTAACAGCAACTTGAATACCATCTTTCATTGCACATATAACTACCATAGCGTAACGTGATATTCTGTTTTCTGTTGGAATTGGGTGCCTAAAGTTTGAGATTCTTTCGTCACCAGCTACTAAAAGAACACTAGGGTATATTCCCCTGTAAAGAAGATTCTCAGCCATCATTCCAGCTACTTCTAGCTCTGTTTGCCCTGGTTTTATAGACTTGCAGACTTCTTCTATACTTAGACTAGCAGATTTGCCAAGATGTTTTATCCTTTCAATCTCTTCCTCTACCAAAGGGTATCTAAGTGGAAATAGATTAACTACCCTTGCATTTCCAAACGGACTATCGGTTATAAAGTTACCGCTAGTTATCTTTTCTACTATCTTTAGTTTTTCATCTGGGTCATACCAGGGAAAGATAGCAAATTCATAGTGTCCTAATATTCCAACCTCTTCCCTCTCTATCCTTGGAGCTTCGATAGAATTAGCTACAATATAGGAGTTATCTTTTGTTATAAGAAGACTAGTTGGACCCAACTCAGTAATAAGTCCAACGTGGTTATATCTTCCACCTGTAGCCCAGGCAAAATTATACTTTAGACTTATGAGAAGCCCGTTAGAATTATTCTCTTTCAGTAGATTTCTTATCCTTTCCTCTTTTATCTTTATTTCTCTATTGCTTCCTCTCATCTTTTCCTCCTATTTAGAATGTTTATCAGCTACTTTACTAGCCCCAAAGGATTCAGGTTTTATCTTTGCAGAGTATCCACTAGATGTAATCATACCTACAACTTCCTTTATTAACTGTCTTGTCTCACCTTTTGTTCCAACGTCAACGTGTATCTCGATAGGAAGTTCAGAGACTCCATTCTTAGCTAATTGAGAGGTTATTAGACTTGCAGTTTCTAAACTAAGGGTTGCTTCATAAAAGATTCTCTGCCTTAGAGATTTTATGTGTTTATTTGTAATCTTTCTATAGAAATATCTTCCACCACTTCCTATCCTGTGAATAATTACAGCGGTGACAAAATAGACCTCTTCTCCAGGAAGGGAGTCTGTGCCAACTATAAGGTGATAAGGATTTTTAGGTTCCTCCTGAATAAACGATATAATCTCTCTAAACATCTCTTCAAAGCTAAGTCTTCCTTTTGTAGGGCTTATAAATTCCATAGCTTTAATTATAACACAAGATAGGGGGAGATTATACATCTTAAAAAGGATCTCCCCCTATCTTAGATAAAGATTACTTTACTGCTTCTCTAAGCTCTTTCCCAGGCCTAAATACTGGTACGGACTTAGCAGGAATGTTTATAGGCTTCCTTGTTCTTGGATTTATGCCCTTCCTTGCCGCTCTCTTTCTTACTTCAAAGCTACCAAATCCAATAAGCTGAACTTTTTCGCCCTTCTTTAGAGCTTCAGCTATAGCATCAAGGGTTTGGTCTATAACCTGTGCGGTAAGTTTCTTGGTTTGTCCTACCTTCTGGGCAACTACATCTACTAGATCAGCTTTTGTCATGCTTACTCACCCCCTTTCGTCAAAAATACTTTCTACTATACCTTATTACCACTAATTTTTTGTTTTGTCAATAGGTTAACCCAAACTATAACTAATTTTTTACGAAATTGCTAGATATTCCAAAAGGGGATAAGTAAGTTTCTCTTAATTTTATTCAGGCCTTTATGGTATTATCGTCAGCCTTGCATAGTAAGATGTTTATACTCTACCTGGTATCACTCCAAACCTATATATTGTGGTAGAAGTAAACATTTCTCCTGGCCTTAAGACAGTGTTGGGAAAGTTTGGATGATTTGGTGAATCTGGGCAGTGTTGTGTTTCTAAACAGAGTCCTGCGTATCTACTATAATGTTTTCCACCCTTTCCTTTTATGTCTAGCCAATTTCCTGTATATAAAACTATTGCTGGTTCTGTAGTATATATCTCCATTTCTCTTCCACTATTATATTCTCTTAATCTCCCAGCAAATGCCAGTTCTCCTTCTTTTTTGTTTATAATAAAATTATGGTCATATCCGCCAAATGGATACTCTTTATACTGGTCTATCCTTTCTCCTATCTTTCTAGGCGTAGTGAAATCAATACCTGTCCCTTTTACTGATGCTACCTCTCCAGTAGGAATTAGATACTCATCTGCAGGTGTGTAATGATCAGCATTAAGCATAAGCTCATGGTCTAGTATTGTTCCAGAGCCTTCTCCTGCAAGATTAAAATAGCTATGGTTTGTTAGATTTAGTATGGTTGGCTTATCGGTTGTAGCAACATAATCTATCTTAAGTTCATTTCTATTTGTAAGGGTGTATGTTACTGTTACCTCAAGGTTTCCTGGATATCCTTCTTCTCCGTCGTGGCTTAGATACTTCAGCCTAAGCGCAGGACCATATGGTGTCTTCATAGGTATGGCTTTAAAAACTACGTCTTTGAAACTCTTAAACCCTCCATGTAAGTGGTTAGGTTTTCCACTTTCATTTAGAGCTAACTGATAAGCTACGCCGTCGATAGTAAACCTTCCTTTGGCTATACGATTTCCATAACGTCCAACTATGCACCCAAGATAAGGAGTATTGTTTTCATATTCACTTATGGTGTCGAATCCAAGAACGATGTCTGCCAATTCTCCATTTTTATCAGGCACCCATAACTCAGTTATGCTACAGCCGTAAGGAATTACCTTCATCATAATGCCATTATCGTTTATTAGAGTATACTGATAGATTGGAATCTCCTCCCTTGTTATGCCATAGAAAGTCTTTTCAATTTCCATAGGTCTATCCCTCCTTTTTAGTTTTTATTGTTTTTATAATATTAACATAATTATAAACTAGCAAGATCACAAATTGAAATGGTATTTATTGTATAATATTCTTGGTGTTTTATATGGAATATTTCTATTATCTATTGCGTCATTAAGTTAGAGGTCAACTAATAGAGGAAGGTTAGCTAGAAATGGAAGAGAGGGAAGATGTATTAGTTAAAAGGGCTAAAAAAGGCGATGTAGTAGCTTTTAGCGAGTTAGTTAAGCGGTATGAGAGATATGTAATAAACCTTGTGTATAGAACCCTTGGACGTTCAGAGGATGCAGAGGATATAGCTCAGGAGGCTTTTGTAAAAGCTTTCTTAAATATAAAGAAGTTTAAAGAAGAGAGTAAATTTTCTACTTGGTTATCAAGGATAGTAGTGAATCTATGTATGGATAAGGTTAGAGAAAAAGGTAATAGGGAGGAGAATCTAGAAGAAGGAGTATGGTTAACTATTCCTCAGAGTAGCTATTATAGTCCTGAAGAAACTTTAGAGAGGATGGAGATACAAGAGAGGGTAAGAGATGCTTTGATTAATTTACCAAAAGATCTCAGGATAGTCTTTGTACTTAGAGAGTTTGAAGGACTCTCTTATCAGGAAATAAGTGAAATGTTGAATATACCTATAGGTACAGTAGAATCGAGATTATATAGGGCAAGGATGAAGCTCAAGTCGCTTCTAAGCGACCTCAAGTCTTTTGAGGAGGTAACTAAAAATAATGAGGTGTAATGAGGTAAAAAGATTACTTTCTGCATATTTTGATAGAGAACTGCCTACTGATCAAAGTATTGCTATAAGAGAACATCTTAAGACTTGTAAGTCTTGTATGTCAGAGTTAGAAGATATAGAAAGGCTCCATAGACTAATGGGTGCTTTTCCTATTTTAGAAGTAGGTCCCTACTTTGAGACTCAGATAATAGAAAGGATAGAAGAAGAGACTAGGAAAAAGAGATTTTCATTTGGCTTGAAGTTAGCAATTGGTTTTGCTCTTGGGGGATTAATGCTTTTTTTTATAACCTTTAGGAATCTTCCTAAAGAAGATATAATGGTTCAAACCTCTCCTGCTTTGAACACCTACATACAGGAATATATTGAGAGCTACAATACACATATAACAAAGAATAATCCAGGCTTGATTGTATCAGTGAGCAGTTTGGGAGAAGGTTCTAGATGAAAAGATTTTTATCCTCTTTGGTTATATTATTTATATTCTTGCTTGTATACTTAGTTTTTGCTAATGAGAAACCTTCCACAGAAGTCTTGTTTAATGCCTGGAATACAGAAGGTAAGATAAGCTTTGTTGGTACTGAAACAAGTGGAATCTACATAAGAGATAGATTTAATATAACTGTCAGCAGGGTATTTGCCCTTTCTTCTGGAAAGTTTAGGAGAGAATATATCTTCCCTTCGTTTCTTGTTGGAGATTTGCTGATAGATGATGGACGAAAAAGCTATTACTATCAATCAAATAGAGATACATTAACCATAGGATCTTCTTTCTATGATCCTCCCCATAGGGATATACATAATAAAATCTTAGAGCTTATATTAAAAAACTATGACATATATAGTCAGCCAGACAAGTTCCTAAGTAGAGATGTAACTAAGATTTTTATAACTTCTAAAAATAGTAAGACCCCATTACTTATTCTGTGGGTAGATAACCAGACTAATCTTATTCTGAAAAGGGAGAGATACTCTACTGATGGAAAATTACAGGAGTACTCCTTCTATACAGATATAGACTTTTCTACAATACCTGATGAGAGATTATTTTTATGGACAAAGCCAAAGAAGGACTTTAGAATCATAGACCGTAGAGAGAGATTTATTCCTCTAGAAGAGTTTAAAAAGAGATTAAGTGATTTGATAATTTTTTCCCCCTTACAGGAAAGGGGATATGAGTGTATAAGTATAAAGGAAGTACCGAATGGCTTGGCTTATCATTTTTCAGATGGCATTAATAGCGTCTTGATCTTTGACCTTCGTATTCCTCCTCCTATACCTCCAGATGTTAGAAGAAGCATTGTAGAAGGTATAAGATATTCGTATTGGCAGTTTGATGGTATGAGTGGTTTTGCTTGGAGTTACAAGAGGAAAAACTTTTTAGTAATAGGAATCATAGATAGAGATATAATAGAAAAAGTTATTAGAGGTTATAAGTAAGAAGGGAGGATAATTGTTATGCGCAACTTAAAAGTAGCTGTATTTATAGTTTTTATAATGGGTCTCTTATTAGGATACTTAGGGAATAAAGTGTTAAGAACAGATTTAGTTTTAGCACAGTCTAATTATCTGGCAAATATAGAAAGTATCTATACAAGTGTAGCTGAAAGCGTTGGTCCTAGTGTAGTAAATATAAGTACAATAAGTATAGTTCAGTATTTCTTTCAGGCATTTCCTACCGAAGGTGCAGGTTCTGGAGTAATAATAAGTAAAGATGGTTATATACTCACTAACAATCACGTTATAGAGGGAGCTAAGAGTATAAAGGTTACTCTTGGCGATGGAAGAATATTAGAGGGAAAGTTGATTGGTAGAGATCCTTTTACCGATTTAGCTGTAATAAAAGTCGATGCAGACAATTTACCCTATGCAAAACTGGCAGATTCTAGTAAGCTTAGGGTAGGACAGATTGCTATAGCGATAGGAAACCCATTTGGTTTAGGTAAGACTGTAACAGCAGGAATAGTAAGTGCATTGGGAAGAAGCATCCAGACAGATAAAGGGTTTCTTATCGAAACACTCATCCAGACAGATGCTGCTATAAATCCTGGTAATAGTGGAGGGGCATTAGTAAATAGTAATGGAGAAGTGATAGGTATAAATACTGCTATATACCAAGGAGCACAGGGCATAGGTTTTGCGATACCAAGTAGTACTGCTAAAAAGATTGCTGAAGATATAATAAAGAAAGGGTATGCAAGTCATCCTTGGTTAGGGATAGGAGGTGAGACCCTAAATAGAAGAATAGCATATTACTACAATCTTCCTGTAGATTATGGGGTAATTGTAGGGGAAGTGGTAAGATCAAGCCCTGCGGATAAGGCTAGACTTCAAGTTGGTGATATAATAGTAGGGATTGATAATGAGAGGATAGAAAACTGGAATACATTGCTTCTGAAGGTCCTTAGAACAGAAAAGAGTCAAGTAATTTTGAACGTGATAAGAAAGGGTAGTAGACTTGATGTGAGAGTTAATTTGGAGGAAAGACCGAGACAATTTTCTACTAGTGGAGATTATATATAATATGAAGAAGATAGCTTTTTCTCTAATCTTGTTTCTATTGTTACCCAGATTAGCATTAGCAGAGGAAGTATGGACCCTTAATGATGCACTTAATGCTATTTATAATGCCCCAGAGTTAAAATTACTTCAAGCTCAATTGGACAGTGCTGAGTCAAGATTAAAACAGGCACAATCTTTATTTACAACCCCAAGGCTTACAGGTAACTTAGGATATTCAAGGGGGGAGAGTACAGGGGTTTATGGTACAACTACTATTGACCAGCCTTCAGCAACATTATCTTTAACTTATAATCTTAGTGAGGATTCTCCTGCTGGTACGTCTCTTCTAAGTGCAAGGCTTTCATACTATAAGGCTAGAAATAACTATATAAATGGTTTGAGAAATCTTAGATTAAAGATAACTAAGCAGTTCTTCGATGCGTTCTTTGCTCAGAGGCAACTAAGTATAGCTGAAAAAAGTTTGGCTTTGGCAGAGAAACAGTTTAAAATAGCGCAAGACCAGTTTTCAAAGAGAACAATAACTGAAAGCAGTCTTCTTGATGCCCAGTTAGCTCTAAAGGGTAGTCAACTTTCTTATGAATCGGCTAAAAATAATCTAAAAATAGCTCTTCTTACTCTTTTCAATACATTAGGTACTCCTTATAGAGAGGTTGTGCTTAAAGAAGATGTGTCTTATAAGCAGGTAGAAATTTCTTTGGAAGAGCTTATAAAAGAAGCGCTAGAGAATAACTTAGATATAAAAAATACTCAGTACAGTTTGATGGAGGCTGAGAGAAACTATAGAGATGCTACTAAGTCTAACATAACGTTAGGGCTAAGCGGTACTTATTCAGTAAATGGACAGAATCTTAAGGTGGGTATAGATAACCAGAACTATCAACTGAGTCTTTCCTATTCTTTTCCTTTAAAGGACTCTTCTGGTAGTTCTTCTCCAGACTGGACTATAGCGTTTACTGTAAGTACTCCTATAATTGATGGGGGAAGTAGGAATGAAAGTATAAAACAGGCAATTCTTGCTTTAGATCAGGCCAAGATAACATTAGAAAATACTAAGAAGACTGTAGAAATAACAGTAAGACAGTATTATAATGCTGTTATACAAGCCATGGCTAACATAGAGAAGGCACAACTTAACCTGCAGCAGAAAGAATTGTTGGTAAAGAACCAGGAGATAAGGTTTAATTTGGGTCTAATCACTCAATTAGATTTAGAGTCTGCTAGAATTCAAAAAGAACAAGCCTTACTAGAACTGGATAAGGCAATTTCAGATTATAATATAGCCTTAATGCAACTAAATATAGTCTTAGGAAAGGAGTGATAATAGAATGGATCTAAAGAGGTTTAGTTTTTTATTAGTGGTTTTTATGTTATTAATTAGTTGCACTGTTTATGGAAAAGAGCCTATTCAACTTACTATGGAATCAGCTATAGAACTAGGATTAAAGCAAAATCAAAGTGTGATAGATGCTCAGAGAAACCTTGAGGATGCAAGACAGTCTCTTTTAGAAAAAGAGGGCGATCCTACTACTCTGATAGTGGCATTAACACAGGCTAGAAATAATTTTTCTTATGCTCAGGCTCAGTTTAATTATGTAAAGCTCCAGGTTACCCAGACAGTTAGAGGTAACTACCTAGCTGTCCTAGAAGCTCAGAACCAGTTAAATCTAGTAAAGAAGCAGTTAGAAGTGGCAAATGAAAATCTTAAAGCTGTAAAGACAAGAAGAGCCCTAGGTAATGCTACTGATGCGGATGTTTTACAGGCAGAAAATAATGTTATCTCTGCTCAGAATGCAGTAGCATCTGCTGAGGCTAGCCTAAAGTCTGCAACTGATAAGTTATTACTCTCTATAGGTCTAGATATTTCGACTCCAGTTGTCCTTGCTGAACCAAGCTTCAAGGAGGTAAAAGTTGATATAGATAGTCTAAAGAAGCAGGCTCAGAATAATCTTCCTACCGTAGTTCAGGCTAAGAATAGTTATGAGTTGGCTAAGCTCCAGTATGAATTGGCTAATAATGAGTATACCCCTCAGAGCCAGATAAGAAGTGCTAAGTTAGCTTTAGAGAGTGCTCAGGACTCTCTTAAACAAGTGTTAGACAATTTAGACCTCTCTATAAATACCGCATACCAGAATGTCCTTAATGCCTTGAATCAGGTTAAATTGCAGGAGAAGAATCTTACCCTAGCAAGAAAGAATCTAGAAATAGATAATGCAAGGTTAAAGGTAGGTTCAATTACCAAACTTCAGCTTATGAGTACAGAGTCCTCTCTTATCAGTGCAGAGAATAACTATAAATCTAGTGTTTACAACTATATAAAGGCACTAGACGCCCTTTCTGTAGCTTTAGGAATTAAAGTATTTTAGAAAATATCTTAAAGTTTAAGACGGGGTTTACCCCGTCTTTTTTATTATTATCTCTGGCAAGTTTGACGCTCTAAAATTTAAAAGCCAGCATGGCTAGCGGGTTATTTTAACTTTTAAAACTGAGGCGTAAGCACTATAGGTCTTACTTTACTATGCTTAATATCTTGGTGAGTTTTTATATCCCTACAGGAGTATTGAAGTGCCTATCTATAATAATTCTCTTCTTTTGACTTAAGTTAGAATCAGTTATGACTCTTACGCTTCTATTAACATAGATAGATTTACCTATAGTCCTTAGAAAATGCCCCAGATTTTTCTATTCGCATGTAGCATCTCAGTTAACTCGTTTAGAAAAATTATAGACATCCTCCTATATATGGTGTATTCTCCTTTAAAAAATAATATAAACTATTCTGTAACCTCTTTAGCTACAAGATGGCATTCTTTTTTTGTCAAATTTGAAGAAGCAATCTAATTTCGGGTAGATTATTTTTGAGGAAGATCGTCGTCTTGACAGAGGGATTTAAGTATTATATAATCTTTATTGTTAATGTTAACATATAAAAGGAAGTGTATTTAGTTTATGGCTACAATAAAAGATGTTGCAGAGAGAGCTGGAGTATCAGTAATGACTGTCTCTAGAGTGATTAATAATAGTAGGTACGTAAGCCAGGCGACTAAAGAAAGGGTAGAAAAAGCGATGGAAGATCTTGGTTATGTACCAAACGCTCTTGCTCATGGATTAATTACTAAAAGAACTCATGTACTTGGACTAATTGTCTCTGACATTACTAACCCCTTTTTTACTACAATAGCTAGAGGTGTAGAAGATCTTGCTATAAAGAATGGATTTAATATTATACTTTGTAATACTGATGAGGATGTAGAAAAAGAAAAGAAGTACATTGAGCTTTTACTCAGGAAGAGAGTAGATGGAATAATCTTAAGTCCTGCAGATTGTAGCAGAAGAGATAGTATAGAACAGATAATAAAAAGGAATATTCCATTAGTGTTAATAGACAGATGTATTAGAGGATTAGATGTAGAGTGTGTATATAGTGATAGTGCATTTGGGGCTTATGAGCTGACAAAATATCTAATCAGTCTTGGTCACAAAAGAATTGGTATTATAGTTGGACCCAAAAGAATATCTACTGCCGTGGAAAGGATAGAAGGATATAAAAGGGCTTTAAAGGAAGCTAATATTCCTTTAGACAACTCTTTAATCAAATGGGGTGAGAAATACAGTAGAGAAGATGGGTATAGCAACACCCTAGCGTTATTAAAGATGGATAACCCTCCTACTGCGATTTTTGGCGGGAATAGACTAATAACAGTAGGCGTTCTTAGAGCTATTAGAGAATTAGGGATGAGAATTCCAGAGGATATTTCCGTAGTCTCTTTTGATGAAGTGGAAGATATATCTGTGACAAATTCATTTTTGACTGTAGTAAGCCAGAATTCATATGCTATAGGGATGATAGCTACGGAACGTCTCTTGAAAAGAATAAAAGAAAAGAATAGATTTTTAGGCCCTTCTGAAAATATCGTCTTGCAACCTGAAGTAATTATAAGAAAATCTTGTAGATCTTTATTGGGAGGAGAGATATAGAGTATTAAATGGGTATTTAATTAAACTTTAAGTTTATTAAGTTTATTAAAATTTTATTAGAGGAGGTGATAAGGATAATGAAAGGATTATTTAAAAGGCTAGCGTTATTTTTAGTATTTATAGTTTTAATAACTGGGGTTATTCCAGTAACTTATGCACAGAAAAAGATTTATGTAGGACAATATGAATTAGAGGAGTATGAAAAGTTAACAGGTAGAAAGATCTCTAGTTTTAAAGAAGCTCCAATACTTGCCGAACTTGTAAAGCAAGGAAAACTTCCTCCAGTGGAGAAAAGACTTCCAGAAAAACCTCTAGTTGTAGAACCTTACGAAGAGATAGGTCAATATGGAGGCTCGTGGCACATAGCTGAACCAATTAATTATCATCTTTACCAGCTTCGTCGTGAGTTGCTCCTAAGGTTTGATGATCCGTCTGCTAGGGGAGAGAAAGGTCAACCAGAGGTTCGTCCTAATTTGGCAGTTAGTTGGCAAATATCAAAAGATGCGAAGGTGTATACTATATATCTTAGAAAAGGAGTAAGATGGTCTGATGGTGAACTTTTTTACAACAGATGATATTGTGTTCTGGTATGAGGATATACTCCTTAATAAAGACCTTACTCCAGTAATACCTCAATGGTTTCAGACTAAGGATGGCGTAGGTAAAGTTGAGAAAGTAGACCAGTATACTGTTAGATTTATATTCCGAAATCCGAATCCTATCTTCTTTGAGACTCTATATTCTAATATTAGTTGGCCAATGGTTATGAGCCCTAAACATTATCTAAAACAGTTTCATCCCAAGTATACACCCTCAGAAGAGCTTAATAAGTTACTAAAATCTGAAGGCTTCTCTGCATGGAATCAGTTATTCTTACGAAAGGCAGATTATACAGTAAACCCTGATTTACCTGTAATGGTACCGTGGCAACTTAAAACTAAACCTGGGCAGATAGTTCAAATTATGGAAAGAAATCCCTACTATTTTAAGGTAGACTCTGCTGGAAATCAGTTACCATATATCGATCGAATTGTTCTTGAGATAGTCTCTGATGCAAATATTGCTCTAATGAAAGCTCTTTCAGGCGGAACAGATTGGGGATGTCACTTCATTGGTGGATTGAACGATTTCCCAATTCTGGTAGAAAATGCAGAAAAGGGAGGTTATGATGTAGCAACTAGATATACTGTAGATGGTATTACTGCTATAGCTTTATTTGTTAATCAAAATGTAAAAGATCCTAAGTTACGTAGTCTTTTCAGAGATAGGCGTTTTAGATTAGCCCTATCTCTTGCTGTAGATAGAGATGCTATAAGTAAAATCCTTTATGCAGGTCAAAGTGAGAAGAGACTTCTAGTTATGCCTGAGAGTTCTCCATATTATTCTCTAGAACAGAAAGAATCTGCATTAAAGAACGTAGAATACGACCCCAAGAAAGCTAATCAACTTTTGGACCAGTTAGGTCTTACTAAAAGAGATAAAGATGGTTACAGACTTTTTGCGGATGGAACCCCTGTGGCGATAGTGATAGAGTATCGACATCCTCCAGGTTCCTATCAGGGTGATACCCCAGAATTAATAGCTAAATACTTAAGTAATGTTGGTATTAAAGTTGCTTTGAAACAAGAGACGGCTTCTCTATTAGCCACTAGGACTGCTGCTAACGAGCACCATATGGTTGCAATTAATATAAGTGGACCTTGGCATCCGATATTAGATTGGAACTTTCTCCCTATTTCTGTAGGTACTACTTATTGGGCTCCTCTATGGTATAGGTGGGCTGTATCCGAGGGAAAGGAAGGTGAAGAACCCCCGCCTGTATCTAAAAAGATGGTATCACTACAAAAGGCTATGTTGGAAGCTCTTGATATCAAAACGAGAAGGAAGATCGTTACAGAAATAATCAGAACTCATAATGAAAATTTATGGATAATACCAATAACTACTTATCCAGGAGAAGCCCACATAATAAAAAAGAACTTTAGGAATACTCCTAGAAAAGTGACAGGGCTACAGAACTTCTATCATCGTCAGCCTTTATATCCTGAGCAGTTCTTTATCAAACAGTAAAGGCTTTTAGATATGCTTCTATGTGGCTCAGGGCGCTTTAAAATATATTCATGATAGGTAATTGTTGCATAGATAGCTGATAAAGTTACAATGGAGATTTTATTGACATAGTAAACTTAGGGGTATATAATCTAACAAGAATTATGTTAATGTTAACATTAAAATGGGGGTGAGAGTAGAAGCGATAAGTCTATTGTATGTAAAAGGATCTATTAAGAATCGAAGTCTAGTTAAGTTATTCCAATGGGTAGTTTTGGAAAGTGCCCAGAGTGAATGAGTCTCTAGAGATCAGTTAGAGAATAAGTAGTACAACAATAGAGGTTCACCGCTTAAGAGAATTAGTGTGTAGAAATTTGGAGATTTAGTTAAAAGAAAAAAGGAGGGGATTGAGAGATGAAACGTTGTTTGGTTTTGATTGGATTGTTAGTAACATATATCTTTGTTTTTGAGTCTTTAGCCTTTGGAGCCAAAACAGAACTTACTTTATGGATGTTTAGCTTAACTCCTGAGACTCAAAAATGGATGCAAGAAGAATTAGTTCCACAATTTGAAAAGAAATTTCCTGACTATACGGTAAGGGTTCAGTATGTTCCATACGAAGGATATAGAGAGAAGATTGGTACTGCACTAAGTGCTAAGACTTTACCAGACATATTCGAGGAGGGGACTCAATCTGCTGGTTGGATGGCCTCTTCTGGTACAGTTATTCCAGTAGATAAATGGACGAAAACCTGGCCAGAAGTAAAAGATTTCTATCCCGCAGCTTGGCAGCAGCCTCAGTATCAAGGACGGCAGTGGGGAATACCTTTCTATATGCATCCTTCTACACTTTTGTATTGGAAAGATACTTTTAAAGAAGTAGGGTTAGATCCTAATAAACCTCCATATACTCAAGAGGCTTACTTAGAGTACGCTAAGAAATTACAGAAGGTAGAGGGAAATAGAACAGTAAGACTGGGAGGATGGGCTCCTGATGGTTGGAGGGCGTTGTTTCAGGAATTTGAAGTTGTTATACAAAGATTTAAAGGAAAGCTAGTTTCTGAGGATTATACTAAGGTCTTATTTGATGGAGAAGAAGGCATAAAAGCCCTTTCTTATCTAGTAAAACTCCACCAAACAGTTTATCCTCCTGGAGTAGCTAAACTTCCTGAGCAGGCTCCGATTCCATGGTTTTCTCAGAAAGCTATAGCTATGCATTTTAGAGCTCATACCACTGAAGTTAAGAATGTGCTTAGATATAACCCTGAAGCTTTTAAAGATTTAGGATTTGGTATCCCTTTGAGAGCAGAAGGGTATACTCGTAAAGTTTCTATCCAATGGAGAAATTCCTTATTCATAAGTGTTAACTGCAAAAATCCAGATGTAGCTATAGAGTTTATAAAATTATTTGTTAGTCCGAAGAATAATGTAAGGTACTGCGATTTGCAAGGATATGTACCTGTTAGGAAGTCTGCTCTGTCTTTAAAGAGTGTCCAGGAATCTCCATATATGGGGAAGTTTATGACTCTAGCAGGTCCTTATGGACATGATGTAGTTAGCCCTCCATCTTACTTTGAACTTAGACAAAAAGCAGGAATTTTCTTTGAAGAAGCCACGTTAGGGAAAAGAACTGTTAAAAGCGCTATAGAAGAGGCTGCCAAAGTCTGGAAAGAACAGTTACCTAAAGAACCAAAACCTGTAATTCCACCCGGATATTAACTTTATAATTCTTGGAGTTGGTGTAGAAATTATCTCTATACCAGCTCCAAGAGTAGGAGGTTTAAAATATGAGAAAAACTTCTGGATTAATGTTTAGAGAGGCGCGAGATGGTTATTTGTTTGCCTCTCCGTGGATAATAGGTTTTATTATGTTTTATCTAGGACCTATATTGGCAACCTTTTTCTTGAGTTTTACAGAATATAAAATTCCTTTAACACCAAAGTGGGTTGGTTTAGGGAATTACTTTTCACTGTTTACACAAGATGTACAATTTAAGGTATCGCTATATAATACTGTATATTATACTATATTTGTTGTTCCTCTCTCTATTTGTGGTTCTCTAATAATGGCAATGCTTATGAATAGAAATTTAAGAGGAATCGCAGCATATAGAACTGCAGTATATCTACCTGCGGTTACCTCAGGAGTAGCTGTAGCTTTATTATGGATGTGGCTATTAGACCCTAGCATAGGTATTATAAACTATATATTAGGGAAAATAGGATTGCCTCAGCCATTGTGGCTTCAAGACGAAAAGTGGGCTAAGCCTGCTCTAATAATGATGCAACTCTACTATATAGGTGGTAATACTATGGTGGTCTTCCTTTCTGGACTACAAGGAGTCCCTCAATCTTTATATGAAGCAGCAGAAATAGATGGTGCAAATTGGTGGTATAAATTCAGACATGTAACGATTCCTATGATTTCCCCAATTATTCTTTTTAATCTCATAATGGCAGTAATTGGTTCTTTTCAAGTTTTTACTCAAGCTTTTGTGATGACTCAGGGAGGCCCTAATAATTCTACTCTGTTTTATGTATATTATCTTTATAATGTAGCGTTCTGGTGGGGTAGGTTAGGATATGCAGCTGCATTAGCATGGATTTTATTTGTTATAGTTTTTGTACTAACTATTATTCAGTTAAAGTTTTCTGGAAGATGGGTCTATTATGCTGGTTAATTTGAGAAGGAGTGAAGCGCATGAGAAAAAAGGAATTTGATTTAATAGTAAATGCTATATATTATATGTTACTTACTGTAATAGCGATAGTCTTTGTATTTCCTACATTCTGGATGGTCACAACTGCTTTAAAACCCACAAAGGATATATTTAAAATCCCTCCTATATGGCTACCAAAACCTCCTCATTGGGAGATATTTAGAGAAGCTTGGTATAAGAGACCTTTTAATACATATTTAAAGAACTCTCTATTTATTGTAACGTTAGACCTTATTGGAGTACTGTTTACCTCTTCTCTAGTAGCCTATTCTTTTGCTAGGCTCCGATGGCCTGGAAGAGATATATTCTTTCTTATAACTCTATGTACTTTAATGCTTCCATCTCAGGTTACTATTATACCTCTTTTTATAATTTTTAATCGATTAGGTATGGTGAATACATACTATCCTCTTATATTACCGTCATTTTTTGGTGGAGGAGCTTTTAATATATTTCTTCTAAGACAGTACTACAAGACCCTACCTACAGATTTGGATGATGCAGCTAGGATAGATGGCTGTAGTAATTTCCAAATTTACTGGCAAATTCTTCTTCCTCTTATGAAACCTGCTCTTGCAGCGGTAGCAATATTTACATTTATGAGCCAATGGAATTCTTTTCTCATTCCTTTGATATATTTGAATGATGAAAGGAAATTTACTTTACCTCTAGGTTTATCTGCATTTAGATACGAATTTGAGGTGAGTTGGAATCACTTAATGGCTGCCTCATTCCTAACACTTTTGCCATGTATTGTTATCTTCTTTATAGCCCAAAGGTTTTTTATACGAGGTATTACTCTTACTGGCTTAAAAGAATAAATAATTAATCTATATTAGAAAGGAGTATGCTTTATGTTTACCAAGCCAAAAGTTCTATTAGCAATGCATAGAAATTTAGGTGAACAGATCTTTAGAAAAGAGGACTTTGAGTATTTTAGATCTTTTGTGAACGTAAACGAGATTAATTCTCTTCCTGAGAGAGTAGATGAGGTATTTATTAAAGATAATATAAGGGATGTAGATATTTGTATCACCTGCTGGGGCACTCCTCCATTTACTGAGGAAATTTTAGACAACGCAAACAGGCTAAAACTTATAGCTCATTCAGCAGGAACTGTCAAACCTATAATAACAGACTATGTCTGGGAGAGAGGCATTAGAGTTACTAGCGCTGCTCCTGCTATAGCTGTTGCTGTAGCTGAAATGACATTGGCGCTTATTATTATATCCCTAAAAAGGATATTTCAGTTTAATGAGCTCACCCATAAAGGTTTCTGGAAGATTGAAGAAGAGATAGCCAAGTCCAGGTCTTTATACAGTGTAACTGTTGGAATAGTATCAGCAAGCCATGTAGGTAGGAATTTAATAAGACTTTTAAAGAATTTTCAGGTAGATATACTTCTATATGACCCATATGTCTCTAAAGAAGAGGCAGAGAAACTAGGAGTAAAATTAGTATCTTTAGAAGAGCTTATATCTAAATCAGATGTGGTATCTCTTCATGCACCAAGTATTCCTGAGACTTACCATATGATAAACAGAGAGAATATAAAATTCTTAAAACCTGGAGCCATTCTTATAAATACTGCAAGAGGTTCCTTAATAGATGAATCAGCCCTTATAGAAAGGCTGGCTAAGGGAGATATATTCGCCTGTTTAGATGTTACAGATCCAGAGCCCCCAGATATTAATAGTCCTTTAAGAAAACTTCCAAATGTTATACTTACACCCCATATAGCAGGAGGCAATTCCATTACAGATAGGTGGAGACAAGGGAAATATATTATAGATCAGATTTATCAGTTTATTACCAAAGGAACTATGGATTATGAAATTACAAAGGAGATGTTACCTAGGATAGCATAGGAGGGATAAAAGTGGAAAAAAGATACATCTTTTCGGTATTTACAAAGCCATGGCAGAGAATGCCCATAAAAGAGTTAGGAGAATTTATAAGTAGTTTAGGCTTTGATGCGATTGAATTTCCAGTTAGACCAGGATATCAGGTAGAACCTGAGAATGTTAGAGAAGGACTACCAAAGTTAGCCAGAGAATTAGCAGAATTTAATATAAAGATAGCTAGTATAGCAGGACCAACGGACGAGGATACCTTTATAGCCTGCCATGAAGCACAAGTACCAATAATAAGGGTGATGTATAGAGTATTTGAAGATGGATATCTAACTTCGGAGAAAAGGGCAAAAGAGGATTTAGAAAAACTGTTACCACTTTGTGAGAAGTATAATGTAAAGATAGGAGTTCAGAACCACTGTGGAAAATTTGTATCACCAAATTCAGCAGGATTAATGAGACTGGTAGAGAATTTTGATCCAAGATATATAGGGGTTATATGGGATGCAGCACATAATGCATTAGCTGGGGAGGAACCAGAGATGGGATTAGATATAGTATGGTCACATCTACTTATGGTTAATCTAAAGAATGGTTATTGGAGGAGAAAGACAGGTCCTGAGGCAGAAGAGGCAGAATGGGAAGTCTATTGGACTAATGGAAGACAAGGATTGGCTAGTTGGCGTAGGGTAGCAGAATATTTAAAGAAGAGAAATTACTTTGGAGTTATTTGCCTAACTGCAGAGTATAGTGCACATGACCAAGTGAATAGACTCATAGAAGAAGATATATCATTTGCAAAATCTCTCTTTATTTAGGAGATAAGTATGGAGAAGGTAAAGATTGCCTTTATAGGCTGTGGAGGTATGGCAAATAGAGTCCACTATCCATCATTGTCATCATTCCCGGATGTAGAGATCGTCGCTATATGTGATATAGATAGAGAAAGACTGAATGCTACTGGCGATAGATATGGGATAGAGAGACGTTATACAGACTATAGAAAAATGATAGAGGAGACTTCCCCAGATGCGGTATATGCCATTGGTCAACCACATGTTATGTATGATATATGGAAGTGGTGTCTAAAGCAAGGATTAAATCTTTATATAGAAAAACCGATGGGAATAACAATACACCAGGCAAGAGCTCTTGCATATCTAGCAGAAAAGAAAGGATGTATAACTCAGGTTAGTTTTCAAAGGAGAGCAGTTCCTCTATTGGTAAAACTAAAGGAGGAATGTTTAAAGAGAGGACCAATAATTCATGCAGTTTGTGAGTTCTATAAGTTCAATATAGAACCGTATCTAGAGGCAAGAGATCACATGATGGATGATGGGGTTCATGCTATAGATACGCTTAGATGGATCTGTGGTGGAGAAGTAATAAAGATTCTTAGTGTTACAAAGAGTGTTCTAGTTCCAGATATTAACTTTATTTCGGCAATATTAGAATTTGATAATGGCTCTATCGGTGTCATGATAAATAGCTGGACAAGTGGTAGGAGGATCTTTAGGGTTCAGATGCATTCACCGGGTATATGGGTAGAGGCGGATCCGGAAGATAAAGGTAGAGTATACAAAGATGGAGATACAATAGGCATAGAATACGATACAAGAGAGGTTGCAGGAAGTAATGAATTCTATATCTACGCAGGATTTCAGGCTAAGAATAGAGAATTTATAGATTGCTTAAAAGAGAAGAAACAACCGAGCTCAAATTTTTCTGATGCCCTTAAGACTATGGAGATAGCAGAGAAAATACTGGCAAAATCTCTTCTGGAGGATTAGGTATGAAAGATTATGTTAGACCTATTAAGATAGAGCTGTACTTTATACCAGTAGTAACTAGGATGCCTCTAAAATTTGGTCCTGAGGTTCTGACTTCTGTTACCTGTATTAGGGTTCATATGTTTGTAGCTGATAGAGATGGAAATACAGTTGATGGATGGGGGGAAACTCCTTTAAGTGTCCAGTGGGGATGGCCAAGTAGTATAAGCTATGAGACTAGACATAGAGATATGAAGGAATTCTGTAAGTTATTGGCAAATGAATGGATAAATTTGGATCTGGAAGGGCACCCAATAGATATAGGATATCTATTTTTGAAGTATGTATTACCTCTAGCCCGTACTAGATTTAATACTAAGATGAAAGAGAGTATAGAGGATATGCCATGGCTTTCCGCACTAATATGTAATTCTCCATTTGACATAGCATTTCACGATGCATACGCCAAATATGTAGGATTACCTATATACAAGATATACAGTAAAGACCTCATGGAGAAAGATTTGTCTTACTACTTAGAACCAGCAGAGGATAGTAATATCTCATTCAGAGGAAGGTATATACAAGATTTTCTTAGGGTTCCACCAAGAGAAAGACTTATAGTATGGCATCTAGTAGGGGGAACAGATCCGATAGATAGAGAAGAGTTAAGGGGAGATGAGCCCAAAGATGGATATCCAGTTTTACTTGAAGATTGGATAAAACAGGATGGCTTAAGGTGTTTAAAGATAAAACTTAGAGGAAATGATTTTGACTGGGATTATCAGAGGATAGTAAATGTAGGAAAGATAGGGATAAAAAATGATGTACTTTGGTTCTCGGCAGACTTTAACTGTACAGTAAAAGAGCCTAAATATGTGGTGGATATATTAGACAAGCTGTTATATGAAGAACCAGAGATTTATGCAAGGATACTCTATATAGAACAGCCATTTCCGTACGACCTGGAGTCAAATCCTGTTGATGTTAGACCTATATCTAGCAAGAAACCAATCTTTATGGATGAGAGTGCACATGATTGGAGAATTATAATGTTGGGTAGGGAGTTAGGTTGGAGTGGGGTAGCATTAAAGACCTGCAAGACACAGACAGAAGCGTTATTATCGTACTGTTGGGCGAAATCACATGGTATGAGCATTATGGTACAGGATCTTACAAATCCTATGTTAGCTCAGATACCACATGTGTTACTTGCAAGTTATATAGACACGATTATGGGGGTAGAGAGTAACTCTATGCAGTTCTATCCTTTAGCATCAGAACCAGAGGCTAAGGTACATCCAGGGATATACAGAAGAAGGAATGGAATACTAGACCTAAATACGATAAAGGGTCCAGGGTTTGGCTACAGATTAGAGGAGATACAGAGG
>CALGNK010000015.1 GCA_937958695.1 uncultured bacterium
GAGGTATTAAAGAGTAAAATAGAATACCTCTTACCCTTTAATACCTCTTTATATTAAAGCCATCATCTATTTCATTACCATGTCATAAGCCTTCTGTTTTAATTCGAGCCACTTATCTAGCCCTAACTTTTTACAGTTAGCCACAAAATCATCCCATTCTTTATCTATTTCTCCCTTACCGGAGATCCATTTTGCAAATGTAACTTTACGTAAATTAGTAAGGTCTGTACCTATCTGATTCATAAGCTCTGTTTCTTCCTTCGATAGAGTTCCGCCGGCATAGCTAAACTCTCTTGGATATACGTTATTCTTGTAGATACGTTCAAAGTTCCAAGCACGAGCCCCTTCTATCTCTTTATATTTATTGTGATATAGTTTTGAATGGAATCTTCTATCCCTTAAGGCAATAAAGCTATTCCATAAGCCTAACTGCTTGGAATATTTAGCCATCTTATCAGGTGATTCTTCCCAAAAGATATCTATAACCTTACCATCTTTTGTAAAGTCCCATACGATACCTTTAATTCCACGTGAAACCGTCATCATATTTTCCAAAGCTGAAACCATCCACTCTGCAAAAGCTAAGGTAGCCTCAGGATAGGGATTTTTAGAAAATATCATAAATGCATGGGATGGATTTGGTATATAGAGTTGACGCCTCATAAAAGGTTTCTTACCTGTAGGAGACATAAGAGGTGGTATAGCCACAAAAGCTGCTAAATTACGATTTTCATAAGAAAAATATGAACCTACCATAGGCGGGCTAGCATTTGTTTTTGACAAATAAGTACTAAAGTCATCAGTAAAAACTTCCGGAGGTATCAATCCTTCAGCATATAAATCTCTTAGATACTTTAGTGGTTCTTTTATAGCTGGATTAACAGCTTGATATCTTACTCTACCTTTTTCCACGGTTAGATAATCCCCATTTGTTACTATTACACCAAAAGTGCCGTATATATCGAATTGTCCTCCAACCCAATTATCAAACACAAAATAGAATGGAAGGACATTTCTAGGAATACTTCCCTTACCGGCATTATTTTTAAATGCACGCAGTATTTCTTTAAATTCTTTAGTCGTTTTAGGAATCTTGAGTCCTAATTCTTTTATCCAGGTAGCGTTGATAAACCACTGATCACGCAAGTCTCTATCATAAGGGGCAAAATCTATAAAAGGTAAAGTATACCGTTTCCCATTAATCAGTGAGACTTTGTTAGCTAAATTATTTTCTTTAGCTTTAAAGAAGTTATACCAGGTAGGAGCATAAACAGGTAATAAATCGTCTAGGCAAACTATATCACCCGCATTAGCAGCTTCAATCAGCAAATTAATAGATGCCCCAATATTAAATGCCACATCAGGAAAATCACGACTAGCAAACATCAAATTAACCTGATCTTGATTCTTTAAAACTGTAATCTCAAATTCAATACCAGTCTTATCCTTAACATATTTCCAAATATCAGAAGTATCCATATTTGGCCGAAGACTAGTATACATTACTACCGCCTTAAGTTTAATCGGTTTTTTAGGGTCAAGCAAAGTTTGCCACTTCTTAGTAGCTGCAATAGAAGAAAAATTCACTAATAACATTGTTAAGAAAAGAACTACAAAGACGTATATAAATCTTCTATTTCTAGTAAACATTGTAAAATACCTCCTCAAAATATTTTTGCTTCTAACAAAGAGGCTCAAAACTTACTCTCTCTTTCCCCTCATCTCTTCCCCCTTCTGCTTGATTCTCTTATAATAAGTGTTGGCTTTAGGATTACCACCTCCTTCCTTAATTTTTGGCTCCTTCCAAGCCTCCTTAAGAGTAATTGGGCCGATGTTGTGCCAATTGAGTATATGGGCTGAGAAATTGTTGTTAATGGAGGATCCATAAGAGGAGCCCACTCTAAATCATCGAAACCTACAATACCTAACTCATCTGGAATTTTAAGGCCAAGCTCTTTAATAGCTAGAAGTGCTCCTGTAGTCATTACATTATTTGTCACAAATATAGCATCTGGCTTTTCTCTCTTTATAAGATTCTTAGCAGCCCTGTATCCACCATCTTGCGTATATTTTCCAAACTCTACAAGGGCTTCGTCAAATGCTACCCCATTATCCATAAGAGCCTTCTTGTATCCTTCGAGTCTCTCCCTTGCGGTCATTACCTCTAAGGGACCAATAATTATACCTATTCTCCTATAACCTTCTGAGATAAGATGTGAAACACCTTCATAAGCCCCACTTACATTATCTATAATCACTGCATCTACATCTAAACCATTTATCAATCTATCTACCAATACCAGTGGGATACCCTTGTTTACTATATCTTTGATACCCTTATGGTCCCCACCTGCCGGAACTAGAATAATTCCATCAACATTTTTATCCTGAAGAACCTTAAGATAATGAATCTCCTTCTCTATATTTTCATCCGCATTACAGAGTAAAAGACTATAACCAGAATAGCTTAAGACATCTTCAACGCCTCTAACGATCTGTGTAAAGAATGGATTTGTTATGTCAGAGACGATTACCCCCACTAGGCTAGTCTTTGTTTTACTAACTTCTCTATCTTTATACCTCTCGTATCCTAGAGCATCTGCCACTTCTACTATCCTTCTACGAGTTTCCTCACTGACATAACCAGTATTATTTAATGCCCTAGATACGGTGGCTACCGAAACACCTAACTTTTCTGCTATCTCTTTTATAGTAACACTCATTCATCTATCCTCATTACATAATTTTCTATGTAACTATTAGAATTTTACACTGAAAATTAAAGTATGTCAAGAGGTCTTTGTAGTTAGATAGAAGTTATGTTATAATTCATTATAAACTAAATTCTTTAGGAGGAGGTTCCTATGTATTTTATAGGCATCGACTGTGGAACTCAGAGTTTAAGGACAGGTATATTTGATGAAAAGGGAAAACCATTGGCATTTGCAACAAAGGATTATCCAATCTATTATCCCTCTTCTGGTTGGGCAGAGCAAGATCCCAATGATTGGTGGATAGCATTGAAATTTACAGTGAAAAAAGTCTTACAAGATTCAGGGATCGATCCTAAACTAGTTAAAGGGATAAGTTTAGATGCTACTGCATGTACGGTAGTTCCTTTAGATGAAAATGGTAATCCTCTACGAAAAGCCCTTCTCTGGATGGATGTAAGGGCATTTAAAGAGGCCCAAGAAGTAACAGCAACGAAGGATGAAGTTCTAAGATACGCTGGAGACGACGAATCTGCTGAATGGATGATTCCAAAAGCCATGTGGCTAAAAAGGAATGAAACTGAAATATACAATAAAGCCAAGTATATAGTGGAATCAACAGACTATCTAATGCATAAACTTACAGGAAGATGGACAATCTCACTCTGTAACGCTACATGTAAGTGGAACTATGTATCTGTATTGGGCGGATTTCCTAAAAATCTGCTTAAAAAATTAGATATGGAAGAGCTACTAGAAAAATGGCCTAAAGACATACTGAGTATTGGAGAGGTCTCCGATTATCTATCACCTTCTGTGGCTGAAGAATTAGGATTGCCTCCCAATATCCCTGTAGCTGAAGGGGGAATAGATGCTTATCTAGCAATGGTTGGGATAAATATCACTACTCCTAACAAGATGGGAATAATTATGGGGTCGTCTACCTGCCATATGGTTATCACCGATACTGCAGTATTTGGCACTGGCGTTTGGGGTCCATATCCAGATGCCCTCATAAAAGGCAAGTGGGTCCTTGAGGGAGGACAGACATCTACTGGTTCTGTTATCAAATGGTTTACCGACCAATTTACAAATGCATCTTATGAAGAACTAGACGATAAAGCAAGTAAAATTCCACCCGGTTCTGAAGGACTTGTCCTTCTGGAATATTGGCAGGGGTATAGAAGCCCAATTAGGGATCCTCTTGCTAGAGGAATCATCTGGGGCTTGAGTTTAAAACATACTCCTTATCATATACACAGAGCCATATACGAAGGAACCGCCTATGGAACGAGAAATATTATAGAAGCCATTAGTTCAAAAGGGGTAAATATTGGCGAGATTTATGCCTGTGGCGGAGGAACAAGAAGCAGATTATGGCTCCAGATAAACGCAGATGTATGTGGAATACCTATCTATATACCAGAAGTTGAAGAAGCTGGATGTCTCGGATCTGCCATAGCTGGTGCAGTTGGAGCAGGATATTTTAAAAACTTAGAGGAAGGGGCTAGCCAGATGGTGAAGATAAAAAGTATTATAGAGCCTAATATAAAGAATAAGCCTATTTACGATTTCTACTTTGATAAATATAAGAGAACTTATATGCAGCTAAAAGACCTTATGCACGAGGTGACTAGTGTTACATTATAAAACCTATCTAAAATTAGATTTTTAAAAGCAGGGGGGCACTTTATAAATCGCCCCCCTACAAAAATAAATTATGGACTCTAGAGTTTAATCCTATCTCAATTACTCAATAATATCAAAATTAACCATTAATTCAATCCCAATAATTCTCTCGCTTTCTCTACTGCGGTAGCTGCATCTGGAGCATATCCATCTGCCCCTATCTCATCAGCATATCTCTGAGTTACTGGAGCTCCTCCTATCATAACCTTAACCTTGTCTCTTATTCCAGCTTCCTTAAGTGCATTTATTGTATCTCTCATAGCAAGCATTGTAGTGGTTAGTAGAGCAGACATAGCCACTATGTCAACATTTTCATTCTTAGCTGCATCTACAAACTTCTCTGGGGGGACATCCACTCCAAGATCTATTATCTGAAAACCAGCCCCCTCTAACATCATAGCAACTAGATTCTTTCCAATATCATGAAGATCTCCTCTTACTGTTCCGATAACAACTTTACCAACATAACTAGCACCCGTCTGAGTCAAAAGTGGCTTTATAAGGTCCATACCAGCATGCATAGCCCTTGCTGCTATAAGGACCTCTGGAACATAGTACTCATTGTTTTTAAACTTCTCCCCAACTACATTCATCCCAGGTACTAAAGCCTTATCTAAAATCTCCTTAGGGGATACCCCATCCTTCAATGCCTGCTCAACAAGCTCTCTCACCTTTTTCGCATTTCCTACAATCAAAGCTTCTGAAATTTCTTGTAAATTTACCATCTATTTACACCTCCAAGAAGTATTTTCACATATTCTATCATATTATATAAATGATTTAAAGAAGACTAATCGAATCTGGTATTCCAAGCAGTCTCTACCATAGCTAAAACATTCTCCAGTCTGGCACCATTATCTAACTCTGTTGTAGAACCTATAAAATATCCCGGATATCCTATCCTGATTGCTTCTCTACAAACCTCTCTAACTTCTTCTGGTGTCCCATTAGAGAGAAGCTGACTCACATCTATTCCACCTGTTATAAAAAGTTTATCTCCGTAGAGTCTCTTTACTTCTTTTAGATTCATTCCTGCTACCGTTTCTATAGGATTTATCCCATCTATTTCTGTATCAATAAGATCTGGTATTACATCCATTATATACCCATCCGAATGGAAGAGACATTTTATCCCATGTTCGTGCCAGGCATCATTTAGCCTCTTTAATCTAGGAAAGAATTCTCTCCTAAGCCAATCTGGAGAATGCAATAATCTCTCCTTATAAGCTATATCACCATAGGTAAGGGCACAAGGGGATAGTTCTCTATTAGCTATCTTATGTATAAACTTAACTTGCAGATCAGTGTACACATCAAGGTATTCGGAGATAAGTCCAGGTTCATCAGCTGAAAGATAAGAGAACAATTCTATGCCAAGAGCGTGCCTTAATTCATCAAGACCTGTTCCAGTTTGGGCATGTAAAACTACTGTGTCCCCCACATAACTTAGTATCTTATTAAAGTAAAACATATATCTATTAGCCATCTCTTCTTTATCTATCCTTTTTAATCTCTCAATACTCTCAATCAACCACTTTTTTGCTTCTTCCTCATCCTTAAAAGGTTTTTCTTCTATCCAAGATGTCCACCTCTCCTGCCTAATAACAAGCCCATCTTCCCTCTTATAAACCCTAGGTTCCGATGGTCCAGTAACGCCTCTTGTCATATCTAACATCTTAGATATAGCTTCACAGGTTATCTTTAAGCCTTCTTCTCCAGCTGGTGGAATTCTTCCGGTAAAGTACTCTATTACAGAATCATTATAGAGTAAGTCATATATAGGGACCCTATCTGTTTCTTGTAAATTCAGAGTTCTCTCTACCCTTTCTCTCTTAGTCATCTATAACCTCCCCTCTACCAAATCTTTTAATCTTCTCATATAGTAACAATAATTATTAAACGACACATCTGGTGGAAGACTATGATCTGGGGCTGGTATGTATCCTCCTTCCTCTACCAATGGGGCTACTCTCTTAAGTTCCTTGTCTATCGCCTCTGGACCTTCCGCTATAGCCCTCTTATCAATTCCTCCCAGCATCCTTAACTCTCTTCCAAATATCCTTCTGACTTTTACCACATCCATACCCGATTGAACTTCAAAAGGATATATAAAATTTATCCCTGCATCTAGCCAGATAGGGATTAAAGATGTTATATCCCCATCACTATCTAAAGATATCCATTTTACTCCACGAGAATACAAGAAATCTACCACTCTCCTATACCTAGGAAACATATATTTTCTAACAAACTCCGGACTAATTAATGGACCTGTCTTATAACACATATCCTCCCAAAACCCATACATATCTATATCAGTATAACTTAAGATCTGATCCATCATTGCTATTATAAAATCAGCTATAGCATCCATCATCTCTTCCACAAATGAAGGATCATCGTAGAAAAGCATACATAATTTCTCTACACCAGTCAGATTCCTTAGAGGGCCAAAGAATCCTCCCCATCTATCGGAGATGATTATTAAAGGATAATCTCTGTCTCTGTAGCTTTGTAACTTTTCAATATAGTCCTTTCCTATTCTGCTTGCAAGGTCTGGTTGCATTCTTTCTTCCATAAACTTACGGAAGTCTTCTCTGGTCTCAACAGGAAATCTAATGAACTGTGGCATTGAAGACATTGGATTATCTTTTCTTTCTCTCATAAGTATTCCTTCGTGGTTTATGTAAAGGATAGTCCTATCATCCTCGGCAATTATCTTCTTTTCAAATGGTGGGTTAGGAAAGAACCAATGTCCTATCCATACCCAACGATCTGTATCGAAAAGTGGTTCCTTAGAAGGGTCATAACCTTCAGACTTCCACCTCTCAATAGTTTCGGGCCAAGCACCCATTCCCACCCCGTATATACATCTATCTACTGGCTTGTACTCCAAGATATTTAGAAATCGCTCGCGAGAAGTCATAAGAACTATACCTTCAGAGCTCCAGAAGTTAAGCCAGCAATAAAGTAACGCATGGTAAAGAAGAAAAGAACTATTAACGGTATAGATGCTATCACATATCCTGCAAACATAGGTCCCCACATTTCTAGTCCTCCGTATTGAGATGAAAAACTCACTATGCCAACAGTTATAGTCCACATTCTTCCGTCAGGTATAGTAACTAAAGGCCATACATAATCATTCCAGGTACCTAATACATTCATAATAGCAACAGTAACTAGGATAGGTTTAGAAAGCGGTATAGCTATATTAAAGAATGATTTCAATGTTGTAGCTCCATCAACTCTGGCAGCTTCAAATAATTCTTCAGGTAAAGAAGCGATAAAACTTCTCAAGATAAAAATAGCAAATACTTGTCCTCCAGAAATATAAGGAAGTATCAATACCCAGTAAGTATTTAGTAATCCTAATCTTTTTACCAAAAGGAAGGCAGGCACAAGAGTCAATATACCAGGAATCATTAAAAGAGAAAGGATGCAGAGAAAGAGGAATTCTCTACCAGGAAAATTAAATCTAGCAAATACAAAAGCAGAAATACTAGCTACAGCTAATACCCCAAAGGCAGAAATTGTAGTTACTATACCGCTATTCAAGATATATCTACTTATTCTACTCCAGGCATCAGTATAATTTGAAAAGTGTAGAGGCAAGGTAATCCCCCAAAAATTATGAATGAACTGGAAATTATCTTTAAAAGAAGTTATTATAGTGAACGCAAATGGATAAAATGTTAAAATACCTAAAATGATCAGAATTATGTGGATCAAGAAATCATGTTTAAGGTCTTTATTCATACAATAAAATTCCCCTCCTAATAGGATAAATTTTCTTCTTTTTCTATGCCTGATACTCTATCCCTGATCTTAGGTATTTAAGATTTAAATAGGTTAATACTATAATTATAAGGAATAAAAATGTTCCTATAGCGCAAGCATATCCCATTTTATTGTAATACATAGCATTCCTATAGAGATATAATCCTGGCACCATAGTAGCTTCACCAGGACCACCATTAGTCATTACCATAATATTTACAAAACCTTGGATACTACCTATTAGAGTAAGGATAACAATCAACTTTATTTGTCCCATAATAAGAGGTAGCTCAATTTTCCAAAACCTAGTCCAAGTGGATGCACCATCAATAGCAACAGCATCCAGTAATTCTGGAGGTATATTTTGAAATCCAGCTAAGTATATCAAAGTAGATGTCCCTGCTACCCAAGGAAAGCCTACAAAAATTACAGCATAAAGAGCCAAGTCAAAATCTCCTAACCACGGACGAGTTAAATGTTCTAGACCGATTGTCCTTAAAAGCTGGTTAAGTAATCCGGTAGTTGGACTATATATAAATCTCCATATCATAAATATAACCATAGCTGGAACTACCATCGGAATAACAAATAAGACTCGATAAAAATATGCATATCTTAAATTTCTTAAGTGAAAAATAAGAGAAGCGGCTAATAAGGGAAATGTAAGGTTAATAAGAAGTGAAGCAATAGTTATTCTAAGAGTATTGAGAAAGGAGAGAGGAATTGTAGGGTCATGAAAAAGAAGATTTATAAAATTACCAAGACCTATAAATCTTATAAAATTTGCTCCATCCCATTCAAATAAACTGTGGTAAATTGCTGAAAGGGCAGGATAATAATTAAAAGTGAGAAGTAGCAGAAAAGTTGGAAGTAAAAGTAAATAGCATTCCTTTTTCCTTATTATCTCCGATAGGATACTTCTTCTGTTATCATTCACCACTTATTCACCTTCCTTGAAGGAAATTTAAAGGATTAGCTGAGAAGAAATGTATTCCCCTCAGCTAATCCTGAGAATAAAATAAAACAACTATTTAGCCCACTCTGGATACTGAGCTAGAAGTTGATCCGCTGCTTTAACCATCTCTTTTTGCACTTCATCTGTCATCTTTTCTATATCTATTTTGCCGGCTAAAAACTGCTGTAATAACTTCCATAAATTATCTACAAACTCTCTAGTAAGCATACTATCAAAAGGCTCAATTCTTTCTGTTCCATACTTTACCATTTGATCAACGTAAACCTTTAGTGACGGATCAGCTCCTTTAGTATCTTTAGTACCTGGAGCACACCCGCCATGATCATTAAGAAGCGGGATTAAATTCTGCGGCGCAGTAATAAATCTCATCCAGTCTATAGTTTCCTTAAGAACACCGCGTTTTTCAGCAGAGCTAGCTATGGCATATTGGAAAACTCCACCTACACCAGCCATAGCTGGGAAATCGATTCCTCCGTAGGGAGAAGTCTCTTTAGTAATCCTTGGAATCTTAGGGAAGATTCCCCATTCAAACTTAAGTAAAGGATCAAATCGAACAGGCTTATTCATCCAGCTTCCCAACCATACCATAGATGCTTTCTCAGTAACCCAGAGTCTATATACTTCATCTGGAGGTAAAGCCCAGAATCCACTAGGCCAGTATTGTGACCACTCTTTAAGAATTCTTAGCATCTCTTTCCACTCTGGATCTTTAGCACCATATTTCCCGTTCTTTATAGCCTTAACCATAACTTGAGGAGGTAAGTTTTCTCCAGGCTTCCAAGTACGTTTTACTGGTTCTTTTGTACCCTTTATTTCAGACATCTTGTGGTCATAAAGTACATCTTGCAGTATCCTAGTACACCAGCTACCCCAAAGCTGTACTCCTCCTGATAGATCCATACTAATCGAAAAAGGAATATACCCTGCTGCTTTTATTTTCTTCTGGATAGTAAGAAATTGACTCCAAATAGAAGGAACAGAGACTCCTACTTTTTTAAACATATCTTTATTATAAAAGACACCAGTACCTACTATATCACCTGTTATCATGTAGATATTACCATCAGGAGCAGTTCCGCTAGCTATTACAGGCGGCTGAAAGATATCTATCCACTTTTTGTTACCCTTTACATAAGGATTAGGCTCATTTAAATATGGGGTAAGATTTACAAACCAACCCTTCTTATAATCTCTAGCTATATAACCACGTTGGTACCAAACTATTTCAGGAGATGTAGCACCAGTCATTTGTGTAACAAGCCATTCTTCATAGCCAGTAGGAATTCCAGGGACAAATTGAATATCTACGTCTGGATGAAGTTTTTCATATTCTTTTTCTAATGTCCACATATACTTTGGAGGATCCCAGCGGTCAGCTTCTAATCTTTCCCTAGGAGTCAAGGTTTGTGCATACATTTTTACAACCTTTTTCTCTGCCCCAAAACCGATAGAAGCGTTTAAACATAAAATTAATAACACTACTAAAATTGATTTAAAAGGTCTTTTTATATAATTCACACCAAATCACCTCCAAAAATTTTATAGATTTTCGGAAACCCTAAAACCTCTTGCAACCACGATTCTAAAGATAATATTACTTTGCTTCACCCCCATAATAGGTTATCCTTTATTTTTCTATCTCACCTCCTCTTACAATAAGTAGATTTTCGGAAACTCTAAAACCCCTTGTAGTCTCAGTCCTAAAGATAACCTTACCTCGTTTCACCCCCACAGCCCAAACTTGCTTTTATCACCTCGCCCCCTTATCCTAGTATTAAAAACCAGGAAAGGAGGCGATAATTATGCTAAGATCACAACACTGGACTCAGCATTCATTATACCAAAAGAATCTCATTAATTCGCTAAAATCACTCTATGATTCCTATAAAGATAGAATCAATGAATACTCCGAGCTCATCGATAAATTATACTACCTTAACTTGGATCATGCTTACAAAGTCTTAGCCCCCTATTATTCTCATACCGGTAGACCCGCTAAGTT
>CALGNK010000016.1 GCA_937958695.1 uncultured bacterium
TATTAGAAAATGAAGACTTTATTGGTTTACAAGATAATACATTATCTAAATAAACCCTAGCGAACTGACTAGAGGCAGAAAGTATAAGATAGATATCCTCTTCTCTCTTACCTAGCTCTATAGCCAGGGTATTATCGGGAAGAGAATATATATTCCTTACCGTAGAACCTATTAATATCTCTTTTATCTCTTTAACTACTCTTTCAAGAACAAAGATATCCATAAGACTTCAAAAGCCCCTTTATATAGAAGTTGCTTTCTGATATAATATCATAAAAATAAAGAAGAACTCAAAGTGATATGGTTTCGAAAAAAGAGGGGATATTATTTATAGTATCAGGACCTTCTGGGGTAGGTAAGGGGACGGTAATTAACGAAGTTCTGAGATTAGTTCCAGACATCAATCTGTCAATATCATATACAACTAGACCTCCTCGGAAGAATGAGACAAATGGTAAGGAATATTTCTTTGTTAGCGAAGAAGAATTCAATAGTATGATAGAAAGAGGAGAATTTTTAGAATGGGCCAGAGTACATGGTAATCTCTACGGAACACCAAAGAGATATATAGAAGAGAAACTAAAAAATAACGAGGATGTTATACTAGAGATAGATACCCAAGGGGCAAGGCAGGTAAAAAGGACTTTTCCTAATGGAGTATTTATCTTTATACTTCCCCCTTCTATAGATGAGCTATTAAAGAGGCTATATAAAAGGGGGACCGAAAAAGAGGAAGAGATTCAAGTAAGATTAAATAATGCCAAAGAAGAATTTAAAGAATGGGAATGGTATAATTATACTGTAATAAACGAGTCTATTCATCTAACAGGGGAAATAATTGCATCGATTATAACGGCTGAGAGATTTAGAACCTCAAGATTAAAGTGGAAGGATTTGTAATATGGTGAACCAGAAGAAAAGACTTGGGGATATTCTTATAGAAAGAGGGCTTATTACAGAGGAAACTCTTAAAAAGGCACTTACTGCTCAAGAAAAGACAGGGGAAAAACTTGGTGAATTACTACTAAAGATGGGCTTAATAAAAGAAGAGGACCTCTATTCTGCCCTTTCAGAAATCTACAATGTGCCTTATGTAAACCTAGAAGAGATAGTAATAGATTCAGATGTTGTTAAGCTTATACCAGAACATATATGTAGACGGTACAAGATCATTCCTATAAAGTTAAACGGGGATAAGATATTGTTAGCAATGTCAAATCCGGTAAATATATATGCCTTAGATGATGTACGTATAATAACCGGTAGAGATGTGGAACCTGTCTTAGCATCTGAAGGACAGATAAATCAAGCCCTAGACAGAATTTACACGATACAAAAAGGCTTAGAAGAGACCCTGTTAGACATAGCCCCTGGAGAAGAAGAAACTGAGACTACCGTAGAAGTCCTAGAAGATGAAGCCCCTGTTGTTAGATTGGTTAACCTCACTATTACTCAGGCAGTACAAGAAGGTGCAAGTGATATACATATAGAGCCAACAGAGAATGAAGTAAAGGTAAGGTTTAGGGTAGATGGGGTTCTGTATGATGTAATGTCTCCTCCTAAAAAGATTTTCCCTACATTGGTAGCAAGGATAAAAATTCTAGCTAACATGGATATAGCAGAGAGAAGACTCCCCCAGGATGGTAGGTTTAGAGTTACTTCTCAAGGAAAGATAATAGACTTCCGTGTCTCTTCACTCCCTACCATTCATGGTGAAAAGATAGTATTAAGGCTTCTAGATAGGTCTGCACCACTTATTGGGCTAGAAAAGCTTGGATTTACTGAAGATGTCTTGAGAAATTTCGAGTGGCTCATACAGAGACCGTACGGGATGATTCTAGTGACAGGCCCAACAGGAAGTGGAAAGACCACAACCCTGTATTCTGCATTAGCCAAGATTAACACACCTGAGAAGAATATCATCACGGTAGAAGATCCAGTGGAATATCAGTTCAATAGAATAAATCAGGTGCAAGTCAATGCTAAGATTGGACTTACCTTTGCCAATGGGCTAAGAAGTATACTTAGGCAGGATCCAGACATAATTATGATCGGAGAAATAAGAGATAAAGAGACTGCAGAAATAGCAGTTCAATCAGCGCTCACTGGACATCTTGTATTAAGCACAATACATACAAACGATTCTGCAGGAGCAATAGCAAGACTAATGGATATGGGGATAGAACCATTCCTGATATCATCCTCAGTTATTGGCATCCTTGCCCAGAGATTGGCTAGGCGTATATGCTCTAGATGTAAGGTTCCAAAACAAGCTACCGAAGAAGAGATAAAGGTTCTAAAATTAAGTGAGAATGATATTATATATGAAGGCAAAGGTTGTGAGGTCTGTAGACATACCGGATACAGGGGAAGGATAGGGATATTTGAATTACTGATGGTTGACGACGAGATAAGGGCAATGATTGTAGATAAGGTTCCTGCAAATGTAATAAGAGATACTGCTGTAAAAAAGGGGATGAGAACACTATGGGAGGATGCGAAACTAAAAGTAAAAAATGGGATAACTACTTATAGTGAGATATTAAGGACTGTTTATGCGGGAGGATTATGAATATAGAAGAACTCCTTAAACTTTTATATGAAAGAAATGCGTCAGATTTACATTTAACTGTTGGTGTTCCGCCAATTTTGAGAATATACGGGAGATTAGTAAGGACAGAGTACCCTAGGCTTACCCAAGATGATACAAAGGCTTTGGCTTACTCACTAATGAACCCAGAACAGAAGGCAAAATTTGAGCAAAACAGAGAGATAGACTTCTCTTATGGGTTACCAGGGATTGGTAGATTTAGGATAAACGTCTTCTACCAGAGAGGGTCTGTAGGTATAGCTATAAGAAGCATCCCTTATAAGATCCCTAAGCTCGAAGAACTAGGTTTACCACCTATTCTGAAGGAGCTGACTAAGAAACCCAAGGGACTGATCCTAGTTACAGGACCTACAGGAAGTGGTAAATCAACAACTCTTGCCTCTATGATAGATGTAATAAATGAGACACGTGATTGTCATATAGTAACCATAGAGGACCCCATAGAATATATGCACACGCATAAGAAGAGCATAGTCAATCAGAGAGAAGTGGGAAGCGATACACTATCCTTTGTCAATGCTCTTAGGGCTGTTCTAAGAGAAGATCCAGATGTAATACTTATAGGTGAGATGAGAGACCTGGAGACTATACAAGCTGCTATAACCGCTGCTGAGACAGGGCACTTAGTATTAGCAACATTACATACAAATAATGCATCGCAAACCATAGAAAGGATAATAGACGTTTTCCCTCCTCATCAACAGGAACAGATAAAATTACAGTTGAGTAATACTATAGAGGCTATCATATCTCAGAGACTTTTACCCAGAAGAAAAGAAAAGATTTCAAGTGATGGAATGCTTAGTGGCAGGGTAGTAGCGGTAGAGATCCTTATAGCAACGCCTGCAGTAAGGAATCTTATAAGGGAGGGAAAAGTCCATATGATTCCTAATGTTATCCAAACTGGAAGTCAATTTGGTATGATAAGTATGGACCAATCTTTACTTACCCTTTACAAGAATGGAGAAATAACTCTAGAGGATTTCTTGTATAACGTTACAAACAGAGAAGAGATGCTAAAGATAATAGGAGAACCAGCTAGAAGATGAGAGAGTTTACATACAGAGCTAGGGAAAAAAGGACAGGGCGTTGGAGAGAGGGTGTTGCTTCTGCTGAAGATGAAAATACCGTTATAAGAAGACTGCAGGAACAGGAGCTTATAGTTGTATCTATAAAAGAAAAGAAAAAATACTTTGATTTAAATACTGCTTTAATAAACTTACAGAGAGTCTCCCTTAGAGATTTGGTAGTATTCACTAGGCAGTTTGCCACTATGGTGAGGGCAGGGGTAGCTCTGGTTAGGGCATTAGGAATCCTCTCACAGGAGACAAGAAATCCTAGACTAAAACTTGCAATAGAAGATATAAGAAAGGAGGTAGAGAGTGGAACAGCGCTATCTCAGGCGCTAGCAAAACACAAAGACATATTCCCAAGACTGTATATAAGCTTAGTTAGAGTTGGAGAAACAGGTGGAATATTAGATGTAATCCTAGATAGGCTAGCGGTATATTATGAAAAGAATGAAGAGATAACAAGGAAAATAAAGAGTGCTGCTGCATATCCTATAGTTATTATAATCCTAGCTATTGCTATGGTTATATTCTTACTAACATATGTCCTTCCCACATTCTTAAATCTTCTAATGTCCTTTGAAACTGCCATTCCGCTACCTACAAGAATAGTGATGGGAGCAAGTAATGCTATTAGAAACTATTGGTATATCGTACTCTCAGTAATCTTGGCATTATATCTTCTCTATAGACTAATCACCTCTAGGCCAAGGGGGAGAGAACTTTGGGATAAACTCAAACTTAGGATTCCAATTATAGGAAGGATATTAAAGCTTACTATTATCTCTAGACTCTGCCATACCCTAAGTATCCTCCTCTCTGGTGGTGTCCCCATTATAACCGCCCTTGAAGTAGTGAAAGAGACACTAGACAGTGTTCCCTATATGAATGCCATTGAGGATGCCAGGAGAAGGATCTCAGAAGGAGATCAACTTTCTGTTACCTTTATTAGGAGCAGTCTCTTTCCTCCGATGCTTGGGTATATGACAGCTGTAGGGGAAGAGAGTGGTTTAGTAGACGAAATGCTTAATAGAGTTGGGATGTACTACGATGGTGAGCTTGATGCTATGATAAGCACACTTACCTCTATATTAGAACCCGTACTTATAATATTCGTTGGTGGATTAGTGGGTTTTATAGTAATTGCAATGTATATGCCTATATTCCAGATCATACAAACACTGATGAGATAATCTTATCAAAATGAGAAAAATTTCTCTTAATACTCACCTTTTTAAGGAAATCATCTTTTTAGAGAATGTGTCTTCAACTATGGATGTAGCATTTAAACTAGCTAAGTTAGGAAGAAGAAACACTATAATCCTAGCTGATAACCAATGGGCAGGAAGAGGGAAGGATTATAGGGTTTGGTTCTCAGATGATAAATCCCTTTCATTTTCTATAATAATAGATGGTAAAGATCTAAAGAAAAAATCTTTAATAACCATATTAGCTAGCGTCTTGGTTAGAAGGGGTATAATCTCTTATCTAGCTATCCCTATAAATTTGAAATGGCCTAACGATATCATATTTAAGGGTAAGAAGCTTGGTGGTATCCTAGGAGAAAATTTTGATGAGTTTTTAATAGTTGGGGTTGGTATAAATGTAAATACGACAAAGTTTCCACCTTATCTTACAGATGCGATATCTCTAAAAGAGATAGTTGGGAAGGACATAGATAAAACTAAGCTGTTAATTAATATTATTAATGAATTCTCTATAAACTATAGGTTATTATTAGAAGGCGATGAGTTACTAATTAAAGAGTGGAAAAATGCCTGTATTATGATAGGCGAAAGGGTAAGGTTTAAGAGTTATAATAATATATTAGAAGGGATAATAATCGATATATCTGATGATGGAGCACTTGTAATCGTTACAGATGGGCAAAGGAGAAAGATATATTCAACAGATGAGTTAATTCTGGAGGAAAACTTAAGAAGTATTTGGAGGTAAGAAAATGAGAGAGTATCTTAGATTATCTAATAATGACCTAATGTTTGTATTAGAAACATTATCTCCAGAATTAAAAAGCAGAATGGATACTATAAAAGATGATGAAGAAATAATATTAGGCATGCTAGAAGATTCTAGACTCTTTTCTAGGATAATGAATGACGATGAGATAATGCTAAAGATATCTCCTAAGCTTTTCTTTACTGTTCTTATGATAAAGGCAAGGATAGACTTGAATAGAGAGGTCTATACTATAGAGAGGGATAGGCATCATAAGATTCCAGTATTTGATATAGAAAAAGTAAGAGAGCTAATAAATGACGATGATATACTCAACTACCTCATAGATATGCTCGTGTCATTTACAAGGACAGAGAGTCAGACTATATACTATGTAGTTAAGGGGAGAAGGGGGCTTAGAAAGATAAAATTTTCCGATATAGATGTGTTCGACATGATAAGGCTGGCGGATATGATAGAGGAAGAGATGAGGTTCCCGGTCTATAAAAGAATAGGGGACATATGCCTCTGGCTTTTAGGTATATTCCCCGAATATGTTATGTCTAGGTCGTTTATACCTTCGAATCTATCTATAAGGGTAGGATTTAGATATAAATTAACTTTCGAAGAATACGAAGAGATTGGCAGGACTTTCTATAAACTTGCATCAAACGCTTATGATGCAAAAATATTTGGCTTAGATAAGCCTCTTTCAATACTTAGTGAGGAATTTACAATAGCTGAAAAACCATTAAATCTTATATCTGAAAGGTATTTGGTCTTTAGAAAGGATAAGTGGTTTATCTCCTTAAATTAGAGAATGCCTTTTTTAATAGCATAAAGGATAGCCTCTGACCTATTTTTTATACCTAACTTCTGAAATATATTCGATATATGCGTCTTAACCGTGCTTTCGCTTATATATAGGGTTTCCCCAATCTCTTTATTCGATTTTCCCTTAGCTACTTCTCTAAGTATCTCTAACTCTCTAGGGGTAAGCACCTCCCCTAAGTTCTGGTTTTGTGATAGGAGATTTAATAGTTTACGGGATATGCGGGGATTTATCATTGTGGTTCCTCTATAGACATTTTTTATAGCATTGACGAGATTTTCTAAAGAGATATCTTTAAGGATATAACCAACTGCTCCAGCTCTGAACATCTCCATAATAAGACTATCCTCTTCATAAACTGAAATAGCAATAACCTGGATAGAAGGATTTTTAGTCTTTATTGCTTTTGTAGCAGAGATTCCATCTATGTCAGGCATCCTAATATCCATAAGAATTATATCTGGGTTAAGCTGTTCCGCCTTCTCTATAGCCTCCTGTCCACCATAGGCTTTACCTACAACTTCTATCTCTTTTTCTCCTTCTAAGAGTTTAGCTATACCATCGCATATCAAAACCTGATCATCTACGATAAGGACTTTGATAGTCCTCATCTGCCTCCTCCTATAATGGGACATAAAATCTTACCCTAGTCCCTCTAGAAGGAACACTTGTAATCTTGAAATCACCCTCTAAAGATTTTATTCTATCTTCCATCATCCTTATACCAAAAGAGTTACACTTGTCTTTCAAAGTCTCGTAGTCAAATCCAATACCGTCATCTACAATATCTACATTAATTCCATTTTCATCAACTCTAAAATCTATATCGACTAAACTCGCTCCGCTGTGTCTTCTTACATTTACTATTGCCTCCCTTATTACAGAGAAAATCGTCTCTCTAATCCTCTTAGGTATAAGTCTTTCATTACCACTTAAAGTAAGATTAAACTTAATTCCAGATACCTTTTCTATCCCCTCTATGTATTTCCTCAGATTTTCAAAGAATCCCCCATCTAATATTATAGGTTTCTCTTCGTATATGATGCATCTTACATCGTTCAATACATTCTTTAATAAAATCTCAAGATCATTTATATCTTCAAAAACATCCTTCGATAATTTTTTCTTCTTTATATATTGAGCCTTTAATATCCCCTCGGTTATCCCTTGGCATACCCTATCGTGGAGGATGTTTGTTATTCTGATCCTTTCTTCTCTTGATACCGCTTCTCTCAAAGACAAATAATTCGAGAGGTTTTTAATAGATAAGGTTACATCTCTTAACAAAACCCTTAATCTTTTTATCTCTCTAGACTCAGGCAGATTCCCTTCAAAGGCTAGATAAATAGCTCCAAATATCTCATCCTTATGTATAAAGGGGAATACTATGGTGTTTCCTATAAATATCTCTTTCTTCTCATACATAGCCTTATTAAACAGGTTCTCTATATCCTTTCTTAGATCCTGCAATAACTCATCAGGGATGGTACCAACTATTCTAAAGGTATCCCCTTCGTAAGTTCCTATAGCCCCAGATGAAGCCTTAGCAAACCTTACTAAATCTTGCAAGAGGTGCCTCATCATAAAATTTAGATTTCTATGCTTAGAGATATTCCGTATTATCCTGTATTGTGCCCTTATTCTCCTAGTATGTTCCAGACTTTTATGAAAAGCTAAGACACCTCTCATAAGAGTGCTAAAATATCTACTGAGAAGATTAGCAAACTCCAAATCTTCCATAGAAAAGGCTTCTTTATCTAGAGAACGATTTATATTTATAACCCCTATTCTTTTTTCTCCATCTAAAACTGGTAATACAATAGAAGAACTGATATCGCTTCTTGTAAGGGGTTTTCCTAAGAATGTATCTCCACTATTAAGTATTAAAGATACCTTTTTCTTTAATGCATATCCCGCTATTCCTTCACCAAGGGATTCTCTTACTTTTTCTGCTACTTCAGAAGGGATACCTCTATAACTAGTAATCCTGAGTACCTTTTCTGTAGAATCTAAGAGCATAACTGAACCGCTATCCCCCTCCAACATATTTAAGACCATACTTAAAACTTGAGACGACAAGCTTTTAACCTCTCTATATCTCAAGTCTAGAGACATCTCTACCTCCCTTAATGGAAATCCTAAAATTATCTATTCTCTTCTAAAAACACTTTTCTCTTCATAGTATACATAAAAATAGTTCAATAGTCAATCTCATAATTTATAGTCGAACCTAAGATATAATAACCTTCCATAAGATGGACCTATGATATTATCGAGATAACTTGAATCTCGATTTTCATACCCTATAGTAAATAAAAGAGACTTTGTCAATTCAAATCTCATCTCTATTCTAGCCGAGGAGAGTAAACTAGCATTCGAAGTTCTAAAATACTCTAGAGTTAATGCACTATAATCAGTTATCTTATAATTAATGGATAGATTTATTCCAATATCTGCATAGGACTGACTCTTAATATTGTCATTCATTAATACTCCAAATAGTCTACCTTTAAGAGTTAGATATGAAAGTGGATATGTCTTTTCCTCTATAAATGTACTTAGGACATCTATAGACAATCTCTCATTCCTGGCTAGCCTATACGAGAGGCCAGTTATAATATCAGATATCAGCTGGTGATTAAAGCTCAAGTCTAAGCTTTTCAATCCATCTTGTATATAGATTCCCTCTAAGATAAGAGTATTCTTATCACTTATAGGAATATTACCATCTATGATTATACCAGATCTTACAGTTGTACTAACAGGGTTACTTGTTGATAGGTCAATTATTGTAACTGGTCCTCCAGAAATAACCAAACCTCTAGGTTCCTCTCTCTTTTTTCCTGGTAATTTAGTCGAAATATATGTACTAGTTTCTAAGGCTGGTAATACACCTCTTACTAGTTCCTCGGGGACCTCCCTGGCGTAGAGTAAGACAGTAAAAGAATCTCTTAACATTTCATTAGAGCCTATATGTGGCCTAAAGGCTCCAAATCCTCTTGATAATTCTCTATAATCAGTTATTCCCCCAAGAATAGCTATCTTATCTGGTTCTAAAGATACTACTGTTTTAGTAGAGCCCAAAGATTTCTTAAGGTCCCCTTCTATATAACTAGCAAGTAGTTCCAGATTAAGCCTTACCTTGTTATCTATAACCTCAGCGGAAATACCCATCTCTATATCTGCAGAGAAAGGTACCGTAGTAGTATAGTTTTCTATCGAAAATGTCCTAAATGTCTTCTCTTCCAATAGTATACTAGATCTTTCCCCTTCTAAGACCAAGAACTTAGATCTAGCAGACTGAACAATATTATTTCTCTTCTTTAGGATATCCATAATAACATCTATGTTAGTGGTATTATTATAGAAATATCCAAGCGTTAAATCGGCAAAGTATATACCGGTACTATAAACCTCAGATTCTCCATCTAACTTCCATTTCACATTTACATCTGTAGGTAATATCTTACTTATCTCGCTATAAGAGGTCTTGGTGTAAAGGACGTCTACATAGACAAGGCGGGAAGGCCTATCTATCTCTCTAATCTTACTGACTATGTTATCTATCATAGAATTTGGAGCGGTTATAGAGATCATATTCAAAGAGCTATCTAATCTTACAAACTGAGAAAAGGTATCACTTATCTTCTGTCTCATTGCTTCTACAGATAGATATTTAGGTCTATAAAAGATGGTCTTTGAAAGGTTATTAAAAATAACATTCTTTATATCTGGAGAACCAACTAGATAGTAGCCTTCTTTTTTGGCATATACGTATCCATAGTTAGATAAAATGATATCCAAAGCCCTTTCCAAAGGCATATCTTTAAGATCAGCAGAGACAAAACCTTCCACTGTATTATCTAACACTATTATTACCCCTGTCTGGCTCGAAATATCTCTAAGTGCCTGTCTAATATCTGTATCTACAAATACATTATTCACAAGGCTTTCAGCGTTTAAATTAAAAGGTAAAAGTAAGAAGATAATAAAAATAAATAAAATATTTTTCATCTTCTCCTCTTACTTAGGAGATTCAAGCTCATTTACTATTTTGCAAGTAAGAAATATCAATATATCACTGATCTCCTTAGTCTTTCTCTTACTAGAAAATAATGCTCCTAAAATGGGGATATCTCCCAATATAGGGACTTTATCTATTACTTCTCTTTCGATCTCTTGTTTTAATCCTCCAATAACTACTGTTTGATTATCCTTTATCCTAATTGTAGTAGATACTATCCTTCTTAATGCGGTAGGGGTCTCTACCCCCATCTGAACATCGCTAACCTCCGTTGATATTGTAAGAAAAAGGCTATCCGGTTCATTTCCATCTGATTCTATAACCCTAGGAAGTATCTTTAGTATAATGCCACCCTTTATCATCTGTAATGTCCTAGTTAGTGTTGTCTCTGTTCCAGTAGTAATAATGACGTATTCCTCCCTACCAAGCTCTATAGATGCCTCTTTACCATCTAAGGTTGATATCTTTGGTGATGCCTTGACCTTTGCCTTTCCCTCTTCAACCAAAGCCTTCAGTTTGATAAATATCTTCTGTGCAGAGTCTAGGTTAAATACTATTCCACTAGCATAGGAATAATTAAGTCCTACCGTCCCTGTAGTGTCAGTTACTTCACCGGTTGGTAAAGATATGCCAAAGCTACCCTCTAAACTCTCTCCACCGCTCTCTGATAATTCTAAGACAACACTCTCTATTATTACCTGTTTCCTAGGTTTATCTAGTTTGGATATATCCTGTTTTATCCTTTCTATAATCTCTCTTGAGGATGTAACAGTTATTATGTTGTTTATGGGATCAACCTTTATATATGGAGAGTAAAAATCGCTTAATAAGCCTGCTACCGACCTTGCATCAAGATATTTTATCTTTATATGCTCAGTAGTTGTAAGGTTGTTAAATGTGGTACTTTTTGTATCTGGTAACCCTACCAGATAATAATCCCCCATCCACTTATATGTATAACCACCGCCTGCTAAGACTATCTCCAGGGCTTTTTCTAGAGGGACATCTTTTAAATCTGCCGTTATCCAACCTTGAACCGTATTATCGGCGATAATATTAATCCCAGCCTGAGCGGAAATATCTCTAAGAGCCTGACGGAGCTCTGTATCAACAAAGACGTTAGTTATAAGTATATCCCTTGTAGGGACACTAGCTATAGCAGTTGACCAGGGTAGTAAAGATGCTACTAATAAAATAAATAGGAACCTTCTCATTCCTTAACCTCCTCTTTTTTCTCTATTTTAAACTCCTTCTCGAGCGTTGCCCATCTCTTTTCTCCAAAATTTACCTTAACAACCGCTATATACTCTCCAGGCTCAATAGGTTGAGTGTAGAGGAGCATAAATTGTCTTATCCCTTCAGGTAAGACGATTACCTCTCCATCAGAGAATGGAATCTCTTCTACTAATACTTTGGGCTTCTCCTTATCGGCTCCCTTTGTCTTTATGGTGAGGAATGCACTAGCCTTTAGATGTATATTCCCTGTATTTTTAAATAGAGCCAAGAACTGTGGAAAGGCGGATTCTCCAAAACCTACCAAATTGATATCCTGAACCTCTCCTGAGTATTTTAAGTCTCCAGGGACAGTAACCAGATACAGTGTATCTAATATAGTAACAAGTCCCTCTTTAGAGGATGGGTCTGAAACCTCAAAAGAAACATTAGCATATCTACCACCAGGCTTTATATCCCTAGGTGGTGTTACATTAACCCTAACTGAACGTCTCTCATTTGGCTTTAATGAAAAACTATTAATGTCGGTCTTTATCCAGTCCACAGAGGAGTATCTAGTATCTTCCGTCTCAATAATCTCTCCATTTAACCCTAAGGCTACGTGCTTAGCGCTGACCTTTACATCTACAGACCTCCCTGTCATATTTTGAATAGTTATAACAGAGCTTCTAAATGCTCCCGGTGGGGCGGTTATCTCTTGTAGAGAAGGTTCTGCTATAACGTCGATACCTTTACCCCCAGCCAATATCCCAAGTTTAACCTCCCCAGTAGATACACTAAATGGAATACTAGCCTTTAATGTGGTAGGAACTCCATATCTTATATACGCATCTGCTATATACTCCCCAGGGGGAAGCATCCTTATGATACTTTTAAGCTCTGCCTCTGCACCAGGAAATAAAAGTCCCATACCACCACCAAGAGGGATCTCTCTAATCCTTCTACCCAATCTTGATTTTATAATAAGTGTCCCTTTAGTTTGAACTGTAATATTGCCTTGATTCTTCAATAGGGCAGTAAAGGCTATCATATTGTTATTCTCTATCCTTACGTTCTCTACGTTAAATTCTACTAGATTTACCTTTCTATCAATCTTCCCTCCAGGTATCGTAACACTTACTATACTTAGTATCTGGGTGGTTATAGTCAAACTGGCAAGCCCTTCCTCCTCCCCCGCAGAGGTCTTTTTCTCAGGTAAAAGTTCAAATAGTATTGCAGAATATCTGCTCCCATTTACACCTCTAGGTATTGTTACAGAACATTCAATAATCTTTCCCTCTTGTCCTCTTAATGTTACCTCGCTAGGAGATACTTTTATCCACTCACTACAATCCCAGGGATTTGTCTCATCCTTGGTTAAAAACTGAAAATAACCAGCCCTATTTACCTTTACAGGAACAGATCTAATCCTAAAGTTCCCAACACTGCTGGGTTCACTCTCATTTACAAGTAGTATCTCAAACTTCTTAGTCACCCCTGGATATGAGGTGATTTCATTGAAAAGAGGTGTTACACTTATATTAATTTGAGAGTAAACTTGAAAAATAAAAGAAAAAAAGATTACTAGCGTAATAGCTACTGTAACTAGAGTGCAAGCCTTTTTACACATCTTGTTACCTCCTTATCGATTTAAATTATAAATTCAGGGGGCCCCTAAGGAGCCCCCTTAAAACACTACTGTTTAAAATAACCAGTCTCTGGATCTATCCAAGCTTTAATTACTGTAAGTGATAGGAATATCTTAGCATCGTTTTGATACTCACATGCCCTTGTCTTGGGATAACCACCCTCTGGGTCTTCTCTTATTACAAACTTTATCCATAGATATCCTTCATGATAGCAGAACGGAATTAAAGCTTGGGATGGTAACTGGGTAGCTTTAACCCACTCAGTTGGCATAGTATCTTTATCTTCACTAAGTCCATAGAATGTCTCTATAGCTTCACCTTGATCGTTCTTTAGATCATCAAAACCTTCCGCTGTTACTAATACATCTGCATTGGACTTTACCCAGCCCTTTATTGGTCCTGCAACATATACCCCTGGCTTTCTTACTTTGATGTTCCATCCCTGGGCTCCTAACTCCCATTTTATCCACTGGGCGATAGATGCATGAGTTGCAACATCGATAGTCCAGGTCTTCTTATTGCAGAAACCACTTAAAGCATTACCCTGATGCCAAGCACGAGCATTAGCTTGAAGACCTCCCAAAGGTTCTGGGACCCAAGTGTTTCCATCCCATCTCCATACCTGTGTTTCCTGTTGTATAGTTAACTCACTTGCCCAAGCTAAGCTAGCTATACCCATCACTAAACTTAATACTAGTAGTACTAACAAACCCTTTTTCACTTCAATCAACCTCCTTTTATAATTTTTGAAAACTAATTACCTTCAGCAAAAATACCTAAGCCACCCGCATCTAACCAGGGTTTATAAACTGTTACTGTAAGCTTTATCTGGGCATCGTCTTGATACTCACACGCCCTTGTCTTGGGATAACCGTCTCCTGCGTCTTCTCTTACGTTAATCTTTATCCACAGGTGGGTGCTATGCGTACAGTATGGGACTCTAAGAGTCTCTTGGTCTAGCTCTTTTGCCGGGTACCATGTTAGACCATTTGGATATGACTGTCCAAAGGCATACCAAGTCTCTATAGCTTCTCCATCGGCATTCTTTAGGTCATCAAATCCGGAGAATGTTACTATGACATCTGCATTAGACTTGATAGTTGCACCGATGCAATTGGCTATATATATCCCTGGCTTTCTTACCCTGAAATACCAACCTTGGGCAGAAAGATTCCACTTTATCCACTGGGCAACAGATGCATGTGTAGCAACATCAATAGTCCAAGTCTCTTTATTGCAATAGCCACTTTGAACAACACCCTGATGCCAGGCACGAGCCTTAGCATTCTTCGCACCTGTAGGTTCTAAAAGCCATCCTCCAGTTTCATCATCCCATCTCCATACCTTAACCTCATCTTGGAGCTGTAGCTCACTTGCCCATGCTAGACTTACTATCCCCATTAATAGAGCTGTTACTATTCCTACCAATAATATCTTCTTCACAATTTCACCTCCTTTCGAATTAAATCTTATATAAACAGGTAGAGGATTTCCCCTACTTATGTTAACTGCAAGACAATTATTTTTCGCCATATGCAATCACCAATATTTCACCAGTTGTTATAGAATACCCGGTTCCACCAATTGTATAATTTAACGTTGCACCTTTATTTAGATAATATGTCCCGGGTGATGTAAATTCCTGCTTACCTCCCGGATTTAGCTTTGTATAAACCTTGAGTATCAATTCTGCCTCCCCAGAAAAGTTATTACCTATTATCCAAGTAATGTAGGTGTGGTACATCTGTCCAGGACCATATGTATAGTTTACTGTCCCCTGAGAGACATAGAGAGGTGGGTCTTGAACCCCAAGCTGTGGTTCAAAGGTATCTTTGACAACTACATTATCTATGGGATTATTAGAAGATATCTTTATTATTATCTTCCATTCCGCATATTGGTGTGTTGGAACTCTAAATGTACCATCGGGCAGTATCTCAATGTTGGATGTTACAGGAACTGCAATCTTACTAAAGTTAAATTCAGGAATCTCGACCTTTGCCTTTGTAGAGACATTTATCTCCCAGATGCTCTTATTACAATATCCACTAACACTATCCCCTAGACCCTCAGCAGAACCGTATGGATTTAGACCATCTAATTTTTCCCACTGTCCTGTATCTGGGTTATAGCGGTAAAAACTCATACCAAGCATTAGAAACATAAAAAAGACTAATAAAAACTTTGTATTAAATCTCATAGCCCACCTTCCCACTAATTTTTTCTTCGATACAACTGTCAGCGCCATAGTTTACTTTCAGATAAGCTGTAAAATCTCCAGGCTTTGGATGTCTCCAGACGGTCCTAATTATCCTTCTTCCTTCGGGAAGTATTGTAGTTGCATCCTTTAGAGGTATAGTCCTTATCCTTTTATCCTTAGCATCCTTTATATTTACACTCCCTTCTAACTTCAAAAACGTATTCCCTAGATTTCTCAATGCTGTAGAAAAGATTACCTCTTCTGGGGTATTCTTCTCTATAGTGAAGGATTCTAAAGCTAATCTTTTTCTCTCTGTTGATGGTATGGAAATAAATACTAATGTCCCTGTTTTGATCTTAACCATCATACTTCTAGAGATGCCTTCGCTACTATTTATGTCAAAGGTTATTGCTGAATATCTTCCACCGGAAGCATCAGAAGGGACTAAAATTCTACCTTTAACGTCATAGTTGTCCCCAGGAGGTATAATAAAGTTTTTATCCTCTAAAGTGATCCAATCTCTACAGCTCCACTTATCAGGCTCATCAATTATCACTAATGTTCCATTTTCCTCAAATATAAATGATGATACGCTACTCTTTACCTTTAATATTGAAGCACTTAGATTAATAAGAGAGATAGAGAAGTCGTACTTAGTTTTAGGTGCCAGAGAAAGTTCTATTATTGATGGGGAAATACTAACCCTTATCTCTTTTAGAGGATCCTCAACTAGATATGATGAACCAAATAGTCTAGTACAGATAAGTATTTTCTCCATTATAGTCCACCCTGGAATAGAAATGTTAAACTTCCCATATACTCTCCAGCCAAGACAGATTCATCGGTTTTAAGTTTAAAATCAAGAGGTATTGTAAACTCTCCCTTCTTATTACCGGTAAGTATGGTTATATAGGAGTTGGAAAGTTGTAAATAATCATTATTGCCAACTTTTATATATAAACGACTAGGTGGTATAGGCGGAATTGTTTTATTCTTATACTTTTTAGACTCCTCGTACTCTACTAATTCTGTAGCTTTGCACTGAACAGACCAATTTTTATTGTTAGTCTTTATCTCTAACATTAAAGTCTCCATAGATTCCCACTCACCAGGTCTAGGAACTAAGAATGATAACGTATTTGGTGTGATATTTATAGTATCTTGAGGCTTTTTTATCTTTCTTCTAGAATCAGATAAGATAGTTACCGAAAATATCGGCTTTATCGTTATAGTGATCGGCAAAGAATAAATCTTGGTAAATTCTTCCTTCCCATTTGAGATATGTCTATAGCTAAAAAGAATACTACCCTGATAAAACCCAGGTTCATCTGACCAGCTCGGCTTATATATTATATTCAGCCTGGGAATGAATACCGAATTATTTCTTTTACCTCCAGCAAGTCTTACCTTACTGTTAAAAGGTGTAAAAAATGTATCAAATGGGTTTATACCAAGTGCAAATAGGAACCTCTCTCTGGGAATTCCTACTATATCTAATTCGCAGAATAATTCCCAGATATCTGCGTCTATAGAACCTGTTACATCTATATGTTGTGCATATATATCTGAGATCTTATCTACTATAAACTCTACTTTGGAAGGGGTAAATGATATAAAGGTTAAGGCTTTATTCTGTGAAAAGCCACCAGGTATGATTAAAACTATTAAACTGATAATTTCTAATAACGTGATCAATCTTTTCATCATTACCTCCACCTATAGGATAAATCAAGGGGAATGCGTTTACTATCGGCTGGAGGTATACTTTTTGTCATACTTTTGTAGACTCTTTTGAATCATACTAAAGTATGGTGGATTTGATCCTTAGTATGATGTGAGATAAAAGATATTAGTTAAAAAGAGTTAAGGTCTCGAGAAACCCCCGAGACCTTACCCTAGAGAGGAGGATATATCTAAATTGGTCTATATTAAAAATACTCTAAAACTTTACAAGAGGTTCGAAACAATGATATCATTATAGAAAAATTTTTAGGGAGGTATTTTATATATGAAAGTTGATGGAGGTATCTTTTGGGGACTATTATTAGTGGTTATAGGGATATTGGTTATTCTAAAATATAGTCTTCACCTTAATATCTCGATTTTTAGGATAGTGATAGCCATAATACTTATATATCTTGGAATTTCTCTAATTATAGGGCAGTGGCGGATAAGAAATGAAACTAATATTATATTCAGCGAAGGGACTATTAGACCAGAAACTTTAGAAAAGGCTTACAATGTAGTATTTGGAAGAGGATATATAGACCTAACCGGTATTGCTCCAAGCGAATTTGATAAATCTATTAAGATAGCTACAGTATTTGCCAATACCACATTAAGGATAGACCCCAATATGCCTATAGAGATAGATATAGATTGTGCTTTTGGAAGCACAATAACTCCTGATGGAACAAGCATATCTTTTGGTGATAGAATTTATAAGACACCTAGTGCGACTAATAGTCAATCATATCTCAAGATAAAAGCGGATACAGTCTTTGGAGTATTGGAGATAATACAGTAACATATGAAATTAAGTGGCTTTTTCTACATTTGACTTACAACTAACATTATAATAGTTCTTATCTATTCCTTAGGTGGATTTGATAGGATAAATTATGCTCTTATAAACTATCTTTTTTATCTATCAAATAAATCGGATTTCTCAAAGGACATGGCAGTTATCGGTATAACGGATAAGTGCCTGGAGAAGTTTGGCAGATGGCCTTGGAAGAGGGATCACTTTGTAAAATTACTAGAGATACTACAAGGGGTAAATGCAAGGGCAATAGGTATAGATATACTCTTTTTAGAACCAGAAGGACAAGTCGATGGGAAATTGGCTAGTGTATCTAAAAAACTGGGGAATGTGGTATTTTCAGCATATTTTAATACGGAGGACTCTAGATTATATCTACCTATTCCTGCCATCCTACAAAGCGCCTATGGTGTAGGACATATAAACGTAACATCTGCTGTAAATGGATTTATATATAGTCTCCCTGTAAGTTTACCCTCTAGAGATAAAGAGATAAAGGCCTTAAGTATTAAGGTAAGTGAAGCCTATTTAGGTAAAACTATTGATAATATACCAACAGAAGATGGAAACCTTCTTATAAACTATACTGGCAAAAGACCTAAGATAATACCTTTTAGTGATATCTTAGAGGGAAGGTTTTCTAAAGAATATTTCAAAGACAAAATAGTGTTAATAGGGATAATTGCTAAAGGCTTAGGAGATTATTTCCTGGCACCTTCTTATAAAGAACCTATCTCTGGATTGGAGATCCATGTGAATGCAGTAAATACAATAATAGAAGGGGCTTATCTCAAGATGGTTCCAAAGACAACCATCATTATAATTACTCTAGTAACTTTTCTCTTATTTCTTATCATAAAAGAAAGACTTGCTAGAGTTTTACTCTTAGGACTATCAACAGTCTTCCTTTCTTTCTTTATCGGTTTTATCCTTTTCTCTTCTAGTAGAATAATTTTTGACTGCTTTCCTATAATTCTCTCTACTGTATTTAATATCAGTATCAGCACTTTATATGGATATCTCAAAGAGAAAATGGAAAAGGATAAGATAAAAGATATATTCAAGATGTATCTGCCGCCTGAAGTCATAGAGGAGCACTTAAAGAATCCTGAATTTTGGGATCTAAGAGGGGAAAATATAGAGATTACAGTGATATTTGTTGACATAAGCGGATTTACTAGGTTCTCTCAAGAACATAAGCCTCAAGAGGTGGTAGAATTTCTAAACAGGTACTTTTCTATTGTAACAGAGATTATCTTTAAACATAGAGGAACTTTAGATAAATTTATAGGAGATGCGGTAATGGCAATATATGGTGCCCCAATCAGATATAATGAGCATCCGTTAGAGGCTGTACTATCAGCGATTGAGATTATGAATATTGCCAAAGAGTACAATATATTATTGAAGATTGGTATAAATACTGGCAGTGTAATACTTGGGAATATAGGAACAGAAAGAAGAATACAGTATACCGCTATAGGAGATACAGTAAATATGGCAGAGTATCTAGAATCTATAGCCAATCCGGGAGAGATTATCATAGGAGAAGCAACTTATAGAGAAATTAGAGATAAAGTCAGAGCAGAAAAAATAACTCTAACTGGTAAGTATGAAGGTAGAATTGCCTATAGGTTAATAATAGATGGATAAGGTAGAGATTTTAAAAAGTGTACCTATCTTCTCCAGATTAGATATAGAATCGCTTCAAAGGATAGCGGAGATATCTGTAGAAAGGTACTATGAAAAGGGTGAGGTCATTCTCTTACAAGACACAAAGGTAGACGGACTCTACATAGTAGTAAAGGGTAGTATTAGAATAAGTAGGCTCTCTGAAGATGGAAGGATAAAGACCTTAGCAATCCTCTCAACTGGGGATATTATAGGTGAGATGTCTATACTTGATGAGGAATCAGCATCCGCAACGGCAGAAACTATAGAAAATTCCCTTTTACTCTTCATAAAAAGAGGTGACTTCCAGAACATCCTATTGAAATATCCATCTATCACTCTTAGTATAGCGCAGATACTAGTTAAGAGACTTAGAGTAGCAGACGAAGAGATTGAAAACCTTACCTTTTACAATGTAAGGGCTAGAGTTATTAAGACACTGATAGAATTGGCTAATAAATATGGAGAAAGGATCCCTCAAGGCGTAAAGATTTCTCTTAGGTTTACCCAACAAGACCTGGCAGATATGGTAGGTTCTTCAAGAGAAACGGTCTCAAGAATAATAAGCACCCTAGAAAAAGAAAAGATAATAACTAACATTGGAGGATACACAGTAATAAACGATATAGACCAGCTTAAAGGGCATTTTCTTTAGCGACCTTTAGGGCGATTATCCCCATCTTTGCCAGAACTTTTACCCTCTTGCCTATGTTGGTATTGTTCTAATTTCTCTTCTTTCCTTCTTTCACTAGCTGGATTTATCTCAGGAGGAGATTTAGGTCTTACTATACCAGATTCTCCCTTCCTAAGTCTAAGTGTCCTTCCCTGGGCAGTTAAATCAACTTCACCTTCATATACCGTCACAATAGTGGTCTGGTCTTCCAAAACCTCTACACTAAACTCTGTTCCCCTAACACCGGCTATTGCAGAGGGTGTCCTTACTTCAAAGTTAGGGAATAACTTTGTTATGTAAAGCTTTATATAGCCTATGGCTAGAGAGATATAGTCTTTATATATTGACACCTCAGTGTCTGGACTTATCTTAACTATACTTCCATCAGAAAACCTTAATTCTGCATAGCTATTTTCTCTAGTTTTAAGTGAATCTCCACTATCTAATATATCTCCTTTATTGACAGGGATCCAGATATTATGGGGATTAATCTTTTTTAGAACAGTCCCTTCTATCCTGGTAATAGTAGCTTTATATGGAGAGACTATATTTATTGAACTCCCCATAATAGTTAAAGCTATTATTAAAATAAGAAAGACTTTTGAATCTTTCATTTTTATCTCCTATCTTAGGCGGGGCAATGCCCCGCCTAAAACTTTATCTAGTTACTTTCTACCACTATGTCCATGCTGTTCTTTATGTTCCTGCTGGCCGGTCTGAGTTTGTTGATGGATCTGTTGCTGAATCTGCTGTTGAACCTGGGTTGTTTGCTGCTGATTATACTGTTGTGTTTGTTGTCTAGTCTGCTGTTGAACCTGCTCCTTATTGGAAAGCCTTTTTGCCTCTCTAAGCAGGTACTCCAATCCTCCAGACTCTCCTCTATCTTTTTTGTTTATAGTTAGTCCTAACTTAGAAAGTTTAACACCAAAATAACTGGCAACTTCACCCCAACCTAAGTCGTTCTCCTCTGCATAGTTTATCACCTCTTCTAAACTTTTGCCACTTTCAGTTGCTATGATGCATATTATTGCGATCTCTCCATAACCGTATCCTTGAACTCTTAACTGGTTGATCAATTCTTCTGTAAGAAGATCGCCAAACACTAACAGCAGATTACTTACCAGTCCTTTATTCTCACCTAATGGGGCACTATCGTCTGCCATGGCTAGTATTGGCATTAAGATTATACTAGCCACCAAGATACCTATCAATAACTTTTTCATCTTTCATCACCTCCAAAGTTTTTCTACTTAAAGTATATCCATAGGAGTTATGACTGTATGTGACGTATATCACAATGTGGTAATATATTCTCTATGGAAAAGATTATAAAGGCTTACAGTAATCTAATGAAGAGGAATTTAGATAAGCCAGAGCTAGTAAAGTTTTTAATAAAGATAGGCTTAGAGGTAGCAAAACTTTGGGTAGACTATGTTGGAGACAAAGATGCGCCAGAGTCGTTAAGATATCTAAACAGTATATGTTTTAAGTTTATCTTAGAGCCATTGAGAGACCCTAATAATAGTGCATTTGTTAATCTATTAGCCCCAACAGAGATACTCCATTCAATGGATATATATCCTTTGTTTATAGAAGCATACTCTTCGTTTATCTCTGGCTTTTACTGTGAAAATGCATTTATAGATAAGGCTACCGCAGAGGGTATATCCGATACCCTATGTAGTTATCACAAGACTTTTCTTGGCGCGCTAGAATTGTCTATCTTGCCAAAACTTAAATTTGCAGTTACATCCTCAATACTTTGTGATGGTAATTCTAATACTTTTAGATATATAGCCAACAGATATAAGATCCCCTATTACATAATAGATATTCCATACGGGTATAGTGAAGAATCGGTAAGATATGTAGTTAATCAGTTAAAAGAGATGATATCTATAGTAGAAGCTATAACTCAAAAGAGATTCGATATAGATAGGCTTAGAGAGATAATTAGATTAGAAAACAGGACTAAAGGATACATAAGATCATACCTAGAAAGTCTCAAAAACCATACTATGCCTAATAGCATCTCTCTAGAAATGTATAAACTCTTTGTTACACATCCATATATGGGAAGAGAAGAGACATTTAGATTCTTTAAAATCCTTGCAGATGATGTCATAAAATATCCTGATAGTGGCTATAGGATATTTTGGATCCATATAATGCCCTATTTCTCATACCCAATTCAGCGGTACTTAAATTTTAATAAAGATTTCAAACTTATAGGGTGTGACCTAAATTTTGACTATCTAGAAGATATGGATGAAAGGAAGCCTTTAGAAGCTATCGCTAGGAAATTGATGCTTAATGTAAATAATGGAAACTTTAAGAGAAAGATAGATAATATAAAGAAACTAATAATCGATCTCAAAGTAGATGGGGTTATACACTTCTGTCAGTGGGGATGTAAACAATCTTTTGGTGGATTTATGCTTCTAAAGAAGGAGATAGAAAAGATGGGTATACCTTTTTTAGCTATAGATGGGGATGCGGTTGACAGAAGAAATAATCCAGAAGAACAGATTAATACAAGGCTATCAGCATTCTTTGAGGTATTAACAGAGAGAGGAAAAAGATGGTAGGTTATGTCTGTAAGTATACACCGTATCTTGTTATAGAAAGCCTTGGAGAAAAGACGGTAAGGATAGAACCAAAAATAAGTAGCTATGAAATGTCAAATTCCCTAACACATCCCAATATCTGTAGTTATGCCAAATTGGTGTTAGAAGAAATATTAAAGAAGAAAACAGATAAGATTATACTGACTAATTGCTGTGACTCCATAAGAAGATTATACGATATCTTAGAGGCATTACCCTTTATTAAGTTTTTACATATCATTGATCTACCTAAGAAGAGAGATCAGAAAGGGAGGTTTCTGTTTAAGAATGAGATCATAAAACTTATAAAGAGATATAAAGAGTTCTCTGGTAAAAACCTTGATATAGGTAACCTTAGAGATCTACTTAATAACCTGTCTCCATCTATCGAAAAGAGGAATGAAAAGTTAAATTTAGTAATAATAGGTGGTAGGTGTAAAGAGTCTATAATAGAGATTGTGGAGGAGTTTGGGGGCAATATTCTATATAACCTTACCTGTACTGGAAATAGACCACCATATAGACCTATAGGGATAAACGAAGATCCCATAGAAGCCTATGCCAATATACTTTTAGACTCCTATCCCTGTATGAGAATGGATGATACAAAAGAAAGATTAGACATATTTACCCAGGATAAAAGGATAGATGGTGTGATCTATCACACGGTAAAATTCTGTGACCTATACTCTTATGAATATGCAGATATAAAAGATAAAATAGATATACCCTTACTCAAGCTAGAAACTGACTATACAGACACATCGGAAGGGCAGATAAGAACAAGGGTTCAGGCATTTATAGAATCACTAAAGGAGAAGGCAAAGAAGGATATTCAACCTAAGAGTACTAGGAAGGATTTGATAGTAGCTGGAATAGATAGTGGTTCTACTTCTACTAATGCTGTTATTATAGATGCAAATAGAAGAATCTTAGGCTTTTCTATAATACCAACAGGTGCTAAAAGTATAGAGAGTGCATATAGGGCTTTAGAAGAGGCTTTAAAGACGTCTGGTATTAAGATGGAAGATTTATCTTATATAGTAGCTACAGGCTATGGAAGGATAAGTATACACTTTGCTAACTTAGAAGTAACGGAGATAACCTGCCATGCAAAGGGGGCGTTTTTCCTGAACAAGGATATAAGGACAATCATAGATGTTGGAGGGCAGGATAGTAAGGTAATAAAGATAGATAAAGATGGGAATATTATAGACTTTGTTATGAATGATAAGTGTTCAGCAGGAACTGGTAGATTTTTGGAGAATATGAGTAGGGTCTTAGAGATTCCCGTAGATAGAATGGGAAAAGAGTCTCTTGATTGGAAGGAAGATTTAGAGATAAGTTCTATGTGTACAGTCTTTGCCGAATCTGAGGTAATATCGCTTATAGCAAAGAATAAGGATAGAAAAGATATAATTCGTGCCATTCATAAGTCTATAGTAAAGAGAATTATCTCTTTTATTGAGAGGATAAACGGAGAACCCAGATACATAATGACTGGAGGAGTTGCAAAGAATATAGGTGTAGTAAGATGCTTGGAGGAAAAACTTGGCGAAAAGGTCATAGTCCCAGATGAACCGCAGATAGTAGGTGCTCTAGGTTCTGCACTTATAGGCTTAGAAAAACTGGAGGGATTGACTATATGTGTGTAATAGCGTTATGTAAAGATAGAAAGCTTTCCAAAGAGGAGATAGAAAAAGCTTGGAATAAAAATCCTCATGGGGCTGGTATAGGATGGGTAGAAGATAAAAGAACTTTTTATATAAAAGGGATAATGGGGATAGAAGAATTTATAGAGATCTATGGGAGGATAGATACCATACCCCATATAGTCCACTTTAGGAATGCTTCAATAGGCATTCTGGTAAACCCAAAATTGACTCATCCTTTCATAGTGAGTTTAAGCTCTCCAATAAGACTTAGGTATAAAGGTACTAAACCTATAATCTTTCACAACGGCACTATAAGTAATTGGAGAGAGTTATATAACTCACACATAAAATCCAGAGGGATAAATATTAGAGAGGATAGCTTGTCTGATACAAGGGTTATGGCAATAATATGGGCTGAAAGAGACGAAAAGACCTTCTATGAGCTCAATCCAGGTAGAGTTGCCATAGTACATCCTTGTGGAGAGATAAAGAGGTATGGAAAATGGTTTGAAAAGGATGGAATATATCTATCAAATAATCAGTTAATATAATTAAAAAGCAAACTTAGCCTTAGAGACTTTGGTAAAATAATATAAAGACTAGATTATAATAGAAGGAGGAATCTCTATGAATAGGATGTTGAGAATAATAGTAAGCTTAATAATACTTGTTGTCTTACCTTTTCAAATAGTATTGAGTGGTCCTTCTAAAGAGCAAGTTAATGCCTTCTCCAAAGTAAAAATGGTTAGACTAGTGATACAGCAAAATTATAAAGAGGCAAAAAGGGCCAAGATACCAATAGAGGATATAATTGAAGGACTCTTAGCTCCTATTGGTATCAAGGTAACTAAGAGCCTTGTGATCTACGATGCCATTATAAATGTAAAGATTAATGGAGAACCCCTGGGTATAAACTTCTTTGGTGAGAACATATATGCCGGAGGAAAACTCTCTGGGACTATATCGTTTGAACCAAAGGATAAAAAGATTCCACCATATAAAAAATCCTTTTCTGGAAAGATAGACCCGACTGCTAATAACCCTAATATTACACTTAATCCAAATATGACAGATCCATCAAATGCACCCTTTAGAGACGTTCTTGTTGCATCAGATTTTTATGAAAAGTTTATAGAAACTATTGGGGAATTATACGGACCATCTTCAGCCATAGAATGCTGGATTGCCCTTTTAGAAGATGAAGATTATAATGTTCAGACAAAGGCAATTAATGCCCTAGTAAAGATTGGTAAGAGGGCAATAAAACCACTTACAGAAAAACTTAATACCCAAAATAACTCGCTTAGATTAGCGGTCATAGAAACATTGGGGAGAATAAAAGATCCTATAGTGGTAAACTCTCTAATAGAGTTGCTCAAAGACAAAGACAGTTCTATAAGGTCAAAGTCTGCAGAGGCTCTTGGCCAGATAAGAGACAAGAGGGCGGTGGAACCTCTAATAGCCATTATTAAGGACGAGGATAGCTGGGTAAGGATGGCTGTAGCAGAAGCACTGGGAAAGATAAAGGACCCGAAAGCGGTAGATCCACTTATACTACTCTTGAGAGACGAGGATAGCTGGGTAAAGGTAAGATCTATCGAAGCCTTAATAGCAATTGGAGACAAAAAGGCGGTAGATCCTCTCTTATCTACCCTTAAAGATAAGAACAGCTCTGTAAGGACAAGATCAGCAGAGGCTCTGGGTGTATTAAAAGATCCAAAGGCTGTTCCAGACCTTATCAAGGCCCTTAAAGACAAAGAGACTGATGTAAGAATGCGTTCTGCAGAGGCTTTGGGAAAACTTGGAGATAAAAGGGCAGTTGATCCTCTAATAGAAGGACTAAAGGATGAAGACTGGACGGTAAGGCTCCGTTCTGCAGAGGCTCTAGGAAAACTTGGAGATAAAAAAGCGGTAGAACCTCTTATAGCTATAATAAATGATAAGGAGTGGACAGTCAGGTCAAGTGTAGCGGATGCATTGGGGAGATTAAAAGACCCAAGAGCTGTTGATCCTCTTATATCGCTACTTAAAGACAAGGAGAGTTCTGTTAGAATAAGCGCTATAGAGGCATTGGGAAGGATTAAGGATAAAAGGGCAATCGAACCACTAAAGAAGGTTGCCAATAGCGACTCTTCTGAGCTAGCAAGAAAGAAGGCAAAAGAAGTTTTAATGATATTGCAGAAGTAATTTAATCTAGGAGGTAAAGTTATGGTAAAGATAGACCTCAATAATTATTCAGGGATAGTAACAGGTGGTGCTAGTGGTATAGGAAAGGCAGTGGTAAAGAAATTGCTCAATGCAGGGGCAAAGGTAATAATAGCTGATGTAAATGAAGAAACAGGTAAGGAAACCTTAAAAGAACTTGTAGAGTTTAAAGACTTTGTTGATTTTGTAAAGACAGATGTTACCAATAAAAAAAGTGTAGAAGATATGGTAAGTTTTACAAAGGAGAGGTTTGGAAAGATCAACTATCTTGTAAATAATGCGGGTATAAATATACCTAGACTTTTAGTTGACCCACAAGGTAAAGAAGAGGTAACAGAAGAGATATTCGATAAGATAACAATGGTAAACCAGAAGGGAGCTGTATTATGCGCTCAGGCTGTTGTAAGAGAGATGTTAAGAGATGGAATAAAGGGGGTAGTAGTTAATATGGCGTCAGAATCTGCATTGGAAGGCTCTGAGGGGCAGAGTATATATGCTGGAACAAAGGCAGCTCTATACTCATACACTAGGAGCTGGGCTAAGGAACTTGGTAAATATGGTATAAGAGTCGTTGGAGTTGCCCCTGGTATTCTTGAACCAACAGCACTGAGAACTCCAGAGTATGAAAGGGCACTTGCCTATACAAGGGGCATAACGGTAGAGGAGTTAAGAAAAACCTATGAATCTGTATCAATCCCTCTTAAGAGGGTTGGGACATTAGAAGAGGTGGCAAACCTTGTTTGCTTTTTGGTCTCAGATCTTGCAAGTTATATAACAGGAACGGTAATAAACATATCTGGAGGAAAATCTAGGGCATAAAAATTTCTCCCCCTATAACTTTTTATATAGAAGTTATAGGGGGAGGGTTCTGAGAGATCTTTCTAGGTCTCATATTTAGAATGTCTTTAGAAGAGTCCCTACAGAAGATAGAACTAATAGTGCTGATAGTCCAAAGAAGATTATCAAAATTCTCTTCATCATCTTCGTTTCACCTCCTTTTTTAATATTTTCTAATTTAATGATAATTAGATAAGTTTAAGGTATAACTAAGAGTAATTTAAACATCTTTTAAGGGCTGTTTAAGAGATGATTAAGAGTAAATGTTATAGGATTTGATATATTATAAATGCTATAATTACTTCTATAATACTTATATGAAAGGGGAGATAATAAATGGGAGTTAAAGAGATTGCTCAGAAGGCTAAATCTGCTTTTTATATACTTGCTAAGGCAAAAACATTGGTAAAAAATTCCGCCCTTCTACTTATGGCTGATAGACTAGAAGAAAGGAGTAAAGAGATCTTAGAGGCTAATAGCATAGACCTTGAGAATGCTAAAAATCTTTCCTCTGCTCTTATTGATAGACTTACCCTGAATGAAAAGAGGATCTCCGCTATGGCGACATCTCTAAGAGAGGTAGCCAGATTAGAAGACCCGGTAGGGAAAACTGTATCTGCCTGGAGAAGACCTAATGGAATAGAGATTCAGAAGATAAGGGTTCCAATAGGACTCATAGGTATCATATATGAGGCTAGGCCAAATGTTACTGCAGATGCTGCAGGTCTATGCCTAAAGGCTGGCAATGCGGTTATACTTAAAGGTGGCTCAGAGGCTATAAATTCTAATAGAAAGATTGTGGAGATCCTACAGTCTGCGGTAAAAGATGTAGGATTACCCCCAGATGTGATTTCCTTTATAGATGATACTAAGAGAGAGGCAACACTAGAACTTATGCACTGTGATGAGTATGTAGACCTCCTTATCCCTAGGGGTGGAGCTAACCTTATACAGACAGTGAGGAGAGAATCAACTGTGCCAGTTATAGAAACTGGAGTGGGCAATTGCCATGTGTATGTAGATGAGAGCGCAGACTTAGATATGGCAGAGGAGATCACATTCAATGCAAAAGTCCAAAGACCAGGCGTATGTAATGCTATTGAGACCCTTCTAGTTCATGAAAAAATAAGCAAAATATTCCTACCTAGGATGCTAGAAAGACTTAGATCGGCAGGAGTAGAGATTAGAGGATGTCCTAAGACTAGAGAGATAGTCCCATGGGTTAATCCAGCAACAGAGGAAGATTGGTACACAGAGTATCTAGACCTTATCATTGCTGTAAAGGTAGTAGATGATGTTGATTCTGCTATAGCACACATAAATAAGTACGGAAGTAAACACTCTGATAGTATAGTCACAAAGGACTATTTCAATGCTAGAAAGTTTCTAAATGAGGTTGATTCTGCATGTGTCTATGTAAATGCCTCTACAAGATTTACCGATGGTTTTGAATTTGGCTTAGGGGCAGAGATAGGAATAAGTACACAGAAGCTCCACGCTAGGGGACCTATGGGACTAGAAGAGATAACAACCACTAAGTATATAATCTATGGGGAGGGTCAGATAAGAGAATGAAATACAAAATTGGTCTTGTTGGGCTTGGCAATATGGCATCTAGTCTTATAGAAGGCTGGACAAATTGCAAAAGAGACGGTAAAGATATTATCGGCTTTGACATAAAACTGGATAGGGCTAACTTTGTAAGAGAGAGATTTGGGATAAATATTGCAGGTAATATACAAGAAGTAGCTGATGCTGAGCTTGTTATACTTGCAGTAAAGCCACAGGATTTTTCTTCTATAAAAATAGATATACCTCAAGATACAACTATCGTTTCTATTATGGCTGGGGTACCGATAAAAAAACTGGAAGAGGTTTTTTCTAATAGCCCTATAATTAGGATTATGCCAAATCTTTTATGTAGCATAAACAAAAGCTTTATCCCATTTACCTGTAATAACAAAGTAGATCAAACAAAGAAAGAACTATTCATCTCTTGGTTTTCTGATTTTGGTGACGTTAGTGAAGTAAAAGAGTCACTTATGAATGTTATGACCGCCCTAAATGGAAGCGGACCTGGTTTTATAGCATATCTTATAGAAGCCTTCTCGGAGGCTAGTGTATTTGAAGGATTACCGTACGATATAGCTTTAAAGCTTACTTTGAGTATATTTGAAGGAACATCAGCATTCTTGAGAGAAAATAAAATCTCTCCAAACTCTTTTAGGCTAAATGTAACATCCCCTGGAGGAACTACTTCTAGAGGAATCTGGGCTCTAGAGAAGGCTGGTATAAAGGGAGTTATATATGATATGATAAGACTCAGTAGTGAAAGAGCTAAAGAGCTTGAAAACTCTTAGGAGAAAGGAAGGGAAAGCTATGCTAAGAGTAGGGATTATTGGTGCTGGTGGAATGGGTAAAATACATGCAGATTGCTGGTCTAAGGTAAAGGATGCAAAGATTCAAGTTATATGCGATATAGAAAAGGATAAGGCTGAATCGTTAGCAAAGATATATGATGCAGATATTGCCACTTCTAGTGCTGATGTTATAAAGAGGTCAGACATAGATATCATAGATATATGCACCCCAACCCCTTTCCATGCAGATGATATCATATTGGCATTAAAAGCAAGTAAGCATACCATATGTGAGAAACCTATAGCAAGAACATTAGAATCTGCTAGAGAAGTCGTTAAGATTGCAAGACAGACAGAAGTAAAGTTTATGACCGCTCATGTGTTAAGATTCTTCCCTGAATTTGCCTCTGCTAAGACTCTTATAGAAGATGGGGCTATAGGAATTCCTAGGATGGCAAGGATGAAAAGGGGAGGCCCTTATCCTGTAGGAAAATGGAATGACTGGTATTCTAAGGTAGAGATGAGTGGTGGATGTCTTGTAGATACAGGGATACATGACTTTGACTTTCTTAGATGGATATTTGGTGATGCAGAACGTGTATATGCCAGTGCTCTAACGTGGAAAAATATACCCCATAAAGACTATGGACTTGCCACTATTAGGTTTAAATCTAGGGCAATGGCTCAGGTAGAGATCACTTGGGCTCATCCACCTAAGACACCTATGAAGGTTGGATTTGAACTTATAGGAACAGATGGGATGTTAACATATGACAATTATTCATCTACGCCTTTAAGAATAATGAAAGAGGGGGAAACATCTAATACGTTCTCAATGGAAAGTCCAATAACAGAAGATCCATACCTTCTAGAGATAGAACACTTTGTCTCTTGCATAAAGGAGAATAAAGAACCTCTAATAACACCTGAGGATGCCTATAAAGCCTTAGAGATTGCCTTAGCATGCATCGAATCTGCTAGGACTAATAGACCAGTAAATATTGGAGGTGATTTGTAATGAAAGGAGCTATCTTAAGTTTTGCCCATATGCATGCATTTAGCTATATAGAATGTCTAAAGAAGATTCAGGAAGTAGAAATAACTGCAATCGCTGATGAAGATGAAGATAGAGGTAAATCTCTGGCAAATAGATTCAATACTAGATACTACAAAGATTATCAAGATCTTTTAAAGTCTGAGGACATTGACTTTGTTGTTGTGTGCTCTGAAAACGTAAAACATAAAGACCTAGTTATAGCAAGTGCCCAGGCAGGAAAACATATATTGTGTGAAAAACCAATCTCTGTAGATATAAAATCTGCTAAAGAGATGATAGAAACAGCAAAAAGATACGGGGTTCAACTCCAGACAGCTTTCCCAGTAAGATTTTCTCCTATTGTAAGAAAGGTCAAGGGTATGATAGATAATGGAGAGTTTGGTAAGATCTTTGCGTTTAACTGTACCAATCATGGCAAGATGCCTGGTGGATGGTTTGTTGATAAATCTTTAGCTGGTGGTGGAGCAATAATGGACCATACCGTCCATGTTATGGATATACTTAGATGGTATCTTGGCTGTGAGGCTGAGTATGTCTATGCAGAAGGAGATACACTACTACATGATATACCATCAGATGATGTAGGATTGGTAAGCATCGAATTCGAAAATGGTGTCTTTGCCACTATAGATACTAGCTGGACTAGACCTAAATCCTTCCCCATATGGGGAGATGTCAACATATATATGACTGCTGAGAAAGGAGCGGTTGAGATAGAGGTATTTAATCAAAATCTAAGTCTATACAATGATAAGACAATGTCTGTATCTTGGTTAGGTTGGGGATCAAATATGGACTATCTTATGCTAAAAAGCTTTATATCCTCTATAAAAGAGAATAAACAAGTAGAGGTCACAGGTTACGATGGTCTCAAAGCTATGGAGGTTGCTCTGGCTGCCTATAGATCTATAGAATTAAAAGAACCTGTAAAACTTCCACTGGAGGAATAGATGTTTGGTTTAAGAGGGAATATAGTAACTGATGGAAATATATATACAAACTGGGTCTTAGTAGTAGAAGATGACCATATATATAGCGTTACACGTGAGGTTGAAAGTATTCCAGTAGAAAATCTTGATGAATGTTTTATTGTGCCAGGGTTTGTAGATATACACACACATGGAGCAGTAGGATACGATATTATGGACGGCGATCCTGAAGGCATAATAAAAATGTCAGAATTCTTAGCTTCACACGGAGTTACATCCTTTTTGCCAACTACAACTACTCTAGATATAGAAAGCACTCTAAGAGCTATCTCTGCAGTAGAAAGGGCGATAGAATTAAATAAAAATGGAGCAAGGATTATTGGAATACACCTAGAAGGTCCTTTTATAAATCCTAAACACAAGGGAGCTCAGAATGAAAGATATATAATAGAACCTACCAAAGAGGTATTAGAGAAACTTACAGAATCTAAGCTTATAAAACTTGTAACTATAGCTCCTGAGATTTCAGGGGCTATACCCGCCATAAAGTTTATGAGGGATAAAGGCATATATGTATCTCTAGGACACTCAGATGCTACATATGAGGACACCATAAAAGCTATAATGGCGGGAGCAACTCTAGTGACGCATATGTTCAATGGTATGAGACCTTTCCATCATAGGGAACCAGGTATAATAGGAGCTGGAATTGTAGAAGATTCGCTAAATTGTCAGATAATTGCCGATGGAATACATACACACTTCTCAGCGATAAGACTCGTTTATAAAGCAAAGGGATACAGAAATATAGTTCTTATAAGTGATAGTATGAGTGCTACTGGTTTATCTGATGGGGAGTATGAGTTGGGAGAACTTAAAGTTACCGTTAGAAGTGGAGCCCCTAGACTTCAAGATGGTCGATTAGCTGGAAGTACATTGACCCTAGATACTGCAATAAAGAATATGGTAAACAAGGTCCTAGTTCCACTACCCTTTGCAGTAGAGATGGCGTCAAGGGTACCAGCTAAAAGCATAGGAGAAGCCTCTATAGGTAGCTTCTCCTATGGGAATAAGGCAGATATTGCAGTATTAGATAAAAATTTTAATGTGGTAAGGACCTATATAGACGGGAAAATAGTCTATTCTTCTGTCTGATCTTGGCATTCTTTACAGTAGCCATAGTATACAGCCTGTGCCCTTACTACTTTAAAATCCTTCCCCAAATCAGGAAGAGGAACAGAGGTTGCAACATCAAAAATCTTTCTACAATTCAAGCAGACAAAATGGCTATGAGCAGTTATATCAGGGTCGAAGTGAGTCTTTCCATCACCAACATCTAGCCTCTGTATAACTCCCAAGTCAGCTAGACTATTTAACGTCTTATACACCGTTGCTATAGAGACAGTCGGAGCAATCTCTGACACTTTCTTATGAACATCCTCAGCGCTGGGATGCGTCTTATTTCCATCTAATACCTCACCTATAAGCTGTCTCTGAGGAGTAATCTTAAGACCTTTGTCCTTTATAGTTTTTAGTATTATATTCTCTCTTTTTCTCATAACTATATCATTATACTATATGTAGTGGTAAATTCAAGCCTACAAAACTTGCTTCCATAATTGCCTCTGGCAATGTTGGATGAGCATGAATAGTATCTGCTAATTCTTCTAATTTTATCCTCTCTTTTACTGCAAGTCCAACCTCTCCCAACATTACAGATGCGTATGGCCCTATGATATGAGCTCCAATAAGCTCTCTTGATTCATTAGCTACTAACTTTACCATTCCTTCCCATTTTCCTATAGAAATAGCATAACCCAATGCCCTAAATGGAAATCTTCCAATAACTGGATTTATACCTTGAGCCTTTGCCTGTTCTTCGGTTAGCCCTACACTACCTATCTGAGGTTCACAAAATGTTGCTCTAGGAACAGCACTATAATCTAGACTCTTTCTATTACCAGTAATATTCTCTATAGCGGTTAAGCCTTGGTGAGATGCAACATGGGCAAATAGAGATATGCCTGTTACATCCCCTATAGCATATATATTTGATATATTTGTCTGTAAGAACTCATTCACCTCTATGTAACCTTTACTATTTGTCTTTATCCCAAGAAGTTCTGTACCTAAGCCTTCTGTATTTGGTCTTCTTCCTACAGCGATAAGAATCTTCTCCCCTTTTATACGTTCTCCATTTTCTAAGATTGCACCATCATCTATAATCTCTTTTACAGTATTGTTTAGATAGAGTTTTATACCTTTCTTCTTCAGAGCTCTCTCAAGAATCTTAGATATCTCATCATCTTCTGTAGGAACTACTCTAGGCATCATCTCAACTATGCTTACCTCAGAACCCATATCTCTATAGAATGTAGCAAACTCTACACCAATAGCACCTGCACCAATAATGATTATATCTTTAGGTATGTAAGGTGTAGAAAGGGCATAGTCGCTAGAAATGATTCTATCATTATCTATCTTTATATTCCCTATGCTTGTAATAGGCAAAGAACCTGTAGCTATAATAATTACATCCCCTTTTACAACTTCTCCGTTAGATACACTAACCTCTGTATTACTTATTAACTTTGCTTTGCCTTTAATCAACCTTACCTTTCTTGTGGATAATAGATACTCTACCCCTCTAACAAGCTGTTCTACTACCTGGTCTTTCCTCTTAAATACTAAATCTATATCTACTCTGTAATCACTTAACTCTATACCAAAATCTTTAGCTGTCTTTATATCGTTTAGTCTCTCACTAACTGAAAGTATCGCTTTAGTCGGTATACACCCTCTATTAAGGCATACCCCTCCTACCCTATCCTCTTCGATTAGAGTTACACTATGGCCTAACTGAGCTCCTCTAAGAGCAGCAACATATCCACCTGGGCCTCCACCAATTATAACTATATTCACCTTTCAATCCTCCTTTTTTCGGTAATTACTATATCCATCTTCTCATCCCACTCATCTATAAAATCTTCGTCAACTATCTGAAAGTCATATGCAAGTCCTATCTTTAAGACTTTCTCGGGAAGAGACTTTATAAATCTATCATAATGACCTCTACCATGACCTATCCTATGAAGTTTTGTGTTGAATGCAATACCTGGAACAATAATGACCTCAATGTTTTCTATATTATAGGCTTCAGAACTATAAGGTTCTAGCACATTAAAAGCCCCTGGAGAAAGTTCATCCAAACCTTTTATCCTAACCGGTATAATATCCTCTCCTACAGTCTTTGGAACTACTAACACCTTCCCATCAGTTAATACTCTTTTTAATATCTTAAATGTAGGAACCTCACTAGGTAGACTTACATAACTCATTATAACACCATAAGGCTCTATAATCCTTATAACCTCTTCCTGTATAATATCTCCCCATCTATCTAATAGTTCTTTTGGATAAAGCTTAAATAATCTCTTTATCCTTCCCCTTATCTTAAGTTTAGTTATGTTCATAATTACCCTTCTGTAACCTATAAGCGGTAATTACATTCTTCATAAGCATCGCTACTGTCATAGGTCCAACGCCACCAGGGACTGGTGTTATTGCTCTAGCGACGTTTTTTACCTCTTCAAAGTCTACATCGCCTACAAGTTTATCATCTACCCTATTTATACCAACATCTATAACAATGGCTCCCTCTTTTACCATATCTACAGTTATAAGCTTAGGAGCACCAACTGCGCATACAAGTATATCAGCCCTAGAAGTCTCTTCTTTTAAATCAGAAGTCTTTGAATGACAGATTGTCACTGTTGCATCAAGAGATAATAGTAAGTGAAAAAGTGGTTTCCCTACAAGATTACTCCTTCCAACTATTACCGCATTTTTACCTTTTACATCTATGTTTTCTCTCTTCAATAACTCAACAACACCTAGAGGTGTGCAAGGTATAATCCTTGGCTTTCCACTTAGAAGCCTTCCAAGATTATCAGGATGAAGCCCATCTACGTCTTTCAGTGGGTCTATATTAGAAACTATATCAAAGGCATCTAGATGTTCAGGTAAAGGCATTTGAACTATGATACCATTTATCGTTTCATCTTCATTTAAAGCCCTTATACTAGATAATAGATCTTCTCTACCTATCGACTGAGGGAATTTCAAGAGCCTATAGTTTAATCCCAATCTCTTACAAGCCCTTTCTTTATTCCTAACATATACTATAGAGGCAGGGTCATCTCCTACCAAGACTACCGCTAGCCCAGGCTTATCTTTAATGGCAATTACCTCTTCCTTAAGTTCCTCGTATATCCTATCCGCTATACTTTTTCCATCTATTATCTTAGTCATCTTAGACTCCATTATTCTTCCTCTTCAAGCCTTTCTATCTCAGACATAATTATCTCTTCTACGGTAAGATTCTTTATCTTACTCTTATAGAGCTGTCTTCCTAGAAGATTATCTCCTTTAACCCATCGTTCTTCGGGCTTATCCTTTAAAATATTGTAAAACCTATTTACCTGAGCACTCAGATAATCCGCTCTATGGACGGTTTCTGCCTCTAAAGTCATAGGCAATATAGGAGAACCTGTAGAGTAATCCCCATGATGACTCAATATTATATGGAGAAGTTGTTGAAGATATGAAGGGGATATTGAGTTTATACTTCTTGCCCTTTCCTTTATAGCCATTGCTCCTATAAATATATGTCCTAAGAGCCTACCCTTGGTGGAATATTCGATCTGAGTACTATAAGTAAATTCATCTACTTTTCCTATATCATGAAGAATAGAACCAGCTATTATCAAGTCTCTATTCATCTCAGGATACATCTCACTTGCAGTCAAAGAGATCTTACATACCTCCCAGGTATGCTCTATAAGACCTCCAATATATGCATGATGTATTACCTTACCAGCTGGGGCAAGGAGAAAATTCCTTACAAATTTATCGTCCTCTAGGAATGACTTGACTATTTCTTTTATACCCTGGTCTAGTATGGTATTAGTTAGACTCTTAAGTTCTTCTAATAATACTATAGAATTTCTAGGACTTTGAGGGATAAAATCCTTTGGATCAAAATGACTTGTAGGCTTTAAATCTTCTAAGGCTATCTCTGTATTGTTATTATACATCATAACCCTACCACTGACCTCATATACTACTCCTATAGTTATATTCTTACCTTCGTCGTCCCATCTCCTAGCTATCATCGAACCCGTCTTATCTCCCAATGTAAGGATAAGATTAGTCCTTCCATTTTTAGTAGCACCAACGCTTTTCTTTAATACTACAAATGGGACCTTCTCTAAAAGAATTCCTTCTTTAAGTTGTGATATATAGTACTTTTTCATCTTGGATACCAAGCCATTGCTTTTGTAGTATATCCTACCCCAGTATTACCCCTTCTATCTAAAACAATAACTCCAAACTCTAGCCCTTTCATCTTCCCTTCATTCACCACCATATCTACAGCTACCTGTGCAGGGAACTGTCTCAACAGTATATCTATCTTTTTTGCTAATCCAAACTTTATTATATCTTCTCCTAATCCAGTAGCAGATACTCCTCCCCAAAAAGATGCGTAAGTTCCTGCAGATATTATAGGACTATCCCCTACCCTACCGGGAAGTTTTCCTTTCAGTCCCCCAGTAGATGTACCTGCGGATATTATTCCTCTTTTATCCATAGCTACTGCACCAACAGTATCCGAAGAGACCCTATGAGAAGATTCTCTAGATCTAAAAGGGGGAAGGTTATACTTCTCTGCAAACTTCTCTGCACCCTCTCCAACCAACATAACATGTGATGTTTCTTCCATAACCAATCTGGCAAGTTTAATAGGATTTCTCACCGTTCTTACCCCACCAACTGCTCCTGCCCTTCCATCAGATGTCATAATACTAGCATCCATCTCTACATAACCTTCCTTATTCGGAAAGGACCCCATACCTGCATCAAATACCCCGCTATCCTCCATAAGTATTATTACCTTCTCCACAACTGAAAGCGAATCCCATCCATCTTCTAAAAGCTTATTACCTATCTCCCATATCCCCTTTAAATTCTTCTGATAAATCTTAAGGGTATCTTCAGGGATATCTCCTGCTCCCCCATGAACTACAAGTCTAACTTCGCTCATTTCTAGGGATAACCTCCTAATATCATTTATCTACAATCAACATTTTAAATCTATTCAAAAGAACGTTTATTATCTCCATAGATAAGAAACTATAAATAGGAATCAAGAAGGCTTGGGATATAATAGCAGGTATAAGGACAGGTTTTAAAGGCAATTCAAAGATAAAATGTAATGTCAAAGGTACTAGAAGCATAGATGACACTACCTGTGTTACTCCTACCCCAATAAGGTAATCTCTAAAAGATAATCTCTCCCTACTTAGAGTTATAAGGCTTGGAAGTATTCCCCTTATTGCAGAGATGATAGTAAATGCAGGGTTATACGAACCCATTGGATTTATAAAGTACCCCAATATATCTGAGATTGCGCCACATAAAGCCCCCTCTATTGGGCCAAACAAGAAACTTGCAATAATTATCGGCAATGGCCCAAAACCTATTCTCACCCCTTCTATTCCTCCTATAGGAATTCTTAATGAAAGAATCCTAGTAAGAACTATACTTAGCCCAGAAAGGAATGCTATATATACAGTTCTTTTTATAACCATTCCTAATCCCTCCTAATTCTCTACAAACTCTCTATGATTATATCATTAAATTCCTGTTATAATATATCTAATCCTAAAGAAGAGGTGGTAAATATGGCAAGAATTTACAATGTTGGAGTAGCAGGTTTAAATCATGACCATATATGGGGATTACTCAGAAGCTGGCTAGAGCAACCTAATGTAAGGTTAGTAGGAGTGGCAGAGTCTCATGATCCTCTCAAAGAGAGAGCTAGAAAGGATTTCGGAATTGATAAATTTTATGATACCTACGAAGAACTAATAGATAATGAGAAATTAGACATACTTCAGATTACCTGTGAAAATAGCAAACATAGGGAGATCACAGAATATGCAGTATCAAAGAGAATAAATGTTATTATAGAAAAACCAATGGCAGAAAGCTATGAAAGTGCATTAAAGATGTTTAATTCAGCCAAGTCAAGCGGAGTAAAACTTATGGTAAATTGGCCAACTACCTGGAACCCTGCTATTAGGAAAGCCCTAGATATGGCTAAAAGTGGAGACATAGGAAAGATATTTCAGTTTAGATTTAGGGCAGGACATAAGGGTCCAAAAGAGATAGGATGTTCCATATTCTTTTATAGCTGGCTCTATGACTCAGAAAAGAATGGAGCAGGGGCATATATGGACTTCTGTGGATACGGTACACATATGGCTGGTTATCTCTTAGGCAAGCCCCTATCAGTTTTGGCTTTTGGGAAAAACTTAGTGAGAGATTATATACCAGCAGAAGATAATGCGATACTTATTATGGAGTATGACAGAGCTGTGGCGGTAGCAGAGGCAACCTGGAGTCAGATAGGGAATGTGCCAACAGAAAATCCAATCATATATGGAAGTAACGGAACTATAGTGGTAAGTAGAGGAGAGATAATTCTATTTCTAGATGGGAAAGAACCCAAGAGTATAATTCCAGAAGAGCTACCACCATATGAAAAGAATGCGGTGGTGTATTTTTTACATTGTATAGAGAACGATATAACACCAGAAGGATTATCTGATCCTGAACTTGCACTTCAGACTCAGAAGATACTATCTGCAGGACTGGAGAGTATAAAGACTAAGAGATCTGTATCTATATAGAGGCTTCAGCTCTTAAACCCTCTAAAAAAGCTAACTAGATCTCCCCAATGTTTATATAGGATGATTGAGAGATTTCCCACATAGAAGTAGAGTAGATACTCTTTCCCATTGTAGAAATTATAAAGCACATAGGGAATTAAAGCCACAAATCCTAAGACGACTCTAAATGCATCCTCTTCTACTTTTGTTGCTTTTGGCTTTATAAGTGTAAATACGGTAAAGGTAACCCCAAGAATCGTAGGACCTTCCCATTTAGTTAAGACAGACCATGCCCCAAATGTAGTTGCAATCGCCTTTCCCCCTTTAAACTTTAACATTGGAGAAAAGGCATGCCCCAAGATGCCACAGAGTGCAGATGTGGCTATTATATATTCATTACCGACTAAGCCTTTAGAGATAAATATAACAAGTGGGAAAATCCCTTTAAAATAGTCTAATATAAGGGCAAGGACTCCAAGCCTCCAACCCTTAACTCTCCATAGATTTGAAGATCCAGGGTTTCCATCTCTTACCTCTCTTAGATTAACGTTGTTAAGTCTTGCCAAGATATAGGAATACATAATAGAACCAGATAAAAATTGTATTAAAATAACTAGGATATTATACATCTATCCTTCTTCCCTTCCATACAACAGACCTAAAAATAAATGTCCTAGCTGTAGAAATTACAAAGATTAAGAGGAAGAAAAAGAAGTAAACGGGATATACCATGGCATCCAAAATATTGTAATCTCCAGTCTTTCTTACCAGCATATATATCTGTAAGGCAAACAATAGATAATAAATCAGGTAAGATAAACTAGGACTAGAATGGAGAAAAGAAGAGTATATGCCGGTAAACCATAAAAATATTAGCAAAAAATTTAAGAAGCCGGTATGTATTGCTCCAAAAGCCATATTCTTAGTAAGACCCTCGAAGAGTTGTCTTATACCTCTAGGATACATACGGAACCTTACCAATTCTCCGCCTAAGAGATTGGTAAGATTTTTGCCTCTTTCTAAATAGAGCCTTCCAAGCTTTAGATCTTCTATAACTTCACCCTTTACCGATTGATGCCCACCCACATCTTCATAATCTTTCCTTGATGTTAATACAACTGGTCCAAAAGCCCCTATAGGAATAGACCTTCTTCTTAAAGAGAATGAATTAGTAGAACAAACTGCTATTAGATTAAATGGTAATGTAAAATGTTCATAGAACCTTTCAAACCTTTGATAGGGCCAGACAGAGATCATTCCTCTCCGCTCTGTGTACTCTTTTAATATACTCTCTATGGCATTACTAGAAAGTTCTACATCCGCATCTAGGAAGAGCAAAAAGTCTCCAGCGGAATTTAGATACCCATTCCAACAAGCCCAAGGCTTCCCTATCCAGCCAGGAGGGGGATCTTCCCTTAGAGAAACAACTTTCACATTTTTATAGGAAGCTGCAACTAATTCTGTGTTATCGGTAGAATTATCGTTTACTATAATTATTTCATACGGTTTATAAGTCTGTCTCTCTAGAGTCTCTAAGATTTTACCAATATTATGCTCCTCATTCCTTGCTGGTATGATTATAGAAATATTAAAACTTTTATCTTTCATCCTCCCAGGCTTTAAAAACTCAATGTTTCTAAATAATAACCAACCAATAAACCAGGTAAAGATTAAAAATATGTGTCTCATACCAATCTATCAATATGCCTTCCATAGGGAATTAAGGTCTTTACCAGAAAAATACATGACCCTCTATCTAGCTTTTAGTTACTTCTCCTAATACCTTTGCCATAATAAGAACTTTTAAATAACAATAAAAGTATATCATAAGAAGTACTCTTGTCAACATAGAATAATAAAATACTTGATTAATATTTTTGCCATTGTTATACTGCTATTATCTGCAGATAATTAGAGGGAAAAATTGAGGGGCATTGACAGTCTCATATCAAAATATATGGATTATGGAACATTTCCAGGAGGAGTTTTACTAGTAGGGGTAGATAAAGATATCGTCTTAGAAAAGGCGTATGGTTATAAATCTCTCTACCCTGCAAAAGAGGAAAACTCTACAGATACCATATATGACCTAGCAAGCCTTACTAAAGTGGTGGCAACTACACCGGCCATTATGAAACTTCTTGAAGAAGGAGAAGTAAGATTATGGGATCCGGTAAAGAGATTCCTGCCTGAATTTTCTACTGGAGAAAAACAAAACATAAGAATTTTTCATCTCCTTACCCACACATCGGGACTTCCACCATATTCTAATGCCTGGAGGTATACCAAAGACCCAATAGAATTAAAGGAAGAATTATTAAAGATAGAACTCTCCTATCAAACAGGGACAAATATCGTATACTCTTGTCTCAATTTTATACTTCTAAGATACATCATAGAAAAGATTACAGATCTACCTTTTGATAGATTTGTAAGAGAAGCAATATTTACCTCCTTAGGAATGAATGATACTAGCTTTCTTCCCAAGGATATCTCAAGAGTAGCTCCTACATGTGAAAGAGATGGTAAGATACTTAGAGGAGAACCAGACGATGAATTAGCTTATTATCAAGGAGGGATCAGTGGAAATGCCGGTTTATTTTCTACTGCAAAGGACTTATACATATATGCTAGATCATATATAAATCCAGACTATTATATCTTTTCGCCCTATACGATAGAACTTTTCACAAAAGAGCATGTATCCTTTGGTGAAGAAAAGAAGGGATTAGGCTGGATGATAAAAAGTCTTAATTCCTCCTGTGGAGACCTTTTCAGTGAAAAATCTTTTGGACATACGGGTTTTACAGGAACAAGCCTCTGGATAGACCCAGTTAAAAAGCTTATAGTTATTTTTCTATCAAACAGAACACATTTATCTAGAAAGGTAGGAGAATACGATAAGACTTCTGAGATGATAATAGAGTTTCGCCCAAGACTGCATAACCTTATAGTAGCCTCTATATTCAAATAGTCAGGCAAGATTACTAAGCCTTGCCTGACATAAATCCATTATAGTGTATCTAGATAAATTTCTCTTCTTTCTCTACTAGACTTATATATGGCAAGTATTATCTTTAAAGCCTTTTTCCCCTCTTCTCCAGGTATTAGTGGGTCTCGGTTATTCTTTATAGCATCTATCATATCCTGTATTAAGAGCATATGACCTATGTAGCCTACCGCTCTAGGGTCAGAAGCAGTACTACCTACTGTTAGATCATGCTCTAGCTTAAGCTCTACTCCTGGAACTTCCCATCTAGCTATCTTCTCACCATCTACTAAAATACTACCATCAACACCGTGAAATTCTAATCTGTGATCAAATCCAGGAACTACAGATGTTGTTCCCTCAATAACTCCTATAGCACCATTCTTATACTCAAGGACAGATACTGCGGTATCTTCCACCTCTATCCTTCTAGCCAAAGTCCTAGTATAGGCAAATACAGACCCTACTTCTCCCATAATCCATTGCATAAGGTCTATACAGTGAATACCTTGGTTCATTAATGCCCCACCACCATCTAGAGCCAAAGTTCCTCTCCAATCTCCACTGTCATAATAAGCCTGACTCCTAAAGTACTTCATATAGGCATCACCAAGAATTAACTTACCTATAGCGCCCTGTGATACAACCTCTTTTATCTTCTTAAATACGTTCTGAGTCCTTCGCTGGAAGATACAGGCAAGTTTTCTTTTATACTCCTTACTAGCAGATATCATCGCGTCTGCCTGATCCAATGTTATAGCCATAGGTTTTTCTGTTATCACATGCTTACCTCTTTTCATTGCCTCTATAGCCATCTCAGGGTGTAATCCACTAGGCGTGCATATATTTACTATGTCTATATCTGGTCTATCTAACATCTCTCTATAGTCTAAATACCAATCACAGTTATACCTTTGAGCAAAGCTCCTAGCCCTTTCTTCAACAACGTCTGCTACCGCTACTAATTTCGCATTTGGTGTATGAACTATCCCCTCCGCATGGTTGGGAGCTATAACACCACATCCTATAATAGCAAAGTTAAAGATCTTATCTTCCATTTCTTCCCCTCCTATAGAGAATACTCCTCTTCAACCTTCTTGAACACCTCTATTGTATAATTTATCTCTCTTTCTGTCCATCCTTCATGAAGATAAAGGGTCATATGGTCAGCCAGTGCCTTCTCCGCATTTGGGCAACAATTTGTATAGTCTATCTCTCTTACCCCTGGCATAGACCAAGGATATTGAGATGTTCCATAGGTAACCCTATTCTTTATCCAGTACTGATTATAGATAGGAACTACATAGTGTGCCCCTATAGGTAATCCATATTCAGCTAAAACCTTAGCGGTTTCTACTTTATCTATTCTCATATACTCTTTGTTAAACTTGATAAAGGCAAACCAAGGGTTTGGTTCAGCGTCATCTATAAACTTCCATAATCTAAATAACTTTAGTCCAGATAACCCTTCTCTTAATCTCTCAACTACCCACTGTCTCTTACTCTTTATATCTGCAAGCTTTGTAAGCTGAACCCTACCTATAGCAGCCTGAAGCTCAGTCATTCTATAATTTAAACCCAAGAATAGATTTGTTGTCTCCGTAGAATTAAAAGGTTTTCCTCTATCTGAGAACCTCTTGGTATTCCAGTATAATTCTTCATTATTTGTTATAACCATGCCACCTTGTCCGCCAGCATTCATATGCTTCCCAGCCATAAGGCTAAAAGCAGATATATCGCCAAATGTTCCAACATACCTACCTTTATACTTTGCACCATGTGCCTGTGCACAATCTTCTATTAAATACAAATTATACCTCTTGGCTATGTCTACTATAGGATCCATATCGCATGGTTGACCAGCTAGATGAACAACAATAATCGCCTTTGTCTTTTCAGTGATATTTTTCTCTATAGATTCAGGAGAGAGGTTGAGCGTTTCATAATCAACATCTGCGAATATCGGAATGCAATTCTGCATAAGGATAGGGGCAACAGTTCCAGGATCAGTGATAGGGGTAGTTATGATCTCGCTACCCGGTTCAAGTCTTAGAGCACCAATTGCAGAATGAATAGCAGCGGTCCCTGAACTTACAGCAGCTGCAAACTTTACTCCAAAATAGTCAGCAAATTCTCTCTCATAAGAGGCAACCTCAGGTCCCTTTCCATAGAGGTCTATCGCCTCAGGACCAGTCATCGTCTTCTCTACTATCCTAAGGATAGCCTCTTTCTCCCTTTCATCAAATATGATTCTTGGTGGAAAAGTTATCCTTTCCATTTTTATTCCTCCTCTAATACAATAATATCAAACTCCTTCAATATAGGCACTGTAAAATTGACACCGTTATTATTTTTAAAATCTATATAATTCTCGTTACTCACTGAATAGATGCTCTTTATAGAGATATTCTTAATCGATATCTCTATATTATTTACAGGGTTAATATAACTAAGTGGTCTTTGCATATCACCAGTATTATTCACCAAGAATAGTATAATCCTACTTTTATCCTTCTGTCTATAAAGCTCAGCCTCTAAAGTAGGTGGAGCCAAAACCTTTATTATCGGTTCTCTTAGATAATTAATGCTAGCACTTATTAACTGTTCTTGTGTCCCGATCCTATCAGACCCATAGAATGCCCCTATAGGGAATGCAAAATAGAGTACTTTACCTTTTCCATAGCTATTAATTATAACCGCTGGAAAATTGCTCTCGCCCTTAAGAGGTGTGTATACCCTTTCTAAAGGATTCATAAAAAGAAACGGGGTATATGTCCTTTCTAGTGGTTTTACCTTTAAGGCATAAGGGGATCTTTCTATAAGATTTCCCTTATCAAAGCCAAAAATGTCTTCCTTAGCTATTATATAGTTCTCACCTCTTACAGCAGGAAATGCCCCTTCTATATCTTTAATACCTAAAAGTCTTAATCTCTCTTCTATAAATCTTAGTTCTCCTTTTTCACTATACAATCCGGCATCAAAAGAAGTTATTAGAGAACCACCATCCTTTACAAAATCTTCTATTACCTGCCACTGTTCATCGCTTAAGCAAGCAAAATCTGGTATTATAAGGATCTTATACTTTGATAACTTCTCTAATAATATGTCTTCATCTAGTACAATATCGAACATTATATGACTCCTAGTTAATGCGGTAAAATAACCTTCATAGGAAAAACTCATTAGATTTTCACAGATTAGCTTTCTTTTGCTCCAATCTACTACAGTCTTACCAGTTCCTAAGTCAACTATAAGGTCCTGCTCCTTACCACTACCTAGATCTTTGTATAGTTCAGTAATGGCTGATATATAATATCTACTAGTCTGAGATGAAAAGAGCAAAGCGGTGTCTGAGATAGATTCTAAATCTTTTAGATAATCTTCATTCTTCTCCAAAAATCCTAACGTCTCATTCAATGGTTTACATCCTTCTGGCTTATACTCGTGTCTATACGTAGAACCACCTATCCATATACTCCCATTACAACTTACCGCCTGATATACAGATAGTTTTATCTCTTCAGGAGGTAAAAATGTATAGTGCCAGGCACCCATACAGTAGTGAAAAGCAGTTACTGCAGGTATCCCTGTAGCCCTTAGATACTTCGTAGTCATAGCAGATTGATAAAGGTTTATCCTACCAGAGGATGGATGGAAGAATGCCTCAGCCAGAGAGAAATTTTGATATCTAGATAACCTCTTTGCATCCCTAGCAACCCTCCAGCTCCCAGGTTGCCATGAACCGGCGTTCAAGAATATAACACCTTCAGGATTTATTCTAAGAACAACCTCTTGTGCATCCTTCAAGAAGTCAGCCATAGAGTCTTCTCTAAATTCAATAAATGCCTTCCATAGAGGGTCCTGCCAATCCTCCTTTGGTATTTCACTACCATATCTCTCCTTAAACTTTTTCTGACAAGATTCACAGTAACAACAGTCAGGATATACAACTGGACCATCTAAGAATATCCCATCAACTCCCGTCTTCATCGTCTCTTCCATCAATTTGAAAGCCCAATCTCTCCAAGGGGAGTTTACACAAAAGGTAGTTCCATTACCATAGAGAGGATGAACTATACCGTAAGGTTCTCCATTGGACATTATCTTCTCCCATCCTGGATGAGCATCGGCAAATTCATAGCTAAACCAGTGCATATTTAGATAGACCAGTAATCTTATCCCATATTTTCTAGCGTATGAAAGATATGTTCTAAGAGAATCGAAATCCTCAAACCCAGGATATCTATCAAAACCTTCAGCATAAAATGTAACTAGATAACCTAGACCAGGAGAAACACCCGGAGTCCCTACTATCCATTCGCAGTTTATATGAAGTTTTCCTTTTTTCATTCGCACAAGAGTATCTATGTTTTCATTCTTTATCCTTGAAAAGTCGTCTATATAATCCCATCTCATCATCCTTAAAGGTCTTTTCCACCAATAAGCCATAGCAACCTCCATTTTTAAATTTATAGTTATAATAACACTATACAAACATGAAGTCAATTTTTAAATTGCTCAGAAATTTTAAAGGCTACTTGACTTTTGATTTGACATCGGTATAATTCTTATATAAATTTAATAATTCAGGAGGTATATTATGAGATTCCATATTTCAACAGACCTAGAAGGGGTAGAGGGTGTTGTCCTTCCAGTTCAGACTGAATCTGGTAATCCTATGTATGAAAGGGCAAGAAGACTTCTCACTAGGGAAGTAAATATAGTAGTTCAAACCCTGAATGAACTTGGGATAGAAGAGATAATTGTTTTAGATGGGCATGGTGCTAATCAGGCTTATAATCTAGTCTATGAAGAGCTTGTAGATGGTGCAAAGTATATTATGGGGTCTCCCTGGCCCGATTATCTGACGATGCTTACCTCAGATTTTGACGGTCTAATGCTTATAGGAGCCCATGCTATGGCAGGGACAAAAGGTTCTGTTCTAGACCATACAATGTCATCTATTTCATGGAGAGGCGCATACATTAATGATATTCCGGTAGGGGAGATAGGTATGTGTGCATTTTATGCCGGATCTCTAGGTGTCCCTCTAGTCTTTGTTTCTGGAGATGACAAGGCTTGCTTAGAGGCAAAGAATCTAGTAAGTGATGTGGAAGTAGCAATAACTAAATATGGACTTACTAGGACATCTGCAGTTATGCTTCCCCAAACTACGGTAGAAAACAATATAAAATCTGCGTTAAAAAGAGCAGTAGAGAAATGTAAGATTATAAAACCATTAACGATTGATGGACCTGTAAGTTTCAAGATAGAATTTCTCTTAGCAGAGCATGCACAGAGGTATTGGAATAAAGAGGGTGCTAAACTCTTAGACGCTCGAACAGTAGTCTTTACTGGAAAGGATGCAAGAGATGCTATAGAAAGGTGGTTATCAACATGAAGATAGTAGATGCAAATACTAGTTTTGGTTTTTATCCTTATAGAAAGGCGGATACATCATTAGAAACTCTAAAAACTATCCTAAAATCTTATCAGGCTAGAGGGTTTACACTATCATTAAAAGGGATATTCTACGATGCGATAGAGGGTAATGAAGAGACCCTTACTTTAATAGAGAGAGAAGATGGTTTATACCCGATCGCTACCTATGACCCTAGGGCTTATCCAAAAGATATAGAATATATAGAGAATCTAAAAGCAAAAGGATTTTTGGCTATTGCCTTTTTCCCAAGATTACAAGGCTGGATGATAGACTTTGCGCCATTTAGAGATGTTGTTGATATCTTAAGCAATGAAAATCTACCTATCATTATTCATACATCTGGATATGGAGAGCTTACAAAGATTTCATCTATAGCAAGAGAGGTAAAAAATCCATTTATAATAGTAGGATCCAATTATAGTAATCTTTCAGAGGTTATTTCGGTTATAAAAAAATTAGAAAACATATATATAGAGTCCCATCTCCTCAATAGTCCAGATGCCTTAGAATATTTAAAGAGGTATGCTAGTCTTGACCGAATTATTTTTGGTTCAGGGGCACCTTTACTTTCATTTGAGACCGCTTTAAATATAATATTAAAAAGCACTCTTTCTGAAGATGAGAAGGAAAATATTTTGAGTAAAAATCTTGAAGTGATGCTAGGAGTGAAACTATGATTATAGATGTTCACTGCCACTTTGGTTCTTGGCCCTTTGCAATGGATAACTTTGGGGTAGATAGAATAAAGGAGTACCTTGACAGATTCAATGTAACAAAGGCTATATTTTCTTCATCTAAAGCCATAGTGTATGATTTTAGAGAGGGAAATAGAGAGTTGATAGAACTTCTAGAAAAGGATGATAGACTCTATGGATATCTAGTTCTAAATCCAAACTATCTAGAAGAATCTATAGAAGAGGTAAATAGATATTTGGATAATGAAAAGATTGTTGGTATAAAATTACATCCAGCTTACTCTAGAGTCAGTATAGATGACGAGAAGACAAAAAAGATAATAGAACATTTCTTAGACACAAAGCTTATATATCTTATACACACCTGGGGAATCCCTATGGCTATTCAGCTTACTAAAATAGCAAGACAATTCCCCAATGTGAGGTTTATTATGGGTCATACAGGTGGAGATGTCTGGTATGACTGTCTTGATATAGTAAAACCTTATCCGAATATATATGTTGAGCCCTGCTCTAGCTATGCAGATAGAGATAAACTTAGAATAAGTATAGATACTGTTGGTATAGAGAGGGTTCTATTTGGAACAGACTTCACTCTAATAAATCCTTCCTTTGTCACTGGGATGGTAGAGTGTAGTGGGCTTACAGAAGAAGAAAAGGCTCGTATTTATTATAAAAATTCAATAAAACTTTTAGAAGGAGGTAAAAATGCCTAAGATAGGAGCATTAGGTCTATCAATGGGGAGATACACATTTGAGGAATTCTTAGAATACGCTAGTTCTACAGGTTTTGATGGTATAGAGATATCTACCTCACCAGGTGTACACAAGAATAGCCTTCCATTAACATTCGAAAATGTTCCAAAGGTAAAAGAACTATTAGAGAAATATAAACTAGAAGCATTCGCAGTATCAGGCTATAATGATTTTGTCCAAAAAGACATAACAGAACTGACTAAACAGATTGAGAAGTTAGAAAATACCTGTAAACTGGCAAAAGAGTTTTCTGCCAAGGTAGTTAGAGCTTTTGGTGGTGAACCAAAGGAGGGCATAAACAGAAAGGATGCTATAAAACTTATAATTGAAGGCTTTAAAGAGATGGTAAAAAGGGCAGAAAGTCTTGGAATAATCTTAGGTCTAGAGAATCATGGAGAACTTACTAACGATGCCAGGGTAGAGCTAGAAATACTAGAAGCTGTAGGTTCTAATTATTTAAGACTTACAGTAGATACGTCAAACTATTACTGGTATGGGAATAGCCTAAAAGATGTAGAAGAGTTCTTAAAAATGGTTGCTCCCTACACTGTCCACACACATCTGAAGAATGGAAGTACAAAGAATGGGATAAAGGATAAGTATATCTCGCTAGCCCTTGGAGAGGGCGAGATAAATTTAAAGATATTTTTAGAAGAGCTTAAAAAGAACGGCTATAAGAATCCTCTCTGTATAGAGTATGAGGGGCTTGAAGACCCTAAGATTGGCCTAAAGAAGGGCTTAGACTGGTTAAGAAATACATTAAAAGAGATTGGATGGGAGGGTTAGAAGATGAAACTTGCTATTAAAGGTGGAACACCAGTAAGGACAAAGCCATTTACAAAGTGGCCTATATTTGACGAAAGAGAAGAAAGAGCATTAATAGAGGTCCTAAGAAGTGGACATTGGGGTAGGATTTCAGGCAAGAAGAACGAGGAATTTGAAGAGAAATTCAGTAGATTTGTTGGTACAAATTATGGTGTTACTTGTGTAAACGGAACAGCCGCCCTAGAGATAGCACTTAGAGCTATGAATATAGGAAAGGGAGATGAGGTTATTGTTCCTGCTTATACATTTATAGCTACCGCAAGTGCCTGTCTATTGGTTGGTGCAGATCCGGTATTTGCGGATATAGACCCAAATACATACAATATAGACCCAAAGAGTATAGAGCAGGCGATAACCACAAAGACAAAGGCAATTATAGCTGTTCATATCGGTGGATGTCCGGCAAATATGGATGAGATAATGAGGATAGCCAAAAAGTATAATCTACTTGTCTTGGAAGATGCAGCTCAGGCACATGGGGCAGAGTGGAGAGGTAAGAAGATTGGCTCTATTGGAGATATGGCAACATTCAGTTTTCAGGCATCAAAGAATATAAATGCAGGAGAGGGAGGAATAATTACCACTAATAATAAGAAGTTTGCCGATATGGCATGGTCCCTTATGAATGTAGGTAGAGTTAAAGAGGGTGGATGGTACGATCATCCTATACTTGGTTGGAACTATAGAATGACAGAATTTCAAGCAGCGATACTCCTCGTCCAGATGGAAAGGATAGAGGAACAGATGAAAAAGAGAGAAGAAAATGCCAAATACCTTGCCGAGGGTTTAAGAAAGATAGGAGGGGTAGAACCACTAGTCCCAGACGAAGGTGTAACAAGAAATGCATACCATCTGTTTATATTCAGGTATAACAGGGAAGAATTCAAAGGTATAAAGAGGGATATATTTATAAGGGCTCTAAACGCGGAGGGTATTCCTGCTAGCCCAGGATATGTTCCTCTTTACAAGTTCCCAGCTATCCTAGATTGGCCCTACAAAGAAAGAGACTATAAGGATGTCTATCTACCTGTTACAGAGAAGGCATGCCATGAAGAAGGAATCTGGCTACCTCAGAGCGTCCTACTTGGACCCAAGGAGGATATGGACGATATACTAACTGCGGTATCTAAGGTAAAAGAGAACATAGAGGAGCTAAAAGAGGTGTAGCATAAATAACGAGATTATATTCTTCCTTATAGGTGGACTCCTATTCCTTGGCTCTGGAGCCACACAACCTTATATAGTGCCGTATCTTAAGGGGCTGGGATATCTTTCTACTATAGGAAGCCTAGTAATAGCAATGATCTACATATCCCAGATCCCTTCTAGATTTTTTATACACAAATTAGAAAAACTTCTTGGACAGATTCCGGTAGTATTTATAGGTATTGGGGGTTATGCAATCTATGCATTCATCTTTGCACTTAGTAATAAATTATTCTCATTCTTCTTGGCAACAAGCATATTAGGATTCTCCTCAGCCCTTTTCTGGACATCTGGGGTTGTGCTTCTTCTTAATAATACAAGTATAGAGAGGTATGGCAGAGCTGTAGGGGCTTTATACGCTGGTGTAGGATTTGGCACTGCTGTAGGTGTCTTATGGTTAAACAAAATTCTAGCAGATTTTGGCGGAAAGACTATGTTTTCTCTAGCAGGAATTCCTCCTATCATAGGACTTCTACTCCTATCTAAACTGAGACTTGAGAATGTAGTTGTATCAAAGGCTATAACACTTAACTCCTTAAAAGAAATAGCAACAAGAGAGACATTTATGGTTAGTATTCTTCTATTCATAAGTTCATTCTCTTATGGGATAGTCTATAGCGGATTTAGCATCTTGATAAGTAGAGAGATAGGTCTAGCATGGATAGGAGCACTATCGATCTCATTCTATCTACTCAAGTCTCTATTCAGTAAGGTTGGTGGAAGCATCTCAGACTTTTTTGGTAGAAGGTTCTCTTTCATCATAAGTTTTGTATTTGGTGCCTTAGCCAGCCTTATGTTAGGATTAGCTAAATCACCAATAGCATTTATTGTATCTGGTGCCCTTTTAGGTTTTCAGGTTTCAACAGTATCTGTAAATGCCAACGCCTGGGTAGCAGACATTGCAAGCTTAAGTGATAGGTCAAACTATATGGCATTTATCTTCACATTCAACGCCTTAGGGGTGGCGGTATCATTACTTGCTAGCGGTTACCTATTAGCTACTCCGGAAAGAACGCTCACTGCATTTATCTCGTTTGCAATATTAAATGTTATTGCTGTAATAATATCATTTTTTGCTCGAGGTGGTGAAAATACCTATGCTTAATATAGGGGTAATAGGTTACGGATTTATAGGAAAGGTTCATACCCAACACTATATGAATAATCCAAATGTCAATAGAGTTATAATAGCAGACCCTTTGGAAGAAAATAGAAAAAACGCAGAGAAGATGGGACTTAAGACGTATGAGAACTTTGAAGATATGCTAAATCTAGAAAAACTAGATGCGATAAGCATATGCACTCCACACCATACACATAGAGATATAACCCTAAGAGTTATGGACTTTAAGATTCCTATACTATTAGAAAAACCTGTTGCTACAAGTAGAGAAGAGATAAAAGAGATTATAGAAAAGGGAGAAAGACTAAACATCAAGGTGATGGTTGCCCACTCTCTGAGGTTTAGTGATACCTTCAGATTAGCAAAGAAACTAATAGAAGAAGGAGAGATAGGGGAAATTCTATTCATCATAGGGAAATACCTAGCATTTAAGGATTATAATCAGTATCCAAAATGGAAGACAACAAAGAAGGAGGCTTGGGGAGGAACACTCTTTAGAGATGGAATTCATATAGTAGACGCAATAGTCTGGTTTTCAGGAAAGAAGATAGCCTCAGTAAATGGCCTTCCTTTAAATCTTCTTTTCAATACGGAGGTTGAAGATACATTCCTAGGGACAATTAACTTTCAAGATGGAAGCATTGCCCAGCTCTCTATGAGTAGTATTACAAAGGGTTTCGAGCAGATAGGATTAGAGATCTATGGAGAAAAAGGATCTATAAAGGTTACTAACGATGAACTCGTCTTTTATAAAGAAGATGATACACCAAGATACATAAAACCAGCCATAGGGGCATCAGACTTTTGGAAGAATCAAATAGACCATTTTGTAGACTGTATAATAAAAAATAAAGAACCAATAGTAACACTTAAAGAAGCAGAAAAGACTATGGAAGCAATATTTATGCTGTATGAATCTGCTAAAGTATAATTGTTCAAATATAGGTGGGGACTATTTATGAGAAAGATATTCATTTTTACTCTTCTATTTATATTCCTTTTTATTACAGTAGCAAGTTCTGAGGAGCTCTGGAGATACGAACTAGAAAATGCTCTATCCTTTGCTTTAAAAGAAGAAAATCTCTATAGAATTTCTGATCTAGCAAAAGAATTAAAGAGAGACACTATTCAAGGGAGTGTTTGGAATATTCTAGAATGGGAAGAGAAAAATATTCAATATGACTTTCATAAAGCCACTCTACACGAACCTGTAATCCGCATCTGGAACACTGGTAAAATAGAGATAATCCAAGGTCATGATAATATATTTCAACTTCCTTATGAGACAGTGCTTAAAAGAAGTGGTATCTGTAAAGATTATGCACTTCTTACTGCTGGCTTAATCTTAGCAATGGACTATACGCCTGTCTTTGTATTGGATATAGGATTTCTAAACGAATCTATAAGACATAATGCGGTTGGAGTAATAATTAATGATTGGTTTTTTATACTAGACCAACATACACCTATAATGGATGCTGGAACTTATTATAGACACTGGCTAAAAGAAGATAAAGTTATAAATGAGATAATCTTATACAAGATTGAAAGAAGAGAAGGTATTATTACTAAGTATAGATTTGACCTTAATAGCTTTAAGAATGCAGATTATAGACACACACCTAAGGATCTAGAGGTCATAAGTAATAATCTTATGAAAAACATTGTAGATAACTTTCCAAATTTGAAGATAAATAAGGATATTGAGTATCTTGATAGAGAGAATAGATTACCTAAAGGTTACCAAAAAGGAAAAACTTATAACTACAAGTTTACAGATTTTCTAGAATACTACAATCCTATATTCCACTATCAATTTATGGAAAGACTATATAAAGATATTTTGAAAGATGACAAAATTTATGCTGATCTAAAAAGTTTTAATTATTTCTTTATAAGATCAGAGAGTACAGATGGAACACTTAAGATAATTCTAAACTTGGCAAGCTAAAGAAGAACGCACCCTTGAAGTTTGTTTTAATATTGTGTTATAATTAAGACGCAATAACATTCGTATGAGGGGGTGATAAAAGGGATAAAAAGATGAATAAATTTAAGGTTTAATTGTCTCTGTCGGTGAGTTAATGTGAAGGGGAGAAAATTTTAGAGAAGGAGGGAATTTATGAAGAAAGTTATTTTAACTCTACTAAGCTTGATACTAGTAGTAAGTTTAGTCTCTTCTGCTCTTGCAGGTGGACAGTTTAACGGTGCTTGGCCTTATACACCACCTCCAGTTGGACACTTCAATTCCTATGCAACCAATGCTATCACTTTGGGTATTTATTATGACCTTATAGAACAACCATTAGCTATGTATCTATGGGCTAGTGGTAAGTGGATGCCGCTTTTGGCAACAAAGTGGAGTCTAAATAGGAAAACCAATACATTTAGGGTATATCTTAGAAAAGGTGTAAAGTGGCAAGATGGTAAGACATTTACTGCTAAAGACGTAGTTACTACATTCTATCTTGGATATCTCTATAACTGGGCTATCTGGAGATACATAGACAAGGTAACAGCGGTGGATGACTATACTGTAGACTTCCGTATGGCGGTAGTATGTGCTCCTATGGTCTTGGAGAGATACGTCCTTAGGACACAGATCCGTTCTGATGCTGTATATGGCAAATATGCAAGTCAGGTAATTGCCCTTCTCAACCAAGGCAAAACAAGAGACTCTGATGAGATGAAGAAACTCAGAGCAGAGTTTGACCAGTTTAGGCCTGAGAAGATGATTGGTACTGGTCCATTTATTCTAGATCCAAAGAATCTAACCGAATCAGAAATAACACTCACCAAATTTGAAGGGTATTGGGATGCTGAGAAGATTCAGTTTGACAAAATTAAGGTATACAATGGAGAAACTCCTGTAGTAACTCCGTTAGTTATGGCTAAAGAGGTAGACTATGCTACACATGGCTTCCCGCCTGCAACAGAGAAACAGTATATACAGATGGGTATAAGAATCATAAGACCACCAATATATTCTGGTCCAGCGATATACTTTAACCACAACATCTATCCATTCAATCTAAAAGAAGTCAGACAGGCTATTGCCTATGTAATTAAGAAAGAAGAAAATGCATTCGTATCTCTAGGCGACTCTGCTAAGAGACAGATCTATATGACAGGTCTAAGTGATAACCTAGTTCCACAGTGGTTATCAGAAGCGGTGATAAAGAGACTAAATAAATATGACTACAATCCTGACTTAGCAGCAAAAATATTAACTGGGCTTGGATTCAAGAAGGGTGCAGATGGTATCTGGGTAACAGACAAAGGGACAAAGATGGAGTACGAGCTACTAGTTCCAGCTGAATTTGCAGACTGGGCAGCTGCAGCAGAGAATGCTGCTGAGCAGTTGACAAAATTTGGTATAAAGACTACAGTTCGTGGTATTACTTATGCCCAGCATCCTACCGAGGTAAGGGCTGGAAGATTCCAGATGGCTATAGCTGGTTGGGGTTCCGCACATCCACATGCACACTTCTCCTATTATACAGACCTAGTTACATATAACTATCCAAGCGGTCTAGGACCTGGAATGAACTTCCCTCTTGTACAAACTACTAAGTCTGTAGGTAAGGTCGACTTAGATAAGCTTATCACCCAGAGTGCAGAGGGTTACGATGTCCTACAGCAGAAGAAGATTGTGGAAAAACTTGCACTTGCATTCAACGAACTATTACCAATAGTTCCTCTCTGGGAGAGATATGGAAATAACCCAGCACTTGATGGTGTAAGAGTAACCAACTGGCCTAAGGAAGGAGATCCAATCTATAAGAATAGCCCATATGCTGATAACTTTGTCACAATAATGATACTAAATGGAACACTAAAGCCAGTAACTAAATAGTGATAATCAGGATATATGGGGACGTCTCTATGAGACGTCCCCTAATTTTATCATTACAGGAGGGCAAGAAAGTTGAGCAGAGTTAAAAAAATTCTTTCTAATTACATATTTTTAAGGGCTGTAAGAGCAATTTTAACTGTCTTTATAGTGGCAACATTAACATTCTTTATCATTAGACTTATGCCTGGAAATCCTATAGAGATATATATAGGACAACTTATGTCTCAGTATGGGATGAGCTTTCAGGATGCAAAAAACCAGGCAGCAGCGTTGTTTTCTATAGACCTAAATGCACCCCTATCCAAACAGTACGTAATCTATATGAGAAATCTATTAAGAGGAGATTTTGGCGTCTCGTTTTTATCTCAAGGGACTCCGGTAGCTTTAATGATCTCTGCTTATCTTCCATGGACTATATTTAGCGTTGGAATATCTATACTGATAAGCTTTACTCTAGGTATAACCCTTGGTATGCTTGCTGCTTATAAAAGAGGAAGTATATTCGACCATATTATGTCAACTATTGCAGCTATATTAAGTGCTATACCAAATTATTTAATAGGTATCCTTCTTCTTATTATTATTGGTGTCCAGCTTGGACTGATCCCTGTAAGCGCAATGAGAGGAACTGTTTCTCCTGGTATAAAGCCAGGATTCACATGGATATTCATAAAGGACATATTCTCACGTGCTCTTTTACCAATTATGACTTATGTAGTAAGCACTATTGGTGGTTGGACATTGAGCATGAAGAGTAGCACACTAAATACCTTAGGAGAAGATTATGTAACGGTAGCAAAGGCTAGAGGACTTCCTGAAAGTCGTATAACATTTGCCTATGTGGGTAGGAATGCACTTTTACCACTATTTACCAGCTTGACTATGCAGATGGGATTTCTTATGGGTGGTTCAGCATTAATTGAGAGTATATTTGTTTATAAAGGCATCGGTTGGGCTTTAGGTGCCAGCATAGCCCAGAGGGACTATCCCGTTATGCAGGCAGTATTTTTAATAATTACTATTGCGGTTATAGTGGCAAACTTTATTGCAGACTTACTCTATTCTAAACTGGACCCACGTATAAAGATAGGAGGAGAATAATGAAGTCTAGAGAGATTGTTAAGAGAATATTCTGGGAACCTTTAGTTATTATATCTCGAGACAAGGCTGGACTTATTGGTTTTATCTTTCTTTTATCTATACTATTACTCTCTTTTGTTGGACCATACTTTGTAAAACTAGACACTGAAGTAAAATTAGATAAGATATATCAATTTCCATCTAGAGAGCATATCTTAGGGACGGATAATCAGGGAAGAGACATATTCTCTCAAATAGTAAACGGTGGTAGGGATGTTATAATAGTGGCATTCTTGGCAGGACTTATATCTACTCTAATAGCGGTAAGTCTAGGTTCATTAAGCGCATATGCTGGGGGCTTTACAGATACGGTAATTATGTTTATAACCGAGATCATCCTGACGATTCCACAGTTTCCACTCTTGGCTGTCTTGGCAGCATTTGTAAGGCTTACAAACCCAACTATGCTGGCATTTATTATCGGTTTTCTCGGTTGGCCTGCCCTTGCAAGAGCGATAAGGTCTCAGGTCCTCTCTATAAAGGAAAGAGACTATATAGAAGCAGCAAGGGTCTTAGACCTTGGAAGGATGCACATAATATTTTCTGAAATACTCCCCAATATGCTTAGTTATATAGTTATAAGTCTTATTATGGCTATGACAGGGGCGGTGTATAGTCAAGTAGGATTAATAATACTTGGACTTGTTCCATTCTATGGCCACAATTGGGGTCTTATGATCCAGCTGGCTTGGACTAGGGGTGCTATATTCTATAAAGGGAGCATCTTTTACATCTTATCCCCAATAATAGCTATAGTACTATTCCAATGGTCAGCAGTGACATTCACTAGGTCCCTTGAAGGAATATTTAATCCAAGATTAAGGGCGGGAGAGTAAATTGACTAGAGAGATTTTAAACATAGAAAATCTATTCGTCGAATATTCTAATATAAGAGGAAAGGTAAAAGCAGTAAGAGGAGTAAACCTAAAGCTTTATAAGGGGGAAAATCTGGCACTAATAGGAGAAAGCGGTTCTGGGAAAACTACTTTAGGGACTGCAATCATAAGATTACTTCCTTCATCGGGGTATATAAAAGATGGAAGAATCGTATATAAGGGAAATGGAAATGAATATGATATAAGTAAATTTAGCGAAAAAGAGCTAAGACAGTTTAGATGGAAAGAGATTGCTATGGTTTTCCAATCTGCACTAAACTCCTTTAATCCAGTATTAAAGGTGTGGGACCAGATATACGATACTGCAAGGGCTCATGGGATAAGTAATAGAAATTTTGTTAAAGAAAGGGCTATATCCCTTCTTAGATATGTTCAATTAGACCCAGAAAGGGTTATAAACTCATATCCTCATGAGCTTAGCGGTGGTATGAGACAGAGGGTCCTTATAGCTATGAGTCTACTTTTGGAGCCTAAGATACTCATACTAGATGAGCCTACTACCGCTCTAGATATTCTCACACAGAGAAATATAATAGAACTTCTTAGGACAATAAAGGCAGATATGGGACTCTCGATGATATTCATATCTCATGACCTCTCTCTAGCAGCAGAACTTGCAGATAGGGTAGCGGTTATGTATGCAGGAGCCATAGTAGAACTTGGTAGTGTGGAAGATATATTTTACCGTCCAAAACATCCATATACCCTTGGACTTATAAAAGCTGTCCCTACTGTAACTGCTGGCTTTAGAGAACTCTATTCTATTCCAGGTTCACCACCTGACCTTATAAATCTTACACCGGGATGCAAATTTGCTCCTAGATGTGAATATAAAAATTCAGTATGTGAAAAAGATGAACCTATGCTAGTAGAGGTAGGACAGGACCATTTTGTAGCATGTTTTAGGCATAAGGAGATAGGCAATGGAAGATAGAGCTATTATACAACTTGACCATGTGAGTAAATCATTTACTGTAAGGAGCGGAATCTTTGGGGGAAGGAAGAATATGCAAGTTATAGGAGACCTATCCCTTTCTATAGGAAGGGGAGAAGTCTTATGTCTTGTTGGTGAGAGTGGCTGTGGAAAGACAACTACTGGTAAACTTATAGTTGGTTTGATAAAACCTACCTCAGGAAGAATACTATTTGAGGGAAAAGATATCTGGAGTATGAATAATGAAGAGTTCAAGGATTACAGAAAGGCAGTACAAATCATACATCAGGACCCGTATTCCTCTTTAAATCCTGTTCACAGGATATACAATATACTGAGTGCTCCTCTATTTAGACATGGACTAGTCAGAAATAGAAGCGAAGCAGAAGAAAAAGTTCTTGATCTCTTAGATAGGGTAGACCTTACACCACCTGGAGATTTTATATATAAATACCCACACCAATTGAGTGGAGGGCAGAGGCAGAGAGTAGCCATAGCACGTTCTCTAACATTGAATCCAAAATTCATTGTGGCAGATGAAGCGGTATCTATGTTAGACGTATCTATAAGACTTAGTATTATAGAGCTTTTAAGAAGACTCAAAGAAGAGATGAATGTTACATTCCTATTTATTACACACGACCTTGCAATGGCTAAGTATTTTGGATGGGAAGGGAGGATCGCAGTTATGTATCTAGGGAGAATAGTAGAGATAGGACCTACCCCAAGAGTGATAGAAAACCCTCTTCATCCATATACAAAGGCTCTACTCATGGCTATCCCAGAGGCAGATCCGCAGGTTACTAGAAACAAGACACCTATGAAATTAAGAAGTCTAGACATACCTAGTCTACTAAACTTACCCCCAGGTTGTTCATTTAATCCAAGATGCCCATTCTGGATAGAGGGAACTTGTGACAAAGAGGTACCTGATATGTATGAGCCTGAAAATGACCATTACGTATCTTGTTTCTTATTTAGGGGGAAATGATAGATCCTAATTTGGGCTTAGGAGTATTTAGAATAGCAATATTTATTATCTTAGTTTCTGGCGGATTACTCTTCTTTTTAGAGCCAGGTACTGCTACTTTTGTAGTAGATGTCCTGGCTCTATTCTCTGGTCTAGCGCTTGCAGGTCTAGTTATTCTCCTAGTTAGGAAGAAATAGATAAATGCTTCTATTTTTAGCTATAAATGCCAAATATATTCATACAAATATTGCAATAAGATATTTCTACCATCTATGTAAGGATGTATACCCTTGTAAGTTTCTAGAATTCAACATAAATCAAGATTTAAATGATGCGCTATCTAGGATAGTTGAGGAGAAACCTAAATATGTAGCTATATCGGTCTATATCTGGAATGCCTCTTATGTAAAGAGACTTATAGAAGGGATCAAAAAGGTTTTAAAAGATGTAAAAATAATCCTAGGAGGTCCAGAGGTATACTTTGACAAAATAGAAGATTGGCAATATGTAGATTTTATAGTAGGCGGTGAAGGAGAACCATTCTTTATAGAATTCTGTAATGCTATCTCAAAAGAAAAGGGATTCAATATTAGGAGTTATCCATATTTCGATATGGAGAAACTTCCATTTCCATACAAAGATGAAAAGATAGATACCAATAAGATTTACTATTACGAGTCAAGTAGAGGATGTCCATTTAAATGCTCGTACTGTTTATCTTCACTAGACAAAACGGTTAGATTTGCACCAATAGAAAAGGTCTTTGATGAGATAAAATATCTCTTTGATAGAAGAGTAAGGCTATTAAAATTTGTCGATAGGACATTTAATATAAATAAAGAAAGGGCTATTAAGATTATAGAATTCTGCAAGAAATACGCCAAAGAGACACAGGTTCACCTTGAGATAGAACCATCATTACTTGATGAAGATATAATATTAGCCCTGAATACCTCTAAAGTGGGGCTATTTAGGCTTGAGATGGGGATTCAGAGTTTTAAAAGCGACACACTTAAAGCTATAGATAGAGGATTTGCCGATTTAGAAAGAGTGGATAAAAACATTAAGAAAATTATAAGTGGGGGGAAATGCTTCATTCATCTAGACCTAATAGCTGGATTACCATACGAAAACTATGAGGAGTTTAAAGAATCTTTAAATAAGAGTATTTTATACTTTGCCGATGAGGTCCAGTTGGGATTTTTAAAAATGCTAAAGGGAACAAGGATAAGAGAAGAGGCAGATATGTATAATTACCAGTACTATAGCTTTCCCCCATACGAGGTAATATCTAATAGATTTATATCTTACAGTGAGATCTACAAACTAAAACGGATAGAGACCTTGGTTGATAGGCTCTATAATAGAAAATATCTATTTTGGACATTAAGATATATATTCAAAAGATGTAAGCCTTCAGAGGTCTTTGAGAAATTAGCCTGTGAGGCTGATCTGAAAGAAAATATTAGAGACTTCTTAAGAGGATTATATAGATCTCTTTTAAGATTTGGCTTTATAGAAGACGATAATATCTTAAAAAACCTTTTTAGATTTGACATATTAAATATCCATCCAGAAGATTATCTACCAGAAGAATTAGAATTTTCAGATGAAGAAAAAGGTATTATAAGGGCATTCAAAAAGACAAAACCTAGAGAGATGCTTAGAAATGCCAGAATAGGACTCTTCTACTTTGACATAGAAAAATTTATAATACAGGACATCTTCAAAGAAGGTAGATTAATTTACGTATTCAAAGAAGGAACAAGGGAAAAATTCTCTCTGTAATATCTACAAGAACTTGACTTATCATTCAAAAAGTTATACTATCTTTAGTAATCGATAATGTTAAATAAAAAATCTCTAGAAGGGAGGAGTTATTATGAAGAAAAATTTAAGAGCTAGAGAAGGTTTTACGCTAATTGAGCTTATGATTGTTATAGCAGTTATAGGCATCTTGGCAGCTGTTTTAATCCCTTATACATTTAGGGCTCAGGATAGGGCAAGAGAGACTGGTGTCCAAAATGCAGCCCGTGCAATACAGACTGGTCTAGAGATGTATGCATCAAACCAGACTAGTGCTCCTTGGTATCCAAATTCACAAACTGCAGTGCAGAGTCTCACGGTTTTGGTTTCACCGTCACCTAAGAATCCTTTCAATGGGACAGAATATTTAGTGTCTGTACAGAATAACACTTCTCCGTTTTATTTAGGTGCAACTAGCGCAACAGCTGCTGCTGGTGTTATTGAGTACCAAACCGACGGCAATTCTTACACCTTAATTTTATATGGTGCTGGGGGAGCAAAACTTCCCTTAGAGCTTACCGGTGGACGTTAATTTCTCTGTTTAATAGGGGCTCGTATGAGCCCCCATTATTTTTTATAACATCTTAAATTATCTTCTTATTTTAAATTTGACTATTAAATATATTTTAACTGAAGTTCGGACATCTGGATTCAGATAAAAATACCCCCTTCCTGTAGTGTTATCATATTATTAGATAAAACTAACAGAAAGGGGGTGATCAAATGACATTCATAAAAACTTATTTTATCAAAAAATTTGTAAAAGAGCTAGTTCCTTCCGAAGAATTATACCTAGATTCCTTCGCTAAAATTATTATAGCATATCTACAAGCTAAAAGACTTCGTATATCTGACATAGCTAATTCTATAGGCAGTATCTCACGCAAAAAGGGTAATAATGCAGATAAGATAGATGAGACTAACTATAAAGCCATACAAAGATTCTTAAAAACATACTTAAAAGGTTCCTATCTCCAAAAGCTGAATTTATTATCGTTGATCCCACAGAGATACCTAGAGAAGATGCTAAGAAAACAGAATATGTAGGTACTCTTAGCGATAGTAAAACTAGAGGTTCCAACTTACTAGTAGTAAGTATACCATACGAAGGTAGAGCTATAACTTTTTATTTTACTACCTAGAATTCAGCTATGAAGGATTCCTTAGAGCACTAACAGAATCAGGGATGAAGTTTGTTATAAGGCTAAATGCAAGCAACAATGTAAGAATAACAGATCAGAGCAAGAACAAAATAGTTCTAAAGGTAGCCAAGGGAGAGACTAAGGTCTGGAAGAACGTCTACTACAAAGGGGAGATAAAAGTAGACATAATAGGGTACTTTGGCACTGGACATGAAGATAATGAGTAAAAAAGAAGAGAGGATGGAGAAACTAATAGCGATAGGGTTAATAACATACAGTATAGGGCTACTAATAGGGGAAGAGCTGAGGAAGCTAGGGATATCAGAGAAGAATAGGAAGCAGTACTCAGGATTATACGTACTATTGTATAAGGCTAACAAGATGAAAGAAGAGATAATAGAACTAGGTATAAAAATGGCATACGAAGTACTTCTGTCACTTGTAGGGACATGAATTGATGATC
>CALGNK010000017.1 GCA_937958695.1 uncultured bacterium
TCTCTAGATTTACTTCTGTCTTTTGTATTTCTTCTTTTTACCCTTATAGCAAAGGAGTCAAAATCCTCACAACCAAAATACCTCTTAGCAACTCCTCCTATGTTTGGAGCTACAATATCTTCTACTATAGTTCCCATCTTGCTGGCTAGTTCTCCCCAACGCTTATTCATTTCGTCCTTGAATGATCTCATCTCATCCTTAAATGCTCTCATCTCATCTTTGAATGCCATCATTTCGTCCTTGAACGCTCTCATCTCATCTTTGAATGCCATCATTTCGTCCTTGAATGCTCTCATCTCATCCTTGAATGCTTCTAAGGATGTCTCTAGTCTTCTTAAGCTTACATCGGTATTTATAATAAACTGACCCAATAAACTTTCTAATCTCTCTACCCTGTATTCAATTCTTGCCATTAAATCCTCCTAGTAAAAATCTTGCCTTGTTTAGATTATAGCACGGTATGATTTTATTTGTTAGAGGAATATATTGTGATAAAGAGATAGATTTTAGAGAGATCTATTGCTTTTAAGATGAGTAAAAATATCTGGTGCCCCCAAGGGAATTCGAATCCCTGTCTCGGCCTTGAAAGGGCCGTGTCCTAGGCCTCTAGACGATGGGGGCACTTATGGTGAGCCGCACAGGGATCGAACCTGTGACACCCTGATTAAAAGTCAGGTGCTCTACCACTGAGCTAGCGGCCCAGCCTAATTTATTTTACCAGATAAATTCTATTTTGTAAATAGCCACCGAATTTTTATTTGAAGATCTTGATTATCTCGTCATCCTCCTTTGCTATTAGGTCTTTTAGACAATCTTTTGATATTATCTTTATGCCAAATTCTTTTGGTTTTATCTCTCCTATAATACTTGCCCTTATGTTATTAGCACTATAGAGTTTTATAAGTTTATTTGCATCATCTTTTGGCAATACTATGAGTAAAGTTCCAGATGTTATAAGCCCTAATGGGTCTATCCCATATTCTTTGCTTAGAATAATGGTTTCTTCAAATAGTGGGATCTCAGACTCATAGATCAATGCTCCGGTATTAGAAGCTCTACATATCTCATATATCCCCATACTCAAACCACCCTCAGTAGGGTCATGCATAGCATGTATATCTAGCGACTTGCCTATACTTACCTCTCTATATACACTTATCCCAGGCTCATAGAGAAATTTCTTACATCTCTCTAAGAAAGAGATATCATATCCCTTTTCTAAAAGTTCTTTCTGTTTTTCTTTGGCTATGATTGCTGTTCCTTCTACCGCTATCCCTTTAGTTATAACTATATAGTCTCCAATCTTTGCATTAGACGTTGCTATAAGTCTGTTCTCTTCTATCTCTCCTAACATACACCCAACTACTATAGGCCTATCTAATCCAACTGTAACCTCAGTATGACCCCCTACAACCGCTATACCCAGACTCTCACAGGCAGATGAGATTTGTAAGAAGATTCTCTCTACCATATCTTCTGTTGTTTTCCCCTCTGGAAGTAGTATTGTTGCCATAAACCATCTAGGATCAGCCCCTCTAGTCAATATGTCATTTGCATTGACGTTTACAACATACCAACCGATATCCTCTGTAACAAATGTAATGGGGTCTGTCTTTGCCACTAAAAGTTTTTTTGATAGAGATATAACTGCTGAGTCTTCTCCTATAGAAGGTCCAAGGATTACACTAGGATCGGTCTTCCCCCTGTATAATGATAATAATTTTGATAAAAGTTCTGTCTTTATCTTCCCTGTCTTTAAGTATTCCATAAGGTATATTATAATATATTGGTAGAAAAAAGAATCATATGGAGGTAGATAGATGAAGGGTATAGTTAAAGCCATTGCTTATGTAGGAATAGGTTCTGCTTTAGTCTGTGCTGGGACTATGGTTATACAGATACCTGTTCCTCAGACTAAAGGCTATATAAATCTGGGCGATGCGCTGGTCCTTACTATTGCTATGCTATTTGGTGCCAAGATAGGAGGATTGGCAGGAGGAATTGGTTCTGCCCTAGCGGATATTATACTTGGATATGCCCATTGGGCTCCATTTACACTTGTAATAAAGGGTTTAGAAGGTATTATAGCGGGAACTCTGGCATACAGAGCACAAAAGACATCTCTAAAGGTTCTTTTCCTTATCCTAGCCAGCTTAGAGATGGTTTTAGGTTATTTTATAACGGAGGTATTTCTCTACGGTATAGGTCCAGCCTTAGCAGAGCTTCCAGGAAATCTTTTCCAGGCTGGCGGGGGGATAATAATATCTATGGTGCTTATCTTTGCTATAAGAAGAGCAATAAAGGATAATAAGGCCTGGAATATCTGAGACTAATGGATAGAAAAGCCAAAAATCTTGTCTATGCTCTAATCTTATCTCTTGTTTTTTCTTTTCTCTTTGTTCTTCCTTCTTTAGCTCTTGATATACCTGTAAGGGTTCTTGTATATAGAGGAAAAGAGTTTACCATATCTGGAAGAATACTGTCACTCTATATCAGAGGTGACAAGATTCAGGAGGTAAAAAATCTATGTAGAGTTGCTGTAAAGTTAGATACAGTAAGTATTGTGCTAGATATAGTAGATGATTTACAGAATACAGAGAAATTACAGATTGATTATAGGTCTATTTTAGAGATTACAGGTAGTGATATATCTATAAATGGTATTGTTTATAGGGGAGGATTTAGAATAATAAATAGAAATAACAGTATGCTTGTAATAAATATAGTTCCCTTAGAAGAGTATCTGTACGGCGTAGTTCCATCTGAAATGCCATATTACTGGCATCAAGAAGCACTAAAGACTCAAGCTGTATTGGCTAGGACTTATACTTTAAATAGAATAAAAAGTGGTGTAGGAAAAGATTATGACCTAGAAAATACAGAGAACTCTCAGGTGTATAAAGGCAAAAGTGCAGAGTATAGTTCAACGACAGATGCGGTTAACTCTACAAAGGGGGAAGTTATATATTATGAGAATGTTATTGCTAACGTATACTTTCATTCTACCTGTGGTGGACATACAGAATCACCAAAGAATGTGTGGAGTGTTAAATCACCTCCTTACCTTAATGGTGTAGAATGTCAGTACTGTAAAGATTCTCCCTGGTCAGAGTGGGAAAGAAGGATAAAAAGAGAGCAGTGGGATGAGTTTATAAAAGATAGTAATATAGAATTGGAGATAAACTCTTCGGGTAGATTATCAAGGCTCAATGGAATAGAGGGAACTAAGATTAGAAGTATATTCAAACTTCCAAGTACATTTATAGTTGGGATTGAGGTAAGAGAGAATGAAGTAATAGTTAAAGGTAAGGGATATGGACATGGAGTTGGTGTATGTCAGTGGGGAACAAAGAAGATGGCTGAGGTTGGATTCTCATATAGGGATATAATTTCATACTATCTACCAGGAGTGACTGTTGATGCGTATAGAGGATTTTGATTACTATCTACCTGAAGAACTTATAGCGCAAGAACCTGTATACCCTAGAGACCACTGTAGACTTATGGTTGTATATCCGGATGGGAGACTGGAACATAGGTATTTTTACAATCTTGTTGAATATCTAGAGCCTAAAGATGTATTGGTCCTTAATAACACTAGAGTAAGACCGTACAGATTGAGAGGAACAAAACCCACTGGGGCTAGCATAGAGGTCTTGCTTACCGCAAGAATTTCAGATAGGGTATGGGAAGCATTAGTAAATCCAGCAAGAAGGTTACACTTAGGAACAGAGGTTTTATTTGATAAAGGTCTAAAGTGTAAGACCATACAGGTAAGAGAAGGGGGATGGAGGGTATTAGAATTCAATGAACCTGTAGAACCATATTTGGATGAGCTTGGGGAGATTCCATTACCTCCATATATACATAAGAAGGTAAAAGAGGAGGATTATCAAACAATCTTTGCTAGGGTAAACGGTTCTGTAGCAGCACCAACCGCTGGCTTACACTTTACAGAGGAGCTTTTAGAAAAGATCAGAGCAAAAGGTATAAAGATTCTCTATGTAACTCTGCATGTAGGACCCGGGACATTTTTACCTGTAAGGGTTGAAGAGATAGAAAAACACTACGTGCTTCCGGAGGAGATAGAGGTATCGGAGGAGACCGCAGAGGAGATAAATACCTCAAGAGAAGGAGGCGGAAAGATTGTAGCTGTTGGAACAACGGTGGTAAGAACTCTAGAAACAGTGGCGGATGAAAAAGGAAGAGTAAAAAGTTATAAGGGCAAAACAGAACTCTATATATATCCAGGGTATAAGTTTAAGGTTGTAGATAGACTTGTTACTAATTTCCACCTTCCAAAGTCATCACTTATTATACTTGTCTCTGCGTTTAGGTCTAGAGAACTCATTATGAAGGCATATAAGGAGGCAATAAGACTTAGGTACAGATTTTACAGTTTAGGAGATGCTATGTTATTATATTAGCTATGGGTATAACATTTCAGGTAATAAAAGAAGATGATAAAACACTAGCAAGGACAGGAATAGTTGAGACACCCCACGGCTCATATAAGACCCCGGTATTTATGCCTGTAGGGACACAGGCAACGGTGAAGACCCTTACACCGGAGGAGGTATTAGAATGCGGGGGGGAAATAATACTTTCCAATGCCTTTCATCTAGCGTTGAGGCCCGGGAGCGAACTTATAAAGAGTCTTGGTGGATTACACAAGTTTATGCACTGGAATAGACCTATTCTTACAGATAGCGGTGGGTATCAGATAATGAGTCTAAGCCCACTGGTAAAGATAACCGATGCCGGGATACAGTTTAAGTCATATCTAGATGGAAGAGAATTATTCTTTACCCCAGAAGAGGTGATAAGGATAGAAGAAGATTTAGGTTCAGATATCATTATGCCCCTAGATGAATGTATCCCTTATCCTAGCAGTAGAGAGAAGGCTAGAGAAGCACTAGATAGAACTATTAGGTGGCTTATAAGGTCTATAAGGGTAAAAAAGAGAGAAGATCAGGCATTATTTGGCATAGTACAGGGAGGAATGTTTAATGACTTGAGGTTAGAAGCTTTAGAGAGAGTCTCAAGTATGGATGTAGAGGGTATAGCTATTGGGGGATTAAGTGTGGGTGAACCTAAAGAGATGATGTATGAGATACTGGAATATATAATGCCATATGCACCAAAGGATAAACCTAGATACCTTATGGGTGTTGGGACCCCGTTATCATTAGTAGAAGGGGTAATTAGGGGTATAGATATGTTTGACTGTATATTTCCCACTAGGCTTGCCCGTCATGGAGGTGTATTTACAAGTAAGGGAAGAATGATAATAACAAATGCTGAGTTTGTTAATGATCCAAGACCTATAGATGAAGAGTGTAACTGCTATACTTGTAGGAACTATTCTAGGGCTTATATAAGACACCTATTTAAGGCAGAGGAAGCATTGGGACCAAGACTTACAACCATTCATAATCTCTATTACATACTTCATCTTATGGAAAGGATAAGGTCTTCTATAAAGGAAGGAAGCCTATTAGCTCTTAGAGAAGAAATTGCTTATTATTATAGGAAGGAGTTGAGTGTATAATTATGCAAGATGGACAGTCTCTATACTATCCATTAATATTTTGGGTTATATTTTTTGCAATATTCTACTTTATGCTGATAAGACCACAGAGAGAGAGGGAGAAAAAGCATAGAGAATTTGTAAACAGTCTAAAGAAGGGAATGAAGATTATTACAGAGGGAGGGTTTCTAGGAACTATAATTGAGGTCAAGGAGAATACCGCTATTGTAAAGCTAGCAGAAAATGTAACAGTAGAGGTGTTAAAGAATTCGATAGTAGCAAAGCAACCAAAATCATAGATGGATCAATTCTACAGTTGGTTATCCTATGTTGTAGTCTTTCTCCTTATGGGAATTACCCCGGGGATATTCTATTCCCGGGTAATTGACCCATTTGAGCTTCCAAAGTTTCTCTTTGTAAGAATTATCTTAAGTATTTTCTTGATTTTTATTCTATTCTACAGAAAAGGCTTAAAGATAAAATATTCGAAGATATTTGTATACGTATGGCTTCTAGGGGTATCTATATCTATCTCTACATTGCTATCCGATTATAGAGATGTTAGTTTTTATGGTGAGTGGGAGAGGTACTTGGGGCTATCATCTATGTTACCAATAATTCTATCAACTGTATCTCTGCTATTCTTGGATAAAAAGAGATTACCAGTTATTAAATATGCATTTGTATTGGGAACGATTCTAATAATTGTTAAAGGTTTTAGACAGATCTTAGGATACGATATGTTTTCTCTAGAGGATCTGGGAGGAAGAATTATATCCTCACTTGGCAATGCGGACTTTTTAGGTGAATATGTAGTTATAGTTTTACCTATTATTATGTTAGAGGCGATATACTCAAAGATTAGACTTGAGAGGATATTATTTTTTATACTCTTTGGTTTTACATTCTATATGCTTCTAGCATCTGGGACAAGGAGCTCTTGGCTTGCATTTCTTCTATTGCTTGTTCTAATGCCAGTAGTATTCCTAAAACCCAAATCTCCCTATTTTGTATATAAGAAGGTGGTCTTTTATCTTATCTTTACAGGTGGTCTTATCCTGATGTTGCTATATCTACCAACAACAAATATTGTAAAGCTGGTATTATTTTTACTCCTTCTATTCTGGCTCTATCTCTATCTAAAATATCTGTCACCATACATAAAAGGAATGATTGCTCCATATAAGGGACGTATTATAGCACTTACACTGATTATAGTAATAGTTTATATATCATTTCCGTACGTAGAAATGATAATTCCTCATCAAGGTGCTATTCTTTCTGATGCTATAAAGACAAGGCTTAGGGCTATGGTAGAACCAGAGGTGGGAAGATTCTATATACTAAAGACATCTTTTAGGTACGTAAGAGATGAAATGATGAGAAACCCAATTAGATTTCTCTTCGGATGTGGGCTGGATACTACAGGTAAATATCTATCTAGATATAAAGTTATAGAATCTAATAAAATGGATCCAATAGACAATGTTATATATGCAGATAGAGCTCACAACGAATATGTAGATATCTTTTTGCAGACAGGATTAGTTGGTTTTCTTATATTCATCCTGCTATTATTCCATACAATAAAAACAGGGATAGAGATACACAGGAGTAGACATCCTTTTAGGATATTCACAACCGGAATAACACTTGGACTTGTTGGATTTGCTATAAATGGGTTATTTATATTTGGCGTAGGTGTCATATATCTCTATCTGTTTTTTATGTGTGGAATAATAGGATTGATCGATAGGAAGAGATTAAGGCTAGAAAAGAAGAACATATACGTTATCCTAGTAATAATAGCACTTTTCTTTTCTATCTACTCGTTATACTCTGGCATAAGGCAGGTAAAGGCTCATTACTTTCTCCTAGAAGGGATAAATGCCATAAATAGAAACGATTTATTGAATGCTGAAAGATTTATAGATAAATCTATAGAGATCTATCCCATTGGATATGCCCTACAGAGGAAGTTAGGGATATACTCTATAAGACTTAGAGATGAGAAAAAGAATGAGATATTTGAAGCCGGTAAGAAGATATTTCCTGATATAATAAGATACGTAAAATATCCTACAAGTGCATATTACTCTATATCAATGTTTTGTATGGATGGCTATGAACTAGGGCTAGATAAATCACTCCTTGATGAGGCGATAAAGAATCTTAAAGTGTGTCTAGACTATGACAGATATTACAAGTTAGCACTAAAGGCATTAGCAAAGATATATCTGGACTATAAAAAGGACCCCAAATTAGCCTATGTCTATGCAAAGAGGTTTGTTGATGTAGAGCAGAGAGATATAGAGATGTGGAAGATACTTATGAGGACAGCCAAGATTGTAAAAGACTGGGATGTAGTTTGGTTCTCTGCAAAGGCTATACACCTGGCAACAGAAGGGAAAGATGAAGAGGCGGAAAGATATTTAAATGAGGCTGAGAGATTTGTTAATCCCTCCAAAAACCCTTAGTTACTCCAAAAGATTCTAGTTTTTTTCTAAGTTCGAGCATAGCGGTGTAGGTAGGTATCACAAAGATCTCGTCTTTATCTGACCTTGCTATTGTTAATTCTAGGGCTTTAAGAGAATCCTCTTCTACTAAGAGTTTTTCTGTATCAAAACCACCGTATTTTAATCTAAGAGCCATATCGTAAGCCCTTCTTCCAGAGACGGTTATAAATCTAGAGCGTTCCATCAACATCTCAAAGTTTACATCCCAAAGCCAAGAGACATCAGTTCCATCCTGTATATTATCGTTTATAATAAGTAAGACCGAGATGTCTCTTTTATTAGATAGAAGACGTATTATCTCGTTGAAACCAGCTGGATTCTTGGCTAAGAGGATATATACAGTCTTTCCTTTGAAGTTGAACCTTTCCCCCCTACCGAATACAGTCCTAACATTACTAATATTCTCTAAGCTTTTCTCTATAGATATCCCTATAGAGTAGCAGGATAAGAGGGCAGAGATGGTATTGTATATATTATAAATACCTGGTAATTTTGTATCTATGTGAAAACTTCTCTCTTTAAAAGATATATCGAAGGAAGAATTATCTAAGTCAGAGTTGATGTTATATGCAACTATATCAGGCTTTCTCCTCTTAAACCCGCAAGCTGGACATTCAAATATGCCCTGATGCCCCATATATCTTTTATAATAGAGTAATGTCTCATCACAGAATGGACAGGACTTTATATCAGCAATACCTGAGTATAAATCTTCACTCTCATACTCTAAGCCAAAGTATAATGTATTAACAGGTATATTGTATGTAACACTAGAAACCAAAGGATCATCAGCATTTATAACAAATGTGATATCAGGATTAGCTTCTGCTATGCTTCTAAATGTCTTTGCTAACTTATCGACCTCACCATACCTATCTAATTGATCACGAAAGAGATTAGTAATGACAATTGTATCTGGCTTTACCTCTTTAACCAATAGATTTAGATTTGCCTCGTCAATCTCAAAGACACCAACAGCATCTGAAAATTTATTGTTAAAAGAGTATCTCTCTATGAGACTAGTACAGACTCCTCTAACAAGGTTTGCCCCTGCCCTATTATGAACACAATCAATCCCTAATCCATCCAATATGGTAGCTATAACCCTAGCAGTTGTAGTCTTACCATTTGTCCCTGTTACAAATATCTTGAATCTTAACTTTTCCCCTAGCTCTTTCAGTATAGGAGGATATATAGATAACGCTAATTTACCAGGATAGCTTGTCCCACCAAATCTGAATATACGAGATGAAACTATGGCTAATTTTCCAATTAGAACACTAGTATAAAACCTCGTTGATTTCATCTCCTTCCTAAGACTTTATAGAGTTTATCCTCCTCCTTGCAGATAGGATGAGATAGAGCTATCTTCCAAAGTCTACTGAAAGAGGGGAGCCCTAATAACTGTTCTAAACCCCACTCTCTAGCAAAACGTCCATCCTTAATCTCCTCAATTGCAGATTTCATAAGTTCTTTCATGTCTTCTGTGATATAACGCTTACCCCAAGTCATATGTCCATACTGACTTGTGTGCGAGTGTAGACTCAATTGGTTCCAAAGTCCAAACTGAGCTATTGCATGACCTATCTCTCCTAGCTCTCCAGAAGCATATAATTCTAAGATGGCAACTTCTGGGCTGACCCCTTCTTCTACAAGAACCTCATAGCAAGCCTGAAGAAGGTATAGCATCGCCCCTGCCCAAGAGTGTTCGCTAAAGAGGTCAACAAGAGTCTCTTCATAGAAGCTCGATTCGACTGCACAGCCACCTGGTAAAAATGCACCTATACCCTTTGATATAGCTAGTGCATAATCCCAAGCCTTACCTGAGGCATCTTGTTCTACTCCAACTAGAACAGGAAAACCTTTACCTTGCAAGAAGAGATCTCTAACTCCCTTTCCTATCATCCTAGGAGCTACTAAGACTACATCTACATCTTTTGGTAGCGTTATAAAACCATAGGTGATATTATAGCCACTGGCAAAATCTAGCACCTTACCCTTGGATAAATGTGGGAGGACGTCATTTTCCATTACCCTTGGAGCAACCTCATCTGGAATGAGAAGTAGAATAATCTCTGATTCTTCTGCAGTCTCACTAATACTCTTTACAGTAAAACCATCAGAAATAGCCAAGTCCCAGGCTTTGTCTTTTATATTTCCGATAATAACATTTAAACCATTGTCTCTTAAGTTTAGAGCCTGAGACCTTCCCTGGTTTCCATAACCTATAATACCTATAGTCTTATCCTTCAGTATATCTAGACTTGCATCCTTATCCATAAATATCCTTGCCATAGTCTTCACCTCTTAAATATTTTATAAACTCTTTCGGCTAATTCGGATATCTTAAATCTTTCGAACCCTATTACAATACTCTCTACAGTATCATTCAAAGGTCTTATCCATTTCTCGGGAAGGTTCTTACCACCAAGTAAGACTCCCATTATAGAACCAGCAGTAGCGCCATTACAATCAGTATCGAATCCACACATAACACTTGTAGTTATTGCCTTCTCAAAGTCCCCCTCTGATAGCATAAGTCCAAGAACAACAAAACAGGCATTATTTATAGTATGAACGGGATGATAATCTCCATACTGATCCATAATTTTAGACCAAACATTCTTCCAATCCTTTTCCTTTCTGCACCAATCCATAACATTATTGATTGCTTCATAAAGTCTAGAGGTCTTTGGTATCTCTGTAAGTCCTATCTCTATTGCAGACTCAACATTATCTACAACAAATGCAGAAGAGATTGTAGAAGAAATAAACATCTCGCCATAGATGCCATTTTTAGTGTGGGATAGAACGGCATCCCTATATGCAAATTCCCCTGCCCTCTCAGGATGACCAGGATTTACATAGCCGAAGATGTCAGCCCTTATCTGCGCTCCTATCCACTCTCTATAAGGATTCATAAACATAGCGGTCTCAGGGGGCTTTATTCCATTAACCAGATTCCTATAGGCAATCCTCTCCGCAGTATAGACAAGTAGGTATGGAAGATGTGTAAGCCACTCATTTGCTATATCATTGGTAGTAAATGAATCACCATAAGTCTCTAAGATATGTAGACCAAGGATCGTATAATCTATATCATCATCTCTAACCATCCTATCTATGTTTCCGGCTGTCCAACTCTTTACCTGTTTTATCCTTTTAAATGGTTCTTCATTAGATTCTAGATATGGGAAATAGTAATCTAGCTTCTCTATACCAGCGATATCTAAATACTCTTCTATATCTTTTCTCTTCCAGCCTTCGACTGGTTTTCCTAAGAGACAACCAGCACATCTACCAAGAATACCACCTAGAATCTTATCTTTTATAGTATCTTCAGATATATGGATATCTAATCTTCTTGGTCCATCTGGTCTATATCTTTTTATCCCCTCTAGATCTGAAGGTTCTGTATAGAGAAAATTCTCAGATGGCTTTAGGCTTAAAAGTTCCTTGTAGAGGTTCAAAATAATGTCTTCTGTAAGGAGATTGGGGTCAAAATTCTTGAAAAAAGAAACATCACAGCCTTCTTCTTCTTTTTCTTTCATTTCATCTACAAAAAGCCTTCTCATTTCATTTATATCCATAATTAACCCCTTACATCAAGGATTTTAAAAACTTAGCTGTCTTTGGAAGCAGTTCATCTGGGTCACCCGGAATCCCACATTCTAATGTCATATAACCAGAGTATCCTTTCTCTTTTAAAACCTTAAAGGAGCTTGCAAAATCTGTATGTCCCATACCTGGAAGGAGCCTATTACTATCAGCTAGATGAATATGGGCTATAAGATCAATATTATTAGAGAGAGATTGAGGGATATTAGCCTCTTCTATATTCATGTGGAAAAAGTCCGCCATTATCTTTAATCCTTTTCTATGAGTAGCATTTAATATCTCCTTAGCATCGTTTAGAGTTTTTACAAAATGGGTTTCATATCTATTTAAAGGCTCTAATAAAATATATGTACCTTGAGAATATGCATATTCACCTAGTTCATTTAAGAGCTCAACGAGTAGTTTCTTTTCTAGCTCTAATACGTTCATAATAGGGGTAAGATCAGGCAGTTTAGGTGGACCAAAGATGGGAACTACAACTAGTCCTACAGCTTGTAAGTCAGCACATAAGGAGAGTAACTCTTTTATATCTCTAATAGCCTTACCTCTTTCATCTTTATCGGGGTCAAGTAAACATCCACCATAACCAGAACAGATTGTGCTTACCTTTAAATCTCTACCCTTAAGTGCTATTTTCACCTCATCAATTCGCTCTTTCAAATTATTTCCCCAAAGCTCTATACCTTCAAATCCGAAGGATTCTAACTTTTCTACCTTTTCTTTAAGGTTAGAACCTTTAACCAGGTTCTCTTGACAGGAAAGCTTCATTTATACACCTCCCCAATATAGTTTTTTAGTTTCTATAACTAGTAAGAGGAGGAGGTATCCTTCCTCCACGTTTAAAGATATCTATACATGGTGTACTATTAACACTTATAATAGGTGCCCTACCTAAAAGACCTCCAAGTTCTACCCATTCCCCAGGTTTTCCTCCAGGGACAGGGAGTATTCTTACCGCTGTGGTCTTATTATGCATAACACCTATAGCCATCTCGTCAAGTATAATTCCCATAAGTGTATATGGAGAGATATCTCCAGGTATTGGAATCATATCAAGCCCAACAGAACACACATTTGTAAGTGACTCTAATTTCTCTAAAGTAAGGACACCCTTGCCAACCGCTTCAGCTATCCCCTTATCTTCGCTTACAGGAACAAATGTTCCACTCAAGCCTCCAACAGATGAAGAAGCCATTAAGCATCCCTTCTTTAGCGCATCGTTTAGAAGAAATAAAAGCCCGGTAGTACCTGGAGCCCCAAAGGTTTCGACGCCTATCCTTTCTATAATCCTGGCTACACTGTCTCCTTCTTCAGGAGTCGGAGCAAGCGAGATATCTACACTTACAGAATTTATTCCTAGTCTACTTGCAATCTCCTTACCTATAAATTCACCAGATCTTGTTATCTTAAACGAAACCCTCTTTATCTCTTCTACAATAGATAGGATATCAGCGTCTTTTGGAAGTCTCTCTATAGCAGACCTTATAGTTCCAGGACCACTTATGCCAACATTTATAACCCTTTCTCCTCTCTTTATACCATGGAAGGCTCCTGCCATAAAAGGATTATCACCTGGAGGATTACAAAGGACGATCAATTTGGCACATACGATAGGTCTAGCCTTTATTCTAGCAGTTTCTAGTATTACATAACTAGACTCTCTTATGGCATCTAGATTTATACCCGCCTTCGTTGTAGCAGTAACGATAGATGCGCAGAGCCTTTCTGTCTCATTTAGGATTATAGGAATCGATTTTAAAAAGACTTTATCCGTAGAGGAAACTTCATATTCCAAAAAGCAGGTGTACCCCCCAATAAAATCTAACCCCACATCTAAGGCAAGTTTATCTAGCTCTTTAGCAAGGTGTATATAATCTTCTACATCTAGACTAGATATGAGTAGAGAAGCAGGTGTTATAGCAATTCTCTTATTCACTATAGGTATTCCATACTCTAGTTCTACTCTTTTTATAGTATCCAAAAAGCCTTCTGTAGCATTTAGTAGCTTCTCTCGTAGGCGCTTAATAGTTTCATCTACGCTGTCTCTTCTACAGTCTAACAGGTCAACGCCAAGTGTAACAGTTCTTATATCTAGATGCTCTATCTGTATCATCCTAATTGTTTCTAGTATCTCTTCGGTAGTAAATATCATACCCTATATCCTATGCATGACCCTAAAGATCTCTTCTCTTTCAAAAGAGACCTTTACTTTGAGTCTTTCTCCTTCCTCTAAGAGCTTCTCTACCAGGGGAGTAATATCTTCTAGTTTAGTTATATCTACTAATAGAGCCATTACAAAAATGTCACCCATAATAGTTTGTGTTATGTCTAATATGTTAACTCCAAAATTAGCCAATACAGAGCTTATACCTGCCACTATACCTGTATGGTCTATCCCTGTTACCGTAATTATTGCCCTCTTCAATTATTCCTCTCCAAGACCAAATCCGTCGTGTAGAACAATTACAGCCCTTTCTACGTCATCCTCGTTTATTATACATCCAATCTTTATCTCTGATGTGGATATCATATCTATATTTATACCTGCTTCACCTAAAAGCCCAAACATCTTTGCTGCTATCCCAGGGGTGCTTTGTATCCCAACACCAACAATGGATACCTTACCAACTTTCTTATTGCAAGATACTTCTCTTATGCCTAGCTCTCTCTTTACATTTTCTAATATCTCTAATGCCCTATCCACATCGTCTATGGGGATTGTAAATGATATATCTGTATAACCAGACTCACTGGCATTTTGAATAATGTCATCCACATTTATACCAACGTCTCCTAACGGCTTAAATATCTTGTGGGCTATCCCTGGTTTATCTAGGACATGTTTCAATGTTATCTTTGCTATATCTTTCCTATGAGCAATACCTCTAACTCTGCTTACTGGTTCCATCTCATTTACCTCCTGTATAATAGTTCCTGGCTCATCCTCAAAGGAAGATTTTACCTCTATCTTCATATTGTAGATCCACCCTAATTCTACTGCTCTATTATGCATAACTCTAGCTCCTTGGCTGGCAAGTTCTAACATTTCTTCATAAGAAATTACATCGAGTTTTTTTGCATTTTTCACTATCCTAGGGTCTGCGGTATATATGCCTTTTACATCGGTAAATATCTCTGTTTTTTCTACCTCTAAAGCTATTCCAAGGGCAACAGCGGTTGTATCAGAACCTCCTCTTCCTAAGGTTGTTATATCGTTCTGATCACATATCCCTTGAAAACCAGCCACAACTACAATTTTACCTTTCTTCAATTCTTCTTTTATCCTTGTTGGGTCAACGGACTTTATCCTAGCCCTACCAGCGTTTTCATCTGTATATATACCTGCCTGCCATCCAGTTAGAGAAATAGCAGGTATACCTATGTCCTCCAAAGCCATAGCCATAAGTGCTCCTGAAATCTGTTCTCCGGTTGACATAAGGGCATCCAATTCTCTAGGAGAAGGTCTTTTAGAAATCTTTTTAGCTAGATCTATCAATTCATCTGTTGTATCACCCATAGCGGAGACTACTACAACAAGATCATTCCCCGCTTCTTTTAATCTTGCCAACTTCTTAGCGATATTCTTTATCCTGTCTATCGTTCCTACAGAGCTTCCTCCATACTTATGAACTAGAAGCATATCTTCCTCCTAAATTAGGCCTAATTTAATAAGAGATTCTGCTATCTGGACAGCATTTAACGCTGCTCCTTTTCTAATATTATCAGCAACTATCCACATAGCTATACCATTCTCTACCGACTCATCTTTTCTTATCCTCCCTACAAATACTTCATCCTTACCCTCTGCCATTATAGGCATAGGATAAACAGCATCCTCCGGCTTATCTACAACGACTACACCTGGAGCATTACTTAAGATCTCTCTTACCTCTTCTGGAGTTATAGGTAACTCTGTCTCTATATTTACACTCTCAGAGTGAGCCTTAAATACTGGAACCCTGACTGTGGTAGCACAGACCTTTATAGAGTGGTCATCTAGGATCTTTCTTGTCTCATTTACCATCTTCATCTCTTCTTTGGAGAAGCCATTAGGGTAGAAGATATCTATGTGTGGCAGTAGATTAAACGCTATCTGATGAGGATAGATTTTTGGAGATATAGGCTTTCCCTCAAGGATATTCTTTGTCTCTTCCCAAAGTTCTTCTACAGCTTCTCTTCCTGTGCCGGAGACAGACTGATATGTGGATACAACAATTCTCTTTATCTTAAATCTCTTATGCAGTGGAGCTAATGCTACTACCATCTGAATAGTGGAACAGTTAGGATTAGCTATAATGCCTTTATGCTCTCTTAACTTCTCTTCGTTTACCTCTGGGACAACAAGAGGCACATCTGGTTCCATCCTAAAGGCATTACTGTTATCTATAACTACCGCTCCAGCTTTCACCGCTGATGGAGCAAGTTCTTTACTCCCCTTTTCTCCGGCAGAGAAAAGAGCAATCTGAACCCCCTCAAAGCTGTTAGGTGTGGCTTCTTCTACTACTATATCTTGCCCCTTAAATCTAACTACAGTCCCTTGAGACCTGCTTGTAGCTAAAAGCCTTAGAGACTTAACTGGGAAATTTCTGGTTTCAAGTATAGAGACCATCTCTCTACCTACTAAACCGGTAGCTCCTACTACCGCTACATTATACATTCTTTCACCTCCAATAAAGCACCTTCGTTATCTATCTCTAGGTCAAAGATCTTAGATTCAATATTGTTTTTAAGGAGAATTAACTCTATATCTTCCTTTAACTGCTTTACTTTATCTATCTTACTAAGAACGGCCATAGATGGTCCAGATCCACTTATCACAACACCTAAGGCACCTCTAGATATAACCTCTTCCTTTATCTTCTTATAGTTTGGTATATACTTTGCCCTATATGGTTCATGAAGTTCATCTTCTAGTATTAATGGTAAGTCATTTAAGTCTTTAGTCAATAGAGAATTTATAAATATTCCCATCTTAGCTAGTCCTCTAATTGTTACATCAAGAGGGACACAATCTGGTATTAATTTTCTTGATGGCTCTGTCTTAACATTAAACTGAGGCACTGCTACTATAACAGCTATCTCCTCTGGGAAAGGTATTTTCTTAACAAGAATCTCCCCATTATTTACAAGAGAGATTGTGCAACCTCCAAACATTGCAGGGGTTACATTATCAGGATGTCCTTCAAGTTCTACAGCATATCTTAGTAGAGTTTCTTTAGAGAGATTCTTGCCAGTAAGTGTATTTCCTACCATCAACCCTGCTACTATCGCAGAGGCACTGCTACCTAATCCTCTACATAATGGGATATTGCTAAAAATCTTTATGGCTAGATGAGGGATGGGTAGATTATACAATCTATAAAAGTATTCTATAGCCTTTATAAAACTATTATTCTCTCTCTTAATAAGCTCTTCTCTACCTTCTCCTACTATTTCTATAGTATCTGGAGTATCTGGTTCTGTTACTCTTACTTCAAATATATTGTATAGCTTTAAAGCTAATCCCAAAGTATCAAATCCAACCCCTAGATTTGCAGTAGTAGCAGGAACTTTAGAAACTAACATCATAGATAATCTGCCAACTCCTCTAAGTTAGGAGATATTACTATGGGTGGAGATGCAGTCTTTACTGCAGTATCCGGATCCTTTAATCCATGCCCAGTAAGTACACAGGTAACTATGCTTCCCTTCTCTATCTTTTCTTCTCTCACATACTTAATCAATCCAGCTATTGAAGCAGAAGATGCCGGCTCAACAAAGATTCCTTCCATGCTGGCAACAAATTTATAGGCGTTTAGAATCTCTTCGTCAGAAACCATGTCTATAATACCACCTGAATCTCTAGCTGCGGATACTGCAGAATTCCAACTGGCAGGATTCCCTATCCTTATGGCAGTGGCTATTGTCTTTGGGTTCTCTATAGGATGACCTCTTACTATTGGAGCGGAGCCTTCAGCCTGAAATCCCATCATCTTTGGCAGTTTCTGAACCTTACCATTCTCTTTATACTCTTTAAATCCCTTCCAGTATGCTGTAATATTCCCAGCATTCCCTACTGGTATGAAAAGATAATCTGGAGCTTCATTCAACACATCGCATATCTCAAATGCAGCGGTCTTCTGTCCTTCTATCCGGTATGGATTTATTGAGTTAACAATTGTAACTGGAAATCTTTTCCCTGCCTCTCTAACTAGATTTAAGGCAGAGTCGAAATTCCCCCTAACTGCTATCACCTGTGCACCATACATTAATGCTTGGGCAAGTTTACCAAGGGCTATAGCTCCTTCGGGGATAAGGACTATCGATTTTAATCCAGCTACGGCAGAATAGGCAGAAGCAGAAGCACTGGTATTTCCAGTAGAGGCACATATGACAGCTCTAGCTCCTTCTTCAACAGCCTTAGCAATAGCTACAACCATCCCTCTATCTTTAAAGGAACCTGTAGGATTCATTCCTTCATACTTTAGATATACCTTAACTCCTAATTCGTTAGATATATGACTTGCATAGATAAGTGGAGTGTTCCCTTCATAGAGTGTGATCTGAGGAGTTTTTTCATTTATGGGGAGAAATTCCCTATATTCTTTTAATACTCCACCCCATCTCACTCTTCAACAACTCCTTCTATCCTTAGCGTAGATTCAACCTTGTTTACCACATCTAATCTCTCCATCTGAGACATAGCCTGTCTGAAAGGACCCTCTTGAGCAGTATGTGTGATAATAACTAATTCTGCCTGTCCTCTTGTATCAGGAACTTCCTTCTGGACAACACTAGCTATACTTATTCCTAGATCGCCAAAGACCTTAGCTATACCAGCTAATACACCTGCCCTATCAGGGACATTGAGTCTTATATAGTACCTTGTTTCAAGTTTTTCTATAGGTCTTATGGGTAGTTCTACTAGATTCGGTATATCAAACTGTCCACTAGATCCATCCCTTAGGGACCTTACAAGGTCACAAAGGTCAGATACTACAGCACTTGCGGTAGGTAAACTGCCAGCTCCCCTGCCATAGAGCATCATAGGTCCAACAGCATCACCAACTAGATAGATGCCGTTATATACACCTCTTACCGCAGCTAGCATAGAAGTTCTTGGAATCATTGTAGGATGAACTCTTAATTCTAATCCATCAGGGTGTTTTCTAGCTATAGCCAGGGATTTTATCTCATAACCAAGTTCGTGAGCATATTGAATATCTCTAATACTAATAATATCTATCCCTTCTGTATATATGTCTTCCGGTTTAACAAAAGCGTTAAATGCTATAGAGGAGAGTATGGTTATCTTGTAAGCGGAGTCTATCCCTTTAACATCATTAGCAGGATTTGGTTCGGCATAGCCTAGCCTCTGAGCCATAGCTAGAGCAGTTTCAAAGTCTTCTCCAACCTCTGACATTCTAGTTAAGATATAATTACTTGTTCCATTAAGAATTGCCCTAATCTCTTGGATACTATTGGCAACTAAGTCTTCTCTTAGAACCCTTATAATAGGTATCCCAGCTCCGACACTTGCTTCAAAGTATATCTTTACACCCTTAGACCTTGCCATCTGAAAGAGTTTAAGACCATAAGAGGCGATAACATCCTTGTTAGCTGTTACAACATGTTTTCCTGCTTCTATAGCCTTACTGATAATTTTAAAGCCCTCTTCTTTACCACCAGCAACTTCTATAATTACATCGATATCTGGAGAGTTGATAATATCTTCGACATCCTGAGTAAGTAATTCAGGCGGAACCTTAACCTGTCTCTCCTTTTTTATATCTCTTACACCTATCCTCTTTATATCTAGGATATTCCATGGGAAAGCCCTAACTTCTGCTTTCTTCTTTTCTAATACTCTCCAGACACCACTACCTACATTACCAAGACCAATCATCCCTATATTTATATTTTTCATCTTTGCAACCTCACTAAATCTATATATTTTTCTCTTTCTACCCAGACCTCTTCTTTCCCATTATTTACACCTATCACAATAGGCCTGGGACACATATTATAATTGCTAGACATAGAATAGTTATAAGCTCCTGTAGCGGAGATAACAAGAATATCTCCATTTTCTACCTTGGGAAGAGAAGCCTTATCTATTAGTATATCTCCAGATTCACAGAACCTTCCAGCTATAGTGACTGTTTCTGCCTTAGGCTTATTCATCTTGTTAGCCAAAAATGCAGTGTATTCTGCCTGATATAGCATTGGTCTAGGATTATCTGCCATTCCACCATCAACACTTACATATTTTCTAATCCCAGGTATCTCTTTTATCGTTCCAACTGTATATAGAGTAATTCCAGCATTACCAACTATATACCTTCCAGGCTCAAGAATAATGGTGGGATGCTTAATACCTTCTCTACTGCAGACTTCTCCTATAGGGTCTGCAACAGAGACCGCCATTTCCTTTGGGGTAGGAGGATCATCGTCTGGTTTATAGGCTATACCTAAACCACCACCTAGGTCTAGTTCTTCTACAGAAAGATCCCACTCCTTAGTAAAGATAACAATCTGTTCAGCCATTATTTCAGCAGCCATTCTAAAGAACTTTGTATCGAATATCTGAGAGCCTATGTGACAGTGTAGCCCTTTAAAGTTTAAAAAGGCATCTGTCTTAATAAGTTCAATTGCAGTTTTTAGATCTTTACTGTTAAGTTGAAAACCAAACTTAGAGTCCACCTTACCTGTACTTATGTAGCTATGTGTATGAGGATCAACTCCAGGGGTAAGCCTAAGTAGGATATTTACAGGCCTTCTCTTAACTAGAGATGTTAAAAGTCTTAACTCATCAAGGTTATCAACTACTATATTCCCTACTCCAACTTCTAAGGCGAACTTTAGTTCTTCTATAGTCTTATTATTTCCGTGAAAATATACATTCTCCATGGGGAAATTAGACTCTTTGGCTATAAATATCTCTCCACCCGAAACAACATCTAATCCTAAACCCTCTTCGGCAAGAATTCTTGTTATCTTTTTTATCAAGAATGCCTTTCCTGCATATAAGACTTTAGACTTAGGATATGCTTCCTTAAGACTAGAGAGAAACTCCCTCATCCTATTTCTAAGCGTCATCTCATCGTAGAGATATATGGGGGTTCCATATTTTTTCACTAATTCTACAGTATCTACCCCACCTATCTCTAGATGGCCTAGACTATTTATCTCTGCTGTATCTGGTAATAATCTATTCTTAGGAATCTCCATATCAGTATACCGGATATCCAGAATTTTGAGTGAGTTCTCTATAGGCTGTCATAATCTCTTTGGTAACCTTTCCAGGACTTCCACTACCTATAATTCTTCCGTCAACTCTTACTAATGGAATAACCTCTGCTGCTGTTCCTGTAAGAAATGATTCAACTGCATTATACAGATCATGCCTAGTAAAGGGTTCTTCTTTTACTGGAATTCCTTTTGCCTTAGCTATTTCTATGACTGTATCTCTAGTTATACCCCTTAGCGCTCCTAGATACGTTGGAGGTGTTATTAGTTCACCATACTTTGTGTATATGAAGATATTATCTACAGCAGCTTCTACTACATACCCTTGAGGATTTAAGAATATTGCTTCATCTGCACCTGCTAGATAAGCCTCATACTTTGCCATTGCACTGTTGAGATAGTTCAGAGACTTTATCTGAGGATTACATGCATTAGGGTTATTTCTTATGGTTGATGCACAGACTGCAGAGATGCCTTCTTCATACATCTTTGAAGAGTACAGTGTAATCTTATCTGCTATAATAATCACAGTAGGAGACATTGCATCCCAGGGGTTTATACCTAGCCCTTTAACTCCTCTAGTAACAATTGGGCGAACATACGCATCTCTTAAATTATTTCTTCTTATCGTCTCTGCCAAAGTCTCTTTAAACTCTTCTTTAGACATAGGGATATTAATCAGAATACTATGGGCAGACTCATACAGTCTATCAATGTGTTCGTCAAGCTTAAAAACTCTTCCATTATAAGCCCTTATCCCCTCAAATACTCCATCGCCATATAGGAGTCCTCTATCATAAACAGATACTTTGGCTGACTCTGTAGGAACAAATTCTCCATTTATATATACTATACCCATTACTATAGCCCTCCTAATAGTTAAATTTCCACTAATTATACATAATAGGTAGTTTCCAAGCAAGAGAATTTTAGTTAATATAATATTATATCAGAATCTAATCTCACTTTTTTATTCCACCTAGATAAAAACCAGTCAGGAGATTCTGTATGGATAGGAATAATGATGCTTGGATTGATTGTATCTATGAGCTCCTCTAACCCTTTTGGAGATATATGACCTGAAGCATGATATATTCTGTCAAATACTAGTTTGCCAAATTCCTCTCTTATCCCTTTAGACTCTATATTGAAGTACTTTAACCAGTTTAGCAGTCTAGTAAAATCTATATTTTGCTCCTCAGTATAAGCCTCACTGTTGGAATGGATATAGATTGCGCCATTAAGTGTATCATAAGAAAAATCTAAAAGGTTCGGCAGTTCATAATAACCTATATTTAGTATGTAAGAACCTGGAAATTTCTCTATCTCAAAAGGTCTTATAAGAATATCCTCAACAGGAGGATCGTTAAATATCTCACCCTTTAAAAATTTACCCTCCCAACCCCTCCACTCTCCCTTTCCCTGATGATAGACTCTGATATGGTCTATATATCTGTTAAAGTTCCAGTCAGAATTTATCATTGCTAAGGCATTCAAAAGTAGATAGTCTTTTGGAAGGACAACAAATTGTCTATCTGTTTCTTTTGCCACTTTAAGAAATGTATGAAATCTCTCTAGATGTCTAAGAGGGAAATCTGCAATTACAAGTTTATCCTTGTTTTTCTTTACTTCTTCATATACATTAGTATAAAGGGTAGCTTCAGTTATTACACTATGAGACTCTTTTGTTCTAGTGCCCTCTACTATAAGAACATCTACCTTACCTTTTAGATATTCAATCATCCTTCTAGTAGAATTTGCTAACTTTAACCTATTCTCTCCAATATCTGATAGAAGCCTTTCTTCTTCAGGAAGAGGAGAATCTCTTAGGTCTCCAGTATAGAGAAATCTCATTCCATCAAGTCTAAAATATATACCTGCAGAACCAATAACAGAGTGATAAACAGGTAGAACCTTTGCATCTACAAATCTTACAGGGAAGGAGTCCTCTATACTTAATTCTTCGAAATATCCTTCTATATTACTCATCGATAGCGGAAGAGATGAAATACCATTGTCTCCAGAGTATATAAGTGTTCTCTTAATTGGCTCCTTATTATTTTTAAGCTTTATCAAAACATCTTCTCTTATAGGATAACTACCAGGTGTTCTCTTCTCTACTATTAATCTGCTCTTCTCTTCAGCATGTACTTCATTGATGGCTATAATTAGTGCCAACGTCTCTCCAGTAGAGAGTATTGGAATGTCTTCGTTTAAAAGACCTATAAAACCCATATGATCCATATGTGCATGGGATAGAAATACAAAGATTATCTCTTTTGATGGTTTCGGCAGTTTTAAATTAGCAGTAAGGTCTGATCTATAAAGATCTATCTTAGGGAGAAGCCCTAGTTTTAATAAATCCTTGATGATTAGTCCTGTCCTAGGATTAACAAACTCTTCAAAGTATTTTCCCCAGGAGGAAAAGTTCATACCGAAGTCTAATAAGACACTCCCCTCTTCACTTTCTACTAAAATTTTATTCCCTCCTATTACTCTATAGCCATCGAGAATTTTTACCCTTATCATATATAGCCCTTTTCAGAGAGAATTCCTATGAATTTCCTGTATCTATCTTCATATATAGAAACAAGCCCTTTATCAGGTTCAACCTCGGTATCTATCTTGACCATATAAGAAACTGCAGAATCTAAAGAACTATAAAGGGTCTTACTGGCACCTAAAATCGCTACACCCATACCTGAAGTTGCATTCCTAGGCCTCTTTAAAATCTTATTCATAATATTAGCCCTAATCTTTAACCAGATGGGACTCCTAGATCCTCCTCCAACTGTATATATAGTATCGCTAGACTCTACGCCAATCTTAGAAAGCATCTCATAACAAAGTCTTTCTACATAGGCTACTCCCTCTAGATAACCAAGGTATAATTCTTCTTTGGAGGATGGATATCCTATGACAAAACCAACCGCTTTAGGATTTACAAATGGAAATCTTTCCCCTTCTCTAACTAATGGGTAAACAATGAGAGGGCTTGGAATTAGATTTTCTATCCTTTTATCAAACTCTTTATAGCTTTCTCCAGGAAAGACCTTTTCTAAAGCTTCTCCACCCACATTACTAGAACCGCCAGGAAACCAGCTTTTCTTTTCCGGATGAAGATGACTGTAAAATCTTCCCAAAGGATCCTTTATAAGGGAAGATGAAACACATTTTATTACTAGTGTAGTTCCAAGGGTAGTAGAAGATTCTCCTATCTTTACTGCCCCTGATGCTATCTGTCCACTAGTCCCATCGGTGAGACCAGTAAATACAGGTATATCATAGTTTATTCCAAATTCCTCTAGAAGTTCTCTTTTGACATTTCCAATAAATTCTCCTGGAGTTGTAACCTTTGGGAGCTTATTGATTTCGATTCCTAACTCTTCTATCTTAGACGGCCATCTATAATCTATTAGGTCAAACCCAAACTTTAGTGCGTTTGTATGGTCTGTTATCCCTAAGATTCCAGTAAGCTTGAGATTTATAAAGTCTGTTGGGGATAAGAAGTATCTCGTCTTTTCATAAATTTCTGGAAGATTATTCTTTAGCCATAAGATTTTGGATAAGGCATAAGAGGCATTAAACTTATAGCCAAGCTTTTCTGTTAAATCTTTAAGGCATTCATTTAGAATTTTAGATTCTTCGAAACCTCTAGGGTCGTTGTACATCAATGCGGGTATCAAAGGCTCTCCATCATCGTCTATACAGACCACTGTCCCAGAGGTAGAAGTAACAATAAGAGATAAAATTTTGTCTTTTCTTTTCAACCTAGATATAGCAGAACCTAGGGAATCTTTAGCTATTTCCCACCAGTGAGAAGGATCGGTAGGGCTCTCCTTAAATATATCTTCAGCAGAGGATGCAATATTTCCTCCTCCATCTACTATAACTATCCTAACCCCTTGAGTTCCCAGATCTAATCCAAGAAATAATTCACTCATTTTAGCTTTTCTCTCACCTCTTTTATACGTCCTTTCATAATAGATATCCATTCTTTTTGCGGTGTAATTCTCTTATATCTCGATGTTACAAATATCTCAGTAATCTTCCAATACGGAGCACTAATCTCGGGCATTAAGGATTCAATCCTTTTAGCATACTCATAAGGGGTCTCCCACTTCTCCTTTCCAAGGTTCTTATTTGCCATAATTTTAAGAGAAAGTCTGTAATAGTATACTATCCAGCCCAAAATAGTGGATGGCCTTTCTATAGAGATGAACTTAGGTAAACGAATACTAGACGTATTAATATTTTTCAGAAAGCCAAATTCTTTAGATAGCTCTATTATAGAATAGAACAATCTAGTAAAACCTTCTTTTAATATAGATAAAACTTTAGAGAAGAAACCCACCTTTATGAGTAGAATTAGAAGATAACTCATACCTATACCTAGGACTGTCCAGAAGATATAGTTTGGTATATAGAGTCTCTCTGGGTTATTAGGAGTAGAGATCCTAGGTCTTAGATATAAGATCCTGAGTCTCCAAAATAGGGGGTTAATAAGCGGAGTCCCATAATCTACAGGCTTAGGTTGAAAGAGTCTAGCCAAAAAATCTCCAAGTTTAGAGAGTGACAGGGGAGAATATCCCCATGGTAATATTAGACTAAAGATAAATACAGAAGACAAGATTAATACAGGTAGAAATAGATCTCCACTAAAGTTTTTATTAGATATAATATGACCATCTAATACCTTTTCTGTAATTCTTATTCTTAGAGTTCCATACCAAATAAATATAAGATATAGAAGGAAGTATAGAGTAGCTATATACCATAGATATTGTGGAATTTCCCTCTTCCACTCCCATACAACAGCTAATACGATTATCACTAGAAAAAGAATCGATATCCAATGGACCCCTATTCTTCTAAGATAAGGGACTCTATCTATCCTATGTGTAGGACTAGTTACCCACTCATAGTATCTTTTAGAATCTAATGGTGGTGGATACTCTTCCTTTTGAGGGAAAAGGAGAGCCCAGGATTCTGCGGTAGAGCCGGAGAGAGAATAAAAGATCAGAGAGATTAATAGATTGATTGGAAAGTAAAAATCTCCTATCTGAAAGAAGCCTAAATCTAGACCAAGGTCCTTTCTTATTCCAAGGATAAAGATGAATCTAGCTAGAGGCAAGTAGGGTATAAGGCCTACCAAGCTAGAACCGGATAATTGAAAGAAATATGCAAATATAACCGCTAGAAGGATATTAAGGGTAGCAAAAGAGGATACATATAAGGATGGGAAAAGGATATTAATAATGCCATCTATCAATCTAAATCCTAAAAGAGAAAGGATAATAACAAAAGATAGACCACCGCATTCCTTCAAGCTATAATGCTTTGATCTTATCCTCATTAGGGACCTCATATACGAAGATCCCCTCCTCTCGCCTGTCCCCCCTATAATCCGTTAGAGTAAAGAGAGAAACATTTGTTCCTCTTCTATTTATACCTATTAGTGTCTTCATAAGATGATCGTTTTCTTTTGGGGTAATCACAAGCAGATTTACCCATCTAGGAAAAGATAGACTTTCAGAGTAAATTATAGGTGCAAATTCTTCTGTCCTTCTAGAGACTACTCTGGCAAGCAACTCTAAGATTCTTATCAGATGCTCCTCTCCTCTTCTGGGAGGAATTTTCTGGACCTTAAGTTCTGTGTCTCCTATCAACATATCCCCACCGTTTGTTACTAAGCCAACCTCCTGTTTCTTTCTAACAAGAAATGTCGCTAAGGAGGCGGTTAGGGTTATTGCCAGCTCTACCTTATAATCCCTGTCAAAAGGCATATAGTCTTGATACCTAAGATTCAGGAATATAACGCTTTGAGCTCCAATCGTGGGTTCATACGTCTTTACCTGGAGAGTTCCAGTTCTAGCCGATAACTTCCAGTGGATCCTTTTTATAGGGTCATTATAACTATACTCTCTCGTGCCCCTAAAGAGTGAAGGATCCTCAAAGGCAACTTCATCTGAACGCAATTCTCCTATAGGTTGATATGAATGTATTCTTCCAAAGAGTATCGGAACAATCTTAGGATAAACGGTTAATCTTTCATTAAGACTAGAGATATTTTTAAACTCTTCTCCAGAGATAATATCTGATGTCTGCAAGATCACTGGTCCTAGCTCGTATATCCCCCTTTTTAGTCCTTTTATCTCATAATTCAAAGAGACTTTACTCTTAGGAGGAACTCTAACAAGTTCACCAATCTTATTTGGAAAGACAAGCCTTTCCGGAAGATAAGAAATCACCTCTAACCAGTATAGAGGAAGAGAAGCTCTGTTTTTTATATTTATATTGAATCTCGATACCTCTCTATGAAATATGTTCTTTGGTTCTAGAGAGGTATCTAACTCTATACGATTAAAGACAAACTTCAAGAGATATTTGCTTAATAAGGGGAGAATAATAGATAGGTAAAAGAGAGTATAAAGGAAGTGGACCTTAAAAAATATAGATAAAACTCCAAAAAACACAATGAGGGAAAACCATCTTATCATTCTGCCCTTCCTACAGGTACCTCAGCAGAAGTTAATATGCTAGAAATTATACCTCTTGGTGTATAGCCTCTAAGGTGACTCTCAGACTTTAGAATTATACGGTGGCTCAAGACTAATGGAGCCAGCTCTTTTATATCATCGGGAAGAACATAATCCCTACCTCTTATATAGGCTAAAGCCTGAGACGTTCTATAAAGGGCAAGACTCCCTCTAGGACTTGAGCCTACAGCTATATCACTATGTTTTCGGGTTAGATTAACAATATCCAATATATATTGGATTATTGTTTCATCAACATACACTTCTTTTATCTTCTCTTGCAAGAATAATACATCTTCAAGGGTAGCTACAGGTTTTAACTCTTCTATTGGATGCCTAAACTTCTGCATCTTTATAATCTCTTTCTCATCCTCATACGATGGATACCCGATAGAAAGTTTCATTAAGAAACGGTCAAGTTGAGCTTCAGGAAGAGGGAATACACCTTCATATTCGATTGGATTCTGAGTAGCCATAACAATGAAGGGTCTAGGTAACTTTATCGATATCCCTTCAACTGTAACCTGCCTTTCTTCCATACACTCTAGTAGACTTGATTGTGTCCTTGGTGTGGCTCTATTTATTTCATCAGCCAAAACAAGATTTGCAAAGACTGGTCCTGGCTTAAACTCAAATTCTTGCGTCTTCTGGTTAAAGACAGATACGCCAGTAATATCTGAAGGAAGTAAATCTGGAGTACACTGAATTCTCTTAAAACTCATACCTAAAGAGATAGCTATAGCCCTTGATAACATAGTCTTACCTACACCTGGAATATCTTCAAGAAGAATATGCCCATTGGATAGTATTGCTGTAAGAAAATATTCTATTACCTGTCTCTTACCAATTATTACCTTCTCTATATTTTCTATAATCTGCTGAATCATAATAAATTATCCACTCTTAATATCAAATACAACTAGATTATAACACGAAAAGTCTAAGACAACATTAAGATATCCTTTCAATAAATATACTATTACCTGCCATTTATATAAAATCTAGGGGATAGATTTTTCTATCCCCTAATATTTATTTACCCATTCCTACCCTTTGAGCCTGTTGTAAGACTTTACCTTCAGTCTTTATTGATGGAGCAATAACAAGCTCCACCTGATGGAATTCTCTTATATTCATAGAACCACAGACACCAAGAGAGTTTTTCAATGCACCAACTAGATTTTGAGTCCCATCGTCCGTTTTGGCAGGACCGAAAAGTATCTCCTTCAGGGTCCCAGTAGTTCCTGTATAAACCCTTGTTCCTCTTGGTAAAGCAGAATGGCTCATTGCCATACCCCAGTGATATCCCCTACCAAATGCCTCTTGGGCACGAGCCAAAGCTTGACCAAGCATTACTCCATCTGCTCCGCAGGCAATAGCCTTTGCTATATCTCCACCAGTATTCATACCTCCGTCTCCTATTACAGGTATATATCTTCCAGTTTTATGATAGAAAACATCTCTCGCATAAGCAACGTCTGCTATTGCGGTTACCTGAGGAACACCTATACCTAAGACCTGTCTAGTGGTACAAGCACCACCTGGTCCAACCCCAACTAAAATACCACTTATTCCCGTTTCAAATAACTCCATAGCGGTACTAAAACTTACTACATTTCCTACCACTACTGGTACAGGGACCTTTTTAGTAAACTTCTCTAGACTTAATGGGGTATAGTTTTTAGCCTTGTGTCTTTCAGTAATTACTGTAGACTGAACAACAAAGATGTCAACCCCTGCTTCTATTGCTATTTGAGCCATTCTTTCAGCCTCTTGAGGAATTGAAGAACAAGCGGTAATAACTCCAGCTTCCTTAATCTCTTTTATTCTCTTATATACAAGATCATCCTTTACAGGTTCTCTATAGATTCTCTGCATTACCTCAGTAGCCTTATCTGGAGTAGCAGAGATTATCTCTTCTAATACTTCCTGTGGATTTTCATACCTTGTCTGTATTCCTTGAAGGTTTAATACTGCCAAACCTCCAAGTTTTCCCATCACTTTAGCAAACTCTGGGCCAACAACACCATCCATGGCAGCAGCAAGTATAGGTATCTCTAACTTAAATCCTCCTATCTCTAAAGAGACATCAACCAGTTCTGGATCAACAGTAACATCCCCTGGCACTATAGATATCTCTTCAAATCCATATGCCCTTCTTGCCCATCTTCCTTTACCAATAGGCACTTCCATTTAAAATCTACACCTCCAGATTTGTTATAATTTTTAGCATTCTAAATATTTTACAAGTAAAAAAAGATATATCAAGCTAAATCTGAGCTAATAAAAATACCTGATAATGATTACTATATTGGAAATTTATGGTTTATTCCTCTTCTACTAATGCCTTTAAAAGTCTTACTGCGTTTTCTGCATCATCTAGGTCTATCATCTCATGGGGAGAATGGACATACCTACAAGGTATAGAGAGTGTTCCGCTTGGAATACCTGCAGAAGTCCTCTGAATGGCAGCTGCATCTGTTCCACCAAAGATTAGTATCTCTATCTGGTAAGGTATATTATTCTTTTCTGCGATATTTCTTAACTTCTCGACCACATTTCTGTCACTTATAGAGGCGTTGTCTTTAATCTTTATGGCAGGCCCCTTACCCAGTTCTATGGACATCCTCTTATATCCCTTGGGGGTATCTGACCAAGCAGTAACATCTAAAGCTATTGCAAAGTCGGGATTTATATTAAAAGCTACTACACTAGCACCAACTAGTCCCATCTCCTCTTGAACTGAGAAAGCTCCATAAAGTCTACATTTCGGTTTAGCCCTCTTTATAGTCTCTATTAAAACTGCACATCCGATTCTATCATCCATAGCCTTAGAGACAACTCTCTTGCCCATATCTATAAATTCAGTAGAATAGACTCCGAACATTCCTATAGGAACTAGCTCTTCAGCTTCTTCTCGACTTTTGGCTCCTATATCAACAAAGATCTTATCAAAATTGAGCTCTTTTAAATTCTTTTGAACATCCTGGGTAGTTTCTCCTTCTATCCCTACAACTCCTTCTACCCCAGAATCTGGGAAAATGATTCTACTCCCTATAAGGTTATAGGCAGAGATTCCACCAATAGCTTCTATTCTGATAAAGCCCTTTTCATCTATAAAAGAGGAAACAACTCCTATTTCATCCATATGTGCATCTAGAAGGAGCTTCTTCTCTGTTTGCCCATTCTTCCAAACTATAAGATTTCCTAATTTATCAACCTCATAGCCATCTATAGAGTCTTTCAACTCATTCAAGATAAATTCTCTAATTCTAGATTCTCTCCCGCTAGGAGAATTTATCTCTGTAAGTTTTCTTATAAGATCTTTCATAGTTTTGCCTCCTTAGTTAGTAGTATAGAGACAAGTCTTAAAGTATTAGCATAATCATCAAGACTTATAATAGACATCGGAGAATGTATATACCTTGCAGGAATAGAAATAACTGCTGATGGTATACCTGCTAAGGTAGTAGCTATTCTCCTGGCATCTGTTCCTCCCACAGTCCTTCTTTTAATCTGATAAGGTATATTATTCTCTCTTGCGGTATCTATTATCCACCTAAAGAGTCTTTCATCTACCACATATCCGCTATGGGCAAAGGTTATTGCAGGACCTTTTCCTAATTCAGTTGACCTTCTATCGGCTGGAAATTCAGGATTATCACCAGATGTAGTAGTTTCAATTACTATTGCTAGCTCAGGATTTACCCTTTCAGCAGATACTCCTGCCCCTCTTAATCCAAGTTCTTCTTGGACAGAAAATACAAAATATGTCTCGTAATATAGGTCTATATCGCTGTCAATTATATCCATTAGAATAGAACATCCACCTCTATCGTCTAAAGCCTTGCCAGAAAAATATCCTTTGTGTTCCATAGAGGCTACGGAAAAGGCAATAAAATCTCCTATCTTTATCTTACTTTCTGCCTCTGATTTTTTCGTTGCACCTATATCTACTTTTATGTTCTCAATCTTAGGAGGACTGTATACTTCGTCTCTCTGTAGATGTATCGCCTTAAAACCAATAACTCCTGGTATCTCTTTCTCCCCAACTACGACCTTTTTCCCTATGATAGACCTTGTATCTATACCTCCAAGTGGCATAATACTTAACTTTCCATCATCCTCTATATTTGAAACTATAAAACCAACCTCATCCATATGCGCACAGAGAAGTAGTTTCTTATCTGTTTTACCTTTTTTCTTAGCTATAAGATTTCCTAAAGGGTCTTCTTCAATAATGTCTACCTTATTAGCTATTTTGTCTTTTATAAATTCTCTCACTCTTTTTTCATAGCCTGAGACGCCTAAGAGCTCTGTCAATTCTTTTAAATACAATGTTATTCGCCTCCTCTAGCTATAAAATAACTGAGAAGTCTAGCAGATTCTTCTATGTCTCTTGTATTAACTACCTCATATGGAGTATGCATATAACGTAGTGGGATAGAAACTAAAAGTGTAGGGATACCTCCTCTAGTGATCTGTATTAGGTCAGTATCTGTTCCACTCCTTCCACCTAGAGGCTCTATCTGATAGCTGACAGAGATGTTCTCCGCTAGACTCTTTATCTTTTCAAAATAGTTATAGTCAATCACAGGACCTATTCCTAAAGCAGGACCCTTACCTAATTCTATCTTGGGCATAGAAGGGATAGATATATCTCCATGTGTCACATCTAAAACTATAGCTAGGTCAGGTTTCAGCCTATGGGCTACGGTCTTTGCACCTGGGCTTCCATCCTCCTCCCTTATATTAAAGACAAAGTAGGATTCTGCCTTTGGGGAAAAGTTATTTAAAAGTTCCATTATATATAAAAGTGTGACACAGCTTACTCTATTATCTAAAGCCTTACCTGTAAAATATTTATCTGATAATAAGAATGGTTCCACTGAAAATACCCCGATATCTCCAACACTAACTTTGTCCTGTCCTTCAACTATATCTAGGAAAAGATCATCTAATGAGGGGACTTTCTTTCTGGTCTCTTCTGTCTGTAAATGCGGTTCAAGCATCCCAACAATTCCCCAAGCTATATTTCCATCCCTAGTATAAATCTTTATTCTTTGGGCGATTACCGACTTAGGATCTACTCCGCCAATAGTTGTGAACCTCCAGTAGTTATCAGATTCTCTCTTAGTTAGAAGGAAACCAATTTCATCTGTATGAGCAAAAAGAGCTATTCTTTTCCCCTTTCCTTCCCTTTTTGCAATAAGATTTCCTAGATGATCAACTTCGAAAGATGTATTGGGAATCTTTTTGACCTCTTCTTCTATAAGCTTTATAGCCCTATACTCATAACCAGAGGGACCATCGGCAGAAGAGAGATTTTTTAAAACATCAGTTATTATCACCACTAACCTCCTAAACTTAAATATTTCCATCTAATTATAGCAGAGTAGTTTTTATAAGTTCAATAGTCGAATTATACATGTTGTGATAAAATTTACTTATGAAAAGATTAGACGAATTTATTCTAAAATTAAAGTCTATAGAAGACAAGGCAAAACCTTTTGTAGAAGAAAGGATATATCAATTTAAAGCTTTAGGTCTATATGGTTCTGAAGATGAATTGTTCTCGGAATTAAGTTTCTGTGTCATTACTGCTAACTGGAGCGCAAATGGTGGAATAAAAGCCCAAGATAGGATAGGGATCCTAGGTTTTGTTAACTACTCGCAAGAAGAGTTAGCAGAGGCCCTTTCTAATCTAGGCCATAGATTTCCTTATAAAAGGGCAGAATTTATAGTAGAGAATAGACGTCTTATAGGAAGGCTTAGAAGAATAACATCATTGCCATTAATAGAGGCAAGAAAGGAATTAGTAAAAGAGGCTAAAGGAATTGGGTGGAAAGAGGCAAGTCATTTTTTAAGAAACGTAGGCATATTAGAGACAGCTATTTTAGATAGACATATCCTTAGAGTACTTAAGGATGTAGATTTGATAGATAAAATACCAGACAGCTGGACAGAAAAGAGATACCTTTATATAGAGGAAAGATTTAAGGAGCTCTCTTTTGCCTTTAATAAGTTGCCTGGCGAAACTGACTTGTATATATGGTATCTTATAAAGGGTAAAGTGGAAAAGTAATATTGACATAGAGTTAACTCCTAAGAGTAATTCACTTGACTTATTAATATTTTTTGATAATATTAAGTAAGTGATAAAAATTCTAAAAAAGGAGGTTGATTGATATGAGAAAAATGACGGAAGAAAGCTTAAAATCTGCCTTTGCTGGTGAAAGCCAAGCCCATATGAGGTATACTATCTTTGCAGAGATCGCTGAACAGGAGGGTAGACCAAATCTGGCAAGACTTTTCAGGGCTATAGCAGATGCAGAAAAGGTCCATGCTACAAATCATCTTAAGGCTCTATCTGGAGTTAAAGAATCTTCTGGTAATATACAGGTCTGTATAGATGGCGAAAACTTTGAGATTCAAGAGATGTATCCAGCTTATAATGCCATAGCAGAATTACAGAATGAGCCAGAGGCTAAAAGGAGTATAAACTTTGCCCTTGAGGCAGAGAAGATACACTCTGCTATGTATCAAAAGGCAAAGCAAGCTGTAGATAGCGGAAAAGGGGATATAGAGATAGGAGATATATTTATATGTCAGGTATGTGGTCATACGGTAGAAGGAAATGTTCCTGACAGATGTCCTATATGTGGAGCACCAAAAGAAAAATTCAAAAAATTCTAAGTGAGGTGATTTAATATGAAAAAGTGGAGATGTGGTGTTTGTGGTATAGTTTTGGATGTAGAAAATCCACCTGAGGTATGCCCAAAGTGTGGAGCTCCTAGAGAAAAATTCTCTCAAATTCCAGAAGATCAAGCCAATCTTATAGATAGGGCTAGGTTCACTAATAGCCTACATATAGAATTATACACCCTTATGGTAAAGGTTGCTGAATTGGCTCAGAAAGGGATAGAGGATAATCTGGACCCACCATGTTTTAAAATCTTTACTGAAGCAAAGGAACAAGCTACTCTATTCCAGCAGAAGGTGAAGGCAGAGATTCAGGGCCATATAAGCAAAGGCAAGTGGGGCTAAATAATACTTAGATATTGTGATATTATCTAAAATTTATTAGGGGGCTCAGATTTCTGAGCCCCCTAATTTTTAAGAAGGACATTACTTCTATTTTTTGATATACTATTTAGTGGAGGTGATATCCTTTGTATAGGATAGGGGAAGAAGAATTAGAGGAGATAAGAAGGGTTTTTGAAAGTAAACAGCTATCTAGGTACGGCGATCCTAAAGAAGGTCATCTACAAGAGGTTGTCCAATTTGAAAGAGAGTGGGCGGAGAAGATTGGAACTAAGTACGCTTTACTTATGTCTGGAGGGGGGACATCCGCTCTAGCAAGTGGCTTAATAGGTCTTGGTATAGGTCCAGGAGACGAAGTTATTGTCCCAGGTTATACCTTTATTGCTACAGCATCTGCAGTATTAAATGCTGGAGCTATTCCTGTTATTGCAGAGGTTGATGAAACACTAACACTAGACCCTTTAGATTTTGAAAGAAAGATTACCCCGAATACTAAAGCGGTTATACCTGTTCATATGCAAGGGCTACCAGCCAATATGGATAGAATAATAGAGATAGCTCAAAAACATAATATAAAGGTTGTTGAAGATGCCTGTCAGGCTGTAGGAGGAAGCTACAAAGGAAAAAGATTAGGTAGTTTGGGAAACGTTGGTGTATTTAGCTTTAACTATTACAAAATAATAAGCTGTGGTGAGGGAGGCTGTATAGTTACAAACGATAGGTTAGTTTATGAAAGGGTTTTGGTTTATCACGATAGTGGATTTGTCTTTCTTAGCCCTTCTCCTAAAGAGGTTAATATCCCAATATTTATAGGGTTACAGCTAAGAGCCAATGAGATTATGGGAGCAATATTAAGGGTACAACTTAGAAGGCTTGATGTTATACTTTCAGACTTACGACGTATCAAAAAGCTTTTTATAGAAGAGCTAAAATCTACAGGAGTAAAGTTTGTTCCAATTAATGACCCCGAAGGAGACTGTGGAGTAGTGGTAGGGTTTCAGTTTGAATCGGAGAAGGAAGCTAGGGAGTTTGCACAGAAAGAAGGAGTCAAAGGATGGCTACCTATAGATACAGGAAAACATGTATATTCTAATTGGGAACCTATCTTAGAACATAGGGTTGGGCATCATCCTAAGATGAATCCATTTGAATTCCCTGAGAATAAGTTTCTCAGGATAAACTATTCGAAAGATATGTGCCCTAAGACTTTAGAAATACTAAGTAAGACCGTCTTTATAACTATAAATCCTGATTGGAAAGATGAGGAGATAGAGATAAGGATAAAAGCTTGTAGAGAAGCGATGAGATAGGAGGAGGAATTGTGAGAAATTACAGAGGTTTTTTTAATGTGCTAAAGGTAATATTAGTTCTTTTTATGTTTATTGTTACAGGTATTGAAGGTTGTAGCTGTAGTAAACCGTTTATAGAGAAGATAGAGATATGGATAGATAGGGATACTTCAGATAATGAACCTTTTGAAGAGCAAGTTATCCCTATAGGATTGACTTATAAGATTCCTAAAAACACAAGCTTCAGGATAAAGGTAAAGACTCAAGAGCCTTTATCTGATAACGATTTAGCTAACAGTATAGTTCAGATTAATTCAAATATAACCATTAACCTACAACGTCTAGAAGATAATGTGTATAAGGCAGACTATGATAATCTTACTGGGACTTTAGATACTAGAATATATAATGTTAATATACTTATAACTCATAGTGGAAAGATAATATCTCAAAGTATTGTAATAGAGATTTCTTAGAGAGTAACGCTTGGTTGACAGAATTTGCCTAAGATGATATATTTAGCTTAGAAAATATTTAAGTAGGAGGAGGTATTATTATGGCAGAGATATTAAATTTAGATGTAAATCCTACTTCTGGAAAGCAAGGGGATATGGTGACAGTTGTTGTCAAAGCTTCTCCGGACACCAAAGCTGTTTATGGTAGGATTCCCGAGTATGGATATATAGTTCAGTTCCAGAAAGAAGGAGATCTATTTAAACTCTCTATGCAGGTTCCTTACGGAGCACCTCCTGGAGTTTATATGGTTTCAGTATACCCAGTAGACAACGAAGGGAATAGAGGCGAAGAAAAGAGGTTTAATTTCCAAGTTCTGTAAAATCTTCTAACAGAATACCAAGAGCCTTAAGGGCTTGAAAGATTTCTCGATGTTTTTCTTCTTTTTTACATAAATCGATCTCTTTCTTGATTCTAGCTATTCCAACGGTCCTTAAGGCTCCATTCTTTATTGCTGATTCAATAAGACCATATGTATGAGGCTCTATAGTAAAGCCAAGTCTTATACTAAATCTTATTGCTCTAAAGATGCGAGTAGGATCATCTATGAAACTTTTATCGTGAAGAACTCTTATCTTCTTTTCATTTAAATCTTTTATCCCGTCTAAAGGATCTATTATATCTCCTATTTTCTTATCCGAATATATTGGTATAGCCAAGGCATTTATAGTAAAGTCTCTTCTATATAGGTCCTCCACAATCGTCCCTGGTTCTACCAGTGGCAATGCCCCAGGTTTAGGATAAACCTCTTTTCTTGCAATAGCTATATCCACGTGCTCTATTTCACTATAATCTATAGTAAACTTAAACGTATAGAATCTTTTTAGTAATCTTCCTCTTTTGCTAAGACTCTCGATATATTTTAGAAAATTCTCTACAGAAGTCTCTACCACTAAGTCTAAATCCTTTACTCTAAAGCCAAGCAGGATATCTCTGAGAGTTCCACCTACAACATAGATCGGGATTTCTCTTTTATAAGCATGCTCCAAACACAAATCTATATCAGGAATAGACAGAATAGATAAGAGGACGTCTTTTAACTTCATTTTTATTTAGGGATATTGCCTTTTTTATAAGCTCTATACTATCTTTTAGCTTATTTTCACTATTATAGTATATCTCTAAGATAATTTCTCCCGTCTCTACAAAGTCTCCAATCTTTTTCTTAAGCACTATACCGACATTTGGGTCTATAGTATCTTCTTTTTTATATCTTCCAGCTCCTAAGACTCTAACTGCTTCTCCTATAAGATAAGCATCAAGACGTTCTATGTATCCCGATTCTTGTATAGAAAATTTATATACACTAGCTAGGGGGGTTAATTCAGTAATATTACCACCCTGTGCGTCTACCATCTCTGTGAATTTTTTAAAGGCATCGCCATTTTTTAAAGATTCTCCTGCTAAATCCTTTGAGGTTAGAGTTCCTACTACCTCTATAGCTAATTCCTCAAGGTCTCTAGGACCTTTTCCTTTCAGAGTCTCTATAGCCTCAATAACCTCTAAGAGATTACCAACTGCAAAACCAAGGGGTTGCTCCATATCTGATATAACAGCTTTTACCTCTTTTCCAAAGGAGTTTCCTATTTCTATTAGCCAAGAAGTAAGCTCTTTAGCGTCTTTAATATCCTTCATAAAGGCACCAGAACCAACCTTAACATCAAAAATTATTGTTTTTGCCCCGCCTGCTATCTTCTTACTGAGAATACTGCTAGCTATAAGAGGTATACTATCCACCGTTCCTGTAACATCTCTTAAAGAATATATATCCTTCTCAACTGGAACAAGCTCTTCTGTCTGACTTATTATACTGCAACCTATCCTTTCTACTATTTTTTTAAATTTTTTTAGGCTAATGTTAGTCTTAAATCCAGGGATAGCCTCTAATTTGTCTATTGTTCCGCCTGTATGCCCAAGGCCTCTACCGGAAAGTTTAGCCACTTTAAAACCAAGAGAAGCTAAAAGAGGAACTACTATTAGACTAAGCTTATCTCCTACCCCACCTGTTGAATGCTTATCTATAACTTGAAAATCCCATTCTAATATCTTTCCTGTTCTTAATATAGCAGAAATGAAGTGCTTTACTTCTTCTTTTGATAGACCTCTTATAAATGATGCCATAAGCCATGCGCTCATCTGATAATCTCTTATTTCCTTTTTATAGAATCTGTCTATAAAGAACTCTATTTCCTCTTTTGATAGGACATTTCCATCCCTTTTTTTGATAATAATATCTATTGGATTCATCTCTATATACCTCTTTTTATCCATTCTCTTAATAAAATCTCTAAGTTTCTACTTATTCTCTTTCCCATCTCTAAGACTTCTTCGTGTGTTACAGAAGAGAATTCATCTTTATGAACATTAGTTATACTAGATATTCCAACAACTTCTATCCCTAAGCTTCTAGCTTTTATAACCTCTAATACTGTAGACATTCCAACCGCATCCCCACCGATAGTTCTAAAGAATCTTATCTCTGCTGGTGTCTCATAGGTTGGTCCCTTTACTCCGACATAAATTCCTTCTTTTAGCTCTATACCAATATTCTTTCCAATCTCCTTAAATTGTTGCCTTAATCTATAGGAATAGGCGTTCTTCATATCTACAAAGTTTGGTCCTCCAATAAGAGGATTCTCCCCTGTAAGATTTATGTGGTCCTTTATAAGCATTATATCTCCTGGAACATAAGTTTCATTTATTCCTCCGCTGGCATTTGTTATAACTAATATATCTACCCCTAGCCCTTTAAGAACCTCTATGGGAAAGACAACATCCTTTGATGAGTATCCTTCATAGAGATGGTATCTTCCCCGCATAATGATAACACTATTACTTTCAACTTTAACTACATCAAGCCTCCCTTTATGCCCAGGAACTGTCGATAGAGGCATATTAGGTATTTCTTTATAGTCTATGGAAAACAGGATAAAATCATTAAAAATATCAAGTCCAGAACCCAGTATCATACCTATCTTTTGCTCAAAATTATATTTATTGATGAGAAACCCAATAGTTTCATCTATCTTATTCATATCGTCCTCCTTCTCTAATTATAACAAGTAAACAAAGTGTTTATATTTAATTACACCTTTGGGAATTGATTAGCCTTGTATAATCCTATATTGGAATGCCCTAAAATTTTTTAAGTGGAAGAATTTTTTAAAGTTTTCCACAAGCTTTTTAAGTGGAAGAAAATAGTAAAGTTATCCACAGGATAAGCATTAATTCATTTTTAATACTTACTTTATAATAAACCACTTATATTATGAGATAAAATTAAGAAGGTATGGTATAATAAATCTATGAGTACAGGATGGATAGAAGTAATATGCGGAAGTATGTTTAGCGGAAAGAGTGAGGAGTTAATAAGAAGGGTCAGGAGGGCTGAGATAGCTCGCCAAAAAGTGCAAGTATTTAAGCCGGCCTTAGATACAAGATATACAGACAAGGCTGTAGTTTCCCATGATGGCAATAGAGTTTCTGCCTATAGTGTAAAAGAATCACGTGAAATACTTGAACTCTTGCTACCAGATGTCCAGGTAGTAGCTATAGATGAAGCTCAATTTTTCGATGATAAGATAGTTGATATATGTCAGATGTTAGCGGATAACGGTAAGAGAGTGATTGTAGCTGGTCTAGACCAAGACTTTAGAGGAGAGCCTTTTGGTCCTATGCCTAAACTATTGGCTGTTGCAGAAAAGGTAGACAAACTCCAAGCTATATGTATGGTTTGTGGCAAGCCTGCCAGTAGAACCCAAAGATTGATAAATGGAGAGCCAGCATATTATGATGATCCGACTATACTTATAGGGGCAGAAGACGTATATGAGGCTAGATGTAGAGAGCATCATATAGTAAGAAGGAGGGAGTAAGATGCAGATAGGTGGGCAAGCAGTAATAGAAGGTGTCATGATGAGAGGCCCTAATAGTTTTAGTGTAGCTTTAAGAACCCAATCTAATGGGTTAAAGGTTCATAAATTTACCAGTAGAAGTATAACAAATAGTAAGATTGGTAAGATTCCAATCTTAAGAGGATTTATGGCTTTAATAGATAGCCTTGTATTAGGTATAAAAGCTCTTAATATCTCGGCTGAGGAGTACGGTGGTGAAGAGGTGAAACTTTCTAATAGGGATATCTTCTTTGCTATGGCTATGGGAATAGGATTGGGCATCTTACTATTTATTGTTTTCCCAGCTTCTATAGCCAGGATACTGCAGAATAGTATACAATCTGCATTTCTAGTTAATATATTAGAGGGCTTAGTAAGGATTGGAGTATTTCTTATATATCTATACTCCTTTTCTTTTATAAAGGATATTAGAAGAGTCTTTGAGTATCATGGTGCTGAGCACAAGGTAATATTTACATACGAGAAGGGAGAACCTCTCACTATAGATAATGCCATAAAAAATAGCAGACTACATCCCAGATGCGGAACTAATTTCTTATTAATAGTTATGGTTGTCAGTATCTTAGTTTTTTCTATATTGGGGAAACAGACATTATTATTAAGAATAGTATCTAGGATAGCGCTAGTCCCTTTAGTGGCTGGGATATCATATGAGCTTATAAGACTAACATCAAAGTATAGAGACTCAAAACTGGCGAAATTTATAACCTCTCCTGGATTAGCACTACAGTATCTTACTACTAGAGAACCAACCCCTGATCAGATTGAGGTAGCTATAGAAGCAGTGAAATCTGTATTGTCATTAGAGGGTGTTTCAGATGTGGGATAAATTAGAAGAGATAGAAAAAAGATATATAGAGTTAGAGGTATCTTTAGCTAAGCCAGAGATTATATCAAATCAAGAGTTATTTCAAGAACTAGCTAAGACATATAGCGAACTTGGAGAGATTGTCAGCGTCTATAGAGAATACAAACAGATAGAAAAAGAGATAAGTGACCTAAAGTCCCTCTTAGACGATCCTGAACTTGGATCTATGGCAGAAGAGGAGTTAGAGAAGTTGGAGGAAAAGAGAGAAAAATTAGAAGAGGAGCTTAAGATTAAGCTTTTACCGAAAGATTATAGAGATGAGAGAAACGTCATTATGGAGATAAGGGCAGGAACAGGTGGAGAGGAAGCAGCACTTTTTGCTGGAGACCTTCTAAGAATGTACTTAAGATATGTAGAACGTAAGGGCTGGAAGGCAGAGATAATGAGCAGTAATCCTACTGACTTAGGTGGGTATAAAGAGGTTATAGTTTCTATCCAGGGGAAAGGTGCTTATAGTAGGTTAAAGTTTGAAAGTGGGGTCCATAGAGTTCAAAGAGTCCCTATAACAGAATCTGGAGGAAGAATACATACATCTACCGCTACTGTAGCTATACTACCTGAGGCAACTGAGATAGAAATAGAAATAAATCCTGATGATTTAAAGATAGATACATTCAGAGCTGGTGGACATGGGGGACAAAACGTCAATAAAGTAGAAACTGCTGTGAGAATTACCCATATTCCAACAGGTATAGTAGTTACCTGTCAGGATGAAAGGTCTCAGTATCAAAACAGAGAGAAGGCGCTGAAGATATTAAGAGCTCATCTTCTAGAGATTAAGGAAAGAGAAAGAGAGAAAGAAGAGATTGAGCTTAGAAGGAGTCAGGTTGGTTCTGGAGAAAGAAGTGAAAAGATAAGGACTTATAATTTCCCTCAGAATAGAGTTACAGACCATAGGATAGGACTAACACTTTATAACCTACAAGATGTATTAGATGGAGACTTAGATGAGATTATAGATGCTCTTATAAGGGAGTATCAGGTAGAACAGTTAAAGAATCTTTCACTTACTAGATGACATTAGGTGATGTTTATAAAGAGGTTCTTAGACTATTCAAAGATAAGCTTCCCAATAGTCATCTTGAAGCTATTCTTATTATCTCCTTAGGTTTAGAGAGACCTAAAGAGTATATCTTAGCACACCAGGAGATAGAACTATCTAAAGATGAATTAGAAAGGATAAGAGAGCTAGCCAATAAAAGACTTGCCGGTATTCCATATGCATACCTTAAGAAAGAAAAAGAATTCTTTGGTATTAATTTTTTCATAGAGGAAGGAGTCTTAATTCCCAGACCAGAAACAGAAACTATAGTAGAAATAGTCCTGAGTGAAGGTATCTTTGTGAGTGGGCTGGATCTATTCTGCGGTAGCGGTATTATAGGATTAACTATCTTATACAAAGGATTTTGCCAGAGATTTCTAGGGATAGATATATCAAATAAAAGTATAGAAGTATCAACTATAAATGCAGAAAGATTAGGGGTCTCAGAAAAATGTAGTTTTTTAAAAGTAGATATTAGAGGTCTTTCACTTGAAGAGAACTTCGACCTTATAGTTGCAAACCCTCCTTACCTACCTACATCTATGTGGAATTCTCTAGCACAAGAGGTAAGACAAGAGCCAAAGGAAGCACTACTCGGTGGAGATGATGGATTAGAATTTTATCCAGATATAGCTAGAATCATTTCTAAAAATCTTCTAAAAGGTGGACTATTTGCTGTGGAAATAGGGGGAGAGGAACATATAGATAAAGTAAAGGAAATCTTTTTAAGCTATAATATAAAAGATATAAGGGTAAAGGAAGACCTAGCGGGTTTACCTAGAGTAATATGGGGGAGAAAGTAATATTATGGTAATAATAAAAAATGAAGATAAGATAGGACTCCTTGCCGAATTCCTAAGAGAGGGAAAGCTCGTAGTATTTCCAACTGAAACTGTATATGGGCTTGGAACTAATGCATTTATGAAAGAGAGCGTATATAGAATTTATGAGGTAAAGGGGAGAAAAGAGGAAAAACCGTTAAGCCTACATATAGGAACCCTTGAAAGTCTAGAAGACATAGTTGAGATCGATCCTCTTACTAAAAGGCTGATACTTCAATTTTTCCCAGGACCAATAAATATAATAGCTAAAAAGAAAACTAATATCCCAGAATGGATAGGAAAGGATGATACATTAGGTATAAGATTCCCTTCCCTACCTATATGTCAAAAACTTCTAAGACTAGCTAAGGTTCCGATAGTTGCTACTAGTGCAAACTTGTCAGGAAGTAAAGAGCCTAAAACAGCAGAAGATGTAATAGAGATGTTGGGAGATAAGGTTGATGCAATACTAGATTGGGGTACAGTTACTCTTGGTAGGCCTTCTACAGTAGTGAATATTTCAGGTGGTAATATAGAGATTATAAGAGAAGGACCTGTAGATAGAAAACTTTTAGAGGGTATAATAAACGAGTTAAATCTTAAAAGAAATATGGAGGGATTATGAAGGTAGCTATAGGTAGTGACCATGCAGGCTTTAGATTAAAGGAAGAACTGAAAAGTTACCTAATTTCTTTAAACATAGAGGTAGAAGATTTTGGATGTTATTCAGAAGAATCTGTAGATTATCCGGATATAGCAAAAGAGGTTGCTCTAAGTGTGGTAAAGGGAGAAACAGATAGAGGTATTCTTATATGTGGTACTGGCATAGGTATGAGTATATCCGCTAATAAGATTAAAGGGATAAGGGCAGCTGTTGGTAACGAGCTACTTTCTGTAAGGCTCTCTAGAGAGCATAATAATGCCAATATTCTTACTCTAGGGGCAAGGATTATTGGTATTGAGGTCGCTAAGGAGGCAGTAAAAATCTTCTTAGAAACTCCATTTTTAGGAGGAAGGCATCAAAGAAGAGTGGAAAAAATAAGAGAGATGGAGGGATTAAAATGTATCTAGAAGTAGTAGACCCTGAGATATTCAACGCTATAAAGGGAGAGAGGATAAGAGAGGAGACAACTTTAGAGTTAATCGCCAGCGAAAACTTTACTAGTCTTGCTGTATTAGAGGCGCAAGGTTCTCTACTTACAAATAAGTATGCTGAAGGTTATCCTAAAAGGAGATACTATGGAGGGTGTCAATGGGTTGATATAGTAGAGCAACTGGCAATAGACAGGGCTAAGGCTCTTTTCAAGGCTGATCATGCTAACGTTCAGCCACACTCAGGTTCACAAGCGAATATGGCTGTATACTTTGCAACTTTAAATCCTGGCGATACAGTCTTAGGTATGAATTTATCCCATGGTGGACATCTAACCCATGGCAGTCCGGTTAATATATCTGGGAAGTATTTTAAATTTGTTTCTTATGGGGTAAATCCTGAAACAGAAACGATAGACTATGAGCAAGTTAGAGATATCGCAAAAGAAACCAAACCAAGGCTTATAGTAGCAGGAGCAAGTGCTTATCCTAGGATCATAGATTTTGAAAAGTTTTCACAGATAGCCAAAGAAGTAGGTGCTTTATTAATGGTTGATATGGCGCACATAGCTGGTTTAGTAGCTGCCGAGATACATCCAAGTCCTGTTCCTTGGGCAGAATTTGTAACTACCACTACCCATAAAACCTTAAGAGGTCCAAGAAGTGGTCTTATACTTTGCAAGGCTGACTATGCCAAGGACATAGATAGAGCGATATTCCCTGGAACACAGGGAGGTCCACTTATGCATATTATAGCTGCAAAAGCAGTAGCACTGAAAGAGACGATGACTCCTGAATTCAAGGAGTACCAAAATCAGATAGTAAAAAACGCTAAAACCCTAGCAGAAACTCTATTAGAAAATGGATTTAGATTGGTCTCCGGAGGAACAGACAATCACCTTATGCTGGTAGATGTAAGACCATTTGGCTTGACTGGAAAAGAAGCTGAGAAACTTTTAGAAGAGATAGGAATTACTGTAAATAAAAATGCCATACCTTTTGACCCTCAACCACCTACAATTACTAGTGGTATTAGGATTGGAACACCTGCAGTGACAACTAGAGGGATGAAAGAGGTAGAGATGAAAGAAATTGGGAATATAATAGCTAAGTGTCTAAAGAAAGAAGAAGATAAAGAGGTCTTAAAGAATAGAGTCAAAGCTTTATGTGAGGCTTATCCTTTATTCTATAAAGATATAGGAATAGTCTAATAGGGTAATGAGAATTCCCAAGGTAGGAATATTAACAGTTCTTTTAATATTATTTTTATCATCTAGTCTTTACGCTCAGATCATTTTTGACCAAGTTCTTATAGCTCCAGGGATAAATTACTCATTAACTATGATAGATATCCCTCCTTTAACTATTCATACCGTAGAATTAGACTTATCAAGCCCGTTTATACAGGTAGAAACTATCCTAGCTAGTGACTCTCTTATGCGGAGGGAGACATTAACCTCTATGGCTAGAAGAAGTGGAGCTACTGTAGCAATAAATGGAGATTTCTTCGACCCAACCACAGGGATGATAGTAAATCTTATGGTAAGCAATGGAGAACTCGTCAAACTACCAATATCAAGAGGCATATTCGCTATAACAAAGGATAGAAAGCCTATTATATCTATGCTTAGTGTTAACATTAATATAGAAACACAGTATGGAATAATACCCATAAACAATCTCAATACACCAAGAGGGGCAAACGAACCAGTATTATTTACATCCAGATTCGGTAGTAATACCTTAATATCTGCCAATGCCTTGGCAGGGGTAGATATAGAACTATTAGACTTTTCTCAAGCCCTACCTTGCCCAGGGATAATCACCGCTAAGATAGGAAACATATATTATGGGGTTAGCAGTTCTCCGATTCCTAAATCTGGTGGAATTTTGTCTCTAGGAGGAAGAGCACTCTCTTATCTACCCTATTTAAAACCGGGAGAAGAATTAAGGATAATAACAAGAGTAATCCCACCTATTGATATATCCCAAGCCATAGGTGGGGGAGCTATATTATTAAAAGATGGAAGTATAGTCTTTAATACTACAGGAGAATTACCTCTACCCAAAGAGGTAACAGACAAAAAGAATCCACTTACAGCAATAGGCATAGATAGTAGCGGTAAAGTCTATCTTATATTAGTCGACGGTAGAAATCCAAAAAGCGAAGGTATGAATTATTTGGAGCTAGCTAACTATCTAAAGAGTATTGGTATTAAAGATGCGTTGACATTAGATGGAGGGGGCTCTAGCCAATTAGTAATAGGGGAGAAGGTAATAAATAATCCGTCAGATGGACGTGAAAGACCACTACCTAATGCTATCATTGTAAAAACCGTAAGACCCCAAGGAGAGCCTAAAATACTTTCTCTACATCCAAGAAGATTAACTGTAAAAGAAGGAGAAACTTACAACTTTTCTTTACTCTTACAAGACATTTATGGAAACATATTCCCCATCAGCCAAGAAAAAATTGTATGGAAATTAGAAGGGTTAGCCGGTTATATCTCAAAAGATGGAATCTTCTATGCCCAAACTAGTGGCAGCGGAAAGATAATAGCTGTTTTTAATGGACTAACAGCAGAGTCTGAAATTACTGTTGTCCCATTACAAAAGATCTCTAAAGTGTTAGAAGATTTTGAAAATAATATTTTACTTTCCATCTCTGGAAGCGGGTTTGATTTAAACCTAACAAAAGTTTCTATCTCAGACTCTAAATTTATAAGTGGGAAAAAATCGCTAAAATTGGATTATTCTCTAATCAGGAATGGTCCTAGTTTTATATACATAAATCTTAATATCCCAATACCTAAGGATAGCAGGAAAATTGGACTTTATGTATATGGTGATAATAGTGGACATTGGTTGAGAGGTCTTTTCAGAGATAATAATGGAAGATTATGGGTTGGAAACTTTACCTCTGCCTCTAGAGGAATAGATTGGGAAGGATGGAGATATTTAGAATTAGAACTTTCTAATTTAGAAGTATTTGTTGGAGATAGAAGTGTCAAGCCAGAATACCCTTTGGAATTGCTTCAGGTATATCTAGTACAATTAAAAGACGAAAAAAAGAATCAGGGAGTGATATATATAGACTTGATACAGAGTTTGTGATATATTATTTAGAAACTCTTTAGAGAGGGGGTGAGGAGATGAGAAAAAGTAAGGTACAATATTATAATACACTATACCAAGTAACTAGAACTATTACCTCTACACTAGATCTTAATGAGGTCCTAAGATTAATAGCAGAAAATACCGCTAAGACTATGGATATGAAGGCTTGTTCTATAAGACTTATAGATGAGGATAAGAAGACGTTAAGGATAGTATCAGCTTATGGATTAAGTGAAGATTATATAAAGAAAGGCCCAGTAGAGATAGACAAGAGTCCTCTCGATGCAGAAGTTATTAAGGGGAATATTGTTAAGATTAAAGATGCTACAAGTGATCCAAGATTCCAATATCCAGAAGAGGCAAAAAAAGAAGGTATAAAATCTGTTCTCTGTGTTCCACTACAACTTAAGGATAGGATAATAGGAGTTATGAGGGTATACACGGAAAAACCTCATAATTTTACTAAGGGCGAGATAGAATTTCTTAACGCTCTAGCGAGTTCTGCTGCTATAGCTATAGAAAATGCAAGACTTTATGATCTCCTACGTAGAGATTATAGCAAGCTCTATAATGACTTTATGCAGTGGTATGATTCTTGGAGTATAACAGTAAAGAGATAGTAAATTAAAAACTATGGAGGCTTTTATGAAACGTCTATTAATTTTCACACTAGTAGTTTTACTTTTTATGCCAGTTACTTTTAGTTATACAGAAGAGGTCAGTATAGAGGATATTGCTAAAGACTTTATAGACTTATTAGCTCATGAGAAATTTGCTGAGGCCGTTAAGTTATTTACGGGAAAGTTAACTAAAGATCTTCCTGAAAACGCATTAGCATCTATATGGAAAAGCCTAACAGCTACTCTAGGCAAATTTAATAATATCATAGATATTAAAACTCCTGAAATACAGTTCTATAAGATAGTTATATTAACATGTGACTTCGAACTAGGAACTTTGAAATTACAAATATCATTTGATGGATCAAAGATGGCAGGATTATATTTCTCAAAACCGCAGTTAAAAGCTGTTTATATGTTACCTTCATATATAGTCCCTGATAGTTATACAGAAGTAGAACTTACTATCCAGTCTAATGGGTGGAGCTTGCCAGCAACCTTAACCCTACCTAGAGCAGATAGACCCTGTCCTGTGGTGGTTCTGGTTCATGGCTCTGGTCCTCAAGATAGAGACGAAACAATAGGCCCTAATAAGCCATTCAAAGACATAGCTTTAGGTTTAGCCTCTAGAGGAATAGCTGTCTTAAGATATGAAAAGAGGACTAGAAAGTATGGAGATAAGGCTCTTGTAAAAGGCTTTACCGTAAACGAGGAAACAATAGAAGATACTCTTAGCGCAATAAATTTACTCTACCAAAGAGATGATATAGATAAAGATAAGATATTTCTTCTAGGACACAGTTTAGGAGGTATGTTAGCTCCTAGAATAGCAGAGAAAACAGATAAATTAAGAGGTATAGTTATAATGGCAGGAACATTTAATGACCTTTTGGAACTTATATTAAAACAGATAATTTACTCTGCATCTTTGGATAATGATATTACCGAAGAGGAAAAGGGTCAGATAGAAGACATAAAAAGGCAGATAGACTTAATAAGATCTAGAAAAGTAGGAGAAGATGAATGTATCTTAGGAGCTCCAGGTTCTTACTGGATGGATTTAATAGAATATAAGCCTTTGGTAATTCTTAAGAAGATAGATGTACCGGTTCTAATTCTTTATGGAGATAGAGATTTTCAGGTCCCAATCGATGATTTTTCTCTATGGAAAGAAGAACTGAAGGATAAAGATCAGATATCATTTAAGCTTTACAAAGGGTTAAATCATCTCTTTATATTTGGTGAAGGTAAATCAACTATAGCAGAATATAACAAATCTGGAAATGTATCTAAAGAGGTAATTGAAGATATAGCTAACTGGATTTTGTCTATTCAGTCTTAAATATTCTACTTCCAAATATAAAAACAAGCGTAAGGAAGGCAAAAACCATTGCTAGGGATACATTTAAGACAGAAGATATAGCCCCACTTTCCACACTAGTTGATATTCTTATACTTTTAGCAACATAACCAAGGGGAAGGAAACCACCAATCGTTCTTAGATATTTGGGCAGAAAATCCAGGGGGAAATAAACCCCAGAAAAGAAAATCATAATTGTCATAAGTAAAGACCCTATATTTGATGCTACTTCTGGTTCAGTAAATAAAATGCTTATTAAGATTCCAAAAGCCATCATCCCTAAGATGCTACTACTAGCGGTGATAAGGTACAGAGACCAGTTTATATCAAATCGAATATTAAATATCATTTGGGAAAATATTAGAACCGCGGTAGCAGAAAAGAGTGTAACAATAAATCTCCCTGATATCATCCCAATGATAAATTGGTATTCTCTTATAGGTGTAACATTAAATCTTTTTATCATGCCTCTTTTTTTATAGTATGAGAAGATTGAGAGCATAGAAAATAGAGCCCCATTAAAAATGGAAATAGCAACTACTCCAGGTATCATATAACCTAATCCGGTAGTAGATACCTCTCCAGGGTCGATAGTATTTAGATTCAGATCTATCACTTTATCAATCTTTACACTACTCTTTGCAAGACGATCTGCTATGGTTTCTCCCAATGTTCTGCTAAAAGGATTCCTTTGCATAACAGCAAGGTTTAAAATAAGCTTTACTTTATTATCCTCGTAGAGTAAGCCCGCATCTAACTTACCACTAAGTATATTCTGCCTGATATCAACAGCATTATCAAATTTCCTAGCTTCTAGATTTTCTATACTACTTATAATTTTATGAGGTTCTTCATCAGAGGACAAAACTCCTATTAGTAGTTTATTATCTCCTCCTGATGACCCAGTGCCAAAGACAAAACCGAATATTATAACAAATATAAAAGGAAACATAAGAGTAAAGAAGAAGGTCATCTTATCTCTATAGAAGATCTTGATTGTGGCAAGAAAGAGCTTCCATATTATCTTCATTTAGACTTCCTCCAATTTAAATCTTTTAATGGTGAACAACAAACAGAATATAATCCAGGCCACAGGGACAATAATGGTAATATATAACGGATATGGAGATTTCATAATACCTAAGGCATCTCTTATACCAGAAGCCAAGTATGTAATAGGGTTGATAAGAACAAGCCATCTTATAGCCCAAGGAACCCCTGAGACAGGAAAGTAAATTCCTCCTAAGAATTGCAGGGGAAAATTCAATATCTGGCTTATAGCGTTGGCGCCAGAAGTAGTTTTAGACACAGCAGCTAAAAAGAAACCTAGAGAAGAGAGACAAATTATTGTGAGCAATGTATATACTATAAAAGGAAGAGACAATGGATTGACGGTAGTCTTGAATAAAAACTTTGCTACCAGAGAGATAAGAACTATCTGTAATACAATAAGATAAATTCTAGAGATTACATAGGAGATAATGAGTCTTGACTTAGGAAGAGAGGTTACCATTATCCTCTTTAAGATTCCACTCTCTTTCAACCAGGTTAGATGCATTCCTATACCAAATAGTCCTGTCATAAATACAACAAAGATAACTATCCCTGGATAAATAAAGTCTATATAGGAAAATGTACTTCTAGTACCAATGACCTCTGTTTCACTTTTAACCTCTTTTAGCTTATATCCAATTCTCTTAATAAATTCAAGCTCTAATTTCTGCAACACATTCTTTACAGTAAGATACGCAGACTCTGACGAAATGTTATGTTTTAGAGAGTATATATTAATACTAGGAGGAGATGCAGTCATCCCTAAGTTCTTTAGCATAAACCAGTTTAACATCTGGGCATCAAATCCCTCTGGAATCTCTACAATAAGATCAGTCTTCTTTTCCTTAAGTCTTTCCATCTCTCTATCTAGATTTTCTTTAGTGTTCTTTACTATTGAAAGACGAAATATCCTATATCTACCCCCACTAAGATCTTTAAATACTTTCTCTATAATCTCAGAAAACATCCCCTCTTGGGAGAGAAAAACTAAGTTAAAAGTTACCTCCTTAGGCTCATAAAGTGAGGGAAAGATTAGCATTAATATTACTAGAAGAATAATAGGAAATACTAGAAGCCAAAAGAAATCAGATCTATCCCTCGTGGTAGATTTAAAAAAGTAGTTAGCCAACTTTATTGTTCTCATTACTCTTCCCTTAAAGTTCTACCTGTAAGTGAAAGAAAAACATCTTCTAGGTTTGGCTGTCTTATTACTAAATCTTTTATCTGGAGGGAATTTTCTTTAGACAGTCTTAATAAGAGATCTATGGTAGAGAGTATATCATCAGTCTTTAATATTAGCCTTTTATGTTTGGTATCGTAAACAAAATCTAAATTAGTAGATTTTAGTCTTTCTAATATAGATGAATTAGCATCAACTTCTGCCTCTATAAGGCTTTCCTTCGCTAGACTTTTGATTAGGCTTTTAGGATCTCCTTCTTTTATTATTTTCCCGTAGTCCATTATACAAACCCAGTCTGAGAGGAATTCTGCCTCCTCCATATAGTGAGTTGTGAGGACTATAGTCTTACCCCTCTTCTTTAGCTCAAGAAGTATATCCCAAGTATTTCTACGAGCTTGTGGGTCAAGCCCTGTTGTTGGTTCATCTAGAAAGAGTATCAGAGGATCATTAATCATCGCTAATCCTATTACAAGTCTTTGTCTTTGACCACCAGAGAGATTTTTTATATAAGTATTAGCTTTATCATCTAGAGATATCATCTTTAAGACTTCATCAATATCGAGAGATTTTGAGAAGATGCTTTTAAACATATCTAACGTCTCTCTGACGGTAAGATAAGGGATAAGATTAGTCTCTTGAAGGGAAACCCCTATGTGCTCCTTCTCTTTATTACCTACCCTAGATATCTCTCTTCCCATAAAGATAACTTTTCCTTCATCAGGAACCCTTAACCCTTCTATAATTTCTATGGTAGTTGTCTTCCCTGCCCCATTAGGACCTAAAAGGGTAAATATAGATCCTTGTTTTATTTTAAAACTTACCCCATCGACCGCTTTAACAGGCCCATAGTATTTCTTTAGATTCTCTACTTCAAGAATAAAATCAGCCACTTATTTCCTCTTTGCCCTTTAGGAGATTCTCAACTACTCTCCTTATGACTTCACCATCAGCCTTTCCCTTTAAATCCTTCATTACTTCTTTCATCACTTTACCAAAATCCTTCATACTGACCGCCCCAATATTTTCGATAATCTTCTCTATGATAGATTTAATTTCATCTTCAGAGAGTTGTTCTGGAAGATATTCTTGAAGAATTTTTAACTCCAAAGATTCTTTCTCTACAAGTTCTTGTCTTTGTCCCTGCTTATATAGTTCTATAGACTCTTTTCTCTTCTTTATCTCTTGCTTTATCAAATCTATAATATCACTATCCTCTAAGGTTTTACCTTTACTTTTGGCTTCTATCTCTTTATATTTTATGTTTGACTTGAGTAGATTTAAGACACTCTCCCTTAAGATATAATGATTCTTTTTTGCTTCGATGTAATCTTTATTTATCTTTTCTAAAAGCATAAGAATCCTCCTATTATCTTTAAGTTCTACCTACATTATTATAAAGAGTTTCAGTAAAAAATGCAACTTAATGTTCTACCTTACTCCTATACCCTCATATATAAAACCGTAACTTTTGAACCGTTTAGAGTCTAGGACATTTACTCCATCTAAGATTATGGGATTTTTCATTAAAGACCTTAATCTCTCTAAGTCGATCTCTTTAAATTCTTCCCAAGCGGTTAAAATAATTAATGCATCAACGTTTTCTGTAGTCTCATATATATCATTATAGAGATTAATACCATCCAAATATTTTTTAGCCTCTTCAATTCCCTTAGGGTCATAAGCCTTTATATTCGCCCCGTTTTCTCTGAGTTTTCTAATGATTTCTATAGCCAAAGAATTTCTGACATCATTTGTATTTGGCTTAAACGTTAAACCTAATACCCCAATATCTCTATCTTTTATCGAGTCCCCTAGTAATCTTCTTAATTTATTTAAAACATATTCTGTCTGCTGTTTATTCTTTTCCAAAATAGATCTAAGATAGTTAGCCTTATATCCATATTTTTCTGCCATTTTTATAAAACCAATTAAGTCTTTAATAAGACAGGGCCCTCCAAATCCTATACCTGGAGAAAAATAATCACCACCTATTCTCTTATCATACTTCATTCCTTCTATAACTTCTTTTACATTAGCACCTACATGGTCACATATATTAGCTATCTCATTTATAAAAGAAATCCTAGCAGCCAAAAAGGCATTGGAGGCATATTTAATGAGTTGGGCGGTCACTGGACTAGTATGAACAATAGGAGCATTAAGAGGTAAAAAGATCTCTGCCAAAATTTTATCTACTTTCTCTTTATCAGCACCAATAACGATACGTGTGGGATTAAAGAAATCATACACCGCTCTACCCTCTCTTAAAAATTCTGGAACCACAGCCAAGTCGTAATCTTCTCCCCTTATTCTCCCTTCCCTTTTTAAGATATCTTCCATAAGTTCCAAGGTCCCTATAGGGATAGTGCTCTTGATAGCTATTATTTTATATCTATCCAGTGACTTTCCTATATCTTCCGTTGCTGACTCTACCTGTGAAAGGTCGACCTCTCCGTTTTCCTCTGATGGAGTACCAACACATAAAAAGATAATATCACTGGACTTTACCGCTAAAGCTATATCTATAGTAAAGTAAATCCTGCTAAGTCTCCTATTCTTATTTATAAGTTCGGATAGCCCATCTTCGTATATTGGTACATACCCATTGTTTAAGCTATCTATCTTATCTCTGTCCACATCAGCACATATTACTTCATTACCCAATTCAGCTAGCCCAGCTCCGGTAGCCAAACCTACAAATCCTGTCCCTATAATAGATATTTTATATCTTTTCCCTGTCATCACTCAGTCTCCTTCTAAATTTATCATATAGCTCTCTATAGTAGATCTATAGTTAATGACTGTATAATTATACAAAAAGTTCGACATTAGGGACAGTCCATAAAATGGAAAGTAACTAAAGCTTATATCTCTACCCCAAGAATTCTCTAACCATTCTTTTTAACTCTTCAGTGGCAGATTTTACATCCTCTTTAGAAACAACAGCTGATATAACTGCTATACCTTTTATTCCTGTTTTCATAACATCTCCAACATTATCTCTATTAATACCACCTATAGCAATTACAGGAAGAGAAGAGACTTTAACTATATCTTTTAACCCTTCTAAGCCTATAATTTTCACATCCTCTTTACTTGATGTCTCAAATATACTTTGAGCACTTATGTAATCTGCCCCTTCTTTCTCTGCCAACACAGCCTCTTCTGGAGAGGTAACAGAAGCTCCAATAATAAAATTATTGCCTGCTATCCTACGAGCTACAGATATAGGAAGGTCGTTCATCCCTAAATGTACCCCATCTGCTCCTACTGCTAGAGCTATGTCTAGTCTGTCATTTACTATAAAGAGAGCCTCATACTTCTTGGTAATCTCTCTCAGTTTTACTCCTATCCTATAGATCTCTCTTCCGCTTTTCTCTTTGTCTCTAAGCTGAATAACAGTAGCTCCACCTTTTAATGCCTCTTCTGCTAGAAAGAGATGACTTCTTCCCAGACCTATCTTTTCATCTGTAATAACATAAAGACTTAAGTCCATAATTTCACATTCCCTTCTTTCATTATATCTTCACCGCTTATTAAAGACAATTCATCAAATAAATGTAATCTAAAACTTCCTGGACCTCTGGCATTTTCTTCTGCTCTTTTAGCAGAGAGTTTAAAAGCTATTAGACCAGATATAGATGCTATCAACGGATCTTCTTTTATACCTAATACAGCAGATATTACAGAGCCAGCTATACAGCCGGAACCGGTGATATTTCTTAACATATTGCTACCTCCTCTTACTGAAAATACCTCTTCCCCGTTCGAAATAAAATCCTCCTCTCCTGTAGCTATAACTATAGTATTAAACCTATTTGCTAATGTCTTTACTATCTCTTTAAGATCCAAGCTAGTATTACCTACAGCATCTACCCCTCTAATCATTCCTGAATTTCCTGCTAAAGCCATTATTTCTCCACTATTACCCTTAATAACAGATACTTTATATTCTCTTAATAAGGTATCTACTACATAATTCCTATAAGGAGTAGCCCCATATCCAACCGGGTCTAATAAAATTGGTATATTCTTCTTATTTGCCATTTCCATTGCTTTCTCCATAGCAGAGAAGATTTCAGACGATGGGATCCCTATATTTATAAGAAGGGCGTCTGCTATAGAACACATATCCCCAGATTCCTCAGGGTATAAAGCCATAACAGGACTTGCACCAATAGCTAAAGTAGCATGCGCCTGTTCAGGCATGGCAACAAAATTAGTAATATGATGGACTAAGGGCCTAGTCTCTTTCATCTTATCCCAAAATCTCTGTCCTTCCTTAAGTATAAATCTTATTCTCTCTTCCATCTTTTCATCACCTCCAAAAATGAATAATCTGTTTCATCAACATTTAAAGGTGTTATAGCTATATAATTTTCTCTTAATACCGAATCTTCCGTTTCTTTTTCTTCTTCTCTTAATGGTACTCCGCCTATCCAGAAATATTTTTTACCGTAAGGGTCAAGGACAGTATGAACCCTATCTTTATATCTTCTCCTGCCCAGTTTTACAAATTTTATTCCTTTTATCTCTTCTATAGGGACATTTGGGACATTAATATTTAAAAAGACCCCTGTAGGAAGAGGATTATTCCTAATATAATCTACAATTTTTCTTGTTACCTTGACCGCTCCTTCGTAGAAGTAACCTCTATCTCCATACTCTAAAGAGATTCCTATAGAAGGAATTCCTGAAAATGTTGCCTCTCTACAAGCTCCAATTGTCCCAGAAAATCTTATATCATCTCCTACGTTAGGTTCATCGTTTATTCCAGAAATAACTATGTCTAGATCCTTAACTAACATGTCTATTGCAAGGATAACACAGTCTGCTGGAGTTCCAAATACTGAAAAAGCCTTTTTTTCACCCAAAGAAAGGCTAACCTCTTCAACCCTTAAAGGCTTATCAAATGTTACCCCTCCACCTACCCCAACTAGTCTATAGTGTGGTGCTACAACATAAACCTCATCCGTCTTTGAGAATTCTACAATAAGCTCTCTAATTCCCCTTGCAGATATACCATCATCGTTTGTAATAAGGATTCTCATACAATACCTCTTATATTATGATATAAGGGGCCAAAGCCCCTTCCTATGTTATTAGGAGCTTCCCTTATAGCTATAGTTATATACTGCTTAGCCTTTTTAACTGCGTTGTAAAGATCTTCTCCTATAGCTAAACATGCTGTTATAGAAGAGGAAAAGGTGCATCCTGTTCCATGAGTATTCTTTGAGGGTATTCTTTCCTCTTTAAAAAGATAGAACTCTACTCCATCGTACAGGACATCGGTACTTACACCTTCTTCTAAATGTCCTCCTTTTATAAGCACATTTCTTGCCCCCATCTCCTTTATCTCTCTTGCAGAAATCTTCATATCCTCGACACTTTCTATCTTTACACCACTAATTACCTCTGCTTCCGGTATATTAGGAGTTATAAGAAAGGCAAGCGGGATAATTAACTCTATAAATCTTTTCTCTGCAGACTCCTTTAAAAGTCTAGCTTTACTCTTAGAAACCATAACTGGATCTACAACAATCTTTTCTACCTTATAAAAACTTAATCTATCTACAACTGTTTCTATTATTTCTTCATTGGATAGCATACCAGTCTTAACAGCATCTACTCCGATATCTTCAAAGATAGAGTCTATCTGTAGGGCTATTATCTCCTTTGGAAGGTCATAAATAGCTTTGACTTCTAGAGTATTCTGGGCTGTGATAGAAGTAATAACTGACATACCATAGACATCAAAAGCCTGAAATGTTTTTAAATCCGCCTGAATACCAGCTCCTCCGCTTGAGTCTGAACCGGCAATAGTTAAAGCCTTACCTTTATAATTCATAACATCACTCCCTTCGCTAGTATTACCTAGATCAGGTTCAACGGGTTGGAATCCTAAGATTCCTCTCAGCCTAATCGCAAAAAACTTGCTTTCAGCACCCCGGTGATCCTTATCTTAAGAATATTATAAGACTTAGGATATACTAAGTCAAGCGATTTGCAAGCAAATTGTTTAATATATTGATATCTGTAGTAGAATAAAAGAGGCATATTAGACATTAAGAATTAGGAGGATATAGTTTATGAGTATAACGAGAGAAGTACTTGCATATGGTGGAAATCTTATGCTTACCAGAAACACTTTTACTACAAAGGGAACAAAGGCAGATACTCATACTCATTATCATGAGCAGATAAGCTATATATTATCTGGTAGTTTTAAGTTTATATTAGATAAAGAGGAAAGAATATTAAACTTTGGTGATAGTCTTTATATACCAGCCAATATGCCTCATAGTGCGGAGGCGCTAGAGGATAATTCTATTGTTTTAGACGTCTTTACACCGCAGAGAGAAGATTTCTTAAGATAAGGAGGGTTTGATGAAGAGAAATATCAAAACCAATATAGAACATTACGGAGAGGATTACCAGAGATTTTTAGGTGCTATTGCTCCACCAATATTTGAGGCATCAAACTTTGCCTTCTCTTCTTATGAAGAACTAGAAGAGCATCATAAAGGGAAAATAGACAAGTTTGTATATACTAGGGGTGGAAATCCTACTATTAAGCTCCTAGAAGATAAGATTGCCATGTTGGAAAAAGGGGAAGAATGTAGAGCTTTCTCTTCAGGGATGGGGGCTATAACTTCTAGTATACTATCTTTAGTAAAATCAGGAGACCATATAATATGTCTAAGAGGAATATATGGCCCTACTTATAACTTTATCTATAATTACCTAAAGAGATTCGATATCTCTTCAACATTTGTAGATGGAAGAAATCCGATGGATATAAAATCTGCCATAAAACCTAACACTAAACTTATATATCTAGAAAGTCCAAATACCTTTCTGTTTGAAGTTTTTGATCTAAGGGCTATAGCCAATATAGCAAAAGAAAATGGTATATATACAGTAATAGACAACACATGGGCTACTCCATATTTTCAAAATCCTATAGATTTTGGGATAGATATAGTAGTTCATTCTGCTAGTAAATATCTTGGTGGACATAGTGATGTTGTTGCAGGGGTGGTTGTAACAAATAAAAGATTAATAGAAAGTATAAATAAAAATCTTCATCTACTTGGAGGAATAATAGGACCTTTTGAAGCATGGTTGATTCTAAGAGGTTTAAGGTCCTTACCGGCTAGGATGGAATTGCATCAAAGTAATGCTATAAAGATAGCTGAATTTTTGAGTGAACATCCAAGAGTAATAAAAGTAAACTATCCTGGACTTAAGACAAATCCATATTATCAATTGGCCATTTCACAGATGAGAGGTTTTAGCGGTTTGATGAGTTTTGAGATAGAGGGAGGAGAAAGGGAACTGAAAAGGTTTATAAATAGTTTAAAGATCTTTACTATAGCAGTAAGCTGGGGAGGGTATGAAAGTTTGGTGATACCTGGGAAACATGTATTTAAAGATAGAGTCGATGTGATAGATCCGTCTACTAATTTGATAAGAATCTCAGTAGGATTAGAAGATGCAGATGACTTAATAACAGACTTAGATAATGCATTAAAGATTGCGTTTAGCTAATTAGAGTTTTAGTTTCTATAGGAAATAGATTCCAGATCCATTTTTGTAGTAGAGTTATTTTGATATAATGAATATCAAAGTAGTTTTTTGATGGATTATAAATTTTAATTAAGGAGGTTAGAGAAAGATGAAAAGATTGCTAGTATTTTTGCTTGTCTTTAGTTTACTGTCAAGTGTAATGTTTAGTTTCAATTCTATTTCTTTTGCTCAGAAAAAGTACAGTGAAGCTCCAATGCTGGCAGAATTGGTAAGGCAGGGTAAGCTTCCACCTGTAGAAAAAAGAATTCCTGAGAATCCTTTTATAGTTGGTCCAGGCGTATTAATAACTAGGACAGATCTTCCCGATTGGAAAGTGGGTAGATATGGAGGAACAATAAGAACTGCTCATTCTGTGGCGGATTGGGCTCCAGATATATTTGTTATGAACAATGAGCATCTACTTAGTACACCTGGAATTGGTCTTGGAAAGCTTTGGGATCCTCCAACTATTCGTGGCGGTATTAGGGGAAATATCGTAGAAAGTTTTGATGTTAAAGAGAGTAGAATCTTTACATTCAAGTTAAGAAAGGGGCTAAAATGGTCTGATGGACAACCAGTAACCACTGAAGACATTAGGTTCACTTATGAAGATGTATTGATGAATGATAAGCTTACCCCTGTTTTCCCCGCCAGGTTTAGAGTTGGTAACAGTTTAAAAGGGGAGCCAATGAAATTAAACATAGTAGATGAGTATACCTTCCAGCTTATATTTCCTAAACCTTATGGAGCCTTCCTAGAGATTCTTACTGGTATAATAGGTTGGATGGGATATACTGATCTATTAAAGCCAGCTCATTATCTAAAGCAGTTCCATATAAAGTATACTCCTCTTGAAAAGCTAAAGCCATTATTAGAAAAAGAAGGCTTCAAAGACGAATGGTGGCAGTTATTTAATCTTAAAGACTTTACCAACTGGGAACAAACTCAGGCAAAAAGCATCGGTTTTCCTGTACTTACCCCTTGGATGTTGGTGAAAGCCTCTGGCGGAGTGTATGAGTATGAGAGAAATCCATACTACTTTAAAGTAGATACAGCTGGAAATCAACTACCATATATAGATAGGATTGTTTCTACCCAAGTCCAAGACGTAGAAATGGTCAATATGAGAGTATTAACTGGAGATATAGATTTCCTAAGGGAAAGTGCTTCTCTAGTAAAGATTCCTCTCTATAAACAGAATGAAGAAAAGGGCGGATTTAGAACTGTTATATTAGACTTACATAATGATCCAAGTGCTGTATTTATAAATCTTACCTATAAAGATCAAATATGGCGTAAGATAGTGCAAGATGTAAGATTTAGAAAGGCTATAAGTATGGCTATAAATCGTAAAGAGATTATAGACAGCGTTTACTATGGATTTGCCTCCTTCTCTGAAACTGTCCCCAGCTCTTATAATGTGAGTGAAGCTAACAAAATCTTAGATCAAGTTGGATTAGATAAAAAGGATTCCGAAGGATTTAGACTTAGACCAGATGGAAAAAGATTTGAAATGCTTATTGAATGTGGAGCCCAAGCTCCTGACCTCTTACCTGTAGGGGAACTTATTGTTGAACATCTTAAGGCTGTTGGTATAAAAGCGACATTGAAGAGAATAGACCCACAGTTATATGGCCAAAGATGGAGTGCTAACGAAATACAGGTTGGTCTTCTCTGGTGTCATGGTCCTGGAGAGGTCAATAGATACACAACGGGTGCTATACGTGCTCCGGAGTGGACCAGATGGATTAATACTGATGGTAAAGAAGGCGAAGAACCACCCTTATGGATAAAAAAGGCGATTGAGATAGATGCAAAGAGATGGCAAAGTATTACCGGTTCTGACGAATATGTAAAACTTTGGAGAGAAGGTATTGCTTGGCATAAACAATATTTGCCCCTTATTACCATAGTAGAAAGGGCAAAACAACCCCTTATAGTTTCAGCTAAGATGAGGAATATTCCACGTTCTGGATTTGCTATTGCAGCTAACTTCTCTGCTGAACAGTTTTTCTATGAAAAGTAAGGAGGACTATATTGAAGGTACTATTTATTGTAATAGATACACTAAGGGCAGACCATCTTAGTTGTTATGGCTATAAGTTTGAAACTAGCCCTAATATAGATAGATTAGCTAATGGGGGAATTATATTTGATAATGCTATTGCTAATGGGATTCCTACATCACCTGGATTTACAACTATATTCACCGGACTGCATAGCATTACTCATAGAATAGTTTCACACGGTAGTCTAGATTTTATAGATGCTTCTACACCTCTTTTACCAGAGATCCTTAGAGATAATGGTTTTAGGACTTGTGCGGTAGATAATTTGTTTAATATAAAGCCTTACTTTGCAAGAGGATACGAGTATTATATAAATCCAAGGAGTAAGAACATACATCACATAAGTGCAGAACAGATAAATGCTGAGGCAATAAGATGGCTTAAAGAGCATTATAGAGAGGATTTCTTTTTATTCATACACTATTGGGACTGTCACACCCCTTATCTACCACCAGAAGAGTATAGGACTATGTTTTATAAAGGTAGAGATCCATTTGATCCAGATAATCATAGTATGGACCAAGCAAAAGAACAGATTCCATATCCGTTTTTTAAAAAGTGGCACTATGACTTATTAGGTAACCCTACAGATGCTAAATACATAATATCCCATTATGATGGAGCTATAAGATATGTAGATCTTGCAGTTGGGGAAATACTAGAGACCTTCAAAAAACTTGATATATATGATGATACACTTATTGTGCTAACTGCAGACCATGGAGAAAATATGACTGAACATAACTTCTTCTTTGACCATCAAGGGTTATATGAACCAACCATCCATATACCACTTGTCGTTAAGTTCGCAAAAGAGTCTTATTCAAATAGAATCAATCCTATAGTTCAACATATGGACATAACACCTACTGTGTTAGATATCCTTGGCATAAGAACTAATAAACAGTTTGATGGAAAGTCTCTATTGCCTCTTATTAAGGGTGAGGTAGATAAAATCTATGATGAGGTAATATCTACCGAATGTACTTGGAGAGCTGGTGTATCTATAAGGACTGAAGATTGGAAATTAATAAAGACTATAGACCAAGGACTATACTCTACCCCTCCCATTGAGCTATTTAATCTAAAGGAAGACCCCGAGGAAAAGATAAATCTATATGAAAGAGAGAAAGATATTAGAGATGGGCTTGAATTAAGATTATCTAGATGGCTTGATGACAAGTTAAAGAATAGACCTGATCCAATTAGAGTTCAAGCAGAAAAAGGTCTTCCGGCTAAGAGATGGGTTGAAAATGTATTAAAAGATATGCATATAGATTGGGAGGATTGGATTTCAAATAGACAGAGATTCATATAGAGGGCAGGATCCCCTGCCCTCTATATGTCATCTACACTTACTACTCTACCTGTATCTAAAGATCTAATTGCTGCCTCTATAACTATCTGTGCAGAAAGCCCTTCTTCCCCAGAACCATCAATTTCTTCCGGCTTAACCCCATCTAGTATCTCTCTGAGGAATGTATTGATCCTATCTCTAAATGTATCATTAAAATCTCGAAAACCTCCAAAGACAGGATTAGTATAAACTCTTTTTTCTAAGTCTCCTGCCGGATATAAGACCGCTTCTCTCCACATATCTTCTATAACTAATCTTCCCTTAGTTCCAGCCACCTCACAACGTTCCATAGGATGGCCACGTTCTATATCATAACTACTAGTCAAATGTCCTACTGCTCCATTCTTGAATTTTACATTGATAGAAGCTGTGGACCAGATTGTTCTTCCAGGTGCTTTCATAGCAAAACATTGAACCTTTTCGATAGGTCCTCCCCAATACTGCATTATATTTACTGAATGTGGATTCAGCGCCTTAAGATGATAATAGGGAGATTCAAAATCTTGGAACTTACCAATCCACAAAGACATATTTATAAAGAGAAGGTCTCCTATTCTACCTTCATCAAACCATCTCTTAGCTATTCTAAATGCGGGTGTAAACCTATGATTAAGATTTATTCCAAAACAGAGACTTTTCTCTTTTGCAAAAGCCACCATCTCTCTAGCCTTTGCTATATCGTTACATATAGGTTTTTCGCATAAAACATGGCATCCATAAGATAGAGCTAATATTGTAGGTTCATAATGGTCACTGCTATACTCATATCCACCAGTAGTAACGCTACATACATCTGGAGATAGCTTCTCTAACATTTCTTTAGCATCTAAGAAATATGGAACTCCTAACCTCTTCCCTGCCCTTTCAGCCCTTTCTGGAATAATATCACAAACCCCAACAAGTTCTGCATAGTCACTGGATTTATATACATCAGCATGAATATTACCAATAGGACCCATCCCTATGATGGCAACTCTTAACTTCCCCATATTTCCACCTTTACTGTCCTTTCTTTGCCTTTTCCTCCAATAGTGCCTGTATCCTTTTGGCTGCCTCTGGTGAACCTATATGTAATGTATCATAAGCTTCTTGAGAAGACTTAAATGGCCCTTTACCTTCGATTCCGTGCCAATCTAAGTTAGTGTATATAGGATTTGGTCTTCCTGTTTCATCTTCTCTTTTCTTTATATGATCCTGCATCCTAGCTTCTAAAAACTTTACTACCTCAGGTTCTTCCTCTGCAAGGTTATGATTCTCTTCTGGATCTTTTATAAGATTGTAGAGTTCTATCTCTGGTTTAAAGTGGAAGTCGGGTTCAAGGGCATGAATTAACTTCCATTCTGGGGTCCGCCACCCATGTTTACGCATCCAGGTACACTCTGTTATATAGAATTCTGGTTCCTGTTTTATCTTTTTCCCTTCCATAAGAGGAACTAGGTCTCTGCCGTCAAATTTTATATCAGCGTCTATCCCTAAAAGATCTAGAATTGTGGGCATTATATCTTTTAACTGTGTATAATCAGTAAAAATCTTACCTTTAGGGACCTTCTTTGAAAATTTAAATATGAGAGGAACCCTTAAGGTACATTCATAGAGTCCATGATGGTCAAAGTAGCAATCATGGTCATAGAGTGTTTCTCCATGGTCAGAGGTAACAATAACTAATGTATTGTCCTCTATTCCTAGATATTCAATAGTGGTGAATATATTTTTAATACAGGCATCCATATAAGCTATAGCTCCATCATACTGAGCTATAATGTAGTCCTTATCTGTACAGCCAGGAGGAAACCATGTTAAGAAGTAATCTCGGAAAGGTTTGAATTCATATACAGGTTTTAAAGATTCATTATTAGGATCGAATTCGTCACCATCATAGAACATCCTTTCAAAAGGACTTGGTGGTAGATAAGGAGAATGTGGGTCCATATGTCTTAAAAATAGAAAGAAAGGTTGTGCTTCTTTGGCTAATCTTTTTAATTCTGGGATAGCTACTGCATTTAGATTTTCCGCTTTATGGCTTCTTCCCTCAGCCCAAGAACCCCAACCTTCGTATTGTAAGTAATTGTGAAAACCTCTAGATGCGGGATTTCCTTTAAATCCTACACAGGTTGTAGTATATCCATACCGTGCTAATATTTCTGGTAGTGTGACAACTCCTTCAGCTAAGTCTCCTTTGTGTCTAAGAGCAACAACATTAGTGCCGAAAACATCTAACCCTGTTAACATATTGGCATATCCAGAAGTTGTAGGAATATGAGGGCTGAATGTATATAGAAAAGTTGTCCCTTCTTTGGCAAATTTGTCGATATGAGGAGTAGTTAATTTGTGGTAGCCATAGAGACTCATATGGTCCGCTCTTAGACTATCTATCCCTATAAGTATAAGATTAGGTCTATCTGACATATTAACCTCCTATCTCACTCCTATATATTTGAATATTGCATTTAGGTATCCATAACTTTCAGAGGCTATAGCTACTACTTCAGGTAGAGGTAATTGTAAAGCTCCTATTACTTCTAGACATATAGGTCCAGAATAGCCTCCATCGACTAGATTTTTACAAAAAGCCATAAGATTTATATCTCCTCTACCACAAACCTGCATGAAGGGAGATCCAGGTCCTGAAGTCCTACCTTTACAATCCCTTATATGTATGTGTCTTACCCTTGGAAGTACTTTTAGAACCGCATCCTCTGGATTTTCCCCAGACCTATATATATGACTTGGGTCCATATCTATACCAAAGGATTTAGAGTCTATCTTGCTCATCGCATAGAGTGTGGTTGGAGTATTATATATGGCACTGCCAACATGAGCCTTCACACAGAGAATTACTCCATAATCTTTTGCCTTTTCTGACATCTTCTTAAGCTTTGTTATAGAATTTTCTAAATCTTCAGGGACATCAGATTTCCCGCCAGGACCGACATTTACAATAGGAATTCCTAACTCAGCACTAGCCTCAAAGGCTTTAATAAGTCTATCCTCATCTAAAGATGCTACTTCCATAGAAAGTATCTTTAGTCCATTCTCTTCTACTATGCGTTTTATCTCGTCTTTTTGTTCTCTCCAGCTATCTAGCACAAGGTGTTCACACATCCCCTTTATAGCGGATATCTCTACCCCATCATAACCGGCTAACTTTATATATCTACATGCGGTAGCAAAATCAAAACCACCAAAGAGTACTGAATTTACACCTAATTCTATCATATTAAAATTCAACCTCCTCTACTTCAACTATGCTCCCGGTCTCCCAGGATTTTATAGCTGCTTCTATTATGAGTTGGGCTTTTAATCCATCAAGACCAGAGCCATCTATCTCTTCATAGCTCGCCCCACTAGAAAGTTGATCTATCCAAACACCAATCCTATCTTTAAATGTCTCACTAAAAGACCTCATACCACCAAGGTAGTTATAGGTCTCAGACTCTATGCTAAACCTATTATAGAAGTGTAGATGTTCACATGCCTCTTCTAAGACAAATCTCCCCTTTGAACCTACCACTTCACAACGTTCAAGCCCAAAAGCACCACCAGCATCATAACTACCTGTAAGTGTCCCTATTACTCCATTTTTAAATTCGAGTAATACCTGTGTATTTGACCATATAGTCCTGCCTTCTCCTTTTTTCATAAAAGCTACAACTCTTTTAACATCTCCACAGAAATATCTCATCACATCAAAAGAATGTGGATGAAGAGCCCTCAAATGAAACCAGGGAGAAGACTCATTAGGATTATTAATCCACATACGCATATTAATCATATTTATAGAACCAAGTCTTCCTTCTTCGACCCATTGCTTTGCCCTTCTAGCAGCAGGAGTAAATCTATGATTTAGGTTTATAGCATAAGGAATCTTCTTTTTTCTAGCCAATGCTACCATCTGTTTTGCCTCTTCTATATTGTTTGATATTGGTTTCTCTCCCAATACTGCTATGCCAGCCTCAAGCAATTCCATCGTAGGGATAAAGTGATCTCCACCGTTCTCTTTCCCAGCAGTAGTTACACTACATGCATCTAAATGAATTCCACTGGCTAGCATCTCTTTTACACTATAAAATGCCTTAGCCCCATACCTTTCTGCTGCCCTATCTGCTCTCTCCTTAATGATGTCGCATACAGCTACAAGCTCAACCTTTGGATTTTCCTTGTAGACCTGAGCATGGATATTACCTATATTTCCCATCCCAACTATACCAATTTTTAATGTCATAAACTTTCCCTCCTTTTATGTAAGGTTTAAAAATTAAAAACCCCCTTACAGGTTATGTCTTCTTTCTACCTGCAAGGGAGCTATGAAACATAAATCTACTCTTACTTCTCAAAGAATGATTGTTCTACGTACATATTAGCAGCTATCGCTTGACCTGAACGTGGAACATTTTTTAGATTTGCGGGAGTTATTAAAACATATTTTGCCCTCTCTACTATAGGGAAGTAATAGACGTTATCATAGTATAGCTTATACATCTCATTGGTAAGCCTTACATCTTGAGTAGAATAAGGTATAGCGGAAAGTCTACCTTCGTGAATCTTGTAGAGACGTTTTATATCTGCAGGAGGCTCTTCTCCCTCTTTTCCGTTTGTAGAATACCACCTTGCCCACTGGGGAGCCCACTGCGAAGTGGGTAGGTAATCTGTCCATGTTCCATCTTTCCACATGGGTTGGACACTCCATATCACACATGCCTGAGCCTCATTTGCTGCTAGTCTCTGGCCCCATAAAGATGGATCTATTCTCTTAAGGGAAACCTTAAGTCCTATCGACTTTAGATGCTCCGTAACTAGCTCGGCTGCTGGCATTAAATCGGGAGCGTGTGCTCCAGATTCAATAAGAATTTCAAAGACTTTTCCATCTGGTCCTAATCTCCATCCATCAGGACCTCTCTTTAAGCCTATTTCATCTAAGAGCTGTTCTGCTTTAGTAGGGTTATACTCACTAGGAACAGTCTTAGGCAATGAAGCAAAACCATAGTAAACACTGTCTATAATCTCTTTACGATTTATAGCCATATTTATCGCTCTTCTGAATCTTACGTCTTGGACTACTTTTCTCCATACAGGGTCTTTATAAGTTAGATTTAGGTATACAGCACTAGGATCAACATGCATTTCTAAAAGAGAAACCTTATAACCAGCTTTCTTTTCATTCTGCTTATATAGCGGAAGCTTAATTAAGGCGGTGCTCTCTCTAAGGAAGTTTACCTCTCCTGTTAAAACCCTCATATTTGCCATCTCTGCATCTTGGACTTGTGTGGATATAATCTTATCTACATACGGCAGTTGATTTCCGGCAGTATCCACTTTAAAGTAATATGGATTTCTCTCCCATTCGTAAACTCCACCAGAGGCTTTTACTAATATCCAAGGAGTAAGTACAGGAAAACCGATACTTTTTGCCTGGGTTTGTTCCCAATTAGTAAAATCTTTAAGATGAAATAACTGCCACCATTCGTCTTTGAAGCCCTCTTTTTCCAATAAAGGCTTTAGTTTTTCAAGAGGAGTATACTTTATATGGAACTGCTTTAGATAATGTGAAGGTTTTATCAAGTCTGTATATCCACTCCAACCCTTTACTGTTATTTCTCTGAGAAAGCCTCCATAAGGTTCCCTAAAGGATATTCTGAAAGAGTATTTATCTAAAATCTCTAATTTCATTGGTTCTCCGTCAGGTCTACCACCACTTTTAAATTTAGATGGAAAAACTGGAGCTAACTTGTCATTTAAAAATATGTCCTCATAAGTAAATCTAATATCTTCAGTGGTTACTGGTTGACCATCAGACCACTTTAACCCTTCCCTCAATCTAAAGGTAAAAACCTTATTATCTTTACTTATTTCAAACTTCTCTACTATATTGGGTTTCATATCCTTTACTCCTATACCCGGAGCAACAAGTAGATTTTCAGTGCAATTAGCAATAAAGACGTCGGGTGACCAATCTGCAGTCACATGAACTGCCTTTAAAACCCCGCCGTATTTACCCACTTGCCAATCTGGAAGGTCTTTCTTAGAGATTAATACACCTGGTCCTACTACAAATGGATTTTTGGGAAGCCTCTCTTCTACCGGTGGTAATTTCCCCTGTTTGACAAGCTCTGCTAATTGAGGTGCCTCATTATACTTTTTTTGAGCAAAAGAAAGATTAGAAAAACCTAAGAATAAACTAGCCACTAAAGTAGTTATCACTATCAATCCTAAAAATCTTCTCATTCTAAATCCCTCCTCTAAGTTCTATGAAAATTATACTTTAACCACTCTCCTCTTAATGAGGCTACTAAACTGTAGTATTTATAATCAGAAATATTAAATCTCTTCTATAAAATCACTTCCTCCTTTATAGCCTATACTAGTCTTAATTATAGAATACTATGTATAATTGTCAAATGCTGAAAAATTTTTCAGGGCTAAGACTTTTAGAAACCATCTATTATCTCTCTTGAACCATCATCTGTCTCCATTACATAGAAATCAGGAATTAAACCTGTCTTTTCTGTATAATTCTTACCAACTAGAACTTTAAAATCTTCTACTACTGACTTATGAACAATACTTACAGTGCATCCTCCAAATCCTGCCCCAGTCATCCTACTACCCAAGACTCCCTCAACCTTTAGAGCTTCTTCAAAAAGTGTATCTAGTTCTTTCCCTGTTACTTCATATAGGTCTCTAAGAGATTCGTGGGATGCTATCATCAACTTTCCAAATTCAACCAAGTCGTTTTTATTTAACACATCTATAGCTTTCAGTACCCTATCATCTTCATATATTACATGCCTTACTCTTTTTTCTATAATCGAGTCTTTTATCACATGCTTAGCAGACTCGAACATCTCTACTGTTACATCTCCAAGGCAGGTTATACCTGGCAGTTCTTTTTTTAATGCCTCTAAGCCCTTCTCACATTCTTTTCTTCGCTCATTATATTTAGAGTCTGCTAGACTTCTTTTCTTATTAGTATTGGTGATTACTAAGACATAATCACCCAAATTTAATGGGACATACTTATACTCAAGTGTCTTACAGTTCAAAAAGATAGCATTATCCCTCTTACCCATAACTGAGGCAAATTGGTCCATTATACCGCAGTTTACTCCAACAAACTGATTCTCTGCTCTCTGAGCTAGAAGGGCTAACTCTACCCTATTAATCTCCTCATCCGGATTAAATACCTTTATAAGTGCTATGCCCGTTGCACACTCTATTGCAGCTGAAGACGATAGACCTGCTCCATGAGGGACAGTATCATCAAAAAGCATATTGCATCCACTAACCTTATATCCTGCCTTTAGCAACTCATATGCAACTCCTAACTGATAATTTCCCCATTCTATCTTTCTATAGGCATCTAGATTTTCTATATCTGCACATACTAGTTCACTTAGATCTGTTGCAGATAGACATATCTTGTTATCTTCCCTTTTACCTATACATACTGTAGTACCAACGTTTAAAGCTACAGGCAAAACATACCCACCATTATAGTCAGTATGCTCACCTAGAAGGTTGACCCTTCCTGGAGAATAAAAAAACCTTACCTGTTCATCTCTGAATATTTCTAAAAATTTTCTTTTTAGCTCATATATATTTGTCATAAGCCTTTGAACCTCCTGTATGCCAACTTTAATTCCTCTGCCTTTTCCTCTGGAGCAGTAGTATTACAGGGAGCCCAAGCTCCGGTTTCACTAGATGCATTAAACTTTTGTTTGTCTTTAGACCTCATAGGTGGATAGAATTCTATATGGAAGTGGTAAAATTCATCACAGGATTCACTATTTACAGGACTCTGATGCATACAAAGCATATAGGGAAACTCGTAATCAAAAAGACTATCTAGCATTCCAACAGTGTCTCGCAAGATTTCTGCTAAGGCAGTTTTTTCTTCATCTGAAAAATCTATAATCTTACTCTTATGATCTTTGCTTACTATAAATACGCCATAGGGATACTCTGTAAAAAATGGAAGATACGTAAAAAAGTGTTCATTTTCTATAATTAGTCGCTTTTTAAATGAAACCTCCTCTTTATTCATTCTACATATAAGACATTCATTCTTTTCTTCATAGTACCTTTTACAGCTTTCTAATTCTCTTTGGATTTTTAAAGGTATATAAGAATATCCATATATCTGACCATGGGGATGGGGAATAGTCACTCCTACAACTTCTCCTCTATTTTCAAAGATAAATATATACTTTATCTTTTCATATTTACTCAATTCTACAAATCTATTACACCAAAGGTCAACGAGTTTTCGTATATGTGTAAGAGGAAGCTTGGGTAAAGAAGTATAATGGTCAGAAGAGTAAAGGATTACTTCACATTTACCATACGCTGGAGCTACTCTATAAAACTCGGTAGCTACATCGTCAGGTTCTGGCGGATTCAACATAAGGGCTGGGAAATCATTATCATAAGCTAGTACATCATAGTTATCTGGCACTTTACCTGAACCAGGACAAAAAGGGCACCAATCCTTAGGCATTTGGGGTCTCTCTTGCCTATGAGATGCTATCATAACCCAATCATTAAGGAGAGGATTCCATCTTAGCTCAGCCATCTAATCAACTCCTTTCCAACTGTAAATATCAATGTCTAATTATATCATAATTCCCATCTATAATATTATTGCAAGAATAAAGAGAACAAAGAGGGATAGGTATTTAACCTATCCCATTATTGAAATTTACAAAATTATTAAATCACACAATATTTACTTAAGAGTTATATGAATCGGTGTAGGATTTCTAAGGTTATCCCCTACGGGGCATCTCTCCTCTATAGCCTTTACCCATTCTTCTAACTTCTCTCTAGAAGCATCGGATTTTACTTCTATTTCTAGATCAATACTCTTATACCCTGTCCTATCTGGACTTGCTTTACCCATAAACTTTAGAGGATTAAGGTCTCCTGAAAGCTTAATCTTGAAGCTTTCTATCTTTATTCCCATCTCATTAGCTACTACCTGTCCTACAATTACAACACAACCACCTAAAGCCATAAGGACATACTCTACAGGATTGGGTCCCTTATCTTTTCCCCCTAAGTTTGGGGGTTCATCTATATATAAAGTAAAATCCCTAGCCTTTGCCTCTACAGTAAAACCCTCCTTCCACTCTACTTGAGCCTCAAATCTTATATCGCTCATAATGTTTTGACCTCCTTTTATAATAAATTCTATCAACATTATAACATTAATTGAAAAATTTTCAAAATAGTTTGAATCTGTCTATATTGTGATTTATAATCTAAATCTAGTAATCTAAAAATTAGGGGTGAGCTTATGGAGATATTAATAATAGGATTAGGAAGGATGGGAGCAAATATTGCAAGAAGACTAAATAAGGGAGGGCATAAGGTATTTGCCTATAATAGGACTCAAGAGAAGACTAAAGAAATAGAGAAGGAAGGAATAATAGGGGTATATTCTCTAGAAGAGATACCGAATATACTATTACCTCCAAGGGTGGTCTGGGTAATGTTACCAGCTGGTGAACCTACTGAAGAAATGATAGAGACGCTAACCAAGATACTCTCTCCAAACGATATTATTATAGACGGAGCAAACTCAAATTATAAAGATACAATAAGACGAGCTTCTATATTAAAAGAGAAGGGCTTCAGATTTATAGATGTAGGAACTAGCGGAGGTATTTGGGGATTAACAGAAGGTTATAGTCTTATGATAGGTGGAGACAGAGAAACAGTAGAGTACCTTAGACCCATATTCGAGACCTTAGCCCCTTCTCCCAATACAGGATGGGGCCATGTAGGTCCAAATGGAGCAGGACATTTTGTAAAGATGGTACACAACGGAATAGAATACGGTATGATGGAATCTCTTGCAGAAGGTTTCGAAATCCTTAAGAATAAAGAAGAATTCAAATTAGATCTAGCTCAGATAGCCCAAATATGGCGATTTGGAAGTGTTATAAGGTCCTGGTTATTAGACTTAACAGCTTTAGCCTTAGAAGAAGACCAAGAGTTAAAAGATATAAAAGACTATGTACCTGATTCAGGCGAAGGGAGATGGACAGTTATGGAATCTATAGAGTTAGGGGTGCCTGCACCGGTTATAGCTATATCTCTTATGAATAGATTTTACTCACAACAAGAAGAAAGTTATTCAGCTAAGCTACTTTCTGCTATGAGAAACAAATTTGGAGGACATGAGGTAAAGAAAAAGTAGTAGTGTTTGTAAGGCAAGTTGTAGTATATTCCGATATTTAGAAATTACTCATTTTGATCCTTGATGATCTTAAAAAGATGAAAAAATAACTCAACAATTGATAGCATAGTACCATCTTAGTCTCTTTCAAAATATTTAAAAGAGACTAACTACACTTCCCCATAGAATTCCTTAAAAATC
>CALGNK010000018.1 GCA_937958695.1 uncultured bacterium
TATCCACATTTGCTACAAACCTTTAGATTTCTTTCTAGCTCTTTATTGTATAGTATCGCAAGGCATTTAGGACACCTTGTCCAAAGTCCTTCAGGTATCTCTTTCTTCTCAGGTTTCAAAACTGCATACTTAGGTTTTCTAGAGAACCAATCAGAAATATGCATTATCTATTTCTTTCACCCTTTCCTTTATCTCTTCGAGTAACTTCTTTAAAAAAGCCTCATCATCTCCCTCTAATGTAAGCCTTAGACAGGGCTCTGTACCTGATGGCCTAATAATACATCTACCCTTACCAGACATATTTTTATACACTTCATCTATTATTAACTGCATCTTTTCATTCTTCATTATATCATATCTATTCTTTACAGTTACCTTATCGGATATCTGAGGATAACGTTTAAATAAACCACTAAACGAAGACAATGGCTTACCTTCTTCTTTTAATATTTTAACTATCATAAGAGATGTAAATATACCATCACCGGTAGTAACACCTGGAAAACATATTATATGTCCTGAAGGTTCACCCCCAAGTATAGCACCATTTTCCAACATTTTTTCTAACACATATCTATCTCCAACATCAGCTCTAATTAGACGGATACCATAAGTAGAAAGAGTCTCCTCTAAGCCAAGGTTGCTTAAAATTGTTCCTACCACAACATTATTCTTTAAAAGCTTCTTTCCCAAAAGGTCTATACCTAGTATAGCTAAAATATCATCACCATCCAATATTTTCCCATTTTCATCTACCAGAATTACCCTATCAGAGTCTCCATCAAAGGATATACCAATGCTATTAGGATACATCTTAGCTTTCTCTTTAATAAATTCAGGATGAGTTGACCCACAGTTTACGTTTATTCTATCACCTTTTGGTTCATCGTTTATGCATATCACATCAGCGCCTAAAGCTCTATAAACATATGGAGCAAGTTTATAGGATGCACCATATGCGCAGTCTAAAATTACTCTTATTCCATCTAACCTCATATCAACCTGACTTATAAGATACTTAGCATATATATCACATGCATTCTCTAAAATTTCAACATTACCAACATCTTTCCCCGTAGGCTTTGGAAAATCAAATTCTTCTAAGATCAGTTTCTCTATAGATTCTTCCATCTTGTCTGAAAGTTTAAAACCATCTCCATCAAAAAACTTTATACCATTATCCTCTATGGGATTATGCGAAGCAGAAATAACTACTCCCCCGTTAGCTTTTAATCTCTTTGTAAGATATGCAATACCGGGGGTTGGTAAAATACCTACATCAATGACATCCGCTCCAATTGAGCATAAGCCTGCTATTACTGCTCCTTTTAACATATCGCCTGAACAACGCGTATCTCTTCCAACAACAAATCTAGGCTTATCTGTACCTCTTCCTAAAAAATACCCCCCAGCCTTAGCTATTCTTAGAGCTAATTCTGGAGTAAGCTCCAGATTAGCTATTCCTCTTACTCCGTCAGTGCCAAATATACTCTTCATATGGTATTTATCCTAATATCAAAGATAATATAGCCTTCTGTACATGTAATCTGTTTTCAGCCTGATCAAAGACTATAGAATTTGGACCATCCATCGCTTCGTCTGTGATCTCTTTTCCTCTTATAGCTGGTAAACAGTGCATAACTTTAACTGTTGGTTTTGCTAATTTTAACAGTTCCGAATCAACCCTAAAATCTTGAAAATCCTTATTCCTCTTTTCTTCTTCCGCCTCATCTCCCATACTTACCCAAACATCAGTATATATTATATCTGCATTTTTAACTGCAAACTTTGGATTATTATGAAACTCGATTATAGCTCCCGACTCTTTGGCGTACTTGGTTGCAATATCCCTAATTTCTCCTTTTATCTCATATCCAACAGGAGAAGCTATAGAAAAATTTATCCCTAGCTTTGATGTTATAAGTAAAAGAGAATTAGCTACATTATTCCCATCTCCTATATAAGAAAATTTTATCCCTTTATAAGTTCCTAATTTTTCTTTCACAGTATATATATCTCCAAGGGCTTGACAGGGATGTTCCATATTAGTAAGTGCATTTATAACTGGTATATCGGCATATTTAGCTAATTCTCTAACTGTTTCATCCTTTAAAGTCCTTGCCACTATACAACTTACGTATCTAGAGAGAACTCTAGCAGTATCTGCTAAAGTTTCCCCTCTTGAAATCTGAAGACTTTTACTATCAAGATATATAGCCTGCCCCCCTAGCTGAAATATTCCCACTTCAAAGGAAACCCTTGTTCTAGTGGAAGGCTTTTCAAAGTACAGTGCCACAGATTTACCCAATAAAGGCTTATGAACCTTTCCCCCCTCTGTTTTCAAAAAATCAGTAAATCTGAAGATGTTCTCTATATCTTCTACTGTCAGGTCATTTATAGAAAGAAGATCTCTATTGTATAGCAATCTATTTCTCCTCCTTTACTACATTCACTGTAATCATTATAATCAATTCTCTCTCTTCTTGCTTTGCATCTCTGGATTTAAAAAGCTGTCCCAGTATTGGAATATTCGAAAGTAGTGGAACCTTCTTAACAGTTTCGGTATCTGAAGACCTCATTAAACCGCCTATAATTATAGTGTCACCATCTTTTACCTTCAATTCTGTAGAAGCTCTCCTAGTTCCAACATTAGGGGCTATAGTAGCTCCACTCCCTGTCCATCCTGTAATACTACTTACCTCAGGATTTAGAGTAACTCTTATAGTTTTACCCCTTTCCATCTTAGCAATAACTCTAAGAGTCACACCTGCGGTTACTGATTTGAGGTCAAATCCACCATCCACCCTAGGTATAAAGTAATTGATTACGTCTCCTATAAAGATATTAGCCTCTTTACCATCTATCGCCGCTATTTTAGGGGCTGCTATAACCTTAGCTAATCCCTTACTTTGTGCCATATTTAATACTGCATTAAGCTGAACTGTAGAGGATACTAAAGAAGTAAGAGATTCTAAAGCCAAAGCATTAGTTGATAAACCTACATTTAAATTAGCTGAAAGAGAGCTATCTATACCAAGCAAAAAAGCTCCATCTCTATTGACCTCTACTACTTTTGCTTCTAACATATATTGAGGCGTAGGGATATCAACTGCGGTAACAAATTCTTGAACTCTATCAATTATGTCTCTTGTCCCTTTTACTATAACTGTATTTGTAGGCGTTTCTATAGCAAATGTATCTTGCGGGAAAAGACCTTTAATTGACTCCACAAAATCTTTAGCTTCTATATGTTTGAGAGTTATCCTTTCTGTTAATTCCGTAGTCTTTGCAATAACTTCTGGAATAACTGTTATAACATCAATAGTATTAACTAGCTTCTTAGCATCAGATACCTTACTACTCTCTCCTTTTAATACTAAGTATCTCCCACTTATACTGCTTACTAACTCTGGATATACTGCCTTTAATGCATTCTGTATCTGTACTATGTCTCCTTTTATCTCTATCGCCTCTACTACCTGCTTGGATTCTTTAGGAACTCCAGAATCTAATATTTCAAGTAATCGTTTCGGAGTAGCCACTATGTAACCATTATTCCATCTTTCATAGGCTAAGCCGGAAGCCTTGGTTATCATTTCTAAAGCTTCTTTAGCAGTAACATTATTTAGCACTAGAGTAATCTTCCTAGAAACCCCTTCATCTACAATAATATTTACCCCCGCCTTAATAGATAAAGCTTGAAGAACATCTTTTATATCTGCATCCTTAAACGAAAGAGAAACCCTCTTTTCTATAGGAACAGTTGTGGTTTTCTTAACTTCTCTTGCAGGAATAGCGGTCTGTACTGTTGATACAGTTATAGGCTGAATTTCTTTACCAAAGCTTAATTTTATAATATTTTTAGATTTGTCCTCTGTTATTAAAGGCTCAATTTTATTTCTAAGTTCAACTACTATTACAGTATTTACATTCTTATTTATATCCTCATAGTCATAGGCTATCACTCTATTTACAATACTAGACTGAGCAATATTCTCAATTTTACCAGTAAAGGAAGTATTTGGAAATTCCATTATAAATCTAGGAGGATTCTCATCTAATAAAAATTTAAATTTGCAGGATGAAGTAGCATATATTGATACATTGTCATTACCATATGTTATTTTCCTTAGTAAAGTGCTAGCTGGAGAAATATCTAGCTGTACAACAACAGAAAGTCCTAACCCATTTTCTAGTAGATTTATATTATAACTAGGAATTTTAATACCTTCCAATGTAATCCTCATTTTATTATCATCTCTAGGGCCCATTCTTAAAACCCTTATAGGGGTTTTGTTTATATCAAAACTTTGAGACTTTGGCAGTGTTACATTATATACATCAATCACAAGACGCATAGGATCAGTCAAGGTAAAAGATGTATAAGTCATTCTCGTTGAAGCCTTTAAATTTATTATTAACTTACTTCCCTCTATGTACCAGTTTACATTTGCTAATTCTTCGCTTAATGAAAACTCTGCTGAATTAATGACTAAAAGTAATATAAATAATAATACTATGCCCTTTTTCATATTATTAACCCCCTAGTTTTATGTTATAGACTTTACCTTTCCATTTAAGGTCTACAGAATCTGGATATATCTTCTTTACTATTAAATCCTCAATCAATTTATCTCCTTCTTCAAAAATTCCGCTCTTATTTTCAAATTCTATTATAACGAAAGGAGCATCATCATAAATTACACCAGTCAACTTAATCTTAAAAGGAAGCTCTTCTTTAGATTCTACTTTTTCAACTTCAGGAAGCTCTCTCTTGTCTACTTTTTTAATCTCTTTCTCCGGCTTTACTTCTTCAATCATACTGCTTTTCTGCGGTTTAGTCTCTTTAATAGGAGGTACCTTAATTGGCTTAGACTCAGAAGTAACTATCGGGGTAGGCTGAGGTTGCCTTATTAGAGCAATCTCCTTTGTCTTTTCTATAGCAACCTTTACATTTATAGGCATCTTAAATGGATCTCTATAGACCTCTGGAGAATATTGAAACAATATTTCAGTTGTCTCCTCTTTTGGAATCTCTGGTAGAGGTGGAGGTATAGTAAACGGCTGATACTCTTCCCGAGTAAATTTCTTTACAAGAATAACTGTTCCTAATATACTTATACATACTAAGGCAATTATTATTAAAAAAGTAACTCTACTGTACACCTTTGACCTCCTCAAAAGGTGTAGTTTCTAAGATGCCACTATACACAATATCCTTATCTTCTATCTTCGCATTTAATTGTGTTATATTCAGCGTCTTTGTTACACTTAGTTCGTAAGACCATGGCACAAAATTTGTGTATTCGCCTCTTATTACAAAGTTAAAACTTACCTTTCCTTCATTCTTATCAGGACCGCTTAAACTCACCACTTCTAGATTATATTTTTTACTTATCTCCTCAATATCTTTCAGTAAGTTTACCAAAACATCATAAGAATAAAGGTTATTTTTTAATTCTTCTATTCGAGCTTTTTCTCTTTCTATCGCTAAGTCTATTTGTCTCTCTCTGATAGGATAAAGCTGTACTCTAGCCAATTTTACTTTTTTTTCACTTAATTCCCTCTGAAGCTCCTGTATCCTTAATCCTTGTGGATATACAACAAAAATTATCCACAATATGTAGAATATTACCGATATAAGTATTATAAATCGCCAATCTTTAAAATTGACCCTCATCGAACCCCTCTCAGTATCTCTATATGAAAGTTATAACAATCAACTCCATCGAGCTTCACCTTTTGAATATTTGTCCTTGAGAGAGAAGTATTGGGTATATTCTCCAATAGCAACTGTATAAAATTCTTTATGCCTTTTATAGAAATTCCGTAACCGTCGAGATTTATCCCTGTAGATGAAATTAAAGCGTTAGTTAACCAAAAATCAGATGGTGCATACAACGATATATTCCTTATGATATCAAGATTAGCTCTAGGAGCACTTATCTTGCTCTCTATCTCCTTCCTTTTAGCTATAAGCATATTCAATTCTGTTGTTTTATTCCTTATCCTAGCCTCTATAGGGAGAAGAACATTTAACTGGGCATCTATACTTTCTATCTCCATTTTTATAATGTTTCCTCTAAGCCAAAGTATATAGTAAGTAAGAAAGGCGTTAGCAACAAAAACAATAATAAGCACGGTCTGTAAAATAGATTGTAGTCTTACTCTACTTTCTTCTCTTTTAAACTCCCTCGCCAAGTCTAACATTAGACTGATATCCTCCCAAATTCAAGACCATCAAAAAACTGGTAAGGGCATTTATAACCAACTCCACTCAATGCAGCTCCTACCGCTATAGAGTATAAGTTGGGCTCAGGTAAGTCTTCACTATTTCTAATAATACCACTTAGTCTTAATAATTCAACTGGAAGACCTAACTCCCTATTAATGTATTCTCTTAGCCCTACTACAAGTGACCCGCCGCCATCAAGTATTAATCTATTAGGATAGGTATATGTAAGTTGGTAAAAATAATCTATAGATCGATTAACTTCCCTGAGTAAAATGAGAAAGTTATTTAATAAAGCATCGCTAACCATTATCTTACTATACCCAACTTCCTGTTCAAAACGTTCCTTTTTCCATCTCTCTGCCTCTTCAAACGATATATTCAAAGCAGAAGATATCACCTCTGTTGCATTATCTCCTCCAAACCTTAGGGTTCTTATTACATTTATAAGATCTCCCTTACCCATATAAAGAGTAGTAATTTTTGCCCCTATGTTCAGAAGTATAAAACTATCTTCAGTTGGTTTTAACAAATTTATCTGACAGATAAATTCTGGTTCAAGGATCTTTAGTTTAAGGTTAAGTTCTCTAAAGATGTTATATATGGTGCTAGCAGTCTCTTTAGGGATTCCTGCTACAAGAACTTTCATCTCCTGACTACTTTCGTTTTTATCTAAGATTGCATAGTCAAAAGCAACTAAATTTGTATCTACATCATATCTACTCGATATCTCCAACCTCACTGCTTCGTATAGCTCTTTATCTGGTAGTAGTGGTAAAGTAAGTACCCTAGTAAATTCATTTTCGCTCTTCCAAGAGATAGCCACCTCCTTACTCTCAAACTTATTATCTTTCCATAAACTATTAATGGATTCAGTAAGGAGAGGAACATTTAAAAACTCTCCATCTTCTATCATCTTTTCAGAATAAGGCATAAATCCCATTCTCTTTAAGTATATCCCATCTTCCCTAGATTCTATTTCAACTGCTTTTATAGCATAGGTTCCAAAATCAATTCCCACTATACTTCTGCGTCTATTAAATCTCATATACTACCCCTTCACTTAATATTTCTCGGGGTAAATATCCCCGAGACGGTATAATCATTATTAAAGGTGATTGTCACTTTATAGGAATTACCCACTTCTTCTATCAAAAAGTTTTTTACATTTGTAGCTATAATGTTATTCCCTGAGCTGTCTACTTTTCTAAATATTTTATCACCACTTTTTTCAAAACTTATTTCCCTATTACTAATATTTTTGAATGTTAATTTGCCATCCCCTACTATTACTGTGCCCTTTTTTGCTCCCCTAGCCTCTCTAATTATCCTTTCTAAAGACATTCTACCTTCCTGAACAGTCCAAAGTTTTGACTCTGTAGTCTTCCACATAAAAATTCCCATACTGTAAGTGGCATATATAATCCCAATAACAAACGCAAAGACTATTAGAGTAACCAGTAACTCTAATATTGTAAAACCATCTCTATAACGATATATACGTATTGATCTCATAACTTTTCCCAAAACCATATTCAGCTCTAACCTTAATACTAATAAGATTATCTATGCCTTCTACTGTTCTTATCTCTATAACACCCTTTTCTATCCCCAATTCAGATAACAAAGATTTCCAATTATTAATCTTGAGCCTATCAAAAATAGAAGTATCTGAAATCTCAATATCGCCACCATCAAAGACATTATTATCATTCTTATCGTAATAAATTTTCTCTATGTTTTCTTTCAGGAATAACTCTATTAGGAGTTTATTTTGAATCTCTCCTGTGTATTCAAGTAGTCTTCGCAGATCCTTATATCCTACAGCTTTTATAGCCTCCACTTCTGAAATTACACTATTTGCAATTCTAGTTTTTAGTGCTGATTCTTCAGTTGCTCTCCTTGAAGTAGGGAAAAACATTAACACACCGACTATTACTAGGCTTATAATAAGGATAGCAAGTATGATCTCTATAACAGTAAAACCTCTCTTATGGTTGTTTCTCTGATACTCTAACATAACCTGTCACCGGCGTAATAATTACATAAAGATACCTATTACTCCTAGATTTTATAGCTATTGTCCCCCCTTTATCAGGAGTTCCAACATCTCTCATATCTGGACATCCCACCGGATCAAACTCTATAATCTTTTTGCTAAAATTTGTCCAAGAAAAAACTATATCGTTTCCAAGATGATAAGTAGCAAAGATCTTAGGAATCTTTTCTACTCTTATAAGGTGATACCTATTATCTACAAAATCTAAAAGTATCCGAGTACGAACCCCTTCCTCCATACTAACATTTTGACAAACCTTTATAGATTTTGCAAGTAGTATGGCACTTGTATTCAAATTGCTGTATTCTAATATTTTACCAAAAGGATTAACACTTATTAAAAACACTAAACTTAAAATAGCAAGAGATACTAAGAGTTCTAATACTGTAAAACCCATACATCCTAGTATAACCTCCCTAAGAAAGAGGATGAAAGAAAGGCTTCAGCATACTTTGTACCTCTAAGATACCCTCTTACTTGAGCAAGAGCTTCTATATATCTCATTATATTTGGCAAAACATCCATCTGAGAGCTCTGTGTCTCCATAGCTTTAAGTTTAAACTCCAAGGTATCAGAGATATCTATAAGAAGAGATGGGAATGCAAATAGTTCATTTATTTCATAAAAGTAAAGCTCTTTGGCTCTCCATGGAGTACCCATATCTGCTAGGACATTTTCTTGGGCTTTCCACCAAGCTTCTTCTGTAACCTCAGAAACAGCTCTATGATCTCTATGTTTATCCTTATTCCAGTGTGTAAATATTACATCTGGCTTATATTTTCTTATAATTCTTACACACTCTTGATAAGTCTCTTTATCGTTTGCAACTCCTTGGGTAGGCCTACCTAAAACAACTCTCTCTTTAATCCCTAAGATCTTATCACAGGCTTGCGCTTCTTTAAGCCTAATGTTGGCTATACTATCCTTCTCTTCAGGGCGAGCATATCCTGTTTCACCTGCAGTAAAAGTGACAACATAAACATCTTTTCCCATTCTACTTAGTTTAGCTATTGTTCCTCCTACACCAATTATCTCATCATCTGGATGTGCTCCAAATACTAAAATACTTTTCCACTCGTTAAGCATCTACTTCATCTCCTTTCGCCAAAGAATTGCCTCTTTTAGGGTAAACTCATCAGCATATTCTATTTCTGAACCAGTAGGTAAACCCTGAGCAAGCCTAGTTACTTTTATTTCCAAAGGCTTAAGTAGTTTACTCAAATAAATAGCAGTAGTTTCCCCTTCCACATTCAAATCTGTTGCTATTATTACCTCTTTAACACCCTTCTTTACTCTTTCTAATAAAGCATCAATTGTCAAATCTTTTGGTCCTATACCCGAAAGAGGAGCTATAGCTCCCATCAAGACATGATATAGACCATTGTAAGAATGGGTATTTTCTATAGGGATAATATCTTTAGGTTCTTCCACTACACATATGACAGACTGATCTCTCTGTAAATCTTTGCATATATCACATATTTCTTCTTCGGTAAGATTAAAACAGATAGAACAGGGTCTTACCCTTTCTTTTACATCGTTAATAGTCTTAACTAACCTTTCTACTGTATCCTTTGGAGACTTGAATATATAATATGCTATTCTAACCGCTAATTTAGGCCCTATTCCCGGTAGAGCCTCTAACTCAGATACTAATCTATTAAAACTTTCAGTCATCTATAATAGACCTGGTATACCGAATTTCTTGGTAAAATCAGACATCTTCTCCTCTGCTAGATTTTTTGATTTCTCTAATGCATCTCTTACAGCAGCGAGAATAAGATCCTCCAATAATTCTATATCTTCAGGATCAACTACTTCTTTTGATATCTTAATCTCTAAAACTTCCTGATTACCATTACACTTGACTATTACCTTTCCGCCTCCAGCGCTTCCCTCGATTATTTCGTTAGCGAGTTCTTCTTGAGTTTTCTTCATATCATCCTGTAGTTTCTGAAGCTGTTTAAATATATTACCTCTATCCATTTTCATCAGCTTTTTCCTCCTTCTTTGGTCCTGTCTCTATTATAGAACCGTTAAACATTTCAGCTACTTTACTAGCAGTAGCCTTTAGTTTATTATCCTTACTCTCTCCCATTACAAATTCTATTTTGATTTCTCTTTTTAAGAGACTATGAAATATCTTCTCCAAAGTTTTCTTATTTTCTTGCCTAGAAAGGTATTCATAGTGGAAAGAAAATCCGGCCTTTATCCCTATAACTAGCGTATTATCATTGAATGAAAAGGGATAGCATTCTATAAGCATGGCATGTAACTTCACACTCTCTCTCCTTACTGACTCTAGGAATAGAGGCCATAGATCCTTTATTCTATTAAAATCTGCAGAAAGCTCAACTATCGGAATTTCTGGTCTCTGAATCTCTTTTACAACAGCTGCCCTTTTAAAGTTACTTATAAGTTTTACTAAACCAACCTCTAACACAAGTTTAGGAAAGTTATACCAACGAAATTTAAGAGATAAATCCTCAAGTATAGATATACACTTTGATATATCCTCTAGACTCCAATTAATCTCCTGTTTTCTATCACTCTTTAAAGCCAAATCCTTCAGCTCAGAGATAACATTATCTACAAATATCTTGGGTTCTACCCCACTCTCCATAACCTCATCTATAATTTCTAAACCTCTATTTATATCCCCCCTATAAACTGCCAATAAAAAGTTCCTTATCTGTAACTGTGAAGGAACACCTAAACACTCTATAACATCCTTCTCTCTAAGTTCACCTCCCCCATATAGTACAGCCTCCTCCATATACGCCAATGCATCTCTAAGAGAGCCATCAGCATATCTAGACAATATCTCTAAAGCCTCTTCTTCATAATTTATCTTCTCTCCTATAGCAATCTCTTCTAATCTCTTCTTTATAAGTTCATCTGGGATTCTGCGGAAATCAAACCGGAGACATCTAGATAATATAGTAGGAGGAATTTTCTGCGGATCAGTAGTAGCTAATACAAATATTATACCTGGAGGTGGTTCCTCGAGAGTTTTCAGAAGTGCATTAAAAGCTTCCTGTGTAAGCATATGAGCTTCGTCTATTATAAAAACCTTATATCTTCCCCCCATAGGAACAAATCTAGTCTGCTCTCTAAGATTCCTTATCTCGTCTATACCTCTATTACTTGCAGCATCTAATTCTATAACGTCTAGAGATGTCCCTTGCTGTATAGAGATACACTGATCACACTTATTACAGGGTTCTACTGTAGGACCTTCTCTACAATTTAATGCCTTAGCAAATATCCTAGCTACAGTAGTCTTTCCTGTTCCTCTTGGCCCAGAGAATAGATATGCATGTGAAATCCATCCCATCTTTAACGCATTTGAGAGGGCTTTTACTATATGCTCCTGTCCTACCACTTCATCAAATCTTTGTGATCTCCACTTCCTATATAGGGCTACATAATCCATAGTTTTAAGCTCCTCTCTAAGAAAAAACCGGCTGTGCACCCTCCAATCGATTACAGCTGACACAGGTTTTTATGTAGAAACAACTCCAACTAGGTAATCCTATATCACACGGAGATGACTACTTACCGTTGCTTCCTTCCGGACCTGGCGGGGTTCGTAGGTCTCCGTTGTATAGGGCCTAGTTTTCATCGTTGCCCTACATAAAATTGCCTGCACCAACCTAACCTCAAGGAGGGGATTCAGCCCTGCTATAGCGGGTTGCAGGTTCAGGGCACCGCTAACTCCCCACCTAGCACAGCCGGGATTTTTCCTAATTATGGCGGAGAGGGTGGGATTCGAACCCACGGGGCAGGATTTACTGCCCACTCGCTCTCCAGGCGAGCGCCTTAGTCCACTCAGCCACCTCTCCACAGATATAAATTTATCACAAAGCACTACGATTTACAAGAGCACTTAGTTTAAGTCCTACAGAGTAATTTTATTTTTACCTTTAGATTTACTCACGTACATTAAGCTATCTGCTCTTTCTAAGGCTCTTTCTAGATCTTCCCCTTCAGATACAACGCCACCAATCGAAACAGATACTTTTATTATCTTGTCATTATCTTCGATAAATGAATTATTTATCAATATATGTATCCTATTAGCTAAACTACTAAGTTCTTCCCTATCTGTAATCTCAGAGATAACTAAAAATTCGTCTCCGCCATACCTAGCCACTATATCACTTATTCTAAGATTACTTTTCAAAACTCCAGCTACCATTCTCAAAACTTTATCTCCAACTTTGTGTCCATATGTATCATTGATCAGTTTAAAGTCATCTATATCTATAAATAAAACCCCAAATATCTTTTTAAACCTTTCAGACTCCATTTTTTTATGGTTTAAGAAATATTCAAAGCCTCTCCTGTTTAATACCCCTGTTAATTCATCAACAAAAGCCAGACTCCTTAAAGATTCTAATTCCTCTTTTAGAGTCCTTGAGTCTGTCAAATCAGTAAATAACTCGATGGCTCCAACAGGAGTGTCATTTTCATTAGTTATAGGGATTACCTTAACAAACACCGGAACCCTATGTCCATCTCTATGATGAAGGAAGACCCTTGCTTCAACCGGCTTATTATCCTTTATTGCATAAACTACAGGACATTCCCTCTTACATAGTTCGACCCCATTCTCATTAATATGTCTCAGTATATTATCGTAGCAGTGAGACCCAGTCACCTCATTCCTTGAATACCCAGTTATATTCTCGGCAGATTTATTCCAATATAAAATCTTCCTTTCTGGGTCTACAATATATAATCCGTCAGATATTTTCTCGGCAACAGATTGTAATAAATCATTAATTGTCATCATTCTAGAAACATTATATCATAAACTTTTATCAATCTCTGCTAGTTCTTTCAGCTTCTTAATGTTTTTCTCATCTGAACCTGCTGGTTCTTTAGGTGTCTCTATCACTAAAGGCCTACTCCTAAATAGTTCAAAAGATAGGAGATTTTTGAATCCTCCTTCCCCAATCTCTCCTTCTCCTATATGAGTATGTCTATCCAGATGAGAGCCTAATGGACCTTTAGAGTCATTAGTATGAAAGAGTATAAGGTAAGAAGAATCTATAAGAGAAAACCATCTATCAAATGTCTCTTTTATACTTTTATTTGTCCTTATATCGAACCCCGCAGAAAAGAGATGACAGGTGTCTAAACACATTCCAATCCGTGACTTGTCTTGTAAACCATCTATTATAAATTTAAAATCCTCAGGATTAGAGCCCAATTCCGTTCCTGAACCAGAAGTATTCTCTAATATAATCTTGCACTTTGTGTTGACTTTACCTATAATCTCTTCCAATGCATATAAAATCCTATAAAGCCCCTTTTCTCTACCACTTCCCCTGTGACTACCTGGATGAACCACTATACCAATAGCCCCAATCGAATCTCCCCATAAAAGGTCTTCTACCAAGGCTTGTTTTGAACTATTATAGATCTCCTCTTCAGGGCTAGCTAGATTTAAGAGATATGGACCATGCAGAAAGAATACGCTAAATGGTATCCTTACGTTTTCAGGCCTCTTAGTAGTTCTTAAACTTCTAGGATTTCTGGAGAAGATTTGAAACGTACAAAGACCTAATCTATAAGCCTCCTCTATAGTTCTTAAAAAACCTCTAGCTATAAATAGGTGAGCACCTAAACAAAGTCCCACTTTAACCCCTAAAATAATGATAGTACACCAAGAGTACTTAGAGTCACTATGATTCCGGCAATAAATACACCTAATAATACAGAGATTATAGCTCTAATAGGCCTTATACCCAATAAAAACGATGCTATCGAACCAGTCCATGCTCCAGTCAAAGGAAGTGGAATAGCGACAAAGATTATTAATCCTAATACTTCGTATCTTTCAATAATTTCACTCTTAGCACGAGTACGTCTAAATATCCAGTCGAAAAATCTTTTAAAGAAGAGAGATCTTTTACTTAAAAATTTTGAGATTGGTTCTAAAAAGAGGATAATAAGTATCGGAGGAATTATATTTCCTAAGTATGAAAGTAAAAAGGCCACCTCCACAGGCATCTTATAAACTGAGATAGCCAATGGGAGAGAAACTCTAAGCTCTCCCACTGGCGTCATTGCTAAAAAGAAAATAATTAAATAAGGACTCATATCAATAAGGGAACTTTACCGGTTTACCTGTTCTACTAGATTCGTACATGGCCAAAACCATAGCTAAAGCAACTCTTCCTGCTCTCCCATCAATAAAAGGTGTTCTATCTAATAGTACATCATTATAGAAGTCCTTTATCTGTCTCTCGTGGCTTGAACCCCAATATCTAAGTCCACTTCCAGGATTACTAGATTGTTCTAACTGTATAGTAGTATTACCCAAATGTATAGTAGCTTTATCTCCAATAATATGCGCAATACCTTTAGTACCGAATATCTCTAAAAACACAGGGGCATCATATGGATAGAAGCAATTTGCATATACACATCCAACTATATCAGGCTTAAACTTTATATAAGCCTCAGCTACATCATCTACACTTATATAACTATGAGCCCTCGTATCATAAGTTGCCCTTATATAGTCTATCTCGGTCCCTATAAGCCATTGCATAAGGTCTATAGTATGTATAGCCTGGTCTATAAGAACTCCTCCACCTTCCTTATCCCAAGTTCCCTTCCAATCACTCTCCCTATAATAATTATCAGGACGATGCCAGGTAAGCATCATCCTTGCTCCTTTTATCTCTCCTAACTGTCCAGAAGTTATAGCCTTCTTTACCGCAACAGAGGCGTCATTATATCTATTTTGGAAGATTACTCCAAGTTTCACATTATATTCATCAGCAGTAGCTATCATTTTATCTGCATCCTCTAATGTTATCGCCATTGGTTTTTCAGTAAGGACATGTTTGCCTGCTTTCATAGCTTTTATTGCTACATCTGCATGTAGATAATGTGGAAGGCAAATTTCTACCGCATCTATATCATCTCTTTCTAAGACTTTATGATAATCAGTGTACCAGTCTTTTACGTCATATGTTTCACTGAAGAATCTAGCCTTCTCCTCTACTATATCTACTACTGCCTTCAATTCTGTTTCCTCCAACCTCTTTAACGCCTGAGCATGAACCCCCGCAACCCTTCCACAACCAATCAAAGCGACTCTTACTTTATTTTCCATTTCTCTGCCTCCGTACATTATAGATTTTTTAGAAGTTACAAGTTAGAATTATATCATAAATCTTTAAGAGGAGGGCTAGAGTTTATGGCAAAGGTACTTATAGTTTATTATTCAAGGACAGGAAATACCAAAAAGATGGCTTTGAGTATAGGTGAAGGGATAAAAGAAGAATCTGCAGATGTGATAGTAAAAGATGTTGGAGAAACAAAAGTAGAAGAACTCCTTGATTATGACGGTATTATTATAGGCTCCCCAACATACTATGGTTTACCTGCAGGTGAGATAAAGAAACTTTTAGATGAAAGTGTAAAGTTTCATGGCAGATTAGATGGTAAGGTAGGTGGTGCCTTTGCATCATCTGGAGGTATAGCAGGAGGTAATGAAACTACTATTCTAGCAATAATAGAAGCACTATTAGTCCACGGAATGATTATTCAGGGTAACCCTGGAGGGGACCATTACGGTCCAGTCTCTATCGGCAATCCCAATGATAAGGTTTTAAAAGCCTGTAAAGAATATGGAAAGCGTATAGCTAGACTTATAAAAAAGCTACAAACATCTTAATTAATCTTAGCTGAAGATAAGTACGTCTTTCTCTAATATCAGAAAATATTGTATAATATTAAGAAAGTAAATTAATTTAGTAATATTTAGGAGGGAAGCTATGAAGCTTAGATCAATAAAAGACAAGATATATTTCTTAGGGGCAATTGATTGGGACAGAAGACTCTTTGATGCATTAATCCCTTTACCTGATGGAACAAGTTATAACGCTTATTTAATAGAAGGTTCGGAGAAGACTGTACTTCTAGATACAGTCGATCCAACAATGACAAATGTTCTTCTTTCTCAGCTTGAGGATGTTAAGAATATAGATTATATTGTCTGTCATCATGTAGAGCAAGACCATTCAGGGGCGATCCCATCAGTTTTAGAAAAATATGGCTCAGCCAAGGTGGTAATCTCTACAAGGGGCAAGGATATGCTTATTGATCATCTTCATATACCAGAGGAAAGAATAATTACTGTAGAAGATGGAGAGATATTATCCTTAGGAGACAAAACATTAAAGTTTATATACACCCCTTGGGTTCATTGGCCTGAGACTATGAGCACATATTTACTAGAAGACAAAATAATATTCACTTGTGACTTCTTTGGTTCGCATCTTGCTACCAATGAATTATACGGAACTGATAAATCAAGGGTATATGAAGCTGCTAAGAGATACTACGCTGAGATAATGATGCCTTTTAGAACAAATATACAGAAGAACTTAGAAAAGATTAAAGATCTAGATATCTCCATAATAGCTCCAAGTCATGGACCTTTATATAAAGATCCTAACTTTATAATAGATGCATATAAGGACTGGGCATCAGACATCCCTAAGAATATAGTGGTAATTCCTTATATATCAATGCATAATAGTACTAAGATTATGGTTGAGTATCTTGTCTCGGCTCTTACAGAGAGAGATATAAAAGTAGAGAGATTTGACCTATCTTCTGTTGACTTGGGCAAGTTAGCTATGAGTCTAGTTGATGCTGGAACTGTAATAATTGGAACCCCCACTGTCTTAGTTGGTCCTCACCCTAATGTGGTTTATGCAGTATATCTATTTAATGCTTTAAGACCCAAAACAAGATATCTCTCTGTAATAGGTTCTTATGGTTGGGGTGGAAGAGCTATAGAATATCTAAAGGGGATGTTAACTAACGTAAAATTAGAACTTTTAGAACCAGTCTTAGTAAAAGGATTACCTAAGAAGGATGATTTAAAAGCTCTAGATAAACTTGCCGATATAGTAGCAGAAAAACACAAAGAGTTCTCTAATTAAGCATTAAAAATAAGATTTAATTATTGGTTCGATAATAATACATGAAGATATTGGGGGGCTAAAATTAGTCCCCCATTTGTAGAAACCGAATGAATATTTAGAGATTACTTAAGAGGCTATGAATTCTAAGTTATTCTTTTTATTCTATGATCCAACTACATCTATAGAAGAAATTGTAAATATTCCTGGAAATGCTGTGGAAGGTAAAGATCCGAACCTACAGGATATCAGGATATAGTCTCTATATTTAAATGTGAGAGATAAAAATCTAAGTTTAAAATTACTAAAATTTATAGAGCTTAGAGAAATAAGACAGAACCTTAATTCAGATTAAAATTCATTTTGCCTTAGTTCAACTTAATTTAATCTTTATCCTTAGAGTTTTATCAGCTATATATTGTTTCTAATAAATATAAAAGGGAGCAGATAAAGTTTAACTAAATAAGACTCAAAAGTCTAAAATATATTTTTAGGAAAGGGAATAAATGTTTAAAAGGTTCGTCATTTCTAATCCCTAAGGAAAACTTTATCATCTTTAAGATTAGAAGAATTATATCAAGGCTTTCTCAGATTTAGTCTATGTTATCAAAACATCTGAAAAATTAATCAAAATCAAAAAGTTTAAACTATTAAGTTAGTAAATATTCTACTAATATTTTTAACAATATAATTAAAAGCATCAGAATAAAATCCAGTTAATAAAGGCTTAAATAGAATATTATTCTCCAAAATAATTTTTATAAAACTATTGACAAGGCTATATTAATGTGATAAAATTTTTGTAAAGTTTTACTGGAGGAGTATAAGCTTTGAAATTAAAAAAGAGAAAGATAACAATAAAGGATATAGCTGAAAAAGCTAAAGTTTCGCCTACTACAGTATCTTTAGTTCTTTCCAGGAAAGGAAATATAAAGGATGAAACTCGAGAAAAAGTACTAATGGCTGCAAGGGAATTAGGTTATAATAACTCTCGAGCTACATACAAGGAAACTATATCTAGTAGTAATCTTGTATCGCTAATAGCCTTTATAGATGGTACTCATCCATCTGGAAGATTTTACTTACCGCTCATTCAGGGTGTTACCGATATAATAAAAGAAAAAGGATATAAAGTTACTATAGATATAGTAGGAGAATTATCTCAAGATAAAAGAAGTCTTAGAAAGAAATATTTAAAAGAATTCCAAGTAGAGCAGAAGGATGTATCCGGAATACTGATACTTTCCGCCTGGAATATGGGTTTTGACGAAATTATTCCTTTTATAGGAGAAAACAAACCTGTTGTACTTCTAGAAACCAAGATACCCGAATTAGATAAGAATTTTATTATGATAGACCATTATAAAGGAGCATTTGATGCAGTTGAGTATCTTATAAAATTAGGGCATACAAATATTGTTCATATTTTAGGTACAAAGGGGCATCCTCATACTGATGCTAGGCTCAATGGATATCTTGATGCTTTAAAAACTCATAATATCCCTATAAGAAAAGATTATATAATAGAAGGTGATTTTAATAATTTAGATTTAGTACTAGAAAATATACAGAATATCCTTAATCTAAAACCATTACCTACAGCTATTTTCGGATCTAACGATAACATTACTATTACAGCAATGAAGTTTATAAAAAGTAAGGGATTTAATGTCCCGAAAGATATTTCTTTTATAGGTTTCGATAATAGCCACTCTTCTAGCCTTGCTGATCCACCGCTTACCACAGTAAGTCAACCATTATATGAAGTTGGCAAAGAAGGTGCAAAAATGATACTAGAGCTTTTAGAAACTAAAAAGCTTTTTACTCAACCCAAAATATTAGGGGCAGAGTTAATAATAAGGCAATCTACTTCTGAACCAGGAGGTGAGGAAAATGAAATGAGAGAGGAGATTAGAGCAAGGTAAAAAATGATATTTTAACTCTATGTTTTAACTTTAAAAATCTTTATTTAAAAAGGAGGGATTTAAATTATGAGAAAGTTACTATTAGTTTTGTGTTTGGTGGTTTTGGTTTTAATATCTTCAGTTCTATATGCTGCTCCAGTAGAGATTAGATATATGTATTGGGGGAGTACCGAAGAAATACAGTTTAGAGAAGATATGATAAAAATCTTTGAACAAAAACATCCAGATATAAAGGTAATTAGAGAGCCTTATCCGGCTGAATATGACCGTAAGCTTACTGCTCAACTAGCTGCAGGTAACGCGGCAGATGTAATAAATATGTGCAATGACTGGTGGGGACAAAGAGCAAGACAAGGAGCATTTGAAGATCTTATGCCTTTTGTAAAAAGGGATAAAATAGACTTAGCAAAACTCTTCTGGACCTTCCCTATAAAAAGTATGCAAAGTCCAGGAATATTAGAAGGACTACCTTACATCTTAAAGACACAAGCACTATTTTATAACAAGAGACTCTTTGATGAAGCAGGACTAGCATACCCTAAAGACAATTGGACCTGGGATGATTTCTTAGAAGCCGCTATAAAACTTACAAAAGGGGAAGGACCAAAAAAACAATATGGAGTAGTAGGGTTTCCGAGTATAAATGCAGCATGGATGTATGGGGGAGAGGTAACCTCTTCCAATATGAAAATAGTAATAGCAAATAATCCTAAGACCTTGAAAGGGATTCAGTTTTTAAGAGACCTTGTATTTAAATACAAAGTAATGCCTACTCAAGCTGAGTTTCAGGCTATGGGTACAGGAGCTAGATTTAGTACCGGAATGGGTGGAATGATGATAGATTATAGCTGGAGTGTAGCTTGGCTTCAGAAAGCTATGAAAGACCCTTGGGATGTGGTTCAACTTCCTATGGATCCTACGACTAAAAAGAGATATCCTGAGTGCAGAGCAGATGGACTTGCTATTTATTCACAGTCCAAGAATAAAGATGCTGCATGGGAGCTAGTAAAAGCATTTGCTACTGATCCAGACATACAAAGATATGTAGCTAAAAATGAAGGGATTCCAGCTTTGAAAGCAATTGCTCTTTCTCCTGATCATCTAAACACATTTAGAGAAGGATTCAAACCTTACAATAAGAAAGCATTTGTAGATGCTGTAAGCTATTCTAAACTACAGCCATTTGGTGGTTACTACGAAGAACTCGGAACAGCATGGTATCGTGAGATGGATCTTGTACTTTTAGGAAAACAATCTCCTGAAGAAGCACTAAAAAGGTTCCAAAAAATAGGTAATGAAATTCTAAAAAGATTAACTAGGTAAAATTCACACTATTCAGCCCTTGCCTCATCAACGAGGTAAGGGCTGAATAGTCTTAAAGAGTATTAAGGAGGCAAAAAGTGTATAAAAAAAGAGTTATAAAAGAGACAATATATTTCCATCTTTACATCTCCCCATGGTTACTTGGATTTTTAATATTTACCTTATGGCCGATTATTCAATCTCTATATATAAGTCTTACTGATTGGGAGATGCAGTTAAATAAATATCCCAAGTTTATTGGTATAAGTAACTATAGGAATCTCCTATTTAATGATGAACTATTTTGGATAAGTCTTAAGAATACTATCTATTATGCATTTGGTAGCGTACCCCTTGGGCTTATCCTTGCCCTTATACTAGCACTTCTCTTAAATCAGAAATTAAGAGGAATCACAATTTTCAGAACAATATTCTATTTGCCGTCTGTAATTTCAGGAGTAGCAGTAGCTCTATTGTGGGTATGGATATTTAACCCTAACTTTGGGATTGTTAATGTAATATTGGCAAAATTAGGGCTTCCTACCCCGGGATGGTTTGGAGATCCAGAATGGGCTATGCCTGCTCTTATAATTATGAGTTTCTGGGGTGTAGGAGGTTCGATGCTAATATTTCTTGCTGGACTTCAAGGTATTCCAACAGAATTTTACGAGGCAGCAGAGATAGACGGAGCAAATTTGTGGTCAAAATTCAGACATATTACTCTTCCAATGCTTTCTCCTACTATACTTTTCAACTTAGTTATGGGAATAATAGGAAGTTTCCAGGTATTTACAAATGTCTATATAATGACTAGTGGAGGTCCAGGAACGGCTACCTTGGTTTATGTTTTATACCTCTTTCAAAATGCATTTCTATATTTTAAGATGGGTTACGCCTCTGCAATGGCTTGGATTCTTTTTGTTATTATACTAATTCTTACCTTACTTGTAATTAAATCCTCTGCTTTTTGGGTCTACTATGAAACGGAGGTAAAAAAATGAAAAAGAAAATAATTAAAATAATTATAGGATATTTACTACTCATACCATTCGCTATTCTTTTTCTTATTCCATTTTTATGGTCTATTTCTACTGCTTTAAAACCATTAGATCAGGTGTTTCTCTTCCCTCCTAAATGGATCCCAGATCCTGTTATGTGGGATAATTTCATTATAGGATGGAGGTCGGTTCCATTTGGTAGATTTTTCTTAAATACTACAATAATTACAGTCCTAGCAGTCTTGGGAACGGTTTTATCTTCTTCCATAGTAGCTTATGGTTTTGCAAGATTAGAGTCTTTCGATAAAAATATACTTTTCATAATCCTTCTAAGCACTATGATGTTACCAGGCCAAGTAACAATGATTCCTATCTATATATTATTTAAAAATCTAGGGTGGCTTAACACTTTCTTCCCGTTAATCATTCCTTCTTGGTTTGGAGGAGGAGCTTTCAACATATTTCTTTTTCGTCAATTCTTTCTGACTATACCAAAAGAATTTGATGATGCAGCAAAAGTTGATGGGGCAGGATATTTTGATATCTTTTGGGAAATAATTCTTCCACTTTCTAAACCTGTCCTAATCACCATTACTATATTTTCCTTCATATACCATTGGAACGACTTCTTAAATCCATTAATATATCTAAATAAAATGGAGAAATTTACCATAGCTGTAGGATTAAGGTACTTCCAAAATGCTTATCAAGCGACATATATAAATCTAATGATGGCTGTCTCTCTTATCGCATTAGCTCCAGTCTTAGTAATATTTTTATTAGCTCAAAGATTCTTCATTAAAGGAATTGTATTAAGTGGATTAAAGGGCTAGAGATCTTATAAAGTAGGAGGGTTAATCTTATGGAAAAAACAGTGGAGATAGTATTAGACTTCACAGGAGTTAAAAGCCCCTTCCCTCATTTTTGGGAGACTGTAATAGGATCAGAAGGTGCAGATTTTCCTCTAAGAGAAGATCTTCTTTCTCATTATCAAGACGTTAAAGAGAGATTTGGAGTCCAGTACGTAAGATTCCATGGAATACTCCATGATAATTTAGAGGTTTATAAGGAAGATAATAATGGAAAACCCAAATTTAATTTTGAAAAAGTAGGTAAACTTTATGATAATCTTCTAGATATAGGTATAAGACCTTTTGTCGAGTTTAGTTTTATGCCAGAGGCATTAGCTTCAAAGGATACTCATATTTTCTTTTGGAGAGGGAATACATCTCCTCCTAAAGACTATAAAAAATGGGAAATGCTCATAAAAGCATTTATCGAATATTGCATAAAACGATACGGGAAAAAAGAGGTAAGAAGATGGTATTTTGAAATCTGGAATGAGCCAAATATAGGTTTTTGGTCTGGAAATCAAGAAGAATATTGGAAACTCTATGACCATGCTGTAAAGGCCATAAAAGAAACTGATCCTTATTTAAGAGTAGGCGGTCCTGCTTCTGCAGGTGGCGAATGGGTAAAGGAAATTTTAGAACACTGTAGTAAGGAAAACTTTGCCACTGGCGGATCTTCTAGCCCTATTGATTTTGTAAGTTATCACGGATATCCTACAGATAAAGGATATATTGTAGGAGGGAAACCTTTTGAATACTTTGGTCTTGACTTTTGGAAAGAATTATCAAAACTAAACTATGAAATAGTAAAATCATTCGACAAATCAGGTGAAATAGAAATTCACATCACTGAATGGAATATTAGTACAAATTTATGGGATATTCAACATTGTAGTTCTAATAGTGCCGCTTATTGTTGTCAAGCCATTAATGACGTATATGGATATGTTGATACATTCTCCTACTGGACAGTATCAGATATTTTTCGAGAAATGGGATTTCCAAATAAGGAGTTCCATGGTGGATTCGGATTAATTACTATTCACGGATTAAAGAAACCTAAATATTGGGCTTTTGAATTACTACATAGACTAAATGGACCTAAACTTCCAGTATCAATTAAAAGTTCTGTAAAAGGTATAGGAGCAATCGCAACTAAACCGAAGGATAGTATAGCTTTACTTATTTGGTATTTCGATCCCTTATATTATAGCTCTTCAGAAAACACGCATTCAAATACTTCAGCCTCAAAAGAGCATATTAAATGTAGTGTTAAAGTTTTAAATCTCCCTTCTGGTAAAGCAAAATTTACAAAATCAATTATAGATGAAGAGCATAGTAATATACTAAATACCGCTAAAAATTTAGGAATAGAAATAGATTCTTTTCTAACTGAAAGAGAACTAACAAAATTAAAGGAATTAAACGTACTTTATGAAGAAAAAACAGAGATTGAGATAGATTACAAGTATGAAAATGATTTTCTACTTACTCCAGGCAGTGTAATATTTATACAACTAGAAATGTAGGTTATAATATCTCTATTGAATTAATATAGAAAGAATGTATTAAAATAACTCTTCCAAAGGACTAAAAGCCCTTACCAAGAGGTAAGGGCTTAGTTTTTCTTTCTAGCGAAAAATCAATAAATCATTTAATAAAGTCTGGAGGTAAACTCTCTTTTTTATTGCCAAGCTCTAAATTGGGCTTATTCCCCATCTTAAAGATAAGAGTTCCACCATTTACAATCTCATCGTGCCAAAGCCATAATCTATTTAGCGGTTTTCCATTTAGATAGAGCTCTTGTACGTATATGTTCTCTTTAGATACGTTCTCTGCCTCTATAATGAAATCTTTACCACTTGGAAGATGTATCACTGCTCTCTTCCATATAGGCGATCCTATAAGATAAATTGGTGTCCCTGGACAGAACGGATAAATCCCTAAGGAACTAAAGATATACCAGGCAGACATCTGTCCACAATCCTCGTTACCACAAAGTCCATCTGGTTCTATTCCGTAGAAAGAGTCTAATATCTTTCTTACTACTTCCTGAGTTTTCCATGGCATCCTAGCATAAATATAAAGATAAGCTATATGATGTGAGGGTTCATTACCGTGGGCATACTGTCCAATAAGTCCTGTAATGTCTGGCGGACCTTTTATAGGGACTTCCGTATTAAAGAACTCATGTAATTTCTTAACAAATGCCTCTTCTCCCCCTAGGAGTCTAACCAATCCGTATGGATCTTGTGGAACGAAAAATGTCCATTGCCAGGCATTACCTTCTGTATAGTGAGTAGATGTAGCATCTGTAGGATCAAAACTTTTATCCATCCAATTTCCTTTAATATCCTTAGCTCTCATAAAACCAACTTTAGAATCATAGAGATTTCTATAATTTTGAGATCTCTTAATAAAGATTTTATAATCGCTTTCTTTACCAAGTATCTTAGCAACCTGAGCTAAACAAAAATCATTATAGGCATATTCTAAAGTCCTAGAAACAGATTGATTAAATCTATCCCCAGGGACATAGTCCAAATCTTTATAATCTGTTATACCTTTTCTACCTTGATTAAAGTCTCTAGATTCTATCATTGCATTTTTATACATAGCATCATAAGCTTTATCCCAATCAAAGCCTTTTAAACCCTTAACTACTGCATCTGCAATCACTGAATCACTATGAGTACCAATCATACAATTAGTCTCTCTATTGCCCTTATGCCACCTTGGTAACCAACCAGATTGCATATAGATATCTAAAAAGCTCCTTATTATATCTACATTTCTCTCTGGTTGTATCAAAATAAAGAGAGGATGTAAACTCCTGAATGTATCCCAGAGAGAGAAGACTGTGTAGTGTTTATAACCAGAAGTATAGACCTTATCATCTACTCCTATATATTTATTATCTATATCTGAAAATAGACTAGGATGGATAAAAGAGTGATAGAGAGCGGTATAAAACTTTACTTTATCCTTTTCCTCTCCTTCTATCTCTATTTTAATTAGTTCCTGATCCCAAATCTTTTTAGCTTCCTCTTTTACCCTCTCGAAATTCCAGTCTGGTATCTCCTGTAAATTTTTTCTAGCACCTTCTATACCAGTAAACGATATCCCAACCTTTACCATTATCTTTTCTTTTTCTTTCGTAGAGTATCTTACAAAAGCTCCAATGAATGGGTCAGACCTACTTAGCATTCTTTCTTCTCTGTTACCTTTATCTATTCTAAAGACCTTCCAAGTACCAAACTCATCAAAAGGTTTAGAAAATTTAGCAGAGAAATATATAGTCTGAGGGTCTCTAGCTCCACAGAAATGGCCTCCAGTTATAGAACCAACAATCTCATCATTTCCAATAATCTTTACCCAAGCTTTCTCAGCCATATCTCCTATCCTAGTAAAAAGATCGATAATAATGTAAGCATTATCTGTCCTTGGAAACGTATATCTATGGAATCCAACCCTATAAGAAGTGGTCAACTCAGCCAAAATATTATAATCCTCTAAGAAGACAGAATAATATCCAGGTTGTGCAAACTCTTTACTATGACTAAATCTAGACCTATAACCAATCGCTGGATTCTCTTTAGGTCCTGGTATTATTTTCAAATCCCCAACAATAGGCATTATTCTTACCTCTCCATAATCAGCTGCACCCGTTCCACTCAGATGAGTATGACTAAAACCCATTATAGAATTATCTGAATAATGATAACCTGAGCACCAGTCCCATCCTTCTACACCTGTATCTGGACTTAGCTGAACCATCCCAAAAGGCAATGTTGCACCTGGAAAGGTATGCCCATGTCCTCCCGTCCCTATAAATGGATCAACACAAAACTGCCTATTCCGCGCCTTCTAGATATAATTCCTTCTGAAACCAACAGATTAAGAGCCTTTTGTATAGTCCCACGACTTACATTATAAAGTCTACATAACTCTTTCTCTGTAGGAAGTTGAGCGCCAGGTTTTAAATCACCACTTTTTATCTTGCTTCTTAACATTTCAGCTATCTTAGCGTATATAGGTAAAAAATCCCAATCACCTAGTTCTCTTAACATAACTCTCCTAAATGTTTATTGTCTATACAATTAGAATATACCATACAGAGCATAATTGTGTCAATGGTCTGTTATAAAATTGAAAAATTAGATGACTATAACAGAACTAACTAAAATTATAACATTAGTTCCTCTTGTATGATTGATATCATCACTTCTACCAGATTTGGGTCAAACTGAGACCCACCGCATCTTCTAATCTCTTCAACAGCTTCTGATAAGGTTAAAGCCCTTCTATATGGTCTTTCTGTGGTCATAGCATCAAATGCATCTGCTATCGACAATATCCTAGAGCCTAAAGGAATATCCTCCCCAGCCAGTCCATCCGGATATCCCTTACCATCCCATCTTTCATGATGGTGTCTGACAATCTTTGCCTCTTCCTCCAATCCTTCCATCTGAAGAATAAGCTCTTCACTCTTAACAGGGTGTATCTTAACAATCTCATATTCTTCTCCATTTAAAAATCCATTCTTATTTAATACAGCTTGAGGGACAAATATCTTTCCTATATCATGAATATAACCAGCCCAATATATCTTTCTAGAGGTTTCTACATCAAGCCTTAATCTTTCCGCTATTCTTAAAGAGTATCTTGCAACACGTTCAGAATGTCCTCTAGTATATACATCGTAGTAATCTAAAGCCCTAGTAAGAACCATAACTAGAGTATTAAGAAACATCTTTTCTCTTCTAGCATAATTTCTAATAGCATAAAAAGATGAGACAAAACTAGATAATCTCTTAGCCATATTTATATCCATATCTGTAAAATGAATATCGTTCTCTACAATATCTAAAGAGATATAACCAAATTTCTTATCTTCCCACATTAAAGGAGATATAATAGTCTCCTTAACGGAACCAGTAAAAGTCTCCATAACTTTATACTTCTCTTCAGGCATAATATGCCTATTTATACTTAGGATATTTTTTACAACCGTCACTTCGTCTATATCAAGAAGTTCTCCACGGTCAAAAACAAGTCCTTCCAATTCTTTAGAGTGCCCTTCTGTCTTTATTAATGAAATGCTTCCATCTTCTCCTATTAAAAATACACTTCCTGCTTTAGCTTTAGGAATTGTATCTAAGGCTAACTTCAGAACATCTTCTAAGAAATCTTCTTCCAATATATTTAGGCTTGCCAACTTTGATACCGCCTCAAAAGTTTCTAATGTTACATTTGTAGCCCTTTCTAGCTCCTTATAGAGCTCCTCTAGCTCTTCATTGGAAGCCTTAAGTTCTTCGTAAGTAGCTTCAAGTTCCTCATTAGAAACCCTCAATTCTTCGTACAGTGCAGTCAACTCTTCATTCTTATCTCTCAATTCTTTTGTTGCCTGAACTATCCTTTTAGAAAGGAATCTATTAATCCCTATTAAGATTAGCATTAAAAGAAGTAACGCTAATAATGTGTAGGACAAAGGTTTTATCCAACGTGGCTGTCTTTCCACCTTTACAGTATATCTATCTACTAATTCCAATAACTCGTCTTTAGAAATCTTAGAGAGGCCATCCCTTAGTATATTAAGGACTTTGGAATTTCCCTTTTGGGTAGCTATATACAGATAATTAAAAGCAATTGGTTCTGTCTTTGAAAACTCGTATAACAAATCATACTTAACAAGATAATAATTGGCTGGTAAATCGTCCATCAAAAATACTTTTATTTCTCCGTTCTTAGCTGATCGAACAATATCGGAGTAATTCTTATAGAGTTTAAACTTAATAGAAGGATTCTCAGCCCTAGCTATATCTATTAGGGCATCTGCATCTTTTACACCTACTATATATGGAGTTAGGTCTTTTAGAGACTTAATATTACCAATCTGAGGGTCATAATAGATGCTTGAGGTCATCTCAAATATTGGAGTAGTAAAGTCTAAGAATTCTTCTCTTGCTTGAGTCTTAAAGAGCGTATCTATCACATCAGCTGAATGCTCTCTAATTATCTTAAAAGCCTCTGCCCATTCAACTGGCATTAGCTGAATATCTATTCCTGTTTTTCCCTTAAATAATCTCCAAAATTCTACAGATATGCCAACAAGATTTCCATCCTTATCTATGTAGGTAAAAGGAGGATAATCTTTATCTAACACCACTCTTAGAGTTTTAGATAATAGAGAGGAGGGAAGAAGAATCATAAAAACAGTTATTGCTAATATTAATGTTTTCTTTATTAACTTTGTAATCAAAGCCTCCCATTTTATTGTAATGTTAATGTATAATTTTATAATTATACCAATAAATCTAAAAAGTCAATACAAAGAAAGGGTTACTGGGGATGGGACTTAATGAGGCTTAATGCCTATCATCCAGAACAATTCTTCTTCAAGAAGTAAAACGATAGGCGGTGCATCTATGCACCGCCTACACATTTTAAGTTATTAGTCCTAAAGTTATTGATACTTCTATAGAGGCATCGGTAGGATTATATATAACAGTACGATATGTTCCATCAGAATAGATCGTGTATATCTCGTCTAATTTTCTAATCCCTTCAGCTAGGATATAATGATAATAATAAGTTTGATAGGTAGCCCATTCATTATAATTTGTTTCATCAAAAAGATAAAAGTTTATTCCAGAATTTGCATTTATATATATTCTTAGTCTATTTCCATTCTTACAGTTTATAGGATAAGCTCTATGACTTCCCGAGCTGAGATTAACTACTTCGTTTACCAATATGGTTTCATTAATACAGGTATATCCATTAGCTCCTAATAGGAATATAAGTGCCCCTAGAAGAAGCATCACCTGTAGCCTATATCTCATTTCCTCCCCCTCCTAACATTAAGGTAAATTTTTCGAAAACTCTAAAACCTCTTTTAGACTCAACTCCAAGGATTATATTATTTCATTTTACCACTTACAGTCCAATCATCTTGCTATTAATACTTTGCCCCCTCATCCTAGTATTAAAAACCAGGACAAGGAGGCGATAATTATGCTAAAATCACAATATTTATTATACCAAAAATTTCATTAATTTGCTGAGATAATTTCGGACATCTTATACACAAAATTACCATCATTACCTTGTCAGTTCACATTCCTCTTGCTTTAAGTCAATCTGAAAGGTATAATTTTACTGAAGGAAAGTGAGAATTGAGTTAAGAAGAGAAACTTTACAAAGATAGAATCAATTATTGTTAAGTCGCAGAGCACTTTGAGAACGCAATTTATCAAGGAGGTGAGAGATAGAGATATTGTAAGTTTATTAATTTTCAACTAATAATACACAATCAAGCTAATCCTTATGGATAGAAGTTTATACTTAAAAATTATTAAGAGGAGGAGGTTGAATATGAAGGGTTTACTAGCAATTATTTTATGTATAAGTTTAGTTTTTGGAATCTTAACAATTTCTTATGCGCAGAAATATCCGTCTCCATCGCAGTATAGCACAATAGCAGATTACAAAAAGGCTACTGGAAAAGATATAAAATCCTTTAGTGAGGCTCCAATGTTAGCAGAACTGGTAAAACAGGGAAAGCTTCCACCAGTAGATAAGAGACTTCCTGCTGAACCATTGGTGGTAGTCCCTGTAGAAGAGGTTGGACAGTATGGAGGGACTTGGAGGGCTGCTCTTTTAGGTAGGGCTGACACTGCATGGTTAACAAGAACAGTAGATTATGAAGGATTGTTAAGATGGTCTCCCGACTTTACGACCCCTATTCCAAATATAGCTAAAAGCTATAGGGTAACTGATGAAGGTAGGACATTTACACTTTCTCTTAGAAAAGGTATGAAATGGTCTGATGGCCAACCGTTTACTGCTGATGACATACTCTTTTGGTATGAAGACGTTCTAATGAATAAAGAACTTACACCTACCATACCTAAATGGCTAACTACTGACGGACAACCGGTAAAGGTAGAAAAGGTTGATGATTATACGGTAAGATTTAAATTTACCCAGCCAAATGGTCTATTTACACAGAGATTAGCTACTCCGGATGGTTTAGGGCTAATTATACCAAAACACTATATGAAGCAGTTCCATATTAAATATACTTCTAAAGAAAAACTAGATGCATTAGTAAAGGAGAAACAACTTGCTGACTGGTTCTCTCTATTCTCCAATATGAATGACAGCTGGATGAATCCAGATAGACCAGTTGTAAATGCTTGGAAAGTGGTAGTAGCTTTAGGTACAGGTCCACGTTGCGTATTTGAGAGAAATCCTTACTACTGGAAGATAGATATTGCTGGCAATCAATTGCCATATATAGATAAAGTAAGCTATGATATAGTAGAAAGTGTTGATGTTGCGGTAATGAAGGCGTTAAATGGAGAAATAGATATGCAGGATAGACATATTGGCGCTATAGCAAATTTCCCACTATTTGCAGACAAGAAGAATCAGGAAAAGGGTAACTTTAGACTTTTCTATACGATACCAACCGGTATGAATACAATGGTAATAGCATTTAACCTTAATCATAAGGACCCAGTACTTAGGAAGATTTTCAATGAAAAAAGATTCCGTTTTGCTATGTCTTCAGCTATCAATCGAAAGGAAATTATAGATCTAGTATATCTAGGGCAAGGAGAACCCAGACAGCCTTCCCCATTACCAGAGTCTCCTTTCTATCATGAACAATTATCTAAGGCTTATATTGAGTATAATCCTACACTTGCTAATAAGTTACTCGATGAGATAGGCTTAAAGCGTGGGCCAGATGGCTATAGACTAAGACCAGATGGCAAACCATTAGCAGTTACTATAGAAGTTGCAACTATATCGCAACAGTGGATAGATGCCTGCGAACTTGTTAAAAGATATTGGGAAGCTGTAGGAGTAAAGACTGCTATAAAAACTATGGATAGATCATTATTCTATTCTAGGAAAGCAGCTGCTGAGCATGATATAGCAATATGGGGTGGAGACGGTGGAATGGAAGTCCTTCTAGAACCAAGATGGTACTTCCCATTCAGTGCTGAATCTAACCATGCTCCGTTGTGGCAACTCTGGTACAACTCTGGTGGAAAGTCTGGTGAAGAACCACCTCCGGAAGTCAAAAAACAGATGCAGTTATACGATGAGATCACAAAGACTACAAGCTTTGCTAAGCAGAAACTTTTGATGAAGCAAATCCTTGATATAGCTGCAAAGAATCTTTATGTAATAGGAATAAGCTCTAATCCTAGAGGATTTGGTATAGTCAAGAATAACTTTAGAAATGTTCCAGAAGAAATGTTTGGTAGCTGGTTATATCCTAACCCAGCCCCAACTAATCCTTGTCAGTATTTCTTCAAGAAGTAAGTAGATACATATTAGTAGAAGAATCTTAGTAGGAGGGGGGTAATTACCCCCTCCTATCATTATGAATTTCCCATCCCTAAAAACAGAACGTTACCTCTAGGAAATTTTAAAGGCTTTATAGATATTCTAAAACTCACATACCAATTTTCAGCAAAAACATCTGATATAATAATTTATATAATTTTCAAAGTGGAGGATTGCTATGTTTAAGGAGATTAGGAAGCGAGACGGAAGAATAGTTAAGTTTGATGCTAGTAAAATAACAAATGCTATTGCTAAGGCAGGTATGGCAACTGGAGAATTTGGAAGAGATATAGCTGAGAGATTAACTTTAAAGGTTTTGAGCCTAGCAGAAGAGGTAATAAAGAATGAGATCCCTACAGTAGAAGAGATACAGGATGTTGTAGAAGAAGTCCTTATAGGCTCACCTTATAAAAAGACTGCCAAAGCCTATATACTCTACAGAGATCAACATACAAAGATTAGGGAGATATCTGCCAAGGCCAATGTAGACCTTGTTGACCAGTATCTAGAAAAGATAGACTGGCAGGTTCAAGAAAACAGTAATATGACGTTTTCCCTTCAGGGCTTAAATAACTATATAGCCTCAGAGATAAGTAAAGTATACTGGTTAAACAAGATATACCCGCCTGAGATTAGGAATGCACATATAAATGGAGATTTTCATATTCACGACCTTAACAGTCTTTCTGTTTATTGCGTTGGTTGGGATTTGCAGGATTTACTTATAGAAGGTTTTAGGGGGGTCCCAGGTAAGGCTGAGAGTAAGCCCGCAAAACATTTCAGAAGTGCGTTGGGACAAATAGTTAACTTCTTCTACACCCTTCAAGGAGAGGCTGCCGGAGCTCAAGCATTTTCTAACTTTGATACATTACTAGCACCATTTATAAGATTTGACAATCTAAGCTACAGAGATGTAAAACAAGCTCTTCAGGAATTTATATTCAATACAAATGTCTCTACTAGAACGGGGTTCCAAACACCCTTTACTAATGTAACACTAGACTTGACTGTTCCTCAGTTTATGAAGGATCAACCTGTAATTATTGGTGGAAAACCTCAGTCTGCTACGTATGGAGAATTCCAAGAGGAACTAGACATCTTTAACAAAGCCTTCTTAGAGGTTATGCTAGAAGGGGACGCCAAGGGAAGAGTATTTACATTTCCTATACCAACATATAGTATTACAAAAGACTTTGATTGGGACAACCCCAATATCGAGCTTCTCTGGGAAGTTACTGCAAAGTATGGTATTCCTTACTTCTCTAACTTTATAAACTCTGATATGAAACCTGAAGATGTTAGAAGTATGTGCTGTAGGTTAAGGCTTAATAATCGTGAACTGCAGAAACGAGGTGGAGGGCTTTTTGGGGCAAATCCACTTACTGGTTCAATAGGTGTAGTTACTATAAACATGCCAAGGCTTGGATATTTATCAAAAGATGAAGATGAATTCTTTGAAAGACTCGAGAAGCTTATGATTCTTGCCAAAGAGAGCCTAGAAATTAAGAGGAAGGTCTTAGAAAGATTTACAGAAAGAGACCTATATCCCTATTCAAAGTTCTACCTTAGAGAAGTAAAGAAGAGATTTGGAGAATATTGGAAGAATCATTTTTCGACAATAGGACTTATAGGAATGAACGAGGCATGTCTGAATCTTCTAGGTGTAGATATTGGAACAGAAGAGGGGAAAGACTTTACTATAAAGGTTCTCTCTTTTATGAGAGAAAAATTAATAGAGTTCCAGGAGGAGACTGGTAATATATATAACCTAGAGGCTACACCAGGCGAAGGGACATCATACAGATTGGCTAGGATAGACAAAGATAAATATCCAGAAATTATATGTGCAAATGAAAGAGAATTTAGGCAAGTTTCGGCTGAACCTTTCTATACAAATTCGACACAGCTACCTGTAAATTATACTGATGATATCTTTTATGCCCTTGATCTGCAAGATGATATACAGACTATGTACACAGGAGGAACAGTATTTCACATATTTGTTGGAGAAAGGATACAAGACCACAGTAGTGTAAGGAATCTAGTAAAGAAGGTCTGTGAAAACTATAAACTTCCTTACATAACAATAACTCCAACTTTCAGTGTGTGTCCAAGCCATGGGTATATTGCTGGAGAATTTGACATATGCCCAAAATGTGGCGAGACAACAGAGATCTATTCACGTGTAGTTGGATACTTAAGACCTGTAAACCAGTGGAACAAAGGCAAGCAGGAGGAATTTAAACTAAGAAGAACGTTTAATGTTAAATAGGAGGAAGGAATGGGAGTAAAATCAGACAGATGGATTAGAAAAATGGTAGAAGAATATAAGATGATAGAACCTTTCTGTCCTGAACTTATAAGTAACGGAAAGATATCGTATGGGCTTTCATCATATGGCTATGATGTAAGGGTTGATAATAAGTTTAAAATATTCACAAATATAAATAGTACTATCGTTGATCCCAAAAACTTTGATAACAAGTCCTTTGTAGACGTAGAGTCAGATGTATGTATCATACCTCCTAACTCTTTTGTCTTAGCTAAGTCTATTGAATATTTTAGGATTCCAAGAAATGTTATAGTGATATGTATTGGTAAGTCTACATATGCTAGATGTGGAATAATAGTCAATGTAACCCCTCTTGAACCTGAATGGGAGGGATATATTACTTTAGAGATTTCTAATACAACCCCCCTACCTGCCAAGATATATGCATATGAAGGATTAGCACAACTTGTATTCTTCGAGGCGGATGAGCCTTGTGAGATCTCCTATGCTGAAAGAGGTGGTAAATATAATAAGCAGATAGAGTTAACTTTACCCAAGGTATAGGATGCTTATTGGCGGATTACAGAGGTTTTCACTTATAGATTATCCGGGCAAGATCTCTGCAGTTATCTTTACTATGGGCTGTAATTTTAGATGCCCTTATTGTCATAATCCTGAATTGGTGGAGTTTAATAAAGGAAATCTTATAGGAGAGCAATATATACTCTCTTTTTTAAAAGAGAGAAGGAAAAAACTCGACGGGGTTGTTCTGACTGGAGGAGAACCAACCCTCCAGTCAGATATTATAAATTTTTTAAGAAAGATAAAAGAGTTGGGTTTTCTCATAAAACTAGATACTAATGGAAGTTATCCGGAGGTAATAGAGAATTTATTAAAAGAAAAACTAGTAGACTATATAGCTATGGACATAAAGGCAAGTTTAGAAAAATATAACGAAGTAACAAATAGCAACGTTGATATTGAGTATATAAAAAGAAGTATTGATATTATAATGGGCTCAGGTATAGACTATGAGTTTAGGACAACTGTAGTTAGGTCTCAACTCAGCAAAAATGATATTCTCAATATAGGAAGGTTGATAAAATCTGCAAAAACTTACGTCCTACAGGAATTTAAACCATCAAAGACACTAGATCCAGATTTTCTTAAAGAGGCATCTTACACTAGGAAAGAGCTAGAAGAGATGGCATTTAGCATTAAGGACCTAGTGAAACAGGTAATTATTCGGGGTCAGTAATTTTTTTAACCCTTCTATATCTTCACTACTTAATGTCTTTGTCTGAACCCTGCATATAGGTTTAAAAGGAATTCCTATCATAGAGAAGAAGATTTTACCAGTAAGTGGCCAACTCTTAGCTAAGATGTCCCATCTCCTTATTATCTCCCACTGAAGTTTTCTGCTAACATCTATATCTCCTTTTTCATAGCTTTTCAACAGCTGATTAAAAAGACTAGGATACACATTACATCCTCCACCTATGACACCCGTAATACCTAAAGATAGAGAAGCAAGATAGAGGACTTCATTTCCTTGGATCACCTGTACCTTAGTCCCCTCTGTCTCCATAACCATTCTAGTTATCTTGTTCATATTACTAGAAGAATCTTTTATACCTGCAATATGACTTAACTCTGAAAGTCTCTTGAAGAGTCTAGGGGTGATGGTATATGGCTCGTAACCTCCTGGTTCATACAGATAGATTGGAATACCTATATTCTTGTCTACCTCCCTGTAATAATTAAATATACTATCTTCCGTTGGCTCTATATCTCTTGGTATTACTACCACAACTGCATCTGCCCCAAGCTTTTCTGCATACTGTGATAGTTCTATGGTTTCTTTGAGATCATCCCCTCCAGTTCCAGGCCAGACTGGAACCCTCTTATCTGCCTGTTCTACAACTATCTCCATCACTATCTTTTTCTCTTCCTTAGTTAATGTTACCCTTTCACCACTCCCCCCTATGGGGAATAGAGCGGATATCTCTTTTTCGATAAGCCAATCAGTAAACTTCCTTAAGGTCTCAACATCAATACAAAAATTCTCACTAAAGGGGGTAAGCATAGGGACTATAGGACCCTTAACTTTTTCCAAGATGTCACCTCTATAAAAAGTAAATAGGGGGCAGATAATCTACCCCCTATTATAATAGATACAAAACTGGATCTTTTAATGCCTCACCTAAGTCTCTTAGGAACATAGCAGCTGGAGCTCCGTCCACTACACGATGATCTACAGAAAGGCTTAAAGTAACTTCATTTACCACTACATTACAAGGTTTAATAGCTTCTCTTATCCTTCCGATACCCAATATGGCTACCTGTGGTGGATTTATTATTGGGGTAAAGAAGTCTATCCCAAACATACCAAGATTGGTAATGGTAAATGTTCCTCCAGCTAATTCATCAGGTAAAATCTTACCATCTCTTGTCCTAGCTACTAAGTCGCTTGTTATCTTGGCTATCTCGAATATATTTTTCTTCTCTGCCTCTTTAACTACAGGGACAAGAAGTCCTTCTTTTACAGCTACTGCCACTCCCATATTTACAGTATTGAAGACGGTAAGTTTTTCTCCATCAAAATAGGCGTTTAGATTTGGATAGTCTTTTAGAACAACCGATACAAGTTTTACAAAGATATCATTAAAGGTAGGAACTGGCAAGCTTTTACTAGAAGCCTTCTCTTTAAGCTTTTCTCTTATCTCAACTATACTAGTTACTTCTGCGGTAAACTCTAGCGTAATATGGACAGCCTCTCTATAGCTCTTAGAAAGTCTTCCCGCAATCTCTCTTCTTACAGATGATATAGGCTCTTCCTTAAATGTAGGCTGAACAACTTGGATAGTTGGCTCTGTAGTAATCTGGGGTTTTACTTCTACCTTTTTATGAGCTTCTATATATTCTAAAACGTCTTTTTCTACAATCCTACCATCTGGTCCAGTTCCTTTAATGAGAGATAGATCTATACCAGCCTCTTTAGCTAATCTCTTTGCCGCAGGAGAAGCCTTAATTACTTCTTCTTCAACCTTTGCCCCTTCTTCCTTCTCTTCTATCTTCGGTTCTACCGCTTTAATCTCTTCTCCTTCTTCACCTATAATAGCTATTGGCTGTAGTATAGGAACAACATCTCCCTCTTTAGCTACTATCTTTAAAAGAGTACCATCATATGGGGACTCAACCTCCATATTTACCTTATCTGTCATTACCTCAACGATAGGTTCCCCCTTTTCTACTTTATCTCCCTCTTTCTTTAACCACTTAGTTATTGTTCCCTCTTCCATAGTCATTCCAAGTTTAGGCATAACAAACTCTTTACTCATAAAAGACCTCCTAGCGTATTTCCTTTATAGCAGAGATAATTTCCTTTTCCTGAGGAATAAATTCATCCTCAAGTGGTCTAGAGTATGGAACAGGAGTGTCTGGGGCTGTAACCCTAAGGATAGGTGCATCTAAATAATCAAAAGCATTCTCTACTAGTACTGCTACTATCTCTGCCCCAAATCCATTTGTCTTTACAGCTTCATGCACAACTATTGCATGCTTTGTCTTCTTAACAGACTTTACTAACGTTTCAACATCTAATGGCTTTAATGTCCTAGGATCGACAACTTCTACGCTTATGCCTTCCTTCTCCAACTCTTTTGCTGCATTGAGTGCCTTATGAACCATCATAGCAGTAGCTATTACCGTTACATCTTTACCTTCTTTTTTTATATCTGCAACACCCAAAGGTATAGTGTACTCTTCTTCAGGGACGGGCCCTTTAAAGTTATAAAGCATCTTATGCTCTAGAAATACTACTGGATTATCATCTCTTATACTTGATTTTAATAGTCCCTTTGCATCATACGGAGTAGATGGCATTACAACCTTTAAACCAGGAACATGAACAAAAAAGGCTTCTAGTGATTGGCTATGTTGAGCAGCATTTCCTCTTCCTGCACCACAGGGAGCTCTTAGGACCATAGGTATCTTTGCCTTTCCCCCAAACATATATCTAATCTTTGCTGCCTGGTTTACAAGCTGATCCATCCCAATAGTTGCAAAATCTACATACATTAGCTCAGCTATGGGTCTCATACCTGTCATTGCCGCCCCAGTAGCGGAACCAACTATAGCAGACTCTGATATTGGCGTATCCTTTACTCTTTCTGGTCCAAACTCGGCAAGCATTCCTCTAGTCACTCCAAAGGCTCCACCATATATACCAACGTCTTCACCCATAATAAATACAGTTGGGTCTTTCCTCATCTCTTCACTCATAGCTTCCCTTATCGCTTCAGCAAATGTAATCTCTCTCATTTTCAATCACCTCTTTTATGCATAAACATCACTAAGTAGGTCTTCCGGATCTGGGAAAGGACTTGCCTTAGCAAATTCTACAGCACTATTAAGGTCCTCATCAACCTTCATCTGCAATTCTCTAAATCCTTCCTCAGTAAGTAGACCTTCAGCTATTAGTCTCTCTTTAAATCTCTTTATTGGGCATTTTTCTCTCCACTCTGCCTCTTCCTCTCTTGTCCTATAAGCCCTAGCATCACTACGAGAGTGACCTCTCCACCTATAGGTAAGAGACTCTATAAGAATTGGGCCTTCCCCATTTCTCACCTTTTCTACTGCTTCACTTACAGTATCATAAACATTTATAACATCATTTCCATCCATAACTATACCAGGGATATTATAAGCCTTTGCCCTGTCAGCAAGCCTCTCTATCTTTACCGCCTTACTTACCGCCATAGACATACCGTATAGATTATTCTCTATAATATAGATCACCGGCAAGTTCCATATAGATGCAAGGTTTAAAGACTCATGAAATGAACCCTGATTAACCGCTCCATCCCCAAAGAAGCATATAACTACCTGTTTGGTTCCTCTCATCTTTATAGAGAGCCCTGTCCCTGTGGCTATAGGAATACCTCCTCCTACTACACCATTCGCACCTAGTATACCGATATCTATGTCCACTATATGCATAGAGCCACCCTTACCCTTACAGTAACCTGTCTTCCTGCCCAAGAGTTCCGCCATCATATATTTGACGTCTCCACCTTTGGCTATACAGTGTCCATGGCCACGATGTGTACTTGTTATATAGTCATCTTTGTTCAAAGCTTTACAAGCTCCTACTGCAGTAGCTTCTTGTCCTATGTATAGATGTGTACTCCCATGTATAAGATTTAAAGAAAATAGTTCCTCTACCTTCTCTTCAAAACCCCTTATAAGCATCATCTTGTATAGCATATCAATCTTATCTTCTCTTGTTAATCTTTCAGAATAATTCATAATCAACCTCCTAGGTTTAATAGTTCTCTTGCTGTCTGGTCATCTGTAACAAGTCCATTTAAGACTCTCATCCTAAGGGCACCTAAGATAGCCCTCAACTTGTTTCTCCCTCCAGCTACTCCAATAACATAAGGAATCTTCTTTAATTCATCTATCCCTATACCTATAATCCTATTCTCTAGTGAAGAATAGATAGGACATCCGCTCAGATTGTAAAATCTTCCGAGTATATCTCCAACACCACCTCTCCCTTTTATCTCTTCAAGCTCCTCTTTTGAGACACAGCCTGAGGTAAGAAGTATAGAATTACTATCCATAGCTCCTATTCCAACAATAGCCACATCAACCTTACAGGCAAGAGAGAGAACCTCCCTTATATGACTCTCCTTGAGCAACATATCTCTAATCTCTGGGCTATCCACCACCATAGGAGCCCTAAGAATATACGCACTACCATACAATTTTAAGGCTAGATTTTTCGCCAATTCATCTGCATAAATAGAAGAATTCAAAGGGTTCATTCCTCCCACAAGTTGAACCACTTTAATCTCTGAAACGGTAAGGTCACTTGAAAATTTATTAACAACCTCATATAGGGTAGAGCCCCAAGATATTCCCAGAGTTTCTATCCCCTTTACCTTTCTCCTAAGTAGGTCTGCACCACCTCTTCCCAGATTCTGTTTTAAAAGGACAGGATTTTCATCATAAGAAACTATAACTACTTCTTCTAGTGAAAACATCTTTTCAAGTCTATCTTCTAACTCTGGGAATACCTCATTGGGGACATTAAGACTAATTGAAACTATACCGGATTTCTTAGCGTAGTCTAGCATCCTAGAGATAGTAGGGCGAGAGATACCTAACTGCTTAGCTATCTCTTCCTGAGTCTTCTCCTCAGTATAGTATAGGTGCGCTACTTTTACAACTGTATGTAGATACTCCCAATCTCTATTCTTCACAGTATAGATTGTAGTATATATATTTCAAAATTTCAATATTTGAAATTTTGTTCAGCTATCCCTTAATCCTTATAGTCTTTATCTCGTAGGGCTTAAGGTCTAGAGATATAGTCTTCCCAACTATTTGTCTTTCTACACCTATAGGCTGTTCTATAAGATCAGTCTCTACATAAGAATTGCATGGAATATTTAGTGTTATCTTAG
>CALGNK010000019.1 GCA_937958695.1 uncultured bacterium
AATAATATTTGAAATGTATGAAATGATGATAGCGGAAATACGATTGTATATGATTCACCAAAAGCATGAGTTGCAGCTATTTATAAGACATTATCAAACAGGTATTTAGGTCATTATACGATGATGAGTCAATTATCCAGATTTGGTAATAAGAATTGATCTATTTATGCATCTGATCCAGTCAATCGACAAAAGAATATCTTGAGATGTTCAATGATATTAAGTTTACTTTTCTTCCAAATTATAGAGAGGAAAATGATCCTTACGCAGATGCTTGGGGAAAGATTTCTCCTTGGGAAAGAGAAATGTTACCTGAATGGATTAGAGTATATTATGCTATGGTAACAAATCTAGATTGGAATGTAGGAAGATTGATAAGATTTATTGACGAATTAGGATTGAAAGATAATACTATTTTTGTATTCACCTCTGATCACGGAGAGTTATTTGGTGCTCATGGTAGAAGGGCAAAAAATATTTTCTATGAAGAAGCTGTTAGAGTTCCATTTATAATTCGTTGGCCTCCAAGGATCCCTGCAGGTTACGTTAGTGATGTGTGCCTCAATACTCCAGATATTATGCCGACATTACTATCTTTAATGGGGCTTCCAATACCAGAAGAAGTAGAAGGAATGGACTTATCACATTGTATACTTGGAAAGGAGGGTCCAGAGCCTGAAGCTGCTTTTATGATGGGAACTGGTGCTGTTGCAGATTGGGAGGATGGACATGAGTGGCGAGCATTAAGAAGTAAACGTTATACTTATGCTATATATAGAGTTGATGGTAAGGAATTTCTATTTGACAATATAGAAGACCCATATCAGATGAGGAATTTGGCTGAAGATCTAGGATATAAAGATATACTAGAATATTTTAGCAAATTACTAAAGAGGAAGATGGAAGAGCTTGGAGATGTTTTTGAAGCTTCTACTTGGTATAGAGATAACTGGACAAGAGACCGTATAATATTGATACCTAAATAAACAATATGGATAGTCGACCTAAATTACACTTTACCCCTTTACAGGGTTGGATGAACGATCCTAATGGTTTGGTTTATGTAGATGGCTTTTATCATCTTTTCTATCAGTATCATCCGTTTTCTACAGTTTGGGGACCGATGCATTGGGGTCATGCGATAAGTAGAGATTTGATACATTGGACCCATCTTCCGATAGCCTTAGAACCAGATGAGTTGGGCTTTATCTTTTCTGGAAGTGCTGTTTTTGATAAGGATAATACCTCAGGTTTTGGTGATGGGGAAAGAAGGCCTATAGTTGCTATATTTACACATCACAACGAATTAAGAGAGTGCCAGAGCATAGCCTGGAGTCTTGACTATATGAATTTTACTAAGCATAGCCAAAATCCTGTTATTGAGAATCCTGGTATAAAGGATTTTCGTGACCCAAAGGTTTTTTGGTATGAAGAAGGAAGATATTGGTGTATGGTTGTATCTGCTGGAGATAGAGTATATTTTTACAGGTCAAATAATTTAAAAAATTGGGAGAAAACTGGTGAATTTGGACTAGGGGGTAACTATGCCCTTGGTGTATGGGAGTGTCCTGACTTATTTCCATTAGAGACATCTAAGGGAGATCTAAAGTGGATATTAGTAGTAAGTATGGGGATGAGTGCAGAGCTAGGAGGTTCTAGAACTCAGTATTTTATCGGTCATTTTAACGGTGAGAACTTCGTAGGCCTAGATTCTTTTGATGAACTTAAATGGATAGATCAAGGACCTGACTGTTATGCAGGTAATACCTTTAATAATACTCTAGATGATAAGAGAATTTTTGTGGCTTGGAATATGAATTGGATTTATGCTAATAGGGTACCTACCGATAATCATAGGGGAGTTATGGGATTTCCTAAAGTTTTAAGTCTTGTTGATACACCTCTGGGTCTAAGGTTATCCTTCGATTTTGTAGATGCCCTTAATTATATAAAGAAGAGAGTGGAAGTTATTCAGAGATCTCTAGAAATAGATGTCAATACTTTTTGCATTGAAGGAATAGCTGATGGAGAATTTACTATTCGATTTACGAATGATAAGGAAGAGGTATTAAGTTTTGGAATTGATAGAAGTAATAGATTCTTCGTTGATCGTAGAAAAGCTGGGATATCAGATTTTTCTGAATATTTCCCAAATATCTATTATGCCCAGCGTATCTTTACAGGTAGATCTCATTTTAAGGCCTTATGGGATGTATATACTCTTGAGATATTGGCAGATGATGGAACTATTAATATGAGTATTAATGCTTTTCCTAGTAAGGGATACACTAAAATTTTTACCGAAGGTAGCATAACAGGAGAATTTTACACCTTTAAAGACATTTGATACAATCTCTTCTAGAAAAATCCTAATAAAGGTCTGTATGGGTTGTTAATTTGGGGAGAAATTACCGAAAAGTTACCTTTTAAAACTCTTTCTGCTAGCCATTTACACAAAGGCTCTATCGGTTCTTTAAAACTTTCTATGCCCTCTAGAGATAAATAGGTAAAGCTATCTACTTCGAATCCATCAGGCTTAAGGTTATTGCTTAGAGGACTACAGAGGAATACAATTCCTATCCATTGGATGTCCCTTTGCCTGTCTTGCAAAGAGGACTTTATTATCTTTTAAGACTATACCGCTACACATATACCCCTTCTTATACGATTCATAAGTAATCCCTCCTATAGATAAATGGATATAAGGTTCTACATTATATATTTTTCTTTTTTATTGTCGGTATAGAGTATCTCAGTATGACAGAAATTAATATTATCGATCCACCTATAAAAGCCCATCTACCTGGAGTTTCTCCCATAACTAGAAAGACCCATATTGGATTTAATATTGGCTCAATAATAGGTATCAATATTGCCTCTAGGGCGGTTACCTCTTTTATTGCTATAGAGTAAAGTATATATGATAGCCCTAATTGAACCGTTCCTAGTAGGATTATCCCTATCCAGCTAGACCCTGTAGGACTAGAGTTAAGCATGAACGGTAGTCCAATTATTGCTGTTAGAATATTTCCTAAGAGTGTAGATTCTATTGGAGATTCATCCTTCTGCTTTCGCATAAAGATTATATATAGGGCAAAAGCTATACCACTTAGGATAGCAACAATATTTCCGAATAAATTTCCTGGTTGCAGTTCGTCAAGAAAGAAAAGAAACATACCAAAAATTACAACCGCAATTGTTATCCAGTCTGCTAAAGTCGTTTTCTCTTTTAAGATTACAGAACCAAGTATCGCTACATAAATAGGTGCTCCGTACTGTAATAATATTGCATTAGCAGCTGTGGTGAGTTTATTTGCAGATACGAATAGTATTACAGTTCCTGCATAAAAGATAGCAGCTAAGATTTGATCAGAAGACCATGTAAATCTTGGCTTTCTGATATATGCTATTATGAGTAGAGAAGAGATGGCACTCCTAGCTCCAGCTATAGCTATAGGATTCCACTTTACAGATTTTATAAGTACTCCGCCTAGACTCCAAAGCACTGCTGTTATTATTAGATAGATAATAGCTCTAGTTCTCTTTTCCATTCTATTCAAAGAAAGGAAGTCCTTTCATCCCAAGTACAAATTTTCTGGCAATAAGTTGCGGTCTTGTTATGGCAGAACCAACAACTACTGCATAAGCTCCAAGGTCTAACGCATATCTTGCCTCTTCTGGCCTCCATATATTTCCTTCCATAATTATAGGAATTGGAATCTCTTTTACTAGAGACCTTAATAGCTTAAAGTTTGGTCTTTTATCTGTTTTTGTGTATTCTGTATATCCTGAAAGTGTTGTACTTATTAGATCTGCTCCTGCCTGATATGCTAAGATTCCTTCTTCTAGGGTGGATATGTCAGCCATAAGTATTACATCAAATCTTTTCTTTATCTCTTTTATAAACTCGTTTCCCATATATCCTTCAGGATGTAGTCTTTTTGTTGCATCTATCGCTACTATATCTGCTCCAGCTGAGATCACCATCTCTACATGTCTTAATGTAGGAGTAATATAAGGTTCATATCTAGGTATACTCTCCTTATAGATCCCTATAACAGGTAATGGGACTGTCCCTTTTATGGCTTTTATATCAGATACTCCATTAGCCCTTATACCTACCGCTCCAGCCTCAAAGCTTGCCCTAGCAAACGCAGACATTACACTAGAGCCATACATAGCATCTCCAGGATAAGCCTGGCAAGAGACAATAAGTCCATTCCTTAATCTTTCTATAACTTCTTTCATAGTCTATTCTAAGCTCTCTAGTATCTTTTTTGTATTACTTATACTCTTCTCTACCCCGTACTTGGAGTCTTCTGGTCCTTCATATTCAAGGGAGAGATATCCTCTGTATCCTGCACTGTATAATATCTTTAACACTTCAGGTAAATTTACCTCGCCTTCTCCAGCTACAGTTCCTATAAGTCTTACTCCTTCTAATCCATTGTAGGCTTCACCTTCATAATCAAGGGGAACCTTCTTAAAGTCTTTTAGATGAACGTGAACGGCAACATCTGCGAGGTTTTTTACTGCATCTATTGAGCTTTCTCCAACTAATAAAAAGTTACCTATATCTACAGTTGCTCTAAGATAGTTAGAACCAACTAGTTGGATTATCTCTCTTACCTGGCTACTCTTGCCAGCTAAGAGCCCGTGATTCTCTAATGCTAGTATTACATTGTGTTTTTCGGCATATTTTGCGCTTTCTTTAAGTCCTTCTATTATCCATTCTTTCGCTTGTTCATATGTAAAAGGAGGCTTTAAGTCCCCACTAAAGACCCTTACTATCTTACTGTTGAATTCTATAGCCATATCTACTCCAACTTTTATCTTATCTACTTCTAAGCTTCTCTCCTCTTTAGTCTCTTTGACAAAATTGTTACTTACAGCATAAGCAGATACCTCTAAACCATATTTAGCTAAAGCCTCTTTTACCATTGGTAGTTCCTTTTCTTTATCCTTCCAGAAAAATTCTAGAAGTTCAACTCCATCTATCCCTAAACTACCTATGTACTCAATAAACCCTACTGTGTCCATTTCTCCTTTCCTATAAAGTTTATGTAAACTCCACATACTAACTCCTAGTTTCATATCATAATCCTCCTTTTTTTAGTCATTTTTCTCCCCAAAGCATAGTAAATCTTGATACACATGGGATAGGTCCCTTTTTTAAGTCTTCTTCCATCCTATCTATTCCATTTCTAAAGGCTTCTTCGCTTATCAGGTTCAGTGAAGAAAAGGACTTTTCTCTATAGGCACCCATATCGGTTAGGTAATAGTAATATTCTGTCATCTCCTCTGTAATACTATTGAAACCTACATCTCTCATTATACTTTTTAATCTTTCTATGGGGGGGAACCTTTTTAGGTCTACCTCTAACGTCTCAGGAAAATAAAGAGTTAGTGGCCTTCGATTACGGAGTATCCATTCAGAATCTGTAACCGTTACTATAACTCCGCCATATTTTAAGACTCTGTAAGCCTCTTTATAGTATCTTTTATGGTCTTTTATATGATGTATTACATTTATAGAGAAGACAAAATCAAAAAATTCATCAGGGAAGTACAGATTTGTTGCATCTTGTACTTCAAAATTTATATTCATTGTTCTCTTCCTTGCAATGGATAGCATCTCTTCGGAGATATCTATTCCCCATGCTTGACAATCTTTTAGAAATTTTAAGGCAATTATATAGTTTCCAGTTCCACACCCTATCTCTAAGACCCTTGAATTTCTGTCTATTCTGGTTAAGAGGCTTTTCAAAACCCCTGGATGTATCTCTCTATACTTTGCATATGAATCAGCTATCTTATCAAAACTGAATTCCTCTTTTTTGGTCATCAAATTTTCACCTTTTAATACTCTTTTAATACTTCTGTGTTATTATATCATAAATTAGAGTTAGTAAAAGGAGTTATAGAGGGATATGTATAAGATAGTGGATAAAAAGAGACTCTCAGATAATGTTGTGCAAATGGTTATAGAGGCACCTTTGATTGCTAAGTCTATAAAACCAGGACAATTTATCATTATTATGGTCTACGAGAAGGGAGAGAGGATTCCTCTTACAGTAGTCACCTCCGATAAGGAAAAAGGATTAATCACTATAGTATTCCAAGAGGTAGGTAAGACTACTAAGTTATTAGGGAAAAAGGAGATAGGGGAAGAGCTTTACGCCGTTATGGGTCCTAACGGAAATCCATTCCCGATAAAATATTATGGTAATATAGTCTTAGTAGCAGGTGGTGTAGGTGTTGCAGAAGTAGTTCCAATAGCAAAGGCATTAAAAGAGGTTGGTAATTATATCACTACTATAGTTGGGGCTAGAACTAAAGATCTTTTATTCTTTACTGATGTACTTGGTTCTATAAGTAATAAGTTATATATAACTACAGACGATGGGACATATGGGATAAAAGGTTTGGTTACTTTACCCCTTAAAGAATTACTTGATAATACTCATATAGATATGGTTTTAGCTGTAGGACCAACGATAATGATGAGGGCAGTTTCAGACCTAACTAGAGGTTATAATGTAAAGACTTATGTAAGTCTTAATCCTATTATGATTGATGGGACTGGTATGTGCGGAGGATGCAGAGTTACGGTGGATGGGAAGACTAAGTTTGTTTGTGTTGATGGTCCTGAGTTTGATGGACATCTAGTTAATTTTGATGAGCTTATGATGAGACAAAAAACCTATATAGAACAGGAAAGATTAGCTCTTAAGTTACTGGAGGAGAAGAATGCCTAGACGTACTAGAGTTCCAATGAGAGAACAGAACCCTGAAGATCGAATTAAGAATTTTGATGAAGTTGCTCTGGGATATAGCGAAGATGAAGCCCTATTAGAAGCTGATAGATGTCTAAATTGTCCAAAGCCTAGGTGTATTGAAGGTTGTCCTGTAGGGATAGATATTCCTGCTTTTATATCTCTTATAAAGGAGAGAAAATATAGAGAGGCTTATAGAAAGATAAAAGAGAGGGATAGTCTTCCAGCTATTACTGGTAGGGTATGCCCTCAGGAAAATCAGTGTGAGAAGACCTGTGTATTGGCTAGGACAGGAGAACCTGTAGCTATTGGTAGATTAGAGAGATTTGTTGCTGATTATTGTGTAGAGGATATACAAGAAATAAAAAAGGACCCTCCTAATGGTAAAAGAATTGCAGTAGTTGGTTCTGGCCCAGCGGGTCTTACGGTTAGTGCTGATCTTGCCAAGCTTGGTTATTCAGTTACCCTTTTTGAGGCGTTACATCTTCCCGGGGGTGTCTTGACGTATGGAATTCCAGATTTTAGACTTCCAAAAGACATAATAAAGAGAGAATTTGATTATGTAAGAGCTCTTGGGGTAGAATTTATTCCAAACGTAGTAGTGGGAAAGACGATACTTTTGGATGAACTTTTAAAGGATTATGGTGCTGTATTTATTGGTTCTGGAGCTGGCGCCCCTGTATTCCTAAATGTTCCTGGAGAAAATCTACTAGGTATATATTCAGCTAATGAATTCCTATCTAGAATAAACCTTATGAGGGCACATCGTTTCCCTGAATATGATACGCCACTTAGAATAGGGAAGAAGGTCTTGGTTGTAGGTGGTGGTAATGTTGCTATGGACTCTGCAAGGGTTTCTAGAAGACTTGGAGCAGATGTTACAATTCTTTATAGGAGGTCTAGAGAAGAACTTCCAGCTAGATTAGAGGAGATAAAAAGGGCAGAGGAAGAAGGTATTAATTTTGTTTTCCTTGCTACCCCCCTAGCTTTTAGTGGTAATAATGGTTGGGTAGACACAGTAGAGTGTCAGGAGATGGAGTTGGGAGAACCAGATGAAAGTGGAAGAAGATCTCCTATACCTAAGAAAGGTTCTACTTTTACTCTAAAGGTGGATACCGTCATTATTGCTATAGGTAATAGACCTAATCCTATTATTGCTAAGACTACACAAGGACTAGAGATTGGTCGTCATGGAGAAATTATTGTAGACCCTATAACTGGAAAGACGTCTAAAGTTGGAGTTTTTGCTGGTGGCGATATAGTAAGCGGTTCTGCTACTGTAATAGAGGCTATGGGAGCTGGAAGAAGATCTGCAATGGCTATGCATAAGTACTTAACTACTAAAGTCTGGTAGTAGACTTGCTATAACATTAATTCTCTTAAGATTTCTTTCCCATATTTATCGAACTTGAGAATTAATATCTTTAGGTGGTAAAATATTTCTATAGATATCAAATAGATATCAAAATGGGTGGAGGTGATAGTAGATGCCATTCTATGTGTATAGATGTGAAGGATGCGGTAGAGAGTTAGAAGTATTTCAGAGTATAAATGATAGGCCTTTATTACAGTGCAATGAATGTGGTGGAACGCTTAAAAGACTTATATTTCCACCCACAGTGATATTTAAAGGAACAGGTTTTTATTGCACAGAGAATAGAAAAGGAACTCCGCCTAAGGAGGAAGAAAGTGGCGGAAAAGATTCTGATAGTAGATGATGAAAGGCCGATTGTAGATTCTATAAAGTATACTTTATACAGAGAAGGATATGATGTAGTGGTATCTTACGATGGGGAGGATGCCTTAGAGAAGTTTAAGAAGGAGAATCCTGACCTTATCATATTGGATATAATGCTCCCAAAATTAAGTGGATTGGAGGTTTGCCGAATTATAAGGCGAACCTCCAATGTACCTATAATAATGCTTACCGCTAAAGGGGAAGATATGGATAGAGTTATAGGATTAGAGTTAGGAGCTGATGACTATGTTTCTAAACCCTTTAGTATGAGAGAGTTGGTCGCTAGGATAAAGGCAGTTTTGAGACGTGCAAAACTTCCAGTGACTTCAACAAAGATAAAAGAAAAATTAGAGTTTGATGATGTAGTTATAGATGTAGTAGGAAGAATTGTTACTAAAAGAGGTAAACAGATAGATCTTTCACCAAAAGAGTTTGATTTATTAGTTGCTTTGGCAGAGAATGAAGGTCGTGTTATGAGTAGAGAATATCTTTTAACTAACGTTTGGGGGGAAGATTTTTATGGAGATGATAGAACCGTAGACGTCCACATAAGATGGCTTAGAGAGAAGCTTGAGGATGATCCTAGCAATCCCAAATATATTCAGACGGTAAGGGGGATAGGGTATATATTAAGATCTTGAGGAATTTATTAGTTAATTTTATATTACCAGCTTTAATACTCTATATTGCTTTCTATTTAATAATATTATCCTGTTTACCATACAGATATCTTATAGGGGGAGTTATTCTTATATTTACTGTAAGTTCGTATTATTTTCTTTTCCGAAAGATTAAGACAATCTTAGACAGGATACTTCTTAACCTTAAAGGGCTACCTCTTTCCGGTAATATCTCTACCATAGGGATTCTAGAGTTAGACGAGAGTATAAAAGAAATAAACGACTACATAAACAGATTTAAGGAGGAGAATAAGCTCTATTCAAGGTTATTTCAGAGTACACAAGAAGGGGTTATAGTGGTAAATAAGAATAAAGAGGTCTTAAGAATGAATCCTACTGCTCTAAGATTACTAAATATAGATTCCTCTCAGAGTTTAGAAGGACGTCAGCTTATAGAGGTCATATGGAACTACACACTAGATGAGATGACAGGAAAGGTTATAGAAACGGGAGATGTCTTTTCTAGAGAGATCTCATTCGATCATCTTAATAATCGCATATTAGATGTAACAGTATCTCCTTTATTCAATGAGAAGGGCGAGATAAGAGGAGCTATTATAGTTTTTGCTGATATAACAGAAAAGAAGAAGTTGGAGAAAATTCGTCAAGACTTTATAAGTAACGTTTCCCATGAGCTCAAAACTCCGCTTACCTCTATTAAGGCTATGGTGGAAGTCTTACTAGAAGGTGGAGCAGATGATAGTAAGCTTAGAAAAGATTTTTTGGAAAATATAAATCAAGAGGTAGACCGTTTATCTAGGTTGGTGAATGATCTTCTCTTACTTTCCAGATTAGAATCAGATAAAGCTTTCCTAAATCCAGTTCCAACAGATTTTGTGTCTCTAGTAACTAGAACTGTATCTAGATTTCAGCCTAGGGCTATGAAAGAGGGTCTTACCTTAACTCTCGATATAAAGGGGGAAATCCCTCCAATAAAGGTTGATGTAAACTATATAGACCAGGTTATAAGTAACCTTATTGATAATGCTATTAAATATACCCCCTCAGGTGGAAAGATAGACGTGTTAGTTGAGGACCTTGGAAAAGAGGTAAAGGTTTCTGTAAAAGATACTGGCATAGGAATCTCTAAGGAGGACCTACCTAGAGTATTTGAGAGATTCTATAGGGGAGATAAATCTAGAAATTTAAGCTTGGGCGGGGTAGGACTTGGTTTGTCAATAGTAAGGCATATAGTTGAGGCGCATGGAGGTAAGGTTGGGGTGGAGAGCAGTCTTGGGAAAGGAAGTACATTCTATTTTATACTCCCAAAAGGATAGCTGAAAATAGTTTTCTTAAAGCCTTTCCTCTATGACTTACCTGATCTTTTTCTTCCGAAGAAGCCTCTCCAAATGTTTTCCCAATTTCTGGATAGTAAAATATAGGGTCATACCCAAAACCACTTTTCCCTCTAAGTTCTTTTATTATGTATCCCTCACAGGTCTCTTGAGTTACATGTATTATATCTTTTTCATCAATAAGACATACTGCGCATACAAACCTAGCCTTAAACTTTTCCTCTTGCATATCTTTTATCTGGGTAAGTAGTCTTTCAATATTACTCTTATAGTTTCCATCTTCGGAGAATCTAGCGGAAAATATCCCAGGTGCCTTACCTAGCACATCTACCTCTAGTCCTGAGTCATCAGATAGAACTGGAACCCTAAACTCCTTATAATAAGCCCTAGCTTTTAGAATGGCGTTCTCTATAAAGTCTCTACCTGTTTCTGTTACCTTTATACTATAAGGTGCGGGGTTTATATCCACATCAAAATCTTTTAGTATTCTATTGAATTCTCTTACTTTATCTATGTTTGAAGTCGCTAATATTATCCTCATGTATAATTCAACCCGTAATCTACAAGTGGCATTGGGAATAAAGCCTTTAGGGCTCTGTTTATTTGGAGTTCTTTAGGTATTTCTATTTTCCTTTCAATAGAACCAAATAGAAGGATAGGTAGGTCGTTCTCTTCTATCCGAACTGTTTCATTTTTAAACCTTAGTGTAATTGGAGGATTAAATTCTATACCAAAATCGCAATATTCCTCTCCTAACATCCTTCTAAAGTAGTCATCCATCTTTTTTATAAGACCTTTTGGATTTATTACCTTTATTGTACCTTCAAAGCCTCTATCCTCACCCTTGATACCTAATTTCTCTAAGGTGTATTTTATTTCTATATCAGAATTAAGTGTATCTAGAAGAATAGAATCTCTGTTATACATTTCTAAGATTGTATATAGCGCATCTAATATAGCAGACCTTGAGCCTCCGATCTCTTTTATATGTAGTATTTCTTCCTGTTTTTTAGGTAGTTGTAGGGCTACATAGCCTAGAGGGATATCATTACTTTCTATAATTAGTACCTCTCCAGGTCTATTGACTACCGTCTCACATCTAAGTAAGATTTTTAGCTCTTCATATGACCTTATGAATCTTACTGACTCTAACTCCATAATTCTTAAGAGCTTAGGTATATCTCTTTCATTAGCTTTTCTTACCTTTAAATTGCTCTTCAAAAGTTTTGCCTTATCTATATGATAGGTCTTATAGAGACCAACGTTTATAGCTCCAAGCCTTCTATATAACCCTCTGCTACCAGATATGAGCATTATATCTACACCTTCTTGAAGACTCTTTAATATGCTATCCTGCATAAGTAAAGTGGCAAACCCTCTACCTCTATAATCCGGGTCTGTTGCTACTGATCCAATCATACAAGCTTTTATTCTGGTTCCAAGTAACATTACGTCCGAAAACAACATCCCTACAAGGGAGACTATTTTATTGTCTTCTTTTATAATTCTTAGATTCTCACTGTTTTTCTCTGAAAATAATAGTGGATATTCTCTACCCATGTCCCCCTCAAGATTACCTCTGAAGATTTTATTCGATAATCTTATTATCTCTTCTAATTCCTCTACTCTTGCACCCCTAGGTCCTTCCATATCCTTCCCCTAATCTATTGGTTTTAGTAGAACCTTAAGCCCTTCTCTATTTTCAACTAGCTCAAACCCCTTCTGCCATTGATCTAGAGTGAGTTCATGTGTTATAAGTTTCTCTAACTCTATGATCTTTTTATCCATAAGTATAAGACATTTCTCCCATACGTCCCAGTTATGACTAAATGTAAAGTTAACTGTAACCGCTTTTGAGATCAATGGATCAAGAGAGAATCCTAAAGGACTTGGCCCCCATCCTATCTTATTTATCTGACCTGCCGGTCTTACTAAATCTATTGCCAACTTGAATGTTTCGGTCACCCCTGCACAATCTACTACTATATCTGCTCCGTAACCATCCCTTGCTTCTAGTATATACCTTTTAGCCTCTTCAGAATCCATAAATACTTCAGTGGCTCCAAACTCTTTAGCTATTTTTAGACGTTTCTCATCCTCTGGCGTCCCTATAACTACTATATCACTAGCCCCCATAATACTTGCAACCTTGGCGGATAGTATGCCTATAGGTCCAGGCCCTATAACTGCCACAAGGTCTCCTGGCTTTATGTTCGAATGTTTTACTAAAGAGCTATAAGCTACGCAGAAAGGTTCTGTTAGCGCTGCCTCTCTAAGACTTACGTTTTTAGGTAATCTATGTAATATTCGAGTAGGAACTCTTACATATTTAGTAAAGGCACCATCAACATGGAACCCGTAACCTTTTCTCTCCCTGCATATGTGATAGTTATTCGTTCTGCATAGTATGCATTTCCCACAATAGTCAGCGTGTGTCTCTGCGGTAACCCTTTCTCCTACTTTGAACTCCTTTACCTCCTTTCCAACCTCTTCTATAACTCCTGAAAACTCATGGCCTAAGATAACAGGCACATTAATCGTATAGTTAACCCTATTATGGTGTACATGGGGGTCACTACCACATATACCTGCATACTCTACTTTAACAAGAACATCATTTGGTCCAATCTGTGGGGTGGAGACATCTCTTAACTCCGTTGCTCCATCTTTAAATTCATACTTTACCAGTGCTTTCAAACTTATCACCTCCAGTATAAGCTCAATGAATAATTATCCTAATTATACCATATTCTCTTATTCCTTTATGGTTGTAAAGATAATATAGACTTTTTAGAAAGATTGTAGTATATTGTTATCGATAACTACTTTGTAAAGGAGGGAAAGTATGGAAGGACCATTTAAGCCTACCTGGGAATCTTTAGAGAATTATCAAGTTCCTCAGTGGTATCTTGATGCAAAGTTTGGAATCTTTATACACTGGGGGGTATATTCAGTTCCAGCCTTTGGAAATGAATGGTATCCGAGGAATATGTATAGACAAGGGAGTCGAGAGTTTGAGTATCATATAAAAACTTATGGGCATCAGAAAGAGTTTGGTTATAAAGACTTTATCCCAGTGTTTACTGCTGAGAAATTTGACCCAGATAAATGGGCAGACTTATTTTTGAAATCAGGTGCAAAGTTTGTAGTTCCAGTTGCCGAACATCACGACGGATTTGCTATGTATGATTGTAGTTATACAAAGTGGAATTCAGTTAAGATGGGTCCTAAGAGAGATATCATAGGAGAACTGGCTAATGCTATACGTAAAAGGTATCTCGTTTTTGGCGTCTCTTACCATAGGGCAGAGCATTGGTGGTTTTTCCATGAAGGTATGAAGTTTGATTCTGATGTAAGAGATCCAAGATTTACAGACTTTTATGGACCTGCTCAACCAGAAACTACACAGCCAAACGAGGAGTTTTTAGAAGACTGGTTAAATAGATTATTTGAGCTTGTGGATAAATATCATCCTCAGATAGTCTGGTTTGATTGGTGGATAGAACAGCCTGCATTTGAGCCTTATCTGAGGAGATTTGCTGCCTATTATTACAACAGGGGTTTTCAATGGAATAGAGGAGTTGCCATAAATTATAAAAATCAGGCATTTCCAAGAAAGGCAGCAGTATTTGATGTTGAACGTGGGCAACTAGGTGATATAGATCCGTATTTCTGGCAGACAGATACGTCTGTATCTAAGAACTCCTGGGGATATATAAAAGACCATGACTACAAGACTTCAGAATGGATTATCTGCGACTTAGTAGATATAGTAAGCAAAAATGGAGCCCTCTTATTAAACATTGGTCCAAAACCTGATGGCACTATTCCAGAGCCTGAAGAGAAGATTTTACTTGAGATAGGGCAGTGGCTCTTAGTTAATGGTGAGGCTATATATGGGACAAGACCGTGGAAGGTATATGGAGAAGGACCGACAAAGGTTATTCATGGTTCTTTTGCCGACACAAAGAGGAGTGAGTTTACAGGGCGAGATATAAGATTCACTACAAAAGGAGATGTTCTATACGCTGTAGTTCTGGGTAAACCTGAGAGGGATGAGATATTAATACAATCTCTAAGTTCAAATCTAAAGCTATTTAATAAAGATATAAGTGATGTGAAAATATTAGGTGTAAATGAGAAGATAACCTGGGTTAGAAGTGAAGAGGGATTAAAGGTAAAGCTTCCTGAACATTTAGATACAAGGTTTCCTTTTACACTAAAGATTATTACGTAATGATAGAAAAACTAGTACCGGAAGTACCAGAAGAACCATCTTTTTAGAACAATTTTTCCGGCCTATATAGAAATTGTTTGAAATACGTGGTTCTCCTGGTACCGTGGTACTATGTAAGGTGATTGATAGATAAGTAGAATGAGTACAGGTCAGTATGCTGGGATATTGATTTTGCAGAAAAATTTGGTATACTATTTATAGGTTCGGGGCGTGGCGCAACTTGGCTAGCGCGCTTGGTTTGGGACCAAGAGGTTGAAGGTTCAAATCCTTTCGCCCCGACCAATGCGCCCATAGCTCAGGTGGATAGAGCAACAGACTTCTAATCTGTGGGTCGCGGGTTCGAGTCCTGCTGGGCGCGCCATTGGTGAATGTAGCTCAATTGGTTAGAGCGCTGGACTGTGGATCCAGATGTTGGGGGTTCGAGTCCCCTCATTCACCCCATTTTATTGCGCCTGTAGCTCAATTGGATAGAGCAGCGGACTTCGGATCCGCTTGTTGGGGGTTCGAGTCCTCTCAGGCGCGCCATCTGAAGTTTATTGGTTATAATTATATATTCTGTACACTTTCTCTTTAACCCATAAATCAAGGTTTTAGATTTCAGGATATAAACTCTAGGGATTAAATCCTATGCTATAATAATTTCAAACCATTAATATATTTATGACCTATTTTGTAAAATTAAGCTTTAGGAGGAATAAACATGAGATATTTGGAGCTACCTCAAGTTATTATGTATGGAATTGATAGCATCGATTCCTTAGGTGAGGAAGTTAAAAAGATAGGTTCAAGACCTCTTATCGTTTGTGGTAAGACTTCTGCTAAAAAGAGCGGAGCTTTAGATAGAGCTATAAGCTCTCTTAAGAGGCAAGGTTTAGCTCCAGAGATTTTTGGAGAGGTTAATCCTGAGCCAGAGGTAGGAGATGTTGAAAGAGGAACCGAATTTGCTAAGTCTTTTGGGGCAGATGTTATAATAGGGATCGGTGGTGGAAGTTCTATGGATGTAGCTAAAGGGATAGCGGTCTGCTTAAAAACTGGGAAATCTATTACAACATTAAAAGGGGAAGAGATAAGAGAATCTTTACCAGTAGTAAATATTCCTACTACTGCTGGGACTGGTAGCGAAGTAACCCGGTTTGCTGTCTTTACAGACCCAACGGTAAAGGAAAAATTTGTAGTAAAAGGACCAGGTATAGTTCCCAAAGTGGCTATAATTGATCCCTCTTTAACGTATTCTATGCCTCCTAGTGTAGCTGCAAGTAGTGGTATAGATGCCCTTTCCCACGCTGTAGAATCTTTTATGTCCAACAGGTCTACACTTACTACCGATATGTTGGCATTATCTGCGATAGATTTTATAAATAGATATCTAGAAGAATCTGTTAATACAGGTAGCCCTTCTGCGAGAGAAAAGGTCTCTTATGCCTCTTTCTGGGCTGGTATGTCTTTTAATAATTCTTCTGTAGTTTTGGTCCATGCCATGTCAAGACCTTTAGGTGCCTTCTTCCATATTCCTCATGGAGTGTCTAACGGGATATTGCTACCACATGTGGTTAGATTTAATGCTCCAAATATTGGAGATAAATTAGATGCGTTGAAAAAGGTTTTTGGTAAGGACCCTTGGGATAGGATATCAGAACTTCTTGAAAGGGTAAGTCTTCCCACTAGGATATCTCAGTTCGTTAAAGAAGATATAGACTTTTCTCCTCTAGTAGAACAGGTTCTTAACAATGCTAGTACCTTTAATAATCCTAGACCAGTAAGTAGAGAGGATGTATTTAGACTTTATAAAGAAGCTCTTTAATTATTGTGAAGCGACTTTTATTAGTTGGTTATTTTGGGTTTGATAATTTGGGAGACGAGTTGTTACTTGTCTCCCTTTTAGAATACCTTAGGGAAAATCTATCAGATATAGAGCCAATAGTCTTGTATGGTAAGACTTTATCTGAAGTGTATGGTGCTAAGGTGGTACCAAGAAGGTATCTTGTTAATGGTATAAGAATGTCTGATGGAATATGTTTTTCTGGAGGAAGTATTCTTCAGGATGTAACAAGTATAAGGAGCTTGCTCTACTATCTAGGGATTATTTTACTCTCTTTTATTATGAAAAAACCAGTAATAATGGTTTCTCAGGGTATTGGACCTTTTAGAACTATTTTAGGGAGAAAACTTTTAAAGATTATTAATCTTGTTTATTCTATAAGTGTTAGGGACAAAGATTCTTTAAGTATTTTAAGAGAATTTGGTATATGTAAACCGAAGAGGTACCTTGGAAATGACCTTGTCTTATATCTAGATTTAGAAAAGTTCAAGAAACCTTCAACAGAAAAGAAAGGGGATATCCTTATATCGGTAAGGGAATTTCCTAACTTTAAAGAGGAAGAATTTCTGAAAGCATTAGTCAGATTTAAAGAAAGGTATAATTTAGATATTGCTATACTAGTTACTCATAGGTTGGAAGATAGAAATATATCTGAGAGGTTTGCTAAAAGGCTTAACTGCAGTTTGATATCTTGGGAAGACCCTTACTCTGTATTTTCTCTTATGTCCTCTTTTAAGTTTATTATTAGTATGAGACTTCATCCTCTTATTCTTTCTTCTCTTTTGAATATACCATTTCTGGGGATTGTTTACGACCCTAAGGTGAGGTCTTTTATTTCTCATTTCCCTAACGCTTACATTTTAGACGTAAATAGTAATCTTGATGAAGTAGAGAATAAACTTTCCCTATCTTGGGAAAACAGAGATCTTATAGCTTCGGATATATTGAGGTTTAAAGAAGAGATCATAGACAAGGAGGAAACTTTTAGACCATTGTATGACTTATACGATGTTTGGTTTAAAGATAGATAATGTTAATAGAAAAGAGGCTCTTAAATACGTAGAGAGATTCTTTGAGGAAGATAGGTTTCACTATATTGTTACTTTAAACCCAGAAGGAGTAGTCATAGCCCAAGATAATAAACTTTTTAATTCCGTTATAAATGAAGCTGACTTGGTAGTAGCCGATGGAAGCTGGCTGGTCAGGGCAGTTAGATTTTTAGGGGGAATTATAGGAGAAAGAGTGGCAGGTATAGACTTACTTTTAGATATGCTTAATCTATGTAAGGAAAAGGGTTATTCTGTATATCTTCTTGGAGCTAAAGAAGATATTGTTATATCTGCTAAGAAAAGATTGGAAGATACGTTTCCTGGGATAAGAATTTTAGGTTTTCATAATGGATATTTTAATACCGAAGAAGAGGTAATGATATTGGAAGAGATAAAATCTCTTAAGCCAGACCTTTTAGTGGTAGGTTTGGGTATGCCTAAGCAGGAAATTTGGATAAATAGACATAAAGATTTGCCAGTGAAATTGGCGATAGGAGTGGGTGGAAGTTTTGATGTAATCAGTGGTGACATCCCTAGGGCGCCATATTGGATGCAGGTTATAGGTTTAGAGTGGTTTTATAGAATCTTAAAAGATCCTAAACGTATAAAGAGATTGTCTTTTATTCCGAAGTTTTTCTTACTAGTTCTAAAGAGTAAGTTTGGTGTAGTATAATGTTATTATGAAGATACTAGATATTTATCTATTTAAAGAGGTATCATCACCATTTTTGTTTGGAGTGCTTGGTTTTTCCCTTATATTATCCGCTAGTCTTCTTTTTAATCTTGTTGATCTGTTTATAAATAGGGGAGTTCCTCTACTTAATATAATAAAGATACTATTCTATGAACTTCCTGGGGTGCTAACGATAAGCTTTCCTATTTCTGCCCTATTTGCTACCTTGCTTGGTTTAAATAGATTGGCTAGAGAAGGGGAAATAACTGCCCTTAGGATAGGTGGTATAAGGCTAACTAGGATATTCTTACCTGTTGTAGTATTTGGCATAATAGTAAGTATAGGGAATTTTGGTATAAGTGAGTTTATAGCTCCTTGGTCGGTTCATCAAGGAGAAACTCTTATAAGGGAGGCTATATTTAAGGATCCTCTACCACTTATACAGAGTAATGTCTTTTTTAAAGCACCAGATAATAAATATGTTTACTTAGCTAGATATGACCCTAGTACAAGGATGGGGAATAATATATTGCTATATTCTCTAACTGGTAGCTCTGCTCCCCAGGTAATATCAGCCAAAAGGGTTAGAGTAGAGGATAAGGTATGGATTTTGGAAGATGGTGCTATTCATTACTATGATAATGAAGGAATTATAAGCCTACAGAGTAGATTTGAGAAGCTTTCTCTTGATCTTAGTGTTGATGTTGGGAATTTTTATAAGGGTCAGAAGACTACTGAAGAGATGAGCGCTAGAGAACTAAAGGAGAGAATAGATGCCTTTAAAAAATCTGGTATTGATACACGTAACCTTGAGGTTGATTATCATTTAAAGTTTTCTATGGTATTTGCTGCTGCTATACTCTCTCTACTTGGTGCTCCTATTAGTATTCTTCCTGTAAGAGGTGGTAAATACTATGGGTTAAGTACAAGTCTTATTATAGTGTTTATATATTATATTATTCTTGCCCTAGGAAGGGCTTTAGCCAGAAATGGTATATTTTCTCCAGTAATTGGAGTATGGCTTCCAAATATTATTGGCTTTACCGTTGGTACATTCCTTATGTTTTATAAGGAGAAGAGGGGATAGAATGTTTAAAAATAGAGTTGATGCTGGTATGAAGTTGGGATTTGCTCTTCTAGAGTCTAATATAGAAGATCCAATTATTTTGGGAATCCCTAGAGGTGGAGTAATAGTAGCAGTAGAAGTTTCTAAGATTCTAAAGGCACCTTTAGATATAGCAATAGCAAGGAAGATTGGTGCTCCATTTGATAAAGAGTATGCTATAGGAGCTATAAATTCATTAGGAAATGTGATTCTTAATGAGGCAAGTATAAGAGAACTGGGGATATCTAATGAATATATAGAGAAGTCTGTAAAAGAGGAGCTAGAAGAGATAAAAAGGAGACTTACTATATATAGAGGAGAGAGGGATAATATAGATGTAAAGGATAAATCAGTTATCATAGTAGATGATGGATTGGCTACTGGTCTAACAATGCTTTCTGTGGTAAATGGAGTGAAGACTAAAAGTCCTAAAAGGACAATAGTTGCTGTTCCTGTAGCCCCGTATGAAGCGGTTAAGAGATTGGAAAAAGAGGCAGAAGTAATTGTCCTATATGTACCGGAATATTTTTATGCGGTTGGTCAGTTTTATGAGGATTTTCATCAGATTACTGATGAAGAAGTTATATCTGCTTTAAATTCTGTATGGATGGAGATGTAAAGTGAGAGTATTTCTTATAGTTATGGATGGAGTTGGTATAGGTGAACTTCCTGATGCTTATGAGTACGGAGACCAAGGTAGTAATACCTTGGGGAATACTGTAAAGGCTGTTGGTAATATCAATATTCCTAATCTTTTGAGTTTAGGATTGGGAGAGCTTTTAGAAGAATTACCCAAAATCTCTAACATTGTAGGTGCTTATGGAAAGATGATAGAGAAATCGGTTGGAAAGGATACCCTTATAGGGCATTGGGAGATGATGGGTATTGTAACAACTGAGGACTTTCCAACATATCCTAATGGTTTCCCAAAAGAGATTATATCTAGATTTGAGCATGAGATTGGAAGAAAGGTTTTAGGCAATAAGCCTGCCTCTGGAACAGAGATTATAAAAGAGCTTGGAGAATTACATATAAAGACAGGATACCCTATAGTATATACATCTGCTGATAGTGTCTTTCAGATAGCTGCCCATGAGGATGTTATACCTGTAGAAGAACTTTACAGAATCTGTCAGATAGCTAGAAGAATACTAACAGGAAAACATAGGGTAGCTAGAGTTATAGCTAGGCCATTCCTTGGCGAACCTGGAAATTTTTATAGAACAGATAGGAGAAAGGATTTTTCTCTTCCTCCACCACAAGAGACTATTCTAGATGTACTTAGTGATAATGATGTAATAACTATAGGATTAGGGAAGATAGAGGATATCTTTAGTGGTCAGGGATTAGTTGAATCAAATCATACCCATAATAATGAGGAAACGATGAATGCTATCCTAGATATAGAGAAAGCGAGAAATGGGAATTTACTAGTTTTTGCCAATCTTTCTGATTTCGATACTATCTATGCCCATAGGAATAACCCTAAAGGGTTTGCAGAGGCGATAGAATGTTTTGATGTTATGTTGGGAGATGTATTGAAGAATCTTAGAGAAGAAGACTTACTCATAGTTTGTTCAGATCATGGTAATGATCCCACTACTCCTAGTACTGACCATTCTAGGGAATACACTCCACTTTTAGTTAGAGGTTTAAATAACCTCCCCAAGTTTTTAGGAATAAGAGAAACCTTTGCAGATATAGGGGCTTGTTTATTAGAGTTTTTTGGCATTAAAACTCAGAAATTTCCAGGGAGGAGCTTTTTGAATGAGCTAAGATGATACTTATTGGGTGTTGTGGATGGGGTTATCTGAGAATACCTCAAGATTTAAAGACTTCCTTTAAATCAGTTCTTTCCTATTATTCCTCTCTATTTAACCTAGTTGAAGTAAACTCTACTTTTTATAGTGTCCCTAGGTTATCTACTGCAAAGAGATGGAGAGAAGAGGTGGATTCTGATTTTTTGTTTACAGTTAAAGCTTCAAGAATTATTACCCATATAGATAAATTCTCTACTGAAAAGAGTCTTGAGCTTATATCCTTTTATATTGAGTTTTCTAAAGAATTGGGTGCTCCTATATTACTATTCCAGTTACCGTCCACATTTCCAAAGAAAAATATGGACGATTTAATTCAGGTCTTAAAAAACTTTAAAGATGTTCACGTAAAATTTGCTTTAGAGGCGAGAAATCTAGATATCTATGAACGTGAGGAATTTTCAAGGGTTACTGATACTATTCCAGTCATAGACCCATTTACAGTTTTAGATTCTAATTTTAGACCGAGTCCTATGTTTGATACTTTCTATTTTAGATTACACGGAGCCCCTCCCGGAAAGATAATTTATAGATACGATTATACTGATAGTGATTTAGAACGGCTTTTATTTTACTTAGAACCAATAAAGGGCTATAATGTTTATGTACTTTTTAATAACACCGAGATGTATAAAAATGCTTTGAGGTTTAAGGAGATGGTCTCTTGATGAAAGAGGCAATGTTCTATGAGAAACTAAAAGATGGTCTAGTTCGCTGTATTCTATGTCCTAGATACTGTGTTATAAGACCTGATAGTCGAGGATACTGCGGTGCTAGGATAAATAAAGAAGGAACACTTTATACCCTAACCTACGGATTGGTGAGTTCTATAGCAAATGATCCGATAGAGAAGAAACCTTTATTTCATTTTTATCCAGGTTCGCTTGTTCTCTCTTTAGGCACTTTTGGTTGCAATATGCGTTGTCCTGGATGTCAGAATTGGGAGATCGCTCATGTTGATCCTTCAGGTTTCCCGAATCTTTCACCGAGAGAATGTGTAGAACTTGCTATTAGAGAACGTTCTAAGGGTATAGCTTGGACATATAATGAACCTACTATATGGTTTGAGTATACGTATGAAACAGCTATACTTGCTAGAGAGAAAGGTTTATATACTGTTTATGTAACCAATGGATATATAAATCAAGAGCCATTAGATACTATAGCAAGTTATCTCTCTGCCTATCGAGTAGATGTAAAGGCCTTTAAGCCTGATGCTTATAGTAAAATAGCTAATGTCAAAGATTTTCAGCCTATTCTTAACTCTGCTATAAGGGCTAAGAAAAACTGGGGAATACATGTAGAGATAGTAACAAATGTTACTCCTACTATAAATGATGACGATGAACAGCTCAGAGGTATTGCAACTTGGATTAGAGATAACCTGGGTTCTGAGACTCCTTGGCATGTAACTAGATTTATTCCTCATTATGAACTCAGAAATCTATATGCTACTCCTTTACCTACCCTCGAGAAAGCTTATGATATAGGAAGAAAGGCTGGACTTAGATATGTTTATATAGGTAATGTGCCAGGACATAGATACGAAAATACATATTGTTATAATTGTAATAGTCTCCTCATAGAGAGATTTGGATTTTCTATTGAAAAATACCTTTTGGAAGATAATAAATGTCCCACCTGTGGAGCAAAACAGTATATAATTGAGGGGTAATAATAGAATACTTTACTTTTTATCTTTATGTGTTATAATATACCCGTAGGGGGTATTTATGGAAAAAGAAGTTTATAACAGATTGGCAAGAATTGAGGGGCAACTAAGAGGCATATATGAAATGATAAGATATGACAGACCTTGTAAGGATATACTTATTCAGCTTTTTGCTGTTAGGTCCGCGCTTGATAGTTTAACTTCTCTTATAGTCAAAAACTATTTAGAACATTGTAAGAGCGAAGAGCTTAGTATAGATGAGTTAAGTGAGATTTTAGAGTTATTAATAAAGTATTAATAGGACGGTGAGTTGATATGAAGATAGGAAAGAAGATATTATATATAAATATTCTTTTGTTGCTTATATTCTCTTTTATAGCTGTTTTAGCGAGTATATCTCTAGCTAATACGACTAATAGTAAGTTACCGAAAGATATAATAGATGAGCTTTTAAAGAGCAAGAGACCATTTGTTATAGATTTTTATGCTGATTGGTGTCCTCCATGTCAGGCTATGATACCTATAATGGAGAAATTAGAGAAGAAGTATAGAGGCAAAGTAGAGATAGTTAGAGTAAATGTAGATTTATCTCAAAACAGGTCTCTTGTAATTAAGTATAAAGTGGTCAGTATACCAACATTTGTATTTATTAACAAAAAAGGAGAAGTTACTAATATAATAATAGGATATAGAGAAATGGAGGTTATGGAAAATGAGTTTAAGAAACTCTTACAACAGGATAAAAGCAGTAGATAGTTCTAATTTTGATTCTGAAGTTTTAAATTCGACTATTCCAGTGTTAGTAGATTTTTGGGCTGAGTGGTGTATGCCATGTAAGATGTTGAGTCCCATAGTTGAAGAGATAAGTCAAGAGCTTTCTGACAAGCTTAAAGTAGTTAAGGTAAATGTTGATGAAAATCCAGATCTAGCTACAAGTTATGGTATACAGGCAATACCGACCCTTTTAGTCTTTAAAGATGGAAATGTTGTAGGGGAGATAGTTGGGTATGTCTCTAAAAAAGCGCTTAGAGATAAACTTGAGGAGGTTATAGGATGAATGAGGCGGATCTTATTATTGTGGGTGGAGGGCCTGCTGGATTAACCTCTGCTATATATTCTGCTAGGGCGCTTATAGATACTGTTGTTATAGAGAAGATGCTTCCTGGGGGACAACCTATCCTTACATCTTTTATAGAGAATTATCCGGGATTTCCTGAAGGTATAAGTGGACCAGAACTTGCTGAAAGGTTAGAATCACAGGCTAGAAGATTTGGGGCTAAAATTATAACTAGTCAGCCTGTAGAAGAGGTTTTACAGGTTGATAAGGGATTTGAGATAAAAACTGAAGAAGGATCATTCTTTAGTAAAGCAGTTATAATAGCTACAGGAACCTCCCCCCGAAAATTAAATGTTCCTGGTGAAGAGACTTTTACAGGCAGAGGGGTTTCTTATTGTGCAGTATGTGATGGGGCTTTTTATAAGGATAAGGTAGTGGCTGTAGTCGGTGGGGGAGATTCCGCAATAGTCGAGGCTATATATCTGACACGTTTTGCTAGTAAGGTGTACGTAATACACAGGAGAGATCAATTAAGAGCAGAAAAGATATTACAGGAGAGAGCTTTTGCCAATTCTAAGATAACCTTTATCTGGAATACCGTAATTCAAAGTATAGAAGGTGGAAAGAAGGTAGAGTTACTAAAACTTAAGAATTTAAAGACTGAAGAAGTTTCTGATCTCCCTGTAGATGGCTTATTTGTTTATATAGGTAGTATTCCTAACTCGTCTATGGTTAGAAACTTAGTCGAATTAGATGAGAATGGTTTTATTATTACTGATAATTCTATGAGAACTAATATTCCTGGTCTTTTTGCTGCAGGGGATGTAAGGAGCAATACGTTTAGACAACTGGCCACTGCTGTAGGAGATGGAGCTATAGCAGCAAATAGTGCCGAAAAATATCTAGGAGAGCTAATTTGGAAGCGTTAAGAGTTGTTACTCTTGGGATGATTCAAGGTTTAACAGAGTTTATCCCTGTTAGTAGTTCTGCCCATCTTATTATTGTAAGAGAGCTTTTACGTTGGGAGGATATGGGGTTAAGTTTTGATATGGCTATTCACCTTGGCACCCTATTAGCCCTTATCGTATATATGAAGAGAGACTGGTATAAGATTTTAACTAGAGATAGATATCTCTTATTTTTGGTTATTTTAGCTACAATTCCAGGAGCTATCTTTGGTTTCTTGCTAGAGAATATAGCAGAGGCTTACTTTAGGTCGTTATCCCTTATTGGTATAGCTATGAGTATGTTTGGAATTGTCCTTTTTGCTGTAGATAGATTGAGTAAGCACAATAGAAGCCTAGAGTCTATAAGAATAAAAGATGCTATAATAATTGGGTTTAGCCAGATTTTGGCATTAATACCTGGTGTATCTAGGTCTGGTGCTACTCTTACCGGAGCTTTTCTTTGTGGTTTTAAAAGGAGCGATTCCGCAAGGTTCTCCTTTTTGTTGTCAGTTCCTATTATAGGTGGGGCAGGTTTGGTTTCACTGTTGAAGATTTTTAGAGAACCTTCGCCTTCTTTCTCTATCTCTGGACTATTTTTAGGGATTATAACAAGTTTTGTCTTCGGTTATATTGCAGTCCATTTTATGCTTAATTATCTTAGGAGACACAATACAAACATTTTTGTCTATTATAGATTGATATTGGGCTTATTTCTTATCATATTTAGTTTAATAAAAGGTTAGGAGGTAAGACTATGAGAGTTGTAGACCTTTCTTTACCAATTTATAATGAGATGCCTGTTTATCCAGGTGACCCTAAGGTGTTTTTTATGAAATATAGAAGTATAGATGCCAATGGATACAATCTTACTCAGATTTTATTTGGGACTCATACTGGAACTCATCTTGATGTTCCCTTACATTTCGTTCCAGGTGGATCTAGTATAGATAAAGTCCCTGTTGAAAGCTTTATGGGAGAGGCCTATGTAATAGACCTAAGTTACAAAAAGGCGGAAGAGGAAATTACACTAGAAGATCTAATTCCTTACGGAGACAAGATATATCCAGGAGTTAAGTTACTTTTAAGGACGGATTGGTATAAGGTTCTACCTGATAATAGGTATTTTAAAGAGCAACCTCGGATAAGTTATGAATTAGCTCTATGGTTAGTTGAGAAGAAGGTTTCTCTCTTGGGTTTAGAGACTCCTACCATTAATCCAGTAGATAATAAGAGACTACATCAAACTTTACTTTCTGGAGGAATAATACTAGTAGAAGCACTTGCCCATCTAGATGAGTTAAAGAAAGACAAGGTCTTCTTTATAGCCCTACCCCTTAAAATATTAAGTGGAGATGGTTCTCCAGTTAGGGCAGTTGCTATAGAAGATTTTTATGCTGGATGACTCTGTATTAGTCAATATTATAAAGAGCTTAAGACCAAAGCAATGGATTAAGAATCTTTTAGTATTTGCTGGATTAGTATTCTCTCAAAATCTTTTTAATCTAGAGGCATTCTTAGTCACTATATATGCTTTCTTTATCTTTTGCTTCGTATCTGGTTCTATATACATCCTGAATGATATAATAGACCTTCCCTTTGACCGATTTAATCCTTTAAAGGTAAAGAGGCCTATTGCTAGTGGTAAACTTAAAGTTCCTTATGCTAAATTGAGTATCTATATATTAATCCCGCTTTCTCTTCTCTTTGCCTATTTATTAAAGTATCAATTTTTTCTAGTGGTTTTGTCATATGTGGTTCTCCAGATCTTTTATTCTTTCTATCTAAAGAACGTACCTATACTTGATATCTTTGCTATTGCTTTTGGTTCTGTATTGAGAGTAGTAGGAGGGGCTATTGTCATAAATGTAACAATCTCTTCTTGGTTATTAGTGTGCACGATCCTATTAGCGTTGCTACTTGCTCTTAGTAAGAGGCGATATGAGTTGATCGCTTTTGAAGAAGAAGCTAAGAGTAAAAGAAAGGTTCTCGGAGAATACAATACGTATCTTTTAGATCAAATGATATCGGTGGTTACATCTTCTGTATTAATTACCTATAGTTTATACACTATGTCAGAGGAGACTGTAACGAGATTTGGAACTAGAGACTTGATTTTTACTATTCCATTTGTCTTATACGGAATATTTAGATTTCTCTATCTCATATATAGAAAAGACCTTGGAGATAGCCCTGAAGGTTTACTCCTCTTGGATAGACCTTTATTGATAAATGTTTCTCTTTGGATTATAACTGTACTAATAGTGATATACTTATTGTGAGGTCTTGTATTATGAAAAGATCAAAAGTGGTTGTTTTAAAGACTAAACCAGAAAGTGTTTTAGAAGATTATTCTAGACTTATGAAATTACTAGATTACAGCTCTTTTCTTTCTAAAGATATAGATATAATAATTAAACTTAATCTCTCTTGGACAAAGTATTTTCCTGGCTGTTCTTCCTCCCCTTGGCAGTTAGAAGGGGTTTTAAAGACTCTTTTGGAGGATGGTTATTATAAAGATAAGTTATTTCCTGTTGAAAATAAGACTGTTGTAACAAACCCTATAAAGGGTGCTTTAAACAACAAATGGTTACCAATCCTAGAACGTTATGGATTAAAGTTTATACCATTACCCACTACTAAGTGGATAAGGTACAACTTTAAAAGTAAGCTTTTAAGATTGAACGAAATCTTCCCTGATGGTTTTGAGATTCCAGAGATGTTTATAGGTAAGAATATCATACATCTTCCTACGATAAAGACTCATGGGCATTCTATCACTACAGGTTCTATAAAGAATGCCTTTGGAGGTTTGTTAAAGGAAGTGAGACATTACTGCCATAAGTATATACACGAAGTGCTTGTTGATTTAATGATTATACAAAAGGAGATACATCCTAATATTCTTACAGTAATGGATGGTACTGTATGCGGTGATGGGGCAGGACCTAGAACTATGATACCGAGGATAAAAAATTACATCCTTGCAAGCTTTGATCCTGTGGCTATAGATACTGTAAGTGCTAAAATGATGGGTTTCGAACCATTAGAAATCCCTTATATAAAGATGTGTCATGAGATGGGTTTAGGAATTGGAGACGTAAAAGAAATAGAGATAGTGGGGGAGGATATTTCTAATGTTAACTTTGGTTTTAGAGTAAGAAGAAGTCCCATTATACTAGGAGACCAATTGGTTAGGAAGGGACCTTTAAATTTCCTTGAAAAAATCTTATTATACTCTCCATTAATGGTTCTTCCTATAATGGCATCAAATATCTATCATGATTATATATGGTATCCTACTATCGGAAGATTAAGGATAAAGAGCTTTATGGAGACAGAATGGGGTGACTTATTTAAAAAATATTAACAAGGGAGGTTTAAATGGAAGAAAGTTTGAATAGAATTTTAGATAGTAAGATTTTGTTCCTTTTAGTTTTAATATTAAGTATAGGTTATCTCTATGGAAATATAAGGATTGGTTATAACATATATGATGAGGGCATAGTAGTTTATGGTGCAAATCGTATATTAAAAGGGGACATCCCCTATAGGGACTTCTGGACAATGTATGCTCCTGGACAGTTCTATGCCATAGCCTTACTTTTTAAACTTTTTGGAACAAACCTATTCGTTACTAGAATATATAGCGCTACTATAAACCTTCTAATAGTCCTTTTGGTCTATTTTACTGTAAAAAAAGTTTCTGGGCATAGACTAGCTATACTTGCGTTTATACTATCTACCCTATGGATGGGTGGCTGGGGATTGTTCCATTCTTCTCCTACTCCAGCAGGGACATTTTGGAGCCTCTTTAGTATATTCTTTGTTGTTGATTTTCTCTGCAATAGAAATTATTCTAGCCTTTTTACTGGAGGAATTGTTACAGGTATAACGGCTATATTTAGACATGATATAGGTGGTTATACATTCATATCTTCTAGTATAGTTTTAATTCTCTATGTTTATCTAAGGATATCCAATAGGGGTATTAGGGAGACCTTTAATCTCTGGGTTAGATATCTAGTAGGAACTATAGTAGGTTTTGTTCCCTTTGGGCTTTATCTTCTGTCGAAGGTACCTATCAAGGATCTTATTTTTGACCTTATAGTCTTTCCTGCCAAAATCTTTCCTAGGGTTAGAGATCTTCCCTATCCACCATTTGATTTTAGCTTTTATTCCTTTTTGTTCTATTTCCCAATAATTATCTATATGATTGTTGGTATATTCATACTTCTAAACCTATCCAGATGGAAAGACCTTAATGGAAGAGAATGGAGTGTCGTTCTTTTCTGGATCCTAGGAGTCTTCTTTTTTAATCAGGCTCGTGTAAGGTCTGACGTGCCTCACCTTCTTCCGACAATTATACCTGCTATAATGCTACTGCCATCTTTTTATAGTAGTAAGCTCTCTTCAATATGGGAAGGAGATTATTTTATTAAGGTATTTACTCTATTTATCTCATTCCTTCTGACACTCTCACTCTACAGGAATGCACTAAGAAGTTTTGCTGTTACAGTATACATATTACCTGTAGTTTTTGGGACAATTTTAATTCTTGCCAATTATATATATGCCAATCTAAGCAATATCTCCATAAGAAGCGTCTTAAAACTTTCCTTCCAAGTTTTATCAGTGATACTTTGCTTTTTTATTGTATTTTCTTTTGTAAAAAAGGAACTTAAAGACTTACCATTTTGGGTCTTTGTTTCTTTCTCTAAACCAGGTCTAGTTCCTTCTCAACTTGACAGATCAAGAGGTATATATGTCTTCGAGAATCAGGAATATTTTCTCTCTACAGCTATCAAATTTATCCAGGCTAATACAAAACCAGATGAACTCATTTTTGTTGGAAACTCTAGACATGATAAAATTTTTGTAAATGACGTAATGTTTTATTTTTTGTCTGAGAGGCATAGTGCAACTAAATATCATGAACTTCACCCAGGATTGGCTAATACTGAAGAGGTACAGCGAGAAATAATAGATGAACTAAAGAGGAATAATGTTAAATTTATAGTTCTATGGAGTGGAGCAGAAAATGTTAATGAACCTAATGAGAGCGCTATAAGTTCTGGTGTAACCGTAATTGATGACTTTATAAAAATGAACTATGTTCCTATTATGTATTTTGGACCGTATAAAATCTTACAAAAGTTAACAGTAGGTGATGTAGGTTGATATATCTGATTCTTTTTTTATCCCTTATATTTAATGCGTTAGCTAATGTGGCTATAAAGGCTGGTATGAGAAGTTATTCTGGAGGTATAAATTTGGATTTTATTTCTTATGTGATAAAGAATCCTGCTATTATTATTGGACTTTTCTTTTTTGGTTTGGCATTTATTGGATATAGCTTCGTATTATCTAAAATGCAGTTAAGCATAGCTTATCCTATAATGACTGGAGCGGGTTTTCTATTTGTATCTATCTTTTCTTTAGTCTTATTTAATGAGTCTTTTAATCTATTAAAGATCTTTGGAATATTATTTATCTTTATTGGTATAGTCTTTTTATCCAGATAGTTGTGTTATAATTAGATTTGAAATAATTTTGAAGAAGGAGGGAAGCTTTATGCCTGAAAAGTTAAAAGTTGGTGTTATTGGTGCTGGAAGGATAGCGGAGATGAGACATATTCCAGAGTATCTAAGTAATAGAAATGTAGAATTAGTTGCTATAGCAGATATCGATAAGGTTCAGTTGGAGGAGATGGGTAAGAAGTTTAATATCACTAAGCTATATATAGATTATAAGGAAATGCTAAAGAAAGAGAAGTTAGATGCAGTAAGTGTATGCACTCCAAACTATCTACATGCTCCTATAACTATCGATGCACTCAATCATGGTCTACATGTACTAGTTGAAAAACCTATGGCTACATCTTTAGAAGAGGCGGATAAAATGATAGAAGCAGCAGACAAAAATAAGAAGATTCTTATGGTTGGACATAATCAGAGACTAGCTCCTGGACATCAGATAGCTAAGAAGATAATGGAAAGTGGCATGCTTGGTAAGGTTAATATGGTAAGGACGGTCTTTGGCCATGCTGGTCCTGAATTCTGGAGTCCTAGAGGTAAATGGTTCTTTAATAAGAAAGAGGCTTTTGCTGGTGTTATGGCAGACTTGGGTATACATAAGGTAGATCTTGTGAGATGGCTATTAGGACAGGAAGTAAAAAGAGTTTCTGCATTTAAAGCTACTCTAGAAAAAGCAGGCGATGTTGAGGATAACGGTGTAGCTGTTATGGAGTTTGAAGGTGGAACTCTAGGAATACTTCAGGTGAGCTGGACCCTCAAACCCGGTGAGGATAACAGCACTATATTCTATTGTGAAAAAGGTATGCTTAAACTCTTTGCTGAACCAGATAAGCCTGTAGTAGTAAGTTTAAGAGAAAAAGGTGATTACATGCCTAATTTTGCTAGAGGCGATATGTCTTTTTCTCTTCCACCTATGCAGACGAATGAGGTTGGAGGACAATTTAGCAGTGGAGTAATAGATTACTTTGTAGAGTGCGTATTAGAAAACAAGAAACCATTTATATCTGGAGAAGAGGGCAGAAAGTCTTTAGAGATAGTTATAGCAATCCTTAAGTCTGCTGAAACAGGAAGTGTTATAAATCTTCCATTAAAATAGGAGGTGGTTGCTTTGAAGTTAGGAGTTTTTACCGTTTTATTTCAAAATCTACCTCTAGAAGAGGCTTTGGATAAGGTTGTCTCTTATGGGCTCTCTGCAGTGGAGATAGGATGCGGAGGATATCCTGGGAATGCTCACTGTAAACCTTCCGAGTTACTAAAAGATAAGTCAGCTATAAAAAGTTTTAAAAGACTCTTTGAAGAGAGAAATCTCATTATAAGCGCATTAAGTGTTCATGGGAATCCATTGCATCCTCAAAAAGAGATAGCCCAACAATTTCATCAGGATTGGCAGGATACTGTCAGGCTAGCTAGTGAGTTAGAAGTTCCTGTTGTTATAACCTTCTCGGGTTGCCCGGGGGATTCTGAGAATTCTAAGTATCCAAACTGGGTAACATGTGCCTGGCCTCCAGACTATTTAGCAATCCTAAAATGGCAATGGGAGGAAAAGATTATTCCATACTGGCAGAAAGAAGCTGATTTTGCCAATTCTTATGGAATAAAGAAGATAGCCTTAGAGATGCACCCTGGTTTTGCCGTCTACAATGTAGATACACTTTTGAAACTTAGGAGGGCAGTGGGACCTTCTATAGGGGCAAATTTTGATCCAAGTCACCTATTCTGGCAGGGGGTAGACCCAATTTCTGCCATTAGAGTACTAGGTAAAGAAAATGCAATATTCCACTTCCATGCTAAGGATACCTATATAGATCCTATTAATACCGCTATAAATGGAACATTAGACAATAAGCCCTATACTCAGGTCTTAGAGAGATCTTGGATATTTAGGAGTGTAGGTTATGGCCATGACTATAAGGTCTGGAAGGATATAGTGAGCACCTTGAGAACTGTAGGATATGATTATGTGCTTAGTATAGAACATGAGGATGGCCTTGCATCTATAGAAGAGGGATTAAAGAAGGCTATTACATTCCTTAAAGAGGTTATATTAGAAGAGCCACCTGCGGTTCCTTGGTGGACATGAGGGGCAGTTTTACTGCCCCTTTATTTTTCTCCTGAACCTTTCTCTATATCTTTTTCTATTTCTCTTATTATGTCTATTTCTGATATCATAAAGTCCTTATCTATATATCCAGTTTCTATACTTTCTTGGTATCTTGTTGCCCAAGCAGGCATAGGAAATTGGACAAGAACAGTCTGAGGCACATCAGGTTGATATACAAACATCTGACCCGGGGTTAAGTATTGAACGCGCTTTTTATTTAGAGAACCTAGATATCCATAAACGCTATGTTCAGCTTCGCTAGTATCCATATTACCGCATATCCTTATAGATGCATTTGATACCACCCTATGAGCTACCTCGCTGGCTGTCTGTTGTGCACCTATAAGTATTATTCCTAAACTTCTACCTCTTTCTGCTATGTCTAAGACTATGTCAGCTATAGGACTATCTCCATTTATTGGAGCATATTTATTCAACTCATCCAGTACTATAAATATTAAGGGCCAGGGAGTACCGGTATTCTCTTTCTCTGTTACTATTGATTTAAGTATTGCTCCTACTGTAAAATATTTTGCCCTATCAGATAATCTATGTATATCTACCACATTTACCTGAGCCTTACGCCAATCTATACTGTAAGATTTTATATCTTCAAATGGTAAAGCCTCTGGAACAATTAGGGAACCTATCTCCTGTTCTGCTCTATATAATCTTCTCATAAAGGCGTCCCTAGTTCCAGTAGCTACTCTCTCCATTATGCTTTCTATCTTTTCTTCTAGAGTTTGGATTACACTTCTAAGAGATTGAAAGCCTAGTCCTTCTCTTATTTCTTCGTTAAGCCATTTTGTTGCCATCCTTATTGCCAGATACAACTGACTTGTATCTGAGAGTTCTTTTGGAGAAAAAAGATACCACAGTAGGTCATCTTCTACTATTTCTTTTATGGTCCAGGCAAATATATTAACCCCTTCTATTCTACTTTCTGTATTTGGTAATAGCGCTTCATACTGTCCTCTTTTGGATCTAGGGGGCGCATAAAATTGGACATTTTCGAATGGTCTAGCAGGTAACCCCATAGCCTCATACATCCTTCTATCCTTTTCACTCAGTTTTGTATTGGGTTTGTCTAAAAATAGAAGGTCTTCCCCTTTTACATTGAATATAATAGCATGAGTATTTGCCGATCCAATATCAGGATAAGCTTCTGTTACATCTCTTATACTTGAGAAATAAGAATAAAGCAGGAACGTGGCATAAGACGTCTTTGTAGCCACTCCGCTTTTCCCACTAATATTTACATGACCTCCTTTTATCCCTAAAAGAAAATCAAGATCTAGATAAGCGGGGGCATTGTTCGATAAAAGACCGCATGGAATCTTCTTCTTTTCCATCTTATCAAAGTACAGGGCTAGCTTTGTCTCTTCTGTATCGGCCAATTTTACTTCTGAACCAGGTCTAGGTGGAACCTTAGGGCTTGTTCCATCTTCAGCTAGAGTTCTAGTTACTACTATGTGGCAGTAATAGGTAAGGTTTGCGTCAAATAGACCTTGAGCATGAAATCTTGCCTGCTCATTAGTTTCTAAACCCTCTAATCTTGATATAACCTGATCAACTATTCCATAGAATGTTACTCTTCCAAATCTTGGATATTCACTAGTAGTAACTATTATGTCATCTACTTGAAGTGACTGATTACTGTCAACTTCTATATAGAACTCAAATGGTGTTGCATCTTTAGTCCCTAAGACTATTCCGACTCTCATCTATACCTCCTCATAGGCTTGAGCTATCATCTTCCTTAAAGTAGCCCTTATATGCTCTACGGGGTGAAACATTGCCCTTAGTCTTCTTTCTAGACTCTCTAGTGGAGCTAGATTTTCTGGCGCTCTACTGCTTAATGTACTGCTACTTATTATATATGGTAAAAAACCCCCGGAAAACTGAGCAAGTTCTTGAACCTCTTTCAGCTCTAAAGTATATGGAGCCTCTAATCTTACCAAACCAAAGAATGGAGATTCAAAATATTTTGGCTCCTTCAACCTTAAATACCAAGAGTATTTAGGTGGCAGATTTTCGCTCGATTTAATGGTAAATATAGGAGTTCTTTCTCCTTTTTTCAGTTTTAGAACAACACTCCAATATCTTTCGTCTAGGTAGGACTTCCTTATACTTTTTACAAATCCAAGAGTTACTCCAACCTCTGAAAATGGAACCTGAAGTGGTCCATCAGCAATTACGGTATAACCACTTCTAGAGAACTCATAGGCCGTCTCTCTTTCTCTTTCCCTCATTCTTTGGATAAATGTTCTATACAGACCCTCATATGTTCCATTATTTGCAAAGATTGGTATGTATTTAGCTCTTCCTACGATTAGTGTCTCTTTTATACGTATCTCTGGTGGTAAGACGATTACACATTCATTAATCCTTTTTGCTACCGTTCCCTTTTCTAGGCTAAAAGCCCCCACAACAAATTCTCCTAAAATGGCAGATCTTCCTGTGTTACCCAAAATGAGATGAGCATCTATCCTTCTTACCCCGTCTACTATAATTATCTTTTTTCTATAATCTACCCTATCTGTTTTAATAGGTACCCATTCGTCTTTGATTTCGGTATCGGTTTCTACTCCTCCAGGTTGGGTTTCATCTGGTATATTTACCGGTTCTTCTAAAGAATCATCCCACCATATCTGATGAGCTTGTAGATTTTTTATAAGGTCAACAGGTAAGATTTCACTCATACAATTATTTTCTCATTGAAACTGGCCTAGAGATAAGCTCGTGAAAGATAAAACTTCTTATTATGTCTTTTTGAGAAAAGAGATATGTCTCTTTTTCCTCTTTAACTGGTGCTTCTTCGTATCTCCATTTTTCTTCTACTTTTTCAGCGTGTTCTAAGCTTACCCCTTCTTGCGTTTCTTGTTCCTTTATCTCTTCATTCATCTTTGTTCACCTTCCGAAGGTGGCGCCATCTTTGAAAATGATTCTCTCATAGATGTATCTGCCTGTATATTCCTAAGTTGATAGTAGTCAAAGACTCCTAATTTCCCCTCTCTAAATGCCTGTGCTATAGCTCTAGGAATTTCCGCTTCTGCCTCTACCACTTTTGCCCTCATCTCTTGAGTGTAAGCTCTCATTTCCTGTTCTCTGGCTACTGCCATTGCTCTTCGCTGTTCTGCTCTTGCCTGAGCTATTCTTTTATCCGCTTCAGCCTGATCTATCTGCAATCTTGCTCCTATATTTGCTCCTACATCTACATCTGCTATGTCTATAGAGAGTATTTCGAACGCAGTTCCCGCATCTAGGCCTTTTTCTAATACTGTTCTCGATATCTTATCAGGATTTTCTAATACCTCTTTATGTGACTCAGAAGAACCTATGGTTGTGACTATCCCTTCTCCGACCCTAGCTATTATGGTTGCCTCTCCCGCTCCGCCTACCAGTCTTTCTATATTTGCTCTTACAGTAACCCTTGCCTTTACCTTTAACTCTATCCCATCTTTAGCGACCGCTGCAACTATTGGTGTTTCTATAACCTTTGGATTTACACTCATTTGAACAGCCTCTAATACATCTCTTCCTGCTAGGTCAATCGCTGCTGCTCTAGTAAAATTCAGTGGGATTCCTGCCCTTTCTGCTGCAATTATAGCGTCTACAACCCTATCAACATTTCCTCCTGCTAAATAGTGTGCTTCTAATTGATTTATATTTAAGTCTAGCCCAGCCTTTGTAGCCTTTATAAGAGGTAACACTATCTTGTGTGGTGGTACTCTTCTTAGACGCATTCCTATAAGTGTTATAATACTAACTCTTACCGATGCAGCCACTGCGGAGATCCATAACCCTAGGGGGACAAATTGAAAGAAAAGTATAAGAGCAATAACTATTACCAATATTGGTAACCAATAAGCAAATGTGATCTCCATAGAATTAACACCTCCTCTTTAAGAGATTTTTCTTACAAATATTTTATTACCAATAACCTTAGTTACAATAACTCTACTACCTGAAGGTATATACTCCCCTTCAGTAATGCAATCATAACGTCTATTGTCTATCTCTACTATCCCCGATGGTCTTAAAAGAGTTACTGAAATACCCTCTTTGCCTATAAGATTTTGATCGATTGTAACTACAGTATATCCTGCTTCTGTTTTTGTTGCTTCCTTTAGTGCTATCCTCTTCCATACAAAACTCTCAGGAAGGTATCTTATAAATAGTATGATGATTCCTAACATAAGAATACTAGCTAATATGATAGACCTTAAGGCATTTATTCCTCCACCCAAGACTAGATAGATACTTATGAATAATGCTATTATACCTGATATTCCAGGTATGCCAAAGCCAGGTGTATGCAACTCTATTAAAAGTAGTATAATCCCTCCTATAAAGAGTAATATTGCTTCTATACCTGCAAGTCCTGCTAGATAGTTACCTACAAAGGTGAGAACTATAAGGGTGATCCCTAAGATTCCAGGTATACCAAATCCCGGAATCTGAAGCTCTACAAAGAGCAACATAAGACCACCAAGAAGGAAGAGAAAACTATAAGTAGGATCAGATGTTATCTGTGAGAACCTTTCAGACCAATTTAGATATTCATTTACTATCCTAGGTTCTTTTATCTTGAGAGCCTTCCATAACTCAGTATAGTTGTTTACTATAAAGTCTGCATATCCATATTTTTTTGCCTGACTTGCAGTTAATGTTAATAATTTTCCTCTTGGTTTGAGGTCTTTTATCTCTACACTTTGGTCTACCATTGCCTCAGCTATCTGAGGATTTCTCTTTCTCCTCTCTGCAGTAGCAGAAAATTCGGCCCTAAGAGCAGATACATTCTTTTCCTCCATCGGCCTTGGTTCTGCAGCTCCCATAGAACCACTTTCAGTAAAAGCAATCTTTTCACAAGCTATCGCTATTAATGCCCCTGCTGACCATGCTCTATTCTTTACATAAGCTATTGTAGGGATAGGAGAGTCTAATAGAGAATCTCTTATCTTTACTGCAGAATCTACCAATCCACCAAATGTTTCTATCTCTAATACTATATATCTTGCTCTATCCTCAATGGCTTTGTCTATTCCTCTTTTTACGAGAGAATATACGCCTTCGTTTATCATTCCAGATACGTGTATTATGTATATAGTATCATCAGGGTTACTGTATAACTTAGATTCTATAAGAATAAGTAAAAATAAAACTAACAATAAGAGTAACTTTTTCATTGCTTCCTCCTAGTTCTAATTATATCATGTCTATTTATACATTCAAAATCATCCCATCATACGCAACTTTAAATCCGTATGGTTGTAGTACCTCTACCAATTCTTCGTATAATAATCCTCCATTATGAGAGAAGTGAGTTGCTATGCATATACTTTTGTTGTTTATGCTTCCATATTTTTCTAATAGTTCCTTTGCCTCAATTATAGCCATTATTCCCATATGTCCTTGTCTTTGGTTATTATTACCAAAGGTGCAATCAAAGATAGCCACATCTAGATAAAAATCTTTTAGTTTTTCCCATGTCCTTTCCGGATACCAACCTGAGTCATGTCCATAAAATATGGTCTTATTATCAATTTTAATAATGTATAATAAACTCTCTTCATCGGGGGCGTGATCTGCTGGTAGAGCAAGGAGGCTAAATTCGCCGCATTCTACCTTATCAAAGGGATGTATAGTATTTAATCTTATCTTTGCCTTTTCGCAGTCAATCCTTTCTTCTATTATCTTTGTCACTTTAGAATTTCCAAATATATCTAATATAGCATCCTCTGGTAGATGGGCAAATGGCTCCATTCGCATATGTAGCTCCTGAGGATAAAAATGATCTTGATGAGAATGAGTTATGAAGAGATATTTAATCTTACTTAGGTCTATGTTATGTCTAAGGCTATTTAGATACGTATCTGGCGTTAAGTCTATAAGGATCTTTTTATCTATAACCATCGAACTTCTAGTTCTTATGTTTTCTCCGCCAGAGTCTTTAGCCTTTTGACAGTATTCACAGGTGCAAAATACGCCAGGCCATCCTTCTGCTGCTGCAGTTCCTAAAAAGATTAGTTCCATTTTAGTCCCTCCTTATCAGGTTTCTTGTATTCTTGACATCATTTTGGTTTGTTCTAAAATGATATCATAAAATCTTAGATTTTTGGAGGTGAGAATCTATGAAAAGTTTATCCTTAGACGGGGAATGGCAATTTATAGCAGAATCTGATAGCAAATGGTTACCAGCTCTGGTCCCTGGTGATGTCCATCTTGACCTATTAAGAAACAAGGTAATAGAAGATCCTCTATATGGAACTAATGCTGAAAATTGTAAATGGATAGAAGAAAAGACCTGGATATATAGAAAGATCTTTAATGTCCCTAAGGATTTTATCAAGAAGCGAGTAGAGCTAATCTTTAATGGGCTTGATTTAGATGCAGAGATCTTTCTTAACGGAACAAAGATAGGAGAACATCATAATGCATTTATTCCTTATATGGTAGATGTTACTGGTCATATTAGGGAAGGGGAGAATGAGCTTTTAGTCTACTTGGATGTAGGCAAAAAGAGGGTAAAGGATAAACCATTAGAAAGGTATAACGTTGATGAGAGTTATTTGAGAATCTGGATGAGAAAGCCTCAGTTTGTCTTTGGATGGGATTGGGGTCCATATCTGCCAACCTGCGGGATATGGAGGAGTGTAGAACTAAAAAGTTATGAATATGTAGCCCTGCGCGATGTTTTTATAAAGCCTAAGTTTAAAGAAGATAAGGTAGAACTTATATTAGAGGTAGAATTAGAGAATGTTGCTGATGCGCCTGTTGAGATAGAGCTCTTTATGTCTCTTAAGGGGGAAGAAGAGGACGGTTTAGGAGAGAGGTTTATAGTTAATCCTGGTATAAGTAAGAAAACCTATTCACTTCTAGTAAATAACCCTAAGTTATGGTATCCATCACCAATAGGAGAGCCATACTTGTATAACTTTAAGGTTACAGTCTCTAAAGAAAATAAAGAATTAGATTCTTATAATATGAAATATGGAATAAGAGAGATAGAGCTTATACAGGAGCCGATAGAAGAAGGGGAGAGTTTTATAATCTCTATAAATGGTAAAAAGGTATTTTGTAAGGGGGCAGACTGGATACCTGCAGATTCTATAATAGCTAATGTGTCCAAAGAAAAATATAAAAAACTAATAGAACTTGCTAAAGAGGCTAATTTCAATATGTTTAGAATCTGGGGTGGAGGTATCTATGAAGATCCATACTTTTACGAATTATGTGATGAAAATGGAATAATGGTCTGGCAAGATTTTATGTTTGCCTGCGCTCCTTATCCAGATGATAATGAAGAATTTATGCAAGAGGTAGAAAGGGAAGCAAGGGTTATAGTAAAGCAATTGAGAAATCATCCATCAATAGTTATCTGGTGTGGCAATAATGAGAATCAGTGGATCCATTATATGGGTGCATGGGGAGGAAGGGAAACTAAGCTTTACGGTTCTAAGATATATGAAGAATTATTGCCAAGTATATGCAAAGAGCTAGATCCTACTAGACCTTATTGGCCCTCGAGTCCCTATGGAGGAGAAGATCCCAATTCAGAGGAGTGCGGAGATAGACACGCTTGGCAGTTAAGTATCCAGACAGATGACCCTTACGAGAGGGTGAACTATAAGCTTTATGCTCTAGATAAAGGTAAGTTTATAACGGAGTTTGGACAACTTGCGCCACCATTAATGAAGAGCCTTTTAGAATTTACTCCGGAAAATGAGATCTATATAGACTCTCCTACTTGGAAGTTCCACAATAATACGTTTGAAAGGGGAAATATAAAGGCTGCTTTAGAGAGATTTTTTATACCTCAAGAGAAACTTGATCTGGATGAATATCTCATAAGTGCACAAATGATACAAGCAGAAGCCTTAAAATTTGCTCTAGAACATTGGAAAAGGCGTATGTTTGATACAGCTGGAGAGATATTCTGGATGTACTCTGACTGTTGGGGTACTACCGGATCTTGGGTGGTAGTAGACTATTACTTAAGGAAAAAGCCTTCCTATTACTATGTAAAGAGGGTCTTTGAACCTGTTTATGTATCTTTAAAAGAAGAGAAAAACAAGATAGAAGTTTTTGTAATAAATGAATTGGATAAAGATTTAATACTTGATTTAGAGTATGGCGTTAAGAGTTTTTTAGGAGACACTCTTTTAAAGGGTAAGGCGAAGTTAGAAGTAAAGAATTTGGGAAGTGTTAAGGTTGGGGAAATAGATACTAGTAGAATCCTTGACAAGGATAGGGATAGATGCTTTGTCTATGCGAAATTATATGAGAATGGACATTGTTTATCTTGGAATAGAATCTTCTTACTAGACTTTAAAGATTTATCAATGCCAATAACCAAGATATCATCTGAGCTTATAAAGCTGAAAGAAGGTAAATACAGACTCGAATTACTTACCGATAATTTTGCTTGGATGGTGCATCTAGAACTTCCAGACGATATTGATACAAACGATAACTACTTTGACATATTCCCAAATGAGAGATATTCAGTTATACTCTCTTCTTCAAGAGAAATAAGCTTGGGAGAAATTAGTATCTATACGTTGAATGATGTAATATCAAAACATAAATAGGGGCGATTCACGAATCGCCCCTAAGGTAGAAAATAAGGGGAGTTTAGAACCTATACTCTGCTGTATATGTTACTTCTTTTTCTCCATTTTCAGGTACTTCAACCACGTACTCTATCTTGTAGGCATCTATCTTTTTGTATTTATAGTTTGACTTTAGTATCTTCCAATCCCCCCATTGATGTTCTATGATGCTCACTTTAATAGGCTCTTCTTTGTGGTTTCTAATAATAATCTTGTATGTATCTTGATATATATTATTAGCTATTTTCTTATGCTCCATTATTCTTCTCTCACCTGCTATATCGAATGTGGTTCCTATGAGTAGCTCTATTACTTCATCCTTTGGGGTATGGTCTATGAAATCCTCTCCTATAAACTGGAGGGTATCATCGTCATTTGTTTTGTACACCCTTATCTTCCCTTTAGGTAGGGGAATGCCTAAGCCAGAGTCAGAGCTATTTTTGAATCCTATATAGACCGATACCTTAGGATTATAATCTAGTCCCTTCCAATTATCAAAGTAATAGTTTCTATAGAGTTTGCCATCATATACATATCTCTTCTCCATTGGGATATCTTGTACACTTAATAGAGAGATCTGCTTTGTTTGATTATTTTTTATCGTTGCCTTCCTTGTTAAGGTATACATGTGGTATTCGAAGAAACTTTTTTCTTCAAATTGGGGTAAAGTTTCAGCCATAATCGCCATCTTTAGCTCATCTACCTTATATGCCTCTTTCTCTAGATTTATCTCTCCTGCAATAAGCTTTACCTTTGCATATTCGTAGCTTACTCCTGACCTGTTATCTATAGTCACCCAACCATTAAGAGATAGGATCTTCTCGTCTTTAGATATATTAGCTACATAATCTGCCTGCCAGTTTATACCTCTAGTTAAATAGCTAAGCTCAATGAGATGCATATTATTATCCAAGCTTTCTATCTCCCAGACTAAGGTGGGTCTTGTAATTAATCCCTCTAGTAACTGGGGAAACTCTATGTCTCTTATATTTTCCCTATCTATCATATAGATAGGTCCATTAGTTCTGTTTTGAGAAATGATAATGTGTCTACCATCATAACTTAATAGATATCCTTTATATATGGCGTTATCTCTTGTTATTACTTTTATCTCTTGATCAATATACTTATTAAGAAGTTTGTCAGAATTCACAAGGTCATATTCAAAGTTTTGTTCTATTATTCTGCAATCTTGAGTTTTAGTAAGAGACTTAAAGTGTACACTTGTAGTATCGATCCTAGAAGGAACATCAGAGACCTTTACTATATTCTTCCCTTTTTCCAGTTTTATTTCCCTTAAATCCCTTATTAAAGCTATGTCCTGATTGTAGATGGTTATATCGATTTCTTTTCTAATCATTTCATTCGCTGGTAAAGTTTTTATAAACGAAACAATAAATAAAAACACTAATACAAGCGCTAAAGATTTCATAGAATTCTACCTCCCACTAATTTTTATTTAATTATACCATTAAAATCATGAGATATTTATTCTCAAGAAAGGCACAATTTTTATGATATTTCTGTTATAATATTTGCAATTTTTGAAATAATAGATTAAATGTAAGAAGATGTATCTTAGTTATTTAACACCCTTGAGACATTTAAATAATAGAGAGAATAGTATAAGGATTTCCTTAGAGAGATTGTCCTCTGGTTTAAAGGTTAATAAAGCTAGTGATAATGCAGTGATCCTGTCTCTATCTTCGAAGATAAAACATCAGTCAAGTAGCCTTTCTACCGCTATAGATAATATAAATGATAGCCTTTCTGTTATTAGAACTTTAGATGGTGCCCTTTCTAAAATAAACTCTCTTCTCGTGAGGATGAGAGATCTTGTTTTAAAGATAAATAATGATGTCTATACAGACTTAGATAAAGAGATATTTAGAAATGAGATTAATCAGCTACTCTCTGAAGTAGATGCCATAGCTAGGAATACTAGATATAATACCAAATCTCTATTGGATGGGAATTCTTCTCTTGAGGTTATTTTTTTAGAAGGTAGAGAATACATAGAAAACCTTTCCATCTCTTATCCATTTACCGGTACTTACGAAATCTCTGTTAAAGATAGCGGAGAAGCAGTTAAAGTTGCTTTGCCTTTTAGAACTGCCCAGGATATTTCTCTTTCTACCTCTCTTTATAGCGCTTTAGAGGAGTCAGTTAGCGAAGATTATATAAAGACATTGTATATAACTAGTAATAATAAGACAGTAAAAGTAGACCTTGTTTTATCGTCTAATAATGGGGATACTGTTTCTTCGACTTTAGATAAGCTTAATAGCGCTTTTTTAGAAGGGGGAATAGAGGTTACTGCCAGCTATGATTCTATTGGCAAGATGATGATTCTATCATCTAATGAAGTTGGTTCTAGGTATCAGATAGATATTGAAGAATCAAATACGATAGAAAATGCTAAATCTTTTTCTAACGCATACGAAGTCTCTGCCTTAACAGCAGCTAATGGTTCTCTATCCTATCAAAAGCTTCTCTATGTAGATGGTGCTATCAAGGGTCCCAATGTGAATGGTGGAACCCTAGTTAAAGATTACTTTGCTTCTAATAGTGACGTAACTTTTACCTTTTTGGGTTCTCTTGGTAAAACTATTACTATAAATGTTTTAGGTACATATACCTTAGACTATGTAAGCTTGTTAATTAGAAATCGTTTAAGGACACTGCTTGGGATAGATGTTAATGTGCAATTCAATTCTATGTTAGATAGATTTATATTTACTTATTCTAATCCATATACACGATTAGAGGTAGATATATCAGATGGGATTTACAGTAAGACGTATGAAACTGTTGAGGCTAACGAAAATACCTTATTAGGGGATGTATTAGGATTACAAAATGGATTCATCCTTACTTTTTTTGATAAGGATGGTTCTGTAGCGGATTTAGAATTTAATGCCTCCGATACGATTAAATACCTTATAGATGCTATCAACGATTTAGATATTGGTATCGTAGCTTCTTATGATAGCGGTAAGATATACTTAGACCAGTCAGGAAGAGACTCTAAGATCTATAAGATAGAACAGAGGGGTTCTGACATATTTTATGTAGAAAGTAGGGTTATTCATATAGGTTATCCAATACTCAGTGAGGCTAAAGATATAGTAATTTCTGTAAATGATAAAGAGTATACATTTGATAGTAGAGAGATCAATTTAGACTGGGGTAGATTTATCCTCAAAAGAGAATACCTTCAATCTTTAGTTAAGATTAAATTTCAAGTAATTTCAGGGCGTTTTATAATCTCTTTAGGCAAGGAAACAGTAGATTTGATATTTCCAATAGTAACCTTAAAGAGTTTAGGGTTAGACAAGATAGATTTCTCTAGCAAAGATCTTTTAGATAAGATTGCTAATGCAATAGATATTATCTCGAGGGAAAGAGCTAGAATAGGAGGAGTAGAAAATACTTTAAATGGAATCTTACAACAGAAAGATTTTTACAGGCAAATCCTTACCGAAGCTGAAGCTAGAATGCTTCTTTTAGAAATAGAAGAAGAGATAAGTAAACTGACTAAAGATAAGCTCTTGATACTCTTAGGGGGTATTTTAGCTGAGAATACGTATACTCTTCTAAGAGAGATATGTAGTTTGGTTATTAAATAAAGATTTAAATCTTTATTTTTCTCCTGCCCTCCTACTCGGTGGTAGATATGGAACAGGAATAAATTCTACAGATGGCCGTCTCTGAGATGTCTGGGGGTATAAATCCATCAATTCATAAACTTCTGGTGGAATCTGATCTGCAACTGGTAGACCTAACTCTTTAGCCTCTTCATATGTTATTGGATAATCGTGTGTCCATCTACCTTCACTTAAAACCTTAGCCAACTCTTTAGCCCTTTCCTCTGGCATCTTATCTTTTATTAGATTGTAGACCGTATTATATACCTGATTTATAGCCTTCCTAGCTATGTCTCCTAGGATTAGTGTTTGATCATCACGATTAGGATTTGGTTCCTCTAAGGCTTTTAGTATTGATGCTGCGGGATAAGACCCTCCTTGAGGACTTCCAAGTTGCGGATCTACCGGGCCTAAAACAGCGTTAGGGTCCATAATTATCTCGTCTGCCGATAGGGCTATAAGGGTTCCACCAGACATTGCATAGTGAGGTATAAATACCGTTACCTTTCCTTTATGCCTCTTTAGTGCACAAGCTATCTGTTCAGAAGCAAGTACAAGTCCACCTGGGGTATGTAGTATAATATCTATGGGCATATCAGAAGGAGTCATTCTTATAGCCCTTAATACCTGTTCAGAATCTTCTATATCGATATATCGACTTACTGGAAAACCAAAGAAGCTCATCGTTTCTTGTCTATGTATCATCGTGATTACTCTACTATGTCGTTTTACCTCTAAAGCCCTAATAGCCATCTGCCTTCTTACCTCTAATAATCTTTTCATTAATAGAGGGATGAACATCTGAATCATTATAAGTATCCATAGGATATTAAATATTAACCCCATAAAATATCACCTCCTAGATATTTTCTCTTGCTCTTATTTGATTATACGATAAGATATAAATTAATGGCAAATACCCGATAATTATAACTGTTACTCTATATCTTACTAATTTTTTATCTTTTTTTCTTTTATGGTATAATTTTAGTAAAAATAGAAAGTATGCTAGGAGGTAAAATATTGCAGTATCGTAAGCTTGGATGGACAGATTTAGAGCTTTCTGTTATTGGTTTTGGGACCTGGGCTTTAGGTGGTAGTAGATGGAGGTATGGCTGGGGGCCACAAGATGATGAGGATTCTATAAAAGCTATATGGAGAGCGATGGATCTAGGGGTAAATTGGATAGATACCGCAGCTATCTATGGGTTAGGTCATTCTGAAGAGATAGTAGGGAAGGCAATAAAAGGTCTATCAAAGAAGCCTATTATTGCAACTAAATGTAGTAGGGTTGTTGATAAGAATGGAAATATTATTGGAGACCTTCGTAGAGAAAGTATAAGAAGAGAAGTTGAAGATAGTCTGAGACGTTTACAGGTTGATGTTATTGACCTGTATCAGATACACTGGCCTGATCCTGATGAGTATATTGAAGAAGCTTGGGTTACAATGGGAGATCTTATAAAGGAGGGTAAGATAAGATACGCTGGGGTATCTAATTTTAGTGTTGAGCAGATGAAACGTATAGCAAAGATACACCCAATAGCTTCTCTACAGCCTCCTTATAGTATGCTTAGGAGAGATATAGAGAATGATATCTTACCCTATTGTAAGGAGAATAACATCGGGGTTGTTGTTTACAGTCCTATGCAGAAAGGATTATTAACGGGTAAATATAATGCTGAAACGGTAGCTAAACTATCTCCAGATGATCATAGACATAATGATCCCATGTTTAAAGAACCACAGTTAAGTATAAATGTAGAATTTGTTGAGAAGATGAAGAAGTTGGCAGAGAAATATGGAAAGACTCCTGCACAACTTGCCATTGCTTGGGTATTGAGAAGGTCAGAAGTAACGAGTGCTATTGTTGGAATCCGAAATCCCTCTCAGATAGAGGAGGTTGCTCCTGCTGGTGATTGGAGCCTCTCTGAAGAAGATGTAAAAGTTATAGACCAATGGCTTAGAGAAAGGGATGAAAAATTATTAAAGATAGAAGTGAGGTAGAGTTATGAGTAATGAGATTGGAGAATATGTATGGCTTATACCAGATGCCTATCTTCCACCATATGGTGATCCTGAATTACCAAGTCATGAATCTACATGTATCTTAAACGTGAATAAGAAAAGCGCAAGGGTTAAGTTTACTTTTTACTTTGAAGATCAAGACCCAATAGAATCAAATGATATCGAAATTCCTCCGGAAAGAACCTTACATGTAAGATTAGATAAAGCTAAAGAACTTCTAGGGGTAGAGTTAAAGACCAATGTTCCTTTTGCTATTAAAGTAGAAAGTAATACACGAATAGTTGTTCAGCATTCGAGAATGGATACGAGACAAGCTAATCTAGCTTATATGACTAGTATGGGTTATCCTGTAAGGACTTAACTTCTATAATTGATAGTTTTATATTTTACTCAGAATGGAGAGGTTGAAACCGCTTATTCTCCATTTTGATGATGTATACTTTTACCAGAATAGGTTAAGGTCTATTGGAAAAGAGATAGACCTTAGAGAGATAAGTGGGATAAGGTATCTTTGTCCAATAGAGAGGCTAGAAGAGATAGATAGAAAGATACCAAAATATAGAAGTTTTATAACGTTTATAGGGAGTGGAGATTTTCACTATATAACTTATTTACTTCTTAGAAGAATAAGAGAACCCTTTAATCTCCTTGTAATAGATAATCACTTGGATATGAAAGAGACATTTGATGGATTTATAAGTTGTGGGTCCTGGTTGAGAAATGTCCTCAATAACACTTACTTGAGATACGTGTTTTATTTATCACTAGAGTTTATTGATGATTCTGATCGAGTTATTAAAGTAGGTAAAGATTTAGAAGAATTATCATTGTATATCAAGATGGGCATACCTTTTTACATAAGTATCGATAAAGACATTTTAAATAACTCCATAATAGAGACTAACTGGGAACAAGGTCATCTTAGTCTGGATGAATTATATAAAATTTTACTACATATAGCCATAGATAATATTCTCGGTATAGATATCTGTGGTGAACCAAAGCCTGATCCGTTTAATCCATATATAAAAAAGAGCGAAGAGATAAATCTTAAGATTGTAAGTATGTTCCTTGAGAGGAAAGATAGAAGGATCCCTGCTTAGTCTTCTATTATCCCCCCACCTACAACTACATCCCCATCGTAAAATACAGAAGCCTGTCCAGGTGTTACTGCCCTTTGAGGCTCCTTGAATCTTACCAGAGCTCTTTCTTCTGATACAGGGATAACTGTACAGTCTGTCTCATTGCTTTTATATCTTATCTTTACCTTTACCTCTATGGGTTCCTTAAGCTTCTCTATAGATATCCAATTTAATTCGCTAACAAAGAATTCCTCCCTATAGAGCTCTTTCTCTTCTCCTACCACGATAGCATTTCTGTCAGGGTCTATATCTATTACATATAGAGGTTTTTCGCTCTGTATTCCCAAGCCCTTTCTCTGTCCTATGGTATAGTTCCATATACCCTTATGTTTCCCTAAGACCCTTCCATATCTATCAATTATAGGACCAGATGAGGACCTAACATTTAGTAACTCTCTATAATCCCCGCCGTAGAAGTCTTGGCTCTCTTCCTTGTCAGAAACAGTTAACCCTGCCTCTTTAGCTATTTTCCTTACCTCTTCCTTCCTGTAAGCCCCTAGTGGCAATAGTATCTTGCCTAACTGTTTTTGGGTGAGACCAAAAAGAAAGTATGACTGATCCTTTTTTTCATCTATCCCCTTTTTTAAGATAAACCTATTACTTTGATGGTTAAACTCTACCCTAGCATAGTGTCCTGTGGCAAAATAGTCAAACTCTATACCTAGAAATTCTACCTTTTCTAGCAAAGCCTTAAACTTTATCATCTGATTGCATCTAATACAAGGATTTGGCGTCCTACCCTTGAGGTATTCATTTCTAAAGTATTCTAATACTGTCTTTTTATACTCATCTACTAGGTCTATCTCGTAGAAAGGTATATCAAGTATTTCACAGACCCTTTGAGCATCCTTTATGTCTTCAAGCTCTCCGGGTCCATAACAACCGTGTTTTCTTTTTGAATCAGAATAAGACCCTTCCCATATCTTCATACTAACACCAATGACTTCATAGCCCGCCTTTTTTAATAGGAGGGCAGAAACAGAAGAATCTACCCCTCCACTTAGTCCTACAACAACTCTTGGTTTAGTTATGGTTATTCACCCTTTCTTATCTCTAGAGACATTTTATGAGCAGAGAACTCTTCTCTTTCTGCTATTATTTTTGCTAACTCAAAATCATCTGTAATTCTATTGTATTGTGTTATGTTTATTATCTTGAGGAAATCTAGGATACTTAATCCTGAACTAAACTTTGCTGAGCTTCCTGTTGGTAATATGTGACTTGACCCTGCTATATAGTCTCCTATAGCTTCTGGTGTTTTACTCCCTAAAAAGATAGTCCCTGCATTTCTGATTTTTTCAAGATAAATCCATGGATCCTCTATATGTAATTCTAGATGTTCTGGTGATATAAGATTTGCTATGTCTATACCTTCCTCTATAGAATCTACTAGTACTACAGTACCCCAAGACTCCCAGGACTCTTTTGCTGTTTCGTAGGTAGATAACTCCTTTATCATCTTCTCTAGGTTCTCTATTACTTTATCAGCCAACTCTTGAGAATCGGTTATAAGTATAGACATAGCTAGAGGATCATGCTCTGCCTGTGATAAGAGGTCAATAGCTACAAATTCTGGTTTAGCCTTATTATCTGCTAGTATTACTATCTCACTAGGTCCTGGTATCATTTCTATACCAACATCTCCGAATACATATTTTTTGGCTGAGACCACATATCTATTGCCAGGTCCTACAATCTTGTCTACTTTTGGTATTGTCTCTGTTCCGTATGCTAAGCTAGCTATAGCATGGGCGCCACCAAGCTTATACACTTCGTATATGTTTAACAATTTACATACTGCAAGGACCTCAGGAACAGGTTTAGGTGTAGTAATTACTATTCTCTTTACCCCAGCAACCTGAGCAGGTATAACTGCCATTATTACGGTTGACGGATAAGGGGCTTTACCCCCCGGAACATAAACACCTATACTTTCTAGGGGAACAATCATCTGCCCTGATAGTTTTCCTTCCTTTATGTAGAACCAGTTTTGAGGTTTTGGCATTCTTGTATAAAATTCCCTGATATTTTCTATTGCCCTATTTATGGCTGAAATAAAATCTTCTCCTACTATATTTATAGAATCTTCAATCTCTTCTTTCCCTACCTTAAAATCTTCTGGGGCGGAGAAGTTGGTATTGTCGAATTTATTAGAATACTCTATTAGTGCCCTATCTCCACGTTTCCTTACATCTTTTATTATCTCTTCTACAATAACACTTACCTCTGTAACTTCCTTCCTTGCCTTAAGTAACTCTTCCAGATCTTTTTTGTCTCTTATGATCCTATGTCTCAAAATCATCTCTCCTTACTCTAATATTCCTTTTGTTATCTTTATCGCTTCTGGAATCTTGATACAGTAATCTCCCGTAAAACAGGCATTACAGAAACCTTTTGCTCCACCTCTGCAAGCCCTTAAAAGTCCATCTACACTAAGATACTCAAGGGTATCACTCCCTATATACTCTCTCACCTCTTCTATTTTCTTATATGCAGCTATTAATTGTCTTCTTTCTGCAGTGTCTATACCATAGAAGCAGGGATAGGTGATAGGGGGAGAGCTTACCCTCATATGCACCTCCCTTGCTCCAGATTCTTTAAGTAGATTAACTATCTGCCTAGAAGTGGTTCCCCTCACAATAGAGTCATCCACTAAGACTATCCTCTTTCCTTCTATAACCTCTTTTAATGGGTTAAGTTTTAACTTTACCCCTAATTCTCTCAACCTCTGATCAGGTTGAATAAATGTTCTCCCTATATATCTGTTCTTTATTAAACCCTCACTAAATGGTATACCCGACTGCTGGGAATAGCCTATGGCAGCTGGTATACCTGAATCGGGCACAGGTATAACTAGATCTGCATTTGCTGGCGATTCTTGAGCCAATATTCTTCCCATCTCTTGTCTTATCTCATGTACGAGCCTAGTCCCAAACTTACTATCAGGACGTGCAAAATATATAAGCTCAAATATACATAGGTGAGGATTAGCATTGGCAAAACGAATACTTTCTACTCCATTTTCATCTATTATTACTATTTCACCAGGTTCTATTTCTCTAATAAACTTCGCTCCTACTATATCTAGTCCACAAGACTCTGATGATAATATATAGCTTCCATTGAATCTTCCAAGGACAAGTGGTCTTATCCCATAAGGGTCCCTTATCCCTATAAGCTTATCCTTGGTAAGAACTACCAATGTATATGCTCCTTGAAAGGATGGAAGGACTTTGAGTAATGCGGATACTATATCTCCATGGTAATATACAGAAATCTTTTTTGCCATCAACTCTGAATCTGATGTTCCATAGACTCTTATACCTTCTTTATCTAGTTCTCTTTTTAGCTCTACAGTATTGATAAGATTCCCATTATGGGCTATAGCCAAAGGATGTTCTCCCGGTACTAGTATCGGCTGGGCATTTAACTCTATGCTTGACCCTGTAGTAGAGTATCTGACATGTCCTATGGCTATATCTCCTTTCAAGATGTTTAATATCTTCTCATTGAATACTTGGCTTACCAGTCCCATCTCTTTATAGCATACAATATCTCTTCTGTCAGATACCGCTATCCCTGCGCTTTCTTGTCCCCTATGTTGGAGGGCAAAGAGTCCAAAATACGTTAGTCTGGCAACATCTGTATTAGGACTGTATATACCAAATACTCCGCAATAATCTTTCATTTCATCCATCTCTCTATCCCACCACTCCATTCTTTTTTAAGGGTTTCTATATCTAAATTAATTACATCATTGCTGTTTATTTTTATACTAAAGTTATTCCTAGTAACCTTGCCTATCTTTTTTATGGGTAAATCTTTAAAGAACTGTTCTATCTCTTTCTCTCTACTCGAATCTACAGTTATTATAACTACAGGTTGTGCTTCTCCAAAGAGAATCTCTTCTATAGTCTTTTCTGTTTCGATATTGGCTTCTATACCTAAATTGCTCCATATACTGCACTCTGCTAGTGCTATTCCTAGTCCTCCTCTTGATACGTCTTGAGCACTATTGATTAATCTACTTTTTATCGCTTTAAATAGAAGATCCTCTAACTTAACTTCTAATTCTAGATCAAATGAGGGTTTTCCTCTTACCTCTCCTAATAGTTCCTCTATAAGGAGAGAACCACCGAGATTACCTGGCTCTCCAAGAATGTATATAGTATCCCCTTCTTTCTTAAACTCAGGGGTACAGATTGTCTCTGCATTCTCTATTTTACCTAACATACCAACTACAGGTGTAGGATATACTGTATAATTTTCTGATTCATTATAAAAGCTTACATTTCCACCTATAACTGGTATATTTAATCTCCTTGAGCATTCACTCATACCCTTTACTGCCTCTACAAAATACCATGCAATCTCAGGGTCTTCTGGATTTCCAAAATTTAGACAGTCAGTTATTGCTAAGGGTTCTGCACCAACACAGATGAGATTTCTTGCAGATTCTGCTACTGCCATCATACCACCTATATAGGGATCTAGATAACAGTATCTTCCTTCTCCGTCTGTAGTTATACCTAGAAGGTATGGCTTACCTTTTACTCTTAGTATGGAAGCTCCTCTTCCAATACTTACAGTATTTGTCTCTACCATATGGTCATACTGTTCGTAAACCCAGCTACTCGAGCTACAATTTGGTGATCCCAATAATCTTAATAACATATTCTCATAATCTTCAATCTTAGGTACATTCTCTATTATTTGTATCTCTTTAAGTTTTTCTGGTTCTTTTGTTATCAAGTCGTAAGCTGGAACTTTCTCTGTAAGTAGGTCTATAGGCAACTCTCCTACTATCTTGCCGTTTTCTCTTACCCTTACAATTTTCTCCTCTATGACGTGTCCTATTATAGCAAAGTTAAGCCCCCATTTTTCAAAGATAGGTCTTATCTCTTCTTCTCTGCCTTTCTCTACACAAAGAAGCATCCTCTCCTGAGATTCTGAGAGCATAATTTCTTCAGGTTTCATCCCTCTTTCCCGCTGAGGAACTTTTGTTACCTCTATTTCTACACCTACCCCTCCTCTATTTGCCATCTCCACAGAAGAGCTAGTTATACCGGCTGCACCCATATCTTGGATACCTATAATGGCATCGCTCTTTTCTAGTGCTTCTAGTATTGCCTCTATTAAGAGTTTTTCCATAAATGGATCTCCTGCCTGAACTGCAGGTCTTCTCTCAATAGAATCACTAGTTAACTCTAGGGAGGCAAAGGTAGCTCCATGGATTCCATCTCTTCCAGTCGAAGCTCCTACCAATACAAGGCTATTTCCTACCCCAACAGCCTTACCACTTTTAGGTTTACCTTTTAATAAGCCTATACACATAACATTTACTAATGGATTTTCTGTATATGGCTTCTCAAAAACTAACTCTCCGCCAACTGTTGGAACTCCTATACAGTTTCCATATCCAGCAATACCACTTACCACTCCCGAGAAGAGGTAACGTGTCCTAGGATTCTCTAATAGTCCAAATCTTAAAGAGTCTAATAGAGCTATTGGCCTAGCCCCCATAGCTAAGATATCTCTCACTATTCCTCCTACTCCTGTAGCTGCACCTTGATAGGGTTCTATAGCGGAAGGATGATTATGACTTTCCATCTTCATAGCTAGGGCTAATTCTTCGTCTAATTTTATAATCCCTGCATTTTCTCCTGGTCCTTGCAGGACATGTGGTCCAGTTGTAGGGAATAGCTTTAGTATCTTTTTAGAATGTTTATACCCACAGTGTTCAGACCACATAACAGCTATCATACCAAGTTCTAAGTCATTAGGTTCTCTTCCTAATATGGACTTTGCTAACTCATATTCTTCTAGACTCATTGATATCCTTTGCAATTCTTCCCTTGTCCTCATATCGACCTCACTATAGATTTAAATATTCTTAGTCCATCTTCTGATCCAAGTATCTTTTCACTGCACCTTTCAGGATGAGGCATAAGGCCAAAGACATTTCCTTTTTCATTTACTATACCTGCTATATTATCTAGAGCTCCGTTAGGATTTTCTCCATAATATCTTAGAACCACTTGTTTTTTTACCTTAGAAAGGTCATCTATATAATAATTTCCCTCATTGTGAGCTATGGGCATCCTAACTATTTCACCTTTTTTAAACTCAGATGTGAATGGAGTATCATTGCGCTCTACGATAAGATTTACATACTTACATATAAATCTCAAACTTTTATTCCTTCCCAAAGCCCCAGGAAGTAATCCTGCTTCTGTAAGTATCTGAAAGCCATTACATATACCAATTACTAGCCCCCCTTTTTCTGCAAATTCTCTTATGCTGGACATAATAGGAGAAAATCTAGCTATAGCTCCTGCTCTTAGATAATCTCCATAAGAAAATCCTCCCGGAAGGACTACACAGTCTATTCTTTTTAGCTCATATTCTCTATGCCAGATAAATCTTACTGGTTGATTTAGAATATCCTTTATCACATAGTAGCAGTCTCTGTCGCAGTTTGTGCCGGGAAAGACAACTATTCCAAAGTTCATTCTATCCACTCCCATTCGTAATCTTCCATAACCGGATTTGCTAGTAGTTCTTTGCACATCTTTTCTATCCTTTCTGGTTCATCTATCTTCCTATCAATCTTTAATTCTAAAAGTTTCCCAACTCTAACTTCTGTTACTTCGTTAAATCCTAATGACTTAAGCGCATTTAGTATAACAGAACCTTGTGCATCTAGAATGCTTGGCTTTAGTCTTATAAGTATTCTAGCTTTTGACTCTATCGGGGTATTTATAACTCTTTCTTTTACCTCTTTATAAGCCTCTTCGACTCCTCCAAGATCCTTTCTAAATCTATCCTTATCCCAGGATGTAGTAGTTCCCAGTTCCCATAGTCTACAGGTATCTGGAGATATCTCATCCGCTAGATATATATCGCCTTGAGGGTCTTTACCAAATTCGAACTTCATATCTATCAATTCTAGATGACATCTTTTAAAGAAATCTATAAGTATGTTATTTGTAGCTAGCGACATCTCTTTTATAGTCTTAAGCTCTTCTTCCGTGGCAAGCCCTAGTGCTAGTATGTGGTCTTCATTTATCATTGGGTCGTGGAGTTCATCACTTTTGTAGCAAAACTCTAACACAGGTCTTTCTAATTCCTTTCCTACATCTAAGCCAAGTCTCTTAGCCATACTACCTGCTACTCTGTTCCTTATAATTACCTCTACCGGGAAGATTCTTACACTTTTTACTAGCATCTCCCTCTCATTAAGTCTCTTAATATAGTGATTTTTTATTCCTTTTATGGTTAGTAGTTCAAATATCTTACTAGATATAATACAATTAGCTTCTCCTTTGCCAGATATTTCTGCTTTTTTTAACCCGTCAAAGGCAGTTGCAGTATCCTTAAATTCTATAATAAGTTTATCCTCTTCTATAGTGCTGTATACCCTCTTAGCTTTTCCTTCATAGAGGAGTTTAACCTTCTCAATCATCTAAAATTCCCTCCTTATTTTTTTTATTTACCACAGAAAGGATATTCTACTAGAGTTTAATTATCAATTCAACTATGAATATTCCCTGTAGATATATAGTACAATTATACGAAAATAAAAAAGCCCACAGGGTATCCTGTGGGCTAGAAATAGAAGGAAAGTTACTTTACTTCAAATGTTCCTTTAAGCCTTATGTCTTCTGAAGAACTTCCAACTAATACCTCAAAGATTCCTGGTTCAACTACTAGTTCCATATCTGCATTGAGGAATTCCAAATCCTCTCTAGTTAATGTAAACGAAATTGATTTTTTCTCTCCTACACCGAGGGTTATTCTCTTAAATCTCTTTAGTTCTTTTACTGGTCTAGCAATGCTAGAAAATTCATCATGTAGATAGAGTTGGACTATCTCATCACCCTTATATTTCCCAATATTCTCTACATCTAGAGAAATGGTAACTTCTCCATTTGGAGATATAACTTCAGGTGTAATTCTAAGATTGCTGTATCTAAACTGGGTATAACTTAATCCATATCCAAATGGAAATAGTGGTTGGGGCCCTCTGAGGTCTACATAATCATCAACTCTTCCTGATGGTTTATAGTTGTAGTATAAGGGTAACTGACCTGTAAACTTGGGGAAAGTTATAGGTAACTTGCCACCAGGGTTATAATCACCAAATAGGATGTCTGCTATTGCTGTCCCTCCCTCTTCACCAGGATACCATGCTTCAAGTATTGCCTTTACTCCACTAATCCAGTTCATCATAGTTATGGCGCTGCCATTTATAAGAACGACTATTACTGGAGTACCTGTATTGCATATCTCTCTTATGAGGTCTTCTTGAACTCCTGGTAGGTCAAGGTTACATCTATCTCTCTGTTCCCCCTCTGTTTCAGGTACAGAGTTTCCCATAAATAGTATTGCAACATCACTCTTCTTAGCTATTTCTATAGCCTCATCGAATCCTTTCTTAGAAGTATCATTTAGACCACATCCTTCGGCAAAATACACCTTGACATCTTTTCCAATCTTATTCTGTATCCCTTCTAGTGGGGTTACTACCTTTATGCCAAATCCACTATAACCGCCTAGTCTAGGAACATTAGCGTTTGGTCCAATAACCGCTATAGATTTTATGTCATTACTTAATGGAAGAATCCCTTCGTTTTTAAGTAAGACCATAGATTCTCTAGCAGCCCTTAATGCTAGCTCTCTATGTTCTTTGCTGTCACATATCTTTTCGGCATATTCTGGGTCAACAAATGGGTTGTCAAATAATCCAAGCCAGAATTTTACTCTCAGCACTCTTCTAACCGCCTCATTTACTACATCTTCCGATAGTCTTCCTTCTTTAACAAGTCCAACTATCTCCTCAAAACATTCGCTCTCTGGTAGTTCCATATCTAATCCTGCTTCTAGAGCCAACTTAGCTGCCTCCGCTTTAGACCTTGCAACCTTATGTTTTGTCAATAGATGCATCACTGAACCGTAGTCTGACACAACATAACCTTTAAATCCCCATTCTTTTCTTAATAGATCCGTTAAAAGCCACTTATTAGAAGAACATGGAATACCATCTAGAGAGTTATATGCAGCCATAATAGAAAGTGCATTTGCCTTTTCTATACTTGCTTTAAATGCAGGGAAGTAGATTTCCCTCAGTAATCTTTCAGAGAAGTGGACCGCGTTACTATCCCTTCCACCATCCCCTACAAAGTTTGCTGCATAATGTTTAGGGGTTGTAACAACCTTCTGCTCTTGAAGTCCCTTTATAAAGGATACCGCCATAAGTGATGCCAGGTAAGGATCTTCTCCGTAAGTCTCTTCAGTTCTTCCGCACCTTGGGTCTCTGGCTATATTTATTGTAGGTGAAAGCGCCTGATGGATACCCCTTGCCCTAGTTTCTTTACCTATAGCAGTAGCTACTTCATACATAAGCTCTGGATTCCATGTGCTTGCCATAGCGATAGATTGAGGAAAACTTGTAGACCCTTTAGCCATACATCCATGTAGACATTCATCATGTATAAGTATAGGTATCTTTAATTTGCTGTTTTCTAGAATATATTTCTGCATCTCGTTTGCAAGCTTCGCTCCCTCTTTAGGCGAGAAGGGCCTTAAGGCACAACTTAGTTCTCCTATAGGATATTTTTCAGTGTCTCCTTCTAGGACTATCTCTTTCCATTTTTTCTGCCATAGATTTCTAGATATAGCCTCTACAAGGCTTCGATCTCTAAATAGTTCACGAAATACAACATCAAACTTTCTAGCCTGTTCTGGCTCTAATCCTTCAAAGATGTCAGCTAGAGATTTCCAGATGTGTAGAATCCTAGCCTTGAGCTGACCGACCTTTTCCTCTAATGTCATTCTAGAGAGTAGGTCTTCAATCCTCTCTTCAATCGAAAGTTCTGGATTTAGATAGCCTACTTTTTCTTCCATATTTTAACCCTCCTAAAATATATTATCTTCTCATCGCCTCTTTTAATACTTCTATTAAATATGTCCTCTTTACACAGTTAGAGAATTCAAATGCCAAATGGTGCATCTTTTCTATCTCTTCAGCTGTCATATCTGCAAACTGAAGTGCATATAACGGGGTAAGGAAGTTACTGATAGCACCACATATAGTACGGTCACCTAATGTCCTAGTAAGAGATGTATAATCTAAACTATAGTCCTTTAGCTCTTCAGCTACTGTTTGAGCTATGAGTTCGATCATCTTGGCTGTTTCTATGGCAAGTAACCCATGTCCTCTTGAAGTCCACGAATCAAGTCCTAACTTTTCTTTTAATTTAAGTATGGGTTTAATCCTTTTCAAGTATTCACAATCTTCTTTAGGAACTATAAGCCCTTGGACTCCTACGTCTTTATAGGTCCATATAGTCCAATGTTGTTCATATTTATTGAATACCTCTAGTTGTAGACGTCGCATACATTTGAGACTCCGGATAAAATTTTAACATATAATCAATTGGAGATAAATACCCTAAGCTTTTATGAGCCCTCTTAGTATTGTACCAGATTATATAATCTATAATGCCCTTGTTTAACTCTCCTACACCATAATCTATCAGGTAGATGTTTTCATCTAGAAACTCTTCCTGTATGCTCCTATTAAATCTTTCTATGTACCCATTTATCTTTGGATTCCTTGGATATATAAATCTATATTCTATCCCTTTCTAACTTCTTGAAAAAGTCTAATGCATTATCAATGCTAAGGCTCCTATATGCTTGTGAAAAAACAAACTTTATCTTTATATCTATAGCATTAATTATGTATACCCTTATACC
>CALGNK010000020.1 GCA_937958695.1 uncultured bacterium
AGGTGTGGTTATAGTTAATAAGGCTCGGTGGTAAAAGAGCGGAGGGGAAACACCCGTTCCCATCCCGAACACGGAAGTTAAGCCCTCCAGCGCCGATGGTACTATAGGGGGGACCCTATGGGAGAGTAGGCCACTGCCGGGCCATTTTTATATTATATTTTATAGATTTTTTTAGTTTGAGGTGATTCTATGTCTGGACATTCGAAATGGCATAATATAAGAGAGACTAAACAAAAAATGGATGCTGTTAGGGGTAAGATCTTTGGAAAGGTTACCCGTCAAATTATTATCGCGGTAAGAGAAGGTGGGCCAGACCCAGAAAATAATCCAAAGCTTAGATTAGCATTAGAAAAAGCAAGAGAAGTTAATATGCCTTCTGAAAATATTAAGAGAGCCATTCAGAGAGGTACTGGAGAACTAGAAGGAGCGAATTACGAAGAAGTTATATATGAAGGATACGGTCCTGGTGGGGTGGCTATTATGGTAGAAGCCACCACTGATAATAAAAATAGAACAACCGCAGAACTTAGACATGTATTTCAGCGTAATGGTGGAAGTTTGGGAGAATCAGGTTGTGTTTCCTGGATTTTTTTACGTAAAGGATATATATTGATAAGTCCTGAGGAAAAGGAAGAAGACGTCTATAATGTGGCTTTGGAAGCAGAAGCAGAAGATGTAAGAAGTACTGAGGATGGCTACGAGATAATAACTTCTACTGAAAATTTTGAAAGGACCAAGGAAAGTTATGCAAAAGCGGGACTTAAAATCTTAAGAGCAGAAGTTACATATCTTCCCAACAATACAGTTAGGGTAGAGAGCGATGAAGCTAGACAATTACTTAGATTGCTAGACCAATTAGAAGATCTAGATGATGTACAAAAGGTATATAGTAATTTTGATATACCTGATGAGATTCTGATTAATGCATAATGATATTATTATTGGTATTGACCCCGGTTCTAATATTACAGGTTATGGTTTAATAGAATTAAAAGGCAGTTCTTTTTTTCTTTTAGAATATGGAATTATTGATATATCTAGGGAATGTTCTCGTTCTAAATCTTTAGAACTCATTTTTAAAAATCTTTCATTAGTTATAGAAACTTTTGAACCGAGAATCCTTTCTCTTGAGGATATTTTTTATTATAAGAATGTCAAAAGTTCCATTGTTTTAGGCGAAGTTAGGGGTATAATATTACTCCTAGCTGGTTTATATAATCTAGATATTATGGAGTTTTCTTCAACGCAGGTAAAAAGTATTCTTACTGGTTATGGTAGAGCGGATAAGACACAGGTAAGGTTCATGGTAGAAAGACTTCTATCTGTTCAAGAGAATATTCCTACAGATGCAAGTGATGCATTAGCTCTATGCTTGTGTGCAGGACTTGAAATCTTAGGTAAGCAATGTTTTCCTATATCGAAGGTATATTATCGAGAATAGATGATGTTTCTATAGTTTTGGATGTAAATGGAATTGGTTTTCATATTTACATTCCTCCATCCTCAGCCAGATCTCTAAATGTTAATAAAGTTTATAAGATATTTACATCTCTTTTGTTAAATAATGGAATCCCAATACTTTATGGTTTTCTTACCGAGAAAGAGAGAGACTTATTTAATTTAATAATAAATGTCTCAGGTATAGGACCTAAGATTGGTATAACTCTGATTAGTGAACTAGGGTACGAAGGTATAGTAAGAGGTATTAAGTCTGAAGACCTTGATGTTTTAGGAGGAGTTTCTGGGGTAGGAAAGAAAAGGGCTAAAAAATTAGTGGTAGAATTAAAAGATAGACTTATCGATTTGGAAGGTATATCTCAAGAAAATAGAAAGCTTCTTACTGAAGTTCTTAAAAAATTGGGTTATAATAAGAGTGAAATAAGAAAGGTGATAGAGGAGATGGACTTGGAAGGAAATTCTCTAGAAGACTTAGTAAAGATCTCTTTGAAGAGGTTATCGAAAGGGAATGGATAGAGATATTTTTTCTCCTGTAGTTTTACCAGAAGAAAAGGTTATAGAAAGCTCTCTTAGGCCTAGGTCCTTTGACGAGTTTATAGGGCAAGAAAAAGTAAAGACAAAGTTAGAAATTTTTCTTAAAGCATCCTTTAAAAGAAGGGACGTTTTAGATCATATCTTGCTCTATGGACCTCCTGGTTTAGGGAAAACTACATTAGCTTATATTATAGCTAGTGAACTTAAGGTTCCGATTCAGGTTACTTCTGGCCCTGCGATAGAAAAAGCTGGTGAATTAGTTGCCATATTAACGTCTCTAGAAGACTGTAGTATTCTGTTTATTGACGAGATACATAGACTTGGAAAACCTATAGAGGAAATACTATATCCGGCTATGGAAGAAAGAGAAGTCGATATAGTTATAGGTAAGGGAACAGGTGCTAGGGCAATAAGAATTAAATTACCTAGATTTACTCTTATCGGAGCTACTACTAGATTTGGCTTAGTGTCTCCACCATTAAGAGATAGGTTTGGTATTATTGAGAGGTTAGATTATTATACCCCTGAGGAGATACTAAAGATAGTGGAAAGGTCTGCTAGAATATTAAATATAAAATACGAAATAGATGCACTTAAAGAGATCTCATATAGGTCTAGAGGGACGCCAAGAATTGCTAATAGGCTTATAAAAAGAGTGAGGGACTATGCAGAGGTAAAAGGAGATGGTTTTATCTCTTATCATTTGGCTATAGAGGCGCTAAATCTCTTTGAGATAGAAGAGCATGGGCTAGATAGAGAAGATTTAAGAATCTTAGAAACTATAGCCTACAAGTTTAATGGTGGACCGGTAGGAATAGAGACACTTTCATCAGCTATTGGAGAGTCTAGCGAAACTATAGAAGAGATATATGAGCCTTATCTTATAAAAATGGGGTATATAGAAAAAACTCCAAGGGGAAGAATTATTACTGAAAATGGCCTTAATATTTTAAAGAGGAAAATGGTATGAAGCTTCTCTTGCATATATGCTGTGCTAGATGTGTTATATATCCACTAGAGAGATTAAAGACGAATTATGAAGTTATTGGTTATTATTTTAATCCAAATATTCATCCTACTACTGAGTATATATTAAGAGGAGAGGCTTTGAAAAGCTACTTGGAAAAGGAGAAAATTCCTCTCCTTATAGGAGAATATAATCCTCGGATCCATTTGGAGATAGCTTTAGATTCCTTAGAAAATAGATGTGAGTCTTGTTACTTATTAAGATTAAAAGAAACTGTTAGGAAGGCTAAAGACTTAGGGATAGACTATTTTTCTACTACTCTTTTAGTAAGCCCCTACCAAAATCATACTAGGATAAAGGAGATTGGGGAGGAGTTGGCTAAAGAAGAAGATATTAAATTTTACTACGAGGATTTTAGAATTGGTTGGCATAGTTCTCAGAGAATAGCAGACGAGTTAAATATATACAAGCAGAAGTACTGCGGATGCATATTTAGTGAGTATGAGAGATTTGAGAGAAAGGTGAAAAGATTTACTTCCTTGGGGTGATATAAGTATGGAATACCTTGGGAAGGTTTTAATTCTATTTGGAGTCATTTTTGTTTTACTTGGTTTGTTTTTAGTTTTCTTCGATCGTATTCCCTACATAGGAAAACTTCCTGGAGATATTATTATAAGAAGAGGAAATACCATAATATTCTTTCCGATAATAACCTGCATATTATTGAGTATAATTATATCCTTAGTTCTAAATATCTTTAGAAGATAAAGGTTAAGTCTGTTTCTGCTGATAGGTCTTATTGAATCTCGGTTCTAGCATTTGTACTAGTTCTTTCTCTAGAAGATAGGCTTCAAATTCGGTTGTAGTTATTATATATTCTAAAGAATTAGTATGTTTCAGAAGTTCTTCTCTATTTTTAGATATGCCTTCATGTATATAGAAATAATTAGATATCTTTGACTTTAAATCTTTAGACTTTGTTATATACAACACATTACCTATTTCATCTAGAAATATGATAACTCCAGGATTATGAGGGGCCTCTTCAATAATATCTCTTAACTTCATAAAGTTTGATGGAACTTTATAGCTTCCATCTAATCTTCTCTGAAGATCTTCCCAAGTAATTACACCTTCACTGTCTAATATTTTTAGCATCTTACCTAGTATCCGAGCGGTAGCTTCAGCATCATACATAGCCCTATGTCTGTGTGTTATCTCTATACCAAAATATTCTGCAAGGCTATCTAGTCCTCTTCTAGGAAGCTTTAGTAATCTTCTAGCCATATTTAATGTACATAATACGTCCCCTTGATATTGAGGTCGTCCTAATCTTTCTAATTCGTAGTTTAAGAAGGTAAGATCAAATCTGGCGTTATGCGCTACAAATATTTTATCTCCAATAAGATCCATAAGTTTTGGAATGACAACTTCTGCAGGAGGAGCAGATTTTATCATCTCAGGAGTTATTCCAGTTAAAAATGTTATAAAAGGGGGAATACTTTTACCAGGATGTATTAGACTAGAGAAATAGTCTATTATCTTTCCCTTGGTAAATACAACTGCTCCTACTTCGATTATTCTATCTATAAATGCCAAACTACCAGTTGTCTCAAAATCTACTACTATATATTCTAGATCCCAAATACTTTTTTCACGATTAACCATCTTGACATATAGACCATTCTATTGTAATATAAATATATCATGAAATGGCCCCTTCGTCTAGTGGCCCAGGACGTCGGGTTCTCAGCTCGAAGACAGGGGTTCGACTCCCCTAGGGGCTACCAATGTTTCTAAAATTTCGAGCTAAAGATTTATAATTCAAACTTAGAGATAATTATCAAATATAGTATGCTTTCATTTTTTCTATAGAGGCATATATCTATAAGTCTGAGCAGATTATTGTCATTTGATATTAAGCACTTTATATGCTAAACTTTTCTAACAAGGAGAGACGTAAGAAATGTTCAGGATGATACTATGCGTCTTACTTATGGTCCTATTGTTTAGTATGGTAATATTAGTAGAAGGCAAGGTAAGGTTAGGATTAGAGATACTTATAAATGAAAAGATTGACCTTATAAAAGGAAAACGTATAGGGCTTATTACTAACCAGACAGGGGTTGATAGCCAGTTAAGGAGTAACATAAGTATACTTTCTAAGATTCCTAGAGTTAAATTAGTAGCTTTGTTTGCTCCAGAGCATGGTATAAGAGGGGAAGGGATTGCTGGAGAATATGTAAAGAGCTATATAGATGAGGAAACTAATCTACCTGTATATAGTCTCTATGGAGAGACGAGAAAGCCAACAAAAGATATGTTGAAAGATTTAGATGCAATTATCTTTGATATACAAGATGTTGGCGTAAGACATTATACTTATATATCTACTATGGCTTTAGCTATGGAATCTGCTAAAGAAAATAGGATAGATTTTATAGTCCTTGATAGGCCGAATCCTCTTGGTGGAATTAATGTAGATGGTCCGATATTAGAGCCTGAATTTAGATCTTTTATTGGCTTATATCCTATACCTAATATCTATGGGATGACAGTTGGAGAGTTGGCTCTTCTTTTTAACAATGAATTTAGGATATCGGCAAAGCTAACAGTGGTACCTATGGATGGATGGAATAGGGGTATGAAATTTGATGATACAGGTCTATACTGGGTAATTTCTTCTCCAAATATCCCAGATTTTGAAACTGTACTCCTATATCCTTGTACAGGCCCTATAGGAGATACCTATCTTTCTGTAGGTATAGGAACGACTAAACCTTTTCATTTTGTTGGAGCTCCGTATATTAATCCTAACAAACTTATAGAGGAGCTTTTAAAGAGAAGGATTGAAGGAGTAATTTTTAGGTTAGTATATTTTATACCGAAATACTCGAAGTTTCAAAATGAAGTTTGTAAAGGGGTTGAAATTTTTATAACCGATAGAAATAGATTTAATCCTCTGGAGACTTGTCTAAATATTCTGGATATTGTATACAAACTATATCGTAAAGATTTTAACTGGGGAGATAAGTCTGGTGGAAGATATCTATTTGACTTGAGTATGGGGACTGACAAGGTTAGAAAATATATAGAAGCTGGAATGAATTCGAAGGAGATTATGAAACTTTGGAAGAAGGATCTAGAGAATTTTATGGTAATTAGAAATAAGTATCTAATATATAAATAAGGAGAGAATAATAATTGACTAGGTATATCCTTGGTATAGATGGTGGAGGTACAAAGACAGAAGTAGTTATTTCTTCAGAAACGGGCGAGATAATCTCTAGAGCCTATAGTGGTCCCTCAAATTGGACCACAACTCCTAAGAAGATTGCTAAGGAAAATATTATAGAAGGTATAGAATCTGCCCTTAAACAAGTTCCAGATATCAAGATCGATCTAATTAGTGCTGGGGTAGCTGGAGTGTCAAAAAGAGAGTTAGAAATGAGAGAGTTTTTGCTTTCTCTGAACATAGCTAAAGAGGTTATAGTAACCACTGATGCGTATATTGCTCTTGCAGGGGCTCTTTTAGATACTGAAGGCGTAATAGTAATAGCTGGAACTGGTTCTATAGGATATGGGAGAAGAGATGATCTAGAAAAAAGAACTGGTGGATGGGGTTATCTTTTGGGAGATGAGGGGAGCGCATACGACGTTGGTAGAAAGGGAATTATAGCTAGTCTTAAGGCATACGATGGAAGAGGAGAAGAAACTATTCTCTTAGATATGTTTTATGAATATATGGGATATGGAGATATGGAAGCTCTAGTAAAAATTATCTATGAAAGGGCTAAAGATACTATATCGGGCTTTGCTAAGTATGTAGTTAAAGCTGGCGAAATGGGAGATAGGGTAGCTTTGGGTATATTACACTCTGCTGCTTATGAACTAAGCCTTCTTGGCGTTACAACAGCGGAAGGAATAGGGTATGGAAGAGATGATATTTTTAATCTTGCTTATACAGGTGGATTTTTTAAGGCTAAAGATATCGTAATAGGACCTTTTACTAAGTTTATAAAAGAGAGATTCCCAAATGCCAATGTCTTTCCTGCTAAAGCGGAGCCTATAATTGGTGCCATAATAATAGGTCAGAGATTTCTAAAGGAGAGATGAATGTTCTATGGGAACTGAAGATTATAATGAATTGACATCAAATTTTGACTTGTTGAGCACTTTAGAGATGGCTAAGATTATGAATGAAGAGGATAAGAAGGTTCCTCTAGCCATAGAAAGAGTCTTGCCTGAGATAGCTAGAGCCATAGATATTATAGTGGAGAGTTTTAAAAAGGGTGGTAGGCTTTTCTATGTAGGTGCGGGAACTAGTGGAAGGCTAGGAATCTTAGATGCGGCAGAATGTCCTCCTACTTTTAGTGTTGACCCTGAAATGGTTCAAGGGATAATTGCAGGCGGAGAAAAAGCTATCACTTCTGCAGTAGAGTATGCTGAGGATGATACTGAGCAGGGAAGAGAAGAGATAAGAAAGAGAGGAGTATCAGAGAATGATGTGGTTGTAGGAATTACTGCTAGTGGAACTACTCCGTTTGTAGTTTCAGCCTTAGAGGAAGCTTATAATAGGGGAGCTAAGACTATTTTAATAACTAACAACTATAATTCACCAGTTAAGGATTTTGTAGATGTAGCTATAGAAATAGATACTGGTCCGGAAGTAATAGCTGGGTCTACCAGATTAAAGGCAGGGACTTCTCAAAAATTAGTTTTAAATATGTTTAGTACTATAAGTATGGCTAAGTTAGGTAAGGTCTATGGAAATATTATGGTTGATGTAAAACCTACTAATCAAAAGCTTATAAATAGGGCTGTTAAGATAATAAAAAAGGTAACTGAAACTACAGAAGATATAGCTATAGAAAGATTAAAGGCTTGTAATATGAATGTAAAGGAAGCTATAGTAAGCATAATTGGGAATTTAAGTCCTGCAGAGAGTAAGAGGTTGTTAGAGGAATCGAACTATTATCTGAGATCAGCTCTTGAAAAACTTGGAAAGAATAGTGTAGTAGAGCCTTGAAATTTAAGATTCTTTATGTTAATCTCTTTAAGAGATGAGACTTAATATCTTAAGTTTATTGTTGAGTGTACCAGCTATCCTAATAGCCATTACATTTCATGAATATGCTCATGGATGGGCTGCCTATAAATTAGGAGACCCTACTCCTAAGTTTTATGGTAGGTTGACATTAAACCCCCTAGCCCATTTAGATCCTATTGGAACGATCATGTTGCTTATATTTAGATTTGGCTGGGCTAAGCCGGTGCCTATAAATCCAAATAATTTCAGTAACTACAGAAGAGATACAATATTAGTATCTATTGCAGGACCTTCTGCTAATTTCCTTTTAGCTATACTGTTTGCATTAATAGGAAGGATATTTATGCCGTTTTATGTGGTACCAATAAATATGTTTCTCTCTATAGGTATTTATATAAATATAGCACTTGCTATCTTTAATCTTTTACCTATTCCTCCTTTAGATGGTTCCAAGCTTTTACTACTTTTTTTACCATATCGATATATGTATGTTATGGAATTTTTGGAACAGTATGGCTTTATAATTGTAGTAATGTTAATAGCATTTACTAACTTTATAGGAGTAATAGTTTCTCCAATTGTAAATTGGCTATTTAATATTTTTGTATAGTGAATGGAGGTAGATATGGAAAGAGTCTTAAGCGGTATAAGGCCAACAGGCAAGATGCATCTTGGTAATTATTTTGGTGCGGCGATAAATTGGATAAAGATGCAAGACGAGTATGAATGTTATTTTCCTATAGTAGATTGGCATGCCCTTACTACTAGGTATGAAGATATATCTACATTATCGCAAGATGTGTGGGATTTGATACTTGACCTATTAAGCATAGGGATAGATCCAGAAAAGAGTGCCTTGTTTATTCAATCCTTATCTCCAGACCATGCAGAATTACACATATTATTATCTATGATCACCCCTATAAGCTGGCTAGAGAGAAATCCTACATTAAAAGATATGGTTAGGAGTATTGATGTAAGGGAGAGTATAAACTATGGGATTTTAGGGTATCCTGTACTTATGACAGCAGATATCCTTTTATATAAAGCTACTGTAGTTCCAGTTGGTGCAGACCAGATTCCTCATCTAGAGTTAGCAAGAGAGATAGCAAGGAGATTCAATTATTTGTATGGAGAGGTCTTTCCTGAGCCTCAGCCAAAGCTTACTGAGAGCGCCATATTTCCAGGTATTGACGGGAGAAAGATGAGTAAGAGCTATAACAACTATATTGGAGTAAGTGAGGATCCAGAAAGTATTAAAGAAAAGGTTATGGCAACAATTACTGATCCACAGAAGATTAGGCTTAGAGATAAGGGCCACCCAGAAGTATGTAATATATTTACCTTCCATAAGTTCTTTACCAAGGACCTAGAAACAGTGGAGACGGAGTGTAGGAATGGGGATAGAGGGTGTGTTGCTTGTAAAAATGAGCTATACAATAATTTAATTAATTATTTTGCTCCGATAAGAGAGAAGAGGAGTTATTTACAGGCAAATCTTGACCTTGTTAAAGAGATAGTAAAAAGTGGACAGGAAAAGGCTAGAAAGGTATCTTCTGCTACTATTCAAGAGGTGAGAGAACATATGGGAATGTCTTACGGCTTCAGAAATATTTAGCCAGTTGTGGAATAGCTTCTAGAAGGAAGGCAGAAGAATTAATAAAGTCAGGAAGAATAAAGGTTAATGGTTTTATTGCTAAGATAGGAGACAAAATAGATCCAGATGTTGATGTGGTTGAATTTGATGATTACATTCTTAAACCTATAAAAAAGGAATATTTTATAATAAATAAACCTAAAGGCTCCATTACTACTACATTTGATCCTCAGGGTAGATTGACCGTTATGGACATCTTAAAAAGAAGAGATCTGTTCCATGTAGGAAGACTTGATAAAGATACTCGAGGTTTACTGATAGTTACAAATGATGGAGATTTAGCGAATAGATTACTACATCCTAGGTATAAAATAGAGAGGAGATATCGAGTAACGATCAAGGGAGAAATAGATAACAGTAAAGTTGAAAAATTGCTTAATGGTATAGTTTTAGAAGATGGCTTAGCTAGATTTGATAGTATCAAAGTGATAAGAGTTTCTAAAGATAGAAGTGTTTTAGAGGTTACGTTACATGAAGGTAGGAAGAGAATGATTAGAAGAATGTTTGATAGGATAGGTAACCCTGTATTAGATTTACTTCGTATACAGTTTGGACCGATAAAACTTGGTAATCTAAAAGAGGGAGAAGCGAGACCTCTTACCAAAGAGGAGATAGAAAGATTAAAATGCCTTTAATAAATATTGCCCTAGATGGACCTGCAGGCGCAGGAAAGAGCACTATAGGGAAAATACTATCTCTTAGATTGTCCTATGATTATCTAGATACCGGCATGCTATATAGAAGTATAGCTTGGTGGTTTTATGCTATTGGATGGGAAGAAGGATTAGATATCTCGGAAGCTATTTCTAATCTAGAGATTATTTCTGGTAGCGAGCCAGGATTTTGCAGAGTTGTTATTAATGGAATAGAGCCTCCCTTTGATAAGATATACTCTAGAGAGATAGCTAACCTATCCTCTAAAATATCAATATATAAAGAGATAAGGGATATTGTAAATAAGATAACTAGAATTGCTGCAGAACTAAAGGGTATGGTAATAGAAGGAAGAGATATAGGAACAGTAGTACTACCGGAAGCTGAGGTAAAGATATTCTTAACTGCTTCAAATGAAGAGTTAGCTAGGAGAAGATATAAAGACTTACAAAAGATGGGAGAGAGAATTCCTTACGAAGTAGTGTTGGCAGAAATTATAGAAAGAAATATTAGGGATAGTACTAGAGAAATTGCACCTCTTAAACCAGCACCTGACGCAATTTATATAGACTCTACCAATTTAAAGATACAAGAAGTTATAGATAAGATTCTATTGGTGGTGAAAGATAAAATATAGTATGTTTTACTGGTTTGCATGGATAATACTTAGAATTTTTCTTACTGTATTTTGTAGATACAAGATAGATGGGCTAGAAAATGTCCCTCGTTCAGGAGGGGTTATATTAGTAGCTAACCATAGGGCTATGATGGACCCAATTGTAATAGGGTGCTGTATACATTTTAGAAAGACGTATTTTATGGCTAAAGAGGAACTCTTTAGATTTAAACCATTTGCATTTATTATTCGCTCTTTAGGTGCTTTCCCTGTGAGAAGGGGTAAGATTGATAGAGTCGCCTTACGTACTGCAGAAAATATTCTTAAGGAAGGAAAATTGCTCTTAATATTTGGCGAAGGGACAAGAAATAGAGACCTTTCTAAGATTTTAGGAGAACTTCACTCTGGCTTTGTATATCTAGCTACAAAGACTGACGTCCCTATAGTTCCGGTGTATACATTTAATACTCATCAAATATTTCGTAAGATTTTCCGTTGGCCAAAAGTATTAGTAAGATTTGGGAAACCTATAATAGAGAAGGAAGATCTTCTAGAAAAGACTAAATCTGCTCTTATTAAGTTAGGTACAGGTGGTGAATAGATGAAGTTGTCAAATATTAGAAACTTCAGCATAATAGCACATATAGATCATGGTAAATCTACTTTAGCGGATAGGTTTCTCGAGAAGACTAATTCTATGCCAAAAAAGAAGATTGCTGAAGAACAGGTTTTAGATCAGATGGATTTAGAAAGGGAAAGAGGGATTACTATAAAGTCTCATCCTATAAGGATGTATTATGTATTAGATGATGAGGAATATGAACTACACCTCATAGATACACCTGGTCATGTAGATTTTTCTTATGAGGTATCTAGAAGTCTAGCTGCTTGTGAAGGGGCGATCCTTGTAGTTGATGCAACTCAAGGTATAGAGGCTCAAACTCTTGCAAATTATAGTCTAGCTCTTGAAAATGGGCTTACACTAATCCCTGTTATAAATAAGATAGACCTACCCGGAGCAGAGATAGAAAGAGTAAAGAAACAGTTAATAGATTCTTTGGGATTCTTAGAAGAGGAGATAATACTAGTTAGCGCTAAAGAGGGAATTGGGATAGATGAATTATTAAGAGCTGTGACAGAACGTATTCCTCCTCCTAAAGGAGACTTAACTAAGAATCTAGAGGCTTTAATATTTGATGCTTATTTCGATTCATATAGAGGAGTGGTGGTTTATACTAGAGTATTCAATGGAACAGTAAAGAAGGGTATGAACATCAAAATGATGTCAACTGGAGCTGTTTATGAAGTAGACGAAGTCGGATATTTCTCCTTTGGCTTACATCCCACAGAGTCTCTAGTAGCAGGAGAAGTTGGCTATATCATAGCTAACATAAAGAACGTAAAAGATGCACAGATAGGAGATACGATAACAGATGCAAATTCACCTATAGAAAAACCTCTTCCTGGATTTAAGAGAATTAAACCCATGGTGTATTGTGGATTATTTCCGCAAGAGTCAAATCAATACGAAGATCTTAGAGAAAGTTTAGAGAAGTTACAGTTAAATGACCCCGCGTTAGTATTTGAACCAGAAAACTCAGAGGCTTTAGGTCCCGGATTTAGATGTGGTTTTTTGGGGACACTTCATATGGAGATAGTTGAAGAAAGATTAGAGAGAGAATACGGGGTAAAATTAGTAGCAACTGCTCCTAACGTTGTATATAGGGTATCTACTAAGGATGGAAATATATTAGAAATAAATAACCCTTCCCAATTCCCGCACTATAGTCTAATAGAAAAGATAGAGGAGCCATATGTTAAAGTATCAATTATAAGCCCATCGGAATTTATAGGTCCAATTATGGAGTTATGCCTTGGAAAGCGAGGAACCCTTATAGAGATGAACTATATAGATCCGATGAAGGTGGTATTTATTTATGAATTACCTCTAAATGAGGTTATATTTGATTTCTTTGATAAGTTAAAATCTGTTACTCGTGGTTATGCATCCTTAGACTATGAGCCAATAGGGTTTAGAGAGTCAGACCTTGTAAGGTTAGAGATACTTGTAAAGGGCGAAACAGTAGATGCATTGAGTATTATTGTACATAGAGATGAAGCGGAAAGAAGAGGGAGAGAGATAGTTAAGAAATTAAGAACCCTTATACCTAGACAACTTTTTGAAATTCCTCTTCAGGCTGCAGTAAATGGTAAAGTTATAGCTAGAGAGAATATTCCTCCTTTAAAGAAAAATGTTCTCCAAAAATGCTATGGAGGAGATGTAACTAGAAAGAAAAAATTACTTGAGAAGCAAAAAGAAGGGAAAAAGAGACTGAAACAGATAGGACAGGTAGAAGTCCCTCAGGAGGCATTTTTAGCTATTCTTAAAAGTGATTAGAATAGCTCTTTATATTCATGTTCCATTTTGCATAAAAAAGTGTCTATATTGTGATTTCTATTCCATTAGATTTGATGTATCTCTTCTAAATCAGTATACTCTAGCTCTTATAAAAGAATTAGAGCTTAGATTAAACAGAGATTACTTAGTAAAGAGTATCTATCTTGGTGGAGGAACCCCTAGTATTCTTCCATTGGAAAACTTAGAGAGAATTGTAGATACTATCTATATGCTAACTAGGCTGGAAGAAAATCTTGAGTTTACTATAGAGATCAATCCAGGTACTATAAACAAGGAGAAACTGAAAATATACAAAGATCTTGGCATAAACAGGATAAGTATTGGGATTCAAAGTCTTATAGATGATGAATTACAACTTTTAGGAAGAATTCATTCATCTAAGGAGGCTCTAGAAGCTTTAGATATATCAATCGAGTCTGGTTTTGATAATATAAACGTAGATCTTATATATGGAATTCCGACTCAGACTCTAAAGAGCTGGAAATATACCTTAGAGAGTGTACTAAAAAGGAATCTTACTCATATATCTATATATAGCCTCATGTATGAACCTGGGACTCCTCTTTATAAGTCCTTCATTAGAAGGGAAATGGATCAGATGCCAGAAGATTTAGAACTTGAGATATTTGATGTTACTCAAGAGGTATTAGACAGACATAGGTTCTTCTGGTATGAAATATCAAACTATGCAAAAGATGGTTATGAATGTAGACATAATTTGACTTATTGGAAAGGCGAAGAATACTTGGGTTTTGGTCCTTCAGCATATTCTTTTATGAGAAATACTAGATGGTCTAACACCCCTAATGTAAAGGCTTATATAGAATTATTAAATAGAAGTAAAAATCCAAAGATTTGGGAGGAGAAACTTTCGCCTTTTGAAAAGGCAAAAGAACTAGTCATATTAGGATTGAGATTGAAAGAAGGAGTTTCTCTTTCTGAGGTGCATATAAAGACGGGTATAAATATAGAAGAGATCTTTGCTGAAAATATAAAAAAACTAATCTCTCAAGGATTGATGTGTAGGAAAGGGGATAAAATAGCATTAACAACTAAAGGAAGACTATTAGGTAATTTAGTCTTTGGAGAATTTCTGTAATTATGCTAAAATAAAGACAATACTCTACCAGTATGTAAGGAGGTAATCTTATGGGCGAAAGTAAGATACCTGAAGTTGAAATATCAGGAATTAAGGTTTCTCGTCTTATCTGTGGAACTAACACATTTAATGGTTATTCACATTTTTCAAAAGCTAGGGATGTATGGTTAAAGAGATACTTTACAATTGAAAGGATAGTTGAAGTATTAGAGAAGTGCCAAGAGCTAGGAATAACATCTTTACTAGGACCTATTAATGAAAAGACCTGTCAAGTTCAAGAGGAGTTGAAAAAGAGAAGTAAAGAACCTATGATCTGGATTTCTACTACTCTAGGTTGGTTAGATAAGGAAAAACTTCGAGAGGAAACTAAAATTGCAAGTAAAATGGGGAATAAACTTCATGCTATACACTGTAGCTTTGTAGACTCACATCTGGTATCTTCTAAGAATAAGATTGAAGATATAGAGGATTTATTAGCATATATAAGGGAATTAGGAATGATCCCTGGGATAAGCACCCATCGTCCAGAGACCTTAACTGTCCTTTCTAATAGCAGTTATGATATAGAGTTTGTAATACTGCCATTTAATTCTGTAGGATTTCTCTCTAATCTAGAGGTCAATTGGATAGCTAAAATGATAAGAGAATTTCCAAAACCAATAATCGTAATCAAACCATTAGCAGCAGGAAGACTTATGCCAGAGCAGGGAATACCTTTTGTCTTAAATAACATAAAAGAGACAGACGCTGTAGCTATTGGAGTTATGAGTCCAGAAGAGGTAGAAGAGGATGTAACGATATTTTTAGATACGCTTATGAATAGGCATACCGATAGAGATCTACTTAGTACGCCAAGTAAATCTACAGTAACATTAAGATGAAATTAAATAGAGAGGAATGAAGTGTTAGTATTAATTTCACTAATATTTAATCCAGCGCTTTCTGCTTTAGGATTAAAAAATATTGAAGAACTATTTTTGAAAGGAATCTTTTATGGTAAGCTAGCTTCTTCTGTGATTGATTTTGTTATTGTAGCATTTATAGTATTTCTCATGATAAGATGGTTGAACAGAGTTACAAAGGGTGTTAAAAAAGAAGGATAAATTATCTTTATAGCACTGTAGGGTAATAGAAGAGATTTTTAGAAAGGGGTGATAAGTTGAATAGAAGTTTTGCTCTCTCTTTACTAGAGAAATATGTAAAATCGGATAATTTAAGAAAACATATGCTTGCAACCGAGTCCATAATGAGGGCCTTAGCAAGAAAATTTAATCAGGACGAAGAAATCTGGGGAATAGCTGGTCTTATACATGACATAGATTATGAGCTATGTGGAGATGATTCAGCAAAGCACGGTAGATTGTCAGAAGATATTCTTAAAGAAGCTAATTTCCCGGAAGAAATTATAGAAGCAGTAAAGGCTCATGTAAAGGGGATAGAGGTTGATAATAATCCAATGCATATAGCTCTCTGCTCTGCTGATGCAGTAAATGGACTTATAATAGCTGGAGCTTTGATAAAACCAGAAAAAAGTTTAAATGCTATAGATACAAAATTTATTATGAAAAGATTTAAAGAGAAGGCATTTGCAAGGGGAGCGAATAGAGAGGAGATAAAACTGTGTGAAAAGCTTGGGCTTAGTTTAGAAGAATTTATAAATATCTCACTTTCTGCTATGCAAGAGATTCATGAAGAATTAGGATTATAGGAGGTAATTATGGATGCCAATAAAAAGTGGTATACAGAATTGCTATTAGAGAGAGTAACTGAAAACCTGAAGAAGAGAGGATTTGATGCATTCTGGTGTAATACTATAGAAGAAGCTAGGAATAGATTACTAGAAATTATTCCTCAAAATGCTAAGGTTGGGATAGGTGGTTCTATAACTATAAGGGAACTAGGAATAATAGAAGAGCTAGAATCCAGAGGAAATCTAGTAATTCATCACTGGAAAGCAGGTTTTACACCTGATGAGGATTTTGAAATTAGAAGAGAAGAATTAATTGCCGATGTATTCCTCTCTAGCACTAATGCCATAACTATAGATGGAGTTGTGGTGAATACAGATGGGGTAGGGAATAGAGTAGCAGGGATGATCTTTGGGCCTAAGCGTGTCATTCTTGTAATAGGAATTAATAAGATTGTTAAAGATATAGAAAGTGCTATTTGGAGGATAAAGAATGTTGCAACCCCAATGAATGCCCATAGACTAGGGTTAAATACCCCATGTGCAAAAGTAGGATATTGTATGAGTTGTTCTGGCAATGTAAGTATCTGTAGGGTTACTACTATAATCGAATATAAACCATCTAAAACAGATTTCACTATAGGGCTAGTAAACGAAGAATTGGGTTACTAGATGAAAGAAAGAAGACTAAATGTTTTCCTGGTAAGGGCTTTCCTTTTTTTCTATTATGCAGGTTGGTCTTTAGTATTCTCTTTTATACCTGTACATCTAAGAGAATTAGGACTTTCTATGAGAGAGATAGGTTCTTTATCTGCTCTTTCTGCCTTTATAGGAGCCCTTATACAGACTCCTATAGGTAATCTGTCTGATAAAGTACAGAAGAGAAAGCCCTTTATCATCTCTGGTTTACTGATAAATAGTTTTATATATCTTCTAATATTTCCAAGGATAAGTGCATATAAAGATTTCTTATTTGTTTATATACTTTCTGGTTTATGCACATATACTATATTGACTATTTCTAGTGTACTCATAGTCGACCTCAGTCTTTTAGGAGAAATTGGAAGGGACTACGCATCGAGTAGAATGTGGGGAAGTATTGGCTTTCTAGTTAGCATACTTTTAAGTGGAATTCTTCCCATACTAACTTATGGTAGAATTATGTTTATAACCATAGGTATTATATTTCTAGTTTCTGTCTTTTTAGTGATACCCATAAAGGAACCAGAGAGGAAAATAGGTATTCTAGTCTCAGGGATAAAAGGTTTCAAAAATTTAATATCAAATAAGCAGTTACTCAACTTTTTATTTTTCTACTTTCTCTACTACACTACGCTCACTAGTGCTTCAACTTATGTTAATCTGTTAGTAAAATCTTTAGGTGGCTCTAACAGAATGGTAAGTTTTTCTTACGCGATGAGCTCAGGAATAGAGATACCATTTATGTTTATTATGGGAAGTCTCTCAGATAGGATAGGTAGAAGGCCTTTATTAGTATTAGCTTCCCTAGCTCTTCCATTGAGAATGTTTTTATATAGTATAGCATCAAGTCCTTTGCATATAGTAGCGATACAGAGTATGCATAGTATCACATTTGCTGTTATGGTTGTAGTACCTATAGCATATATAAACGACATTGTTCATCCGGAAGAAAGAGGAACTGCTCAGGGGATGTTTAATATGATAACAGGTTTTGCTTCTGCATTTGCCCCGTTTTTTGCTGGCTATATAGCAGATGTCGTTGGTATTTCAAGAATGTATCTGTCTCTTATGTTATTAGCAGTTGTTTCTAGCATTTTATTAATCTTTTATATAGAAGAATCTAAAGTTTTGCAGAAAGATAGGAACGATTCTTTATTAATGTTTTTGAAGGTACTCTCTGTGCCCTTATATAGAAGAGGGAAATAATTAGTGATATAATAATTTAACTATGATTAAGGTATTGGTTACAGATTTAGATGGTACTATACTGTTTAATGATAATATTCCCGATGTTGTAAGAGAGGGAATTGATATGCTTCTTAATTATGGTATAAAAGTCTGTATAGCCAGCGGTAGAATGTTTAGTTCTATATATAACTATTATAAGATTCTTGGACTAGATACCCCTATTATAGCCTATAATGGTGCTATGATAGGTGATAAAGATTTAAACATTATTTATCATGAACCTATAGATTATCCTACTTGGTTTCAGATTTTTGAAGTCTTGCTAAGAGAAGATTTTCAGATTAATCTTTACTTTAATGATAAGTTATATATATTTAGAGGAAATCCCTATGGGAATAACTATCCATTGCAGAATAAAGTCCATGCAATTTTTATAGATAATATAAAATATATCCCAAAGCTTCCTACTACAAAGATTCTTGGCATAGGTCCTCCAGAACTAGTCAGGGAGACTCAGTTTAAACTTAAAGAGATATTTAACTGTAGATTCTGCATAACTACGAGCAGTCCAACGTACTTAGAAATCATGAATAATAGGGTATCAAAAGGTAAGGCTTTAAGATTTCTCTCTGAGATGTTAGGTATATCTACTTTTGAGATGGCTGGCCTAGGAGATAGTTTTAATGATTTTGAATTGATAAGAGATGCTGGTTTGGGAATAACTTTTAACAACTCGCCCGAAGAATTAAAGAAGATTGCTGATTATGTTACCCAAAAGGATAGCCCTGAAGGTTTTAGAGAGGTGGTGGATTTTATAATATGGAAGAATCACTACTAAATCTTATAATAATAACTGGTTTTTCTGGAGCAGGTAAGTCTCTAGCTATAAGATGTTATGAAGATATGGGTTATTTTTGTATAGATAATCTTCCTGTTACTCTCATACCTAAACTTGTTGAGCTGTGTATACAATCTGGTGGTAAGATAAAGGATGTTGCTTTGGTTATTGATATAAGGGGCAAAGAGTTCTTCGACTCATTAAAGAATTCATTAGATACTATTCGTAAGATGGGGGTAAAAGAGAAGATTATATTTTTAGAAGCTTCAGAAGACATCTTAGTAAGAAGATACAAGGAGAGTCGTAGACCACATCCCTTAAGTGAATTTGGTTCTCTGATAGAGAGTATTAGAGAAGAGAAGAAAATCTTACAGCCAATCAGAGAGATGGCAGATTATATAGTGGATACATCTAGAACCCCTCCAACTCAGTTGAAAGAAGTTCTTCAGAAGTTATCACTTTTTAAAGCCAAAGAAACCATGGTATTTAATATAGAATCTTTTGGATATAAATATGGCTTACCTCTTGACGCTGATTTATTGTTAGATGTAAGATTCTTAAATAACCCATTTTATGAGCCAGAGTTAAGGTTAAAGAGCGGTTTAGACAAAGAGGTAAAGGACTATGTAATGCAGGACACTTCAACAGAAAGATTTTTGGAAAAAGTTGAGGATTTTGTAGAATTTCTCGTACCTCAATATGCGAAGTTGGGAAAATATCAGATAACTATTGCTATTGGTTGTACAGGTGGAAGACATAGATCTCCTGCTATTGTAGAGATATTAAAAGAGAGATTAGAAGAAAAGGGCTATAAAGTAATAGTTCACCATAGGGATATAGAAGCAGAAAAGTGAAAGGATACTCAGAAGCTTTAAGACTTGAACTCTGTAAAAAGATACCTAATAGTATACAAGAGGCATTTGTAGAGTTACAGGGTATTGTTGGTTCTAGAAAGAAATTAGGGAGTAATTTTATATATACAGAGAGATTAAATGTCGCCAATAGAATAACTATACTTTGGAAAATGATCTTTAAAAACTCTCTTAGTATGGACATAACAAAGTATAAAAAAGCCTATCGATTTTCCATAAAACTAGGGGAGGAGTATCTTAAGCTTTTAGAATGGCAGGGCGAAATGCCTAGGAATTTTCTCAGAGGAGTCTTCTTGGCTTCTGGCTTTATCTCAGACCCTGAAAAATGTTATAGGATAGAATTATTACCTCTTGAAAAGACGTTTGCTAGGTATATAGCTAAGGCATTAAATGCTATTGGAATAAGACATACTATCTATGTGAAAAAGGTTTCTATAATTGGATTTCCTAAAGTTGAAAGATTTTTAAGTTTAATAGGAATTCAACAAGGTCTTATAAAGTTAGAAGAAATAAGAACATTAAAACTTATTAAAGAAGATACAAATAGAAGGATAAATTTTCAAGAATCTAATATAGAAAAGACTTTACTTTCAGCAGAAAGAGAGTTAGAGGCTATAAGAGTTTTAATGATTAACAATAAACTACCAGATAGATATAGAAAAATAGCAGAATTAAGATTAACTTATCCCCAAGCCACATTGAAAGAATTAGCAGAATTGTTGCAACCTCCAGTAAGTAAGAGCACTGTAGCCTACTATATGAGAAGGTTAGAGAAATTAGCGGATGATAACATTAAAGGTAAATCCTGATGCTTATTCTTATACTGAAGAAAGGGTTAAAGAGTTTTTCGATTCTTGGTGTTATATATTAATAGGAGGGGTTGATGTAGGCAAGTCGTCATTTGCTATTAGTCTCTCCGCATTTCTTTTAAAGAAGGGATATAAGGTCTTCTTCTTAGATTTAGATCTTGGTCAATCGACTATAGGAGTACCTTTAGGAATATTCTTGGGAAGGTTAAAGTTAATTGATGGGGGTTTAATAGAAGTAGATATTATAGCTTCTGAGTTTGTAGGAGACAACACTCCTGAAGGATTAGAGCCCCTTATCGTTGCAAGATCTATTAAGTTGCTCAATTTAGTTCCAAAAGACGATACAAAGCTAGTAGTAGATACTTGTGGTTATGTCAATTCTCCAAGGGCATTGGGTTATAAGAAAAATATTATAGAAAATATCGAAAATCCATTTACTATTGTTATCTCAGAAGAACCTTGGGCTAAGAGATTTATCTCGTACCTTCCTGGCAGAAAAACTTTGATAAACCCATTACCAAATGCAAAGAAGAGAGATTTTCAAACTAGAAAAGAGAGAAGAGAATCGCTCTTTAAGCAGTATTTTTCTTTTAACCTTACATTATTTTCCGCAGGTGTTCACCTTTTCTATTTTCCATATCCATTATTATCTTTAAGGGACTGTTTGACTAGTATGATAAAATATAAATGTGTTGTTAGGGAAGAAGAGCTTGCGGGTCTTATCGTTGGACTTAGAGATGGAAGAGGTAAGTTTATGGGATTAGGTAGGATAATTGAGAAGACAGGAGCAAACCTTTTGGTAGAAACCCCTATAAAGAATATTAAAGAGACGAGATTTATAGAATTGTCAAAACTTAGATTGGATAATCAATATAGAGAGATTGGGAAATTACTAATTTTTCAAAAGGAGGTATAAAAATGAAGGTAGGAATTAATGGTTTTGGAAGAATAGGAAGACAGGTCCTCAAAGCTCTTATAGAGAGATACTCTGATATAGAGGTTGTAGCTATAAACGATATTACTGACATCAATACAAATGTGCATCTTCTCAAATATGACTCTAACTATGGAAGATTTCCGGGAGAAGTAAAAGTAGATGGCAACGATATGATAGTTGATTCTAGACGTATAAAGGTATTCATGGAAAAAGATCCAGCTAATCTTCCATGGAAAGACCTTGGTGTAGACTTAGTAGTAGAGTCTACAGGTGTATTTACTGATGCAGATAAAGCTTCAGCACATATTAAAGCTGGAGCAAAGAAGGTAATTATTACAGCTCCTGCTAAAGGAGAAGATATAACTATAGTCCTTGGTGTAAATGAAAATCAGTATGATCCGAGTAAGCATCATATTATCTCTAATGCTTCTTGTACAACTAATAGTCTTGCTCCTGTCTCTAAGGTATTGAATGATAAATTTGGAATAATAAGTGGACTAATGACAACTACTCATTCCTATACAAATGATCAGAGAGTTCTAGACCTACCACATAAAGACCTGAGAAGAGCTAGGGCAGCTGCTTTAAACATTATTCCTACTACTACAGGTGCTGCTAAGGCTATTGGGGCGGTAATACCTGAATTAAAAGGTAGAATGAACGGAATAGCATTAAGGGTTCCTACCCCAACTGTTTCTATTACTGATTTAGTATGTGTAGTAAGTAGAGAAGTTACAGTAGAAGAAGTAAATAAGGCTTTTGAAGAGGCTGCCGCTGGTCCAATGAAAGGAATCTTGGATATAACCTATGAGCCTTTAGTCTCTATGGATTTTAAAGGAACTACATATTCAACTGTAGTAGATGGACTTTCTACTATGACTGTTGGAAATCTAGTAAAGGTTTTGGCATGGTATGATAATGAGTGGGGTTATTCCTGCAGAGTAGCGGATCTTGTAGCCTTTGTGAGAGACAAAGGGATCTAATGGGGTAAAGTCTATGGATAAGCTTACAATTAGAGATATCGATTTAAAAGGGAAGAGAGTCTTAACTAGAGTAGATTTTAATGTTCCTTTAGCTGATGGTAAAGTTGCGGATGATACGAGGATAAAGGCTGCTCTTCCCACTATAAATTATATGAGGGATAAGGGGGCAAAGGTTATACTTGTTACACATTTAGGAAGACCTAAGGGTGTTACTGAAAGTTTAAGATTAGACCCTGTAGCATTTAGACTTAGAGAATTAGGCGTACCAGTAAAAAAACTAAATGACTGTATAGGTGATGAGGTAAAAAAGGCTGTATCAGAGATGAAAGAAGGGGATGTAATTCTTCTAGAAAATGTAAGATTTTATCCTGAAGAGGAGAAAAATGACCCTAAATTTACTCAGGAGTTAGCAAGCCTTGCAGATATATATGTCAACGATGCCTTTGGCACTGCTCATAGAGCCCATGCTACTACAGAAGGTGTAGCTAGACTTTTGCCTGCGGTAGCAGGATTTCTTATGGAAAAAGAGATTAAATTCTTCTCTAAGGTCTTAGAATCCCCAGAAAGGCCCTTTGTAGCGGTATTAGGAGGAGCTAAGGTTTCTGATAAGATTGGAGTTATTAGGAATCTTCTGGAAAAGGTAGATATAATTCTAATAGGCGGAGGTATGGCTTATACTTTCTTAAAATCCCTAGGATACGAGGTGGGAAAATCTATCTGCGAGGTTGATAAAATTTCTCTAGCTAAGGAATTGTTAGACCTAGCTAAGGAGAAAAAGGTTGAACTTGTATTACCTGTAGATGTAGTTATAGCAGACAATTTTGCTCCGGATGCAAATACTAAAGTGGTATCTGTATCTCAAATACCAAGTGATTGGCGAGGTTTAGACATAGGACCTCAGACTAGAGAGATATTCGCACAAAAGGTATCTCAAGCAAAGACTATAGTATGGAATGGACCATTGGGAGTATTCGAAATGCCTGCCTTTAGCGAAGGAACTAAGGCTGTAGGTATTGCTATAGCTAATACTAATGCATTAAAAGTAGTTGGCGGTGGCGAAACTGCAGAAGCAGTAGAAAAATTTGGCCTTGCTGAAAAAATGACACATGTATCTACCGGTGGTGGAGCTAGTCTAGAGTTTCTGGAAGGGAAGATGCTTCCCGGAGTAGCAATCTTAGATGATAGCGAGAGTATCAAGAGGAAGCTTAAATGAGGCGAAGACTTATAGCTGGTAACTGGAAGATGAATGGTACTGTACCAGAGGCTATATCTCTGGTACAGCGCCTTAAACTTTTAGTATCAGATGTCCAAGATAGAGATATTGCAATATGTCCACCATTTACCCTTTTAGACGTGGTTTCAAAGATGATTGTTGATACACGTATCTATCTTGGAGCTCAAGATATGTTTTGGGAAGAAAAGGGGGCTTTTACTGGAGAGATATCTCCTATAATGTTGAAAGAGTTTGATTGTACATTTGTTATCTTAGGGCATTCTGAGAGACGATGGATTATAGGAGAGACGGATGAATTTATAGCTAAAAAAGTTGAGTCCGCAGTTAGAAATGGTATTACACCGATACTGTGTGTTGGTGAAAGATTGGAAGATAGAGAAGCAGGTAAGACAAAGGATGTAGTTATTTCTCAGCTCGAAGGAAGTTTAGCTTTAATTAGAGACCCTGAGTCTCTGGTTATAGCTTATGAACCGGTATGGGCCATTGGCACGGGTAAACCAGCATATCCCAGAGATGCAGTAGAAGTTATCTCTATGATAAGAGAATGGTATGGGTCTCGATTTGGAAAGAATAAAGCGGAAGAAGTAAGAATACTCTATGGTGGTAGTGTAACTCCTTCTAATATAGATGATTTTATGAGAGAAAGTGAAATAGACGGAGCTCTTGTTGGAGGGGCAAGTTTAAATTCAGATAGTTTTGCTAGAATAGTTAAGTATCTTTTGTAGGATAAGGGGGTATTATGAAGACTACTTTAATGATCATACAGATAATAATAGCTTTAGGATTGAGTTTAATCATCCTCTTAGAGCCTCCAAGAGGAGAAGGATTAGGAGCAATAGGAGGAAGTGCTAGACTTTTCCATGTAGGGAAAGAAAAGGAGAAAAGACTTGATAAGATTATAGCAGTAATAGGAGTAGCATTCTTTATATTAGCTGGAATTTTAGCTTGGGCTTTGTAAAAAATAATTTAGGAGGGCAAAAAGGAATTTTGCCCTCCTCTTTTCTTATTCAGAAAAGACTTCTAATTTGACCTGATCGAAAAGTCCAAGAGGCATTAGGATATAATCTGTAGTAAATTCTTCGCCCTCTGTTCTGAATGACCTAGAATCAGTCCAAGCTCTCTTTCCGCTCTTTTGGTGTAAAGGACCTAACATATTCCTAGGACTACCTACTACTTCTATCTCTATCAAGTTCTTTCCCCTTACAACAAACGGAGTAATATCTAATCCATCTGCACACTTCCAAGGTATATGCCCTGCCAACTTACCGTTAACCCATATGGCAGTAGTAATAGCTGAATGATTCCCAAGTCTTAAGAACATCCTTTCATTCTCTTCTAGGTTTATATCTACCTCTTCTATATAGCTTATACTTCCAGCATAGTGTGGATATCCCTGTAAACACCAATCCCCAAAATGAATTCTTTCTGGCTCTTTTATTATCTCTCTAGTAAGAACGTCTATCCCAAAGTCTCCTATGATATAGCATTCCTCTATTTCCATCCTATTCTTATAAAGGCAGAATAGTATAAGTTCGTTTTCTCCTATTTTTGGTGTTGGTAATTCTATCCTGTCAAAACTCCTATCTAAATACCATCCTATAGGTTTGTTAGATATACTCTTTCCATTGAAAAGTATCTCAAAATCCTCTGCATTTTCAACAACTAGACTTATAGGAGTCCTAGGTATATCTTTTACTTTGAATGTAAATCTAAACTCTACTGGTGTATCATCATTTGGGTGAGGTTGATATACCCATCTCCACCGCTGTTCTATACCATTTATATGGATATCTCTCATTCCTAATCTTCTTCTAACTTCAAGCTGAGCCTTCCATACTGGGAGAACCTCTGACCATTCTTCCCCTTTAAATCTATACTGACAAAAATCTAAAGTAAGGACATTGGGATCGCTTCTTTTAAATCTAGTAACAGGCCCTATATATTGGCTTCTTTTGTACCTAAGCTCTTTAGGTTTACTTACAGTGGGTTTTGACTTAGGGTCAATTATATAGAGTTTAGATTCTGCTGGTCCAAAGGTTGTCTTTATTCTAGTTTGATTCTCCTCTTGGATAGCATATATCTCTTCTATCTCTCCTGTAAGAGGATTCCACTCTTCCACCTTACCATTGTTATGTATAGTGATCTCAACTGTATGGGAGTTATTTCTATCAGTATTTACTATAAAGAACACGTCACTCTCATCTATATTCCTCTCCATATATATGAAACAACCAGCTTCTTCCCCTGGTGTTTCTTGTATGCGTATCCTAGGTTGTAAGATTTCATCTAATGCTTTAGATAACTCTCTTTTGTCACTTATAATAGTCATATTTGAGTGGCTAAAGAGCCAAGAGAGGTCTTCATCTTTGGCTAAGACTTTATCTGGAAGAGGCTTTATGGCGATTACTCTTCCACCGCTATCCAAAAATTCCTTAATAAGCTCTACTGTCTTTCTCCTTATTGTCTTCATAGGTGGAAGGATAAGAACCTTATAATCAGCCTGGTTTACAATAAATTTCCCATTTACTACCTTGCCATACTCCTCAATAATGGATTCGTCTCCTAAGTCAAAGTCTCTGTGTAGTGCTAGAAGTGTGTCTAGTATGCTCTGAAATTCTTCACCAATCTTTGAGATTTCCTCAGCATTAATACCATTAAATAGCATCCAAGCGCTTTCTATGGGATGTAGGAGAATGATATCTCTAATTACCTTACCTTCTGAGAGTATAAGAGAGAGTCTAGCAAAGTAGTCTTCCACAACTTTATTGTATTTCCACCAGGTAGTATTATAGTTAAATGATGGAGGGTAATCTCTCTTCCTACAACCTCTTAGGGTATATAGTGCTAGATGCTGACATCTTAGGTTTACACCTAAAGCGTACTGCCAATCACCAACCCATTTTTGCCCTTCAAAAGTAAACTCCCATCCAGTACATCCGTAAAGTTCAGAAAGCACTCTATTTTTACCAAATTGGTTAGCTATACTACTACACTGTTTTACAGTTAATGTCTCTTTGATAGATTCTGTTAAGATATCTATTCCTGGGATTCCCTGATAAACATAATGGGGCATAATCGCTCCAGATGTAATGATAGCCCTTGGAAAGTCATTTTCGTAAAGGTAATGACCAGTGAATAGTAAGTTATTCTTTTGGCACCATTCTCCTAACTGTTTTGAATAAGCATTAACGAAGAGTTCAGTTATAGTTCTCCAGTAATCATATCTTATCTTATAAGATTTTTCTCCATCAAAGAAAAGGTACGGTAAGTTTTCTATGATATCATAGCCTCTTCTTTCTTTGAAAAATTCAGGGAATATATCGGTCCAAGGCAGACCTCTTTTAGCTACTCTCCAAGCAAATATATTCGGCTCATCTGTAAATATGCCTGGAATAGTTTTCCCAAATTCTTCTCCTACCTCTTTAAGATAAACTTCATATGTTGTTTCTATAAAAGTCTTTACACTTTTGGGATTTAAATTATCACTGTAGGTATCTCCGTTGAACCAATCTACTTTTGGACATATCTCTCTTTTAAAGATTAACCCAATCTCACCATCTTCAAGGGTCATCCTTTCTGTTATTTTCTTTAGTTTTACTATGGAATTCTTATCTAACGTAGCTATAAAACTGACTACCCCCCCATTAGGGTCTATCTCTTTGTTAGCGACCTCTAAAGTTAAGATCTTTGCTCTACCCTCGTCTCCTATCGCCTTAGCCACTAGACCTCCGGCAAAACCAGAAGGCCATCTGTCTTCATCATAAAGCCACGCATTCATTCCTATTTCTTTTGCTGTTTGGATAGATCTTTTTATGCAATTCATCCACTCTTCACTTAGATAAGGAGTTTCTAAGCCTTCTCTTGAATGCATAAAAAATCCACCCATCCCAGAGTACTTCATATCCCTTATCTGCCTATCCAGCTCTTCTGGGTCTAACCTATCATTCCAAGACCAAAAAGGGGCCCCTCGATAATCTTTATCTGGATTAAAAAACTTTCTTCTTAACTCTTCCATATGAGAAACCTCCTCAAAAGAAGATTTTATTTACTTATTAATCTCCTAATTATCTCTTCTACCTCTTTTTCTCCCTCTTTATAAAAGTTTTCCTCTTCTTTATCTAACTCTTTAAGGAGTCTTAGAAATTCTCCTACATGGACCTTTTCTTCATTTGCTATATCATATAAGACCTCTTTGGCTAAATCTTCATCAATTGATTCTGCTATCTCTTCGTAGATTTGGATAGCTTCGTACTCAGCAGCAATAAAGAATCTAATAGCTCTTATAAGCTCCTCTTTAGAGATCTTCTTGTTACTAGAAAGCGTTGAGTAAGGAGTTCCAAACTCAGGCATAATAATTCCTCCTATAGATAAGCTTTTTAGAATATTATATCACAACCTATTAGGCATTGACCAAGAACCTAATATTCTTTATAATCTTAACTAGAAAACTAATATTTTGTTAGAGGTGATATTGTGGCTTTAAGATTGTCGACTAAAGCTAGATATGGTTTAAGGGCATTAATATCATTAGCAAGACATTACGGAGAAGGTCCTATAATGGCGAAGATTATAGCTAAAGAAGAAGAGATATCAGAAAATTATCTAGAACAGATACTGGAACTTCTTAGAAGAAGTGGTATAGTAAGAAGTATAAGAGGAGCCCAAGGTGGTTTTGTACTTGTTAAATCACCACAAGAGATCAGAGTGAAAGAAATAATTGATATCTTAGAAGGACCAATAGTTCTTGTAGATTGTCTTTCTTCTCCTGAAGTTTGTAAAAGGAGTAAAGATTGTACTGCACGTACTCTTTGGGGAGAATTAAAAGGGAATATCATAAGATTTTTAGAGTCAAAGACGTTAGCTGATTTTATAAGCCAATAATAGGATAATAGCTGATTTATAACCTTACCTAATAGTTTATAGAGCTTTTATGTTTTTGTATATTATTGCAAGTTTGTGGTATAATTAATATACAAAAATTATATCAGCGAGGGTTAAGGATGTTTGTAAGAGATAGTTTAATACTTGATATTATTGAGGCAAGCTTAAACGTCGCAACTCTTAGACATAACATCTATAGCGCTAACATAGCTAACGTAGATACCCCTGGGTATAAAAAGTATAGAGTAGCATTTGAAGAGATTCTTAAAAATGTTTTAGATACGGATATGGATATCTCCGATATAGAACCTAAGGTCTATAGAATTACAGAGACTTCTTTTAGGAATGATGGAAATAATGTGAATCTAGATGAAGAAGTAGTGCTTATGAATCAAAACTTCCTTAAGTACCAGGCTCTTTCGCAATTCGCTAAGTGGCATTTTGACAGATATTATACTGTTCTTGGAGGTAGAAAGAGATGAGTTTATTAAAGACTATGGAAATATCAGCTTCAGGACTCACAGCCCAAAGATTAAGATTAGATATTATAGCTAATAACCTTGCAAATGCAGAAACAACAAGAACTGATGAGGGAACACCATACAGAAGACAAGTGCCAGTTTTTCGAGAGATCTTAGATCAAGTTAGTGGTATATCAAAAGGAGTAGAGGTATTAGGAATACTTAGAGACAACTCTCCGTTTAGGAGAGTCTATGACCCTAGTCATCCTGATGCAGATCCAGAGGGTTATGTCCTTTATCCGAATGTAAATCCTATAGTAGAAATGACTGATATGATTTCTGCCACAAGAAGCTATGAAGCTAATTTAACATTAATCACCTCTGCTAAGAGTATGTTTCTAAAAGCTTTAGAGATATAAAGAGGTATAATTGATGCCATTTATAGAGCCTATAAGGTTCGATATTAAACCTATAGAGGATTTTAGGAAGGAAAAGGAGAAGTTAAGTTTTTCGGAATTTTTAAAAGATTCATTAGAAAAGGTAAATCAATTACAGATAGAAGCCAATAATGCTATAACTGCTTTCTCTACAGGTGAAGATGTAGATATACATAGAGTAATGATAGCAATAGAAAGGGCTAATCTATCTTTATCTATAGTTACTGAGATTAGAAATAGATTGTTAGATGCCTATCATGAGATAATGCGTATGGTTCCATAAAACTTTTAATGATCAATTGATATAACTATGAACTATAGGGATATAGTAGGGGCAGTAAAGAGGTTTTGGCAAGAAACTTCTCCTAAGTTAAGGGTTGTAGTATTGATTGGAGGAGTTACTCTTATATTTTTGTCTATTTATTTTATTTCTTTAAGTTCAAGGGTAAACTATGATGTTCTTTTTAGCAACCTCTCTCCTCAAGATGCCTCTGCTATCACATCTAAGCTGAAAGAGATGGGAGAAGGTTATAAATTAGCTGAAGGAGGTTCTGCTATATTAGTCCCTAAAGATAGAGTTTATGAATTGAGACTTTTGATGGCCGGACAGAACCTTCCTTCTGGAGGAGGGGTGGGTTTTGAAATCTTTGATAAGACCTCTCTTGGTACTACAGACTTTGTAGAGAGGATAAACTATCAAAGGGCGTTACAGGGTGAGTTAGCCAGAACAATCTCTAGCCTTTCTAACGTTGAATATGCAAGGGTCCACATTGTTCTTCCTAGGGAAAGACTCTATGCGGCAGAATCTATTCCGCCTCAGGCTGGTGTAGTTTTAAAGTTAAAACCTGGAAGTATGATGAATAAAAGTGAGATAACAGCTATAGCAAGATTAGTAGCAAGTAGTGTAGAAGGATTAAAACCAGAGCAGGTTACTATAGTTGATACCAATGGGAATTTGCTCTCAAGAGGATTATTTGATGAAGGCAAAGAAGCATCTACTTTAGAAGAGTCTTTCTATCTAGAAGTAAAAGACAGATTAGAAAGGACCATAGAAGACAGAATTCAAAGTATGTTAATAGGTGTTTTAGGTCCTAATAAAGCTATAGTTAGGGCTTCGGCTGAGTTAGACCTTACTCAGCTTAAAACTTCTAAAGAAGTCTTTTCCCCTGTAGTAGAAGAAAAAGGCATTATAAAGAGAGAACAGAGGTTAAAAGAGGAATACGAAGGACAAGGAACAGCTGGTGGAGTACCTGGAGTCTCTTCTAATATTCCTGGTTATGAAATCATGACGGGAACTAGTAATGTTAGTACTTATAATAAACAGCAGACTAATATAGAATACGAAGTTAATAGAGAGGTTCAAGAGATACTTGAGAAGCCTGGAAAGATGAAGAAGCTTTCTATAGCTGTTGTTGTAGACAAAGAGCTTACTCCTCAGGAGCAGAAATCTATAAAGGAATTAGCATTAGCAGCAGGAGGGGTAGATCTCGCTAGAGGAGATATGCTTACAGTTCAAGGTATTCCGTTTGATAGAAGTTACTATGAAAAAGAGGCTTCTATTATGGCTGAAGAAGAGAAAAGACAGAGGAATCAAGAGATGATAAGACTTTCTATAATTATAATAGGAATAATTATAGCTTTGATAATCTTAAAGAATATGATAAAAGCAATCATTAAACCTTCAAAGAGAATAGAGGAACTCTTACCAGAAGAGCTTCCTCAGCCTATATTGGAAAAGGTACCATCTATCTCTCCAGAGGAACAACGTAAAAGGGAAATTTCAGAAGAGCTTATGCAGTTAGCTAGAAGAGACCCACAATCTTTTGTTAAACTCTTAAGGTCTTGGATGAGGGAGGAGGAATAATATGCCTGGAAGAGCTGATTTGAAGGGTGCTAAAAAGGCGGCTGCTCTTCTTATAGCCTTAGGACCAGATGTATCTGCCCAGATTATGAGACAACTAACTGAAGAAGAGATAGAAAAACTCACCTTAGAAATAGCAAATTTAGGTAAAATAGATTCGGAATTGAGGGATAAAGTTATTGAGGAATTTTATCAGATGGCTATCGCTCAGGATTATATAGTTCAGGGTGGATTAGAATATGCTAGGCAAATTTTGGAAAAAGCTTTGGGAACTCAAAAAGCTTTAGAAATATTAGAAAGGCTTACCGCTACTTTGCAGATTACTCCGTTTGAGTTTATGAGAAAGATGGACCCTAAACAAATATTGAGTTTTATTCAAGATGAGCATCCTCAAACTATTGCTCTTATACTTTCATATCTTACACCAGAACAATCTGCAACTATACTCTCATCTTTACCTCCAGAACTTATGACAGAGGTAGCTATGAGAATTGCTACTATAGACAGGACTAGTCCAGATGTGATAAGAAAAGTCGAGGATATACTAGAGAAGAAGTTAGCTCTTCTTGCTACTCAAGAGTCTACTAATGTTGGAGGAGTGAAACATTTTGTAGAAATATTAAATAGGGTGGATCGAAATACAGAGAAGGCGGTATTAGAATATCTGGAAAGCGAAGATCCAGAATTGGCTGAAGAAGTAAAGAAGCAGATGTTCTTATTTGAAGATATAGTAATGTTAGATGATCGTTCTGTACAAAGAATACTGAGAGAAGTTGATTCTAAAGATTTAGCCTTAGCGCTTAAAGGAACAAATGAAGAGGTTAAACAGAAAATCTTTAAGAATATGTCTAGTAGAGCAGCCCAGATGCTCAAAGAAGATATGGAATTTATGGGTCCCGTAAGAGTAAGAGATGTAGAGCAGGCTCAGCAGAAGATAGTCTCTATAATAAGAAGATTAGATGAGGCAGGAGAAATTATAATATCAAGGGGAGGAGAGGAGGAATTAATTGTCTAGAGAAGATTTTATAAAGATTGCCTTTGAGATGGAGGATAATCGTATAGATGATTCTTTTTCATTAGAAATACAGGAATTAGTGTTAGGTATACTTGAAAGGGCTAAGAGAAACGCTGATCTTTTGAAAGAGAAGGCTAAAGCAGAAGGATATCAAAAAGGTTTAGAAGAGGGCAGAGAAGATGGATATAGAGAAGGTTATGAGAATGGATATAGAAAAGGATACGAGGAAGGTTTAAACTTTTTTAAAGATAAGATGGAATATCTGGAAAAACTAGGAGAGGGTATTTTATTAGAGAGACATAGATTGTTTGAGGAATATAAGTATGAAATAGCACAAATGGCTTTGGAGATCGCTAAAAAATTAGTCTTTACAGAAATTTTGACTAATCCAGATATCATCTATAATATAATATCTAAAGCTATATCTTTGATGAAGGAAAAAGAGTCAATAAAGATAGTAGTAAATCCTGTGATATTTGGTTTAATAAATGGTAATAATATATTAACTATAGGTGGAGATAAGGTGGAAATAGTAAGTGATCAGAGATTAGACGAAGGAGATATAATAATCATAACTCCTGGAGAAAAGGTGGAATTTAGACTAAAAGAAAGGTTAAAGGAGCTAGAGGAGAGTTTTAGAGATGTCTTTGCCAATTTATCTAGACCTTAGTAGTTATAAAGAAAGAATCAACAGTATAAGACTTTTTAAGCAGATAGGTTATATAGATACAGTAACAGGATTAACTGTAGAGTCAATCGGACCTACGGCCTCTGTTGGAGAGGTATGTAGAGTATATTCTAAAAACGATGAAGGAGAATTTTTAGCTGAGGTCGTAGGCTTTAAACAGAACAAACTTATACTAATGCCGATAGGAAAGATAAATGGTATAAAACCAGGAATGGAAGTGACACCTCTAGGAAAGCCACTATCAGTTAAGGTAAATACCAATATACTAGGGAGGATCTTAGATGCCCTTGGAAACCCTATAGATGATTTGGGATCTATAATAGAAGGGATAGAGTATCCTTTAGATAATATACCGCCTAATCCTCTTAAGAGAACTAGGATAAAAGAAATTATCTCTGTTGGAGTTAAAGCTATAGATGGATTATTAACTTGTGGGAAGGGACAACGTATAGGAATTTTCGCTGGAAGCGGTGTTGGCAAGAGTACACTTCTAGGAATGATAGCAAGACATAGTAAGGCGGATGTAAATGTTATAGCTCTTATTGGAGAAAGAGGAAGAGAAGTAAGAGACTTTATAGAAAAATCCTTAGGAGAAGAAGGCTTGAAAAGGTCAGTAGTAGTTGTTGCTACTTCTGATCAGCCTCCTTTATTGAGGCTTAAGGCTGCATTTACCGCTACTGCTATAGCGGAATATTTTAGAGATTTGGGAAGAGATGTTATTCTTCTAATGGATTCTGTAACTAGATTTGCTATGGCGCAGAGAGAGATTGGATTAGCTAGTGGGGAGCCTCCTACAACGAAAGGATACACTCCTAGTGTATTTGCTCTCCTTCCTACCTTGTTGGAAAGAGCAGGTAATAGTGATAGAGGTAGTATAACTGGTTTTTATACAGTTCTTGTAGAGGCAGATGATATGAATGAACCAATAGCAGATGCAGTAAGGGCTATCCTTGATGGACATATAGTGCTATCAAGGAATATAGCTATGGAGAATAGATATCCACCTATAGATGTCCTTGCTAGTGTAAGTAGAGTGATGCCAGATATAGTCTCTATAGAACATATAAAATTAGCCAATAAGGTAAAAGAGATAATGAATGTTTATATACAGGCAAAAGACTTGATTCAAATTGGAGCATATGTAGATGGAACGGATCCTAGAGTAGACTCTGCTAAGAATCTAATAGAAGAGATTTATTCTTTTCTGTCTCAAAATATAGAAGAAAAGTTTACTTTAGAAGATGTTTTAGAAAAGATGAAAGAGATTGTTAGAAGATATGGCTACTAATTTTAGGTTTAGATTTGAGAAAATATTGGATTGGTATGCAAAGAAAAAGGATGAAGCCAAGAAGAGATTAGCAGAGCTTAAGGCAGAGTACCTAAGAGAAGAGAGTATATTAAGGGAAATGGAGGAAGAAAAGGAGTTTGGAGAAAGAGCCTTTCTAGAAAATATCAGTAATATAAGATATAGCTTAGTTATAAGGGATTACATAGATAAGAAGAAAGAAGAGATTAGTATCCAGAAAAATAAGTTAAATTTACTTGATAAGAAAATATTGGAGCAGAGAAGTGTATTGTTATACTGGGAAATGAAAGAAAGATCAATGGAGAAGCTAAGAGAAAGAGATCTCTTTACATATCAGTTGAAACTAAAGAGATTGGAAAATATAATATTAGACGAAAATGGAATTGTTAGATACCTTAGAAAGATATGAAAATACTTAGTTGGATTATAATATTGCTTTTTTGTATAGTATGTATAGGTGGTTTGTTATATTTTTTACCGATAACTAGGGATTTAGTAATTGGGGTATTAGATGATTTACCTATAATATCAAATTATATAAAGACGGAAAAGTCAAAGAGTCAGGTAGAGTTACTTAAGGAGAATATAGAAGGATTACAAAAACAGATAAAGACTTTAACAACTAAGATTAAAGAAGTTAATAGTGAGTTAGAATTGGCGAGGTCTCAGTTAGAAGAGAAGGATAAATTGATATCTGGTTTAAAGTCAGAACTGAGATCTCTGAAAAGTGAAACTGAGAAAAGAATTCAGAATACTAAAAAGTTGGCTAGTGTCATAGAGAGTATGGATGTTAAATCTGCTGCTAGGATTATAGAAGAGATGGATGAAGAAAGAGCAGTAGAGATATTAATTCTTATTAACAAAGAACGAGTGGGTGAGATATTTAAATATCTTACTCCTAGTAAGGCTGTAAGCTTGTTGGATAAACTTGGATGGGGAGGATAAATTTTTGTATATAACTATTCCTAATACGGGGGAATTAGTAACTGAGCTAAATATAGACACAGATATACAAAGTAACAAAGATATTGAGGGGTTAAATTTCTTGGAATTACTTTCTGCTGTATTAGATAGGGAGAATAAAGAATTAGATTTTTCACCACAGAAGATAGAGAAGGATTATAAAAGAGGGGTAGAGATAAGTAATATCTTTCTCTTTAATTATATTTATAGTAATCCTATATTTCTTCCTCAGACCTTATTCCTCTTGGATAAAGAAAAGGCCGATATATTATCAGAAAATCAAAAAATAACTGAACAGATAGTTAATATAGTATCCTTAATGAAACCTGGAGACGAGATAGTTTTTAATATTGACGATAAGGAGATATTAATAAGGAAAGATCTACAATCGCAAGTTTCTGTTTTGGTCGATTATAAAGACGTCGAGAATAAAATAAAAACTACTAGAGTACTTCAACCTATAAGAAAGGATTCCGATAAGATTCAAGAAGAGGAGAAAAGCTCTAAGATAATTCAAGACATCCAAATTAGAGAAGATACACAAAAGACTAGGTTCAGTGCAAAAATAGAGGAGATATCTGAAAAGTTTCAAATTAAAGACAAGAGAGATGAAATTCTAGAAGGAATCACCGGAGATAAAGTATTTAAGGATATTGCAAACGAAAAGATCTTGAAAGATAGCGATAATGATAAAAAATCAATCGAGCAAGTAAAGACTATTAATAGAGAGGAGATAGTTCAAGAGATAGTTAATGAGCCTAAGGTTACCCAGAAGGGGATAGAGGTTACTAAGGTATTAAGAGATAGAGAACCAGTTGAGCAAGTAAAGACTATTAATAGAGAAGAGATAGTTAATGAACCTAAGGTTACTCAAAAGGGGATAGAGGTTACTAAGGTATTAAGAGATAGAGAACCAGCTGAGCAAGTAAAGACTATTAATAGAGAAGAGATAGTTCAAGAGATAGTTAATGAGCCTAAGGTTACCCAAAAGGGGATAGAAGTTACTAAGGTATTAAGAGATAGAGAACCAGTTGAGCAAGTAAAGACTATTAATAGAGAAGAGATAGTTCAAGAGATAGTTAATGAACCTAA
>CALGNK010000021.1 GCA_937958695.1 uncultured bacterium
AATCCTGAGTACTTCTTCCTATTCTTCTCTGATATCCCTAGCTTCCTCAGCTCTTCCCCTATTAGTAGCCCTATACTGTATGTTATTAACCCTATCGCTATTAGTTTCTCCATCCTCTCTTCTTTTTTACTCATTATCTTCATGTTCAGTGCCAAAGTACCCTATTATGTCTACCTTTATCTCCCCTTTGTAGTATATGTTCTTCCAGACCTTAGTCTCTCCCTTGGCCATCTAGAGATTAATAAATTCAGCTTTTGGAGATAGGAACCTTTTAAGTATGTTTTTAAGAATCTATATACTGATTTTATTTAGGAATCTTTGTATAGCCTTATAGTTAGTCTCATCTATCTTATCTACATTATTACCCTTTTTGCGTGAGATACTGCCCATAGAATTAGCTATATCAGATATACGAAGTCTTTTGGCTTGTAGATATGCTATAATAGTTTTAGTAAATAGATCTACATGTGATTCTTCGAAGGGGGTATTTTTTGTCTGGATCCAGATGTCCGAACTTCATTTACTTAATTAATCTTCTTTTTATGGTATACTTAGAGGATATGAAACGATGGACTACTGGAATAGCCTTTATATTGATATTTACGTTTAATATATTGGCCTATGCAAATTCCCCTGTAAGACTTAAGGGAGATCAGATAACGATATCTCAGGAACTGGTAGTAGCAACTGGAAATATCCATGTAGAATATAAAGATATAATTCTCAAAGCTAATTATCTAGAGTTGGATCCCAAGACATGGATATTAACTGCAAAGGGAAATGTGAGTGTTATTCAGGAGAAAAATACCCTAACCGGAGAAACGTTAACATTATTTCTCAAAGAAGACAAGTATAAGCTTGATAGTGTAAAAGGAGAGTTGACAGATAGAAGTGTAAAGGGCTTCATATATATTAGAGGTGATAGTTTAGAAAAAGACCAGCAAGGCAGTATTAAAGGCAAAGATATGGCCTTTACAACCTGTGACTTAGAAGCACCTCATTATCACATAAAAGCCAAAGAGTTAGTAATATACCCTCAGGAGAGGTTATACGCCACAGATGTAAGTTTCTACATGGGTAATATAAGAATCTTTTCATTACCATATTATAATCTTTTATTCGAATATCCAGATAGGCAACCTTTTATTCCAGAGATCGGAAACTCTATAGATAAAGGATACTATATAAAAACTTTCTACAGTCATTATCAAAGCAGGGACCTCTATGGATATGCTACCCTTGAGTTTGGAGAAAAAACTGGGATAGGATTAGGTCTTACCGAGTTCTATAATATCAAAAATGTTGGACCAGGATCTCTCAATATATATGTACTACCAACTTTAGACAAGATAAAGGCGGACTTAGGAATCACTCAAGAGGCAAAGATAGGAGATATAAGATTAAATGGAGCGTTTACCAGAGAGGGTGTCTTTTATGATAGATGGACGTATAGGATAAGTGCCTCTGGCAAAGGTTATTCAATCTCTCATCAAGGATTAGAGAATAAAACCAGTAGTGTAAGCTCTTATAATACTAACATTGGGGTGTCAGAAAAAATAGGAAATGTAAATACCTCCATATCTCTAGCAAGCAGATATTACGAGAGTGGAGGTATCCCTATAGAATCAAATGATTATAGGATAAACGCTACAACTAAGATAGGTGACGTAAATACGTCTATATCTCTAAGGAATAGATACTATGAAAAATCTAACATTCCAGCGGAAGTAGGAGAATATAGAATTACTGCTAATACGAAAATCCAAAATATGAATATCAAAGGGGAAATCTTCACTATATCTTATCCCGATATAAACTCTCTATCTCAGTTCGGATATTCTCGTATACTTACTAAAGTCCCCGAGTTATCTATAGGCTCTAGCATCCCCATATCTCCTGATATTAGTGTAAATGGTGAGATAAGTATGGGGAACTATATAGAACTTCCGACAAATATTCAGGGATATGCTATAAAGGGGAATATTCAAGCTATTCCAAAGACTATAAAGATCTTTGAAGGTGACCTAGAATCTTCCCTAAGGATAAATGGAGCCTATTATCTTCCAGAAAGTTATATTGCTGGATTGGGGATAAATACCAAATGGACAAAAGATTTGCTTCAAAATCTTAGACTAAGCCTATCTTACGAGTATAATGAGGGATGGGGAAATTCTCTTATAAATATCCTCTCTGAACTTCCTACTCTACCTTCAAATGCCATATCAGGAAGTTTAATTTCTAAAGGGGATAACTATTCTATAACTGTATCTGGCAAATACGATATGCTAAACTCTGTCATCAATCCAATTGTAATAAATAGCTCTTGGCAAAAAGGAGAAGAAAATAAGCTATCTCTTAACCTATCAATAAATCCATACTATCTTGGGGATATTACTGCGGTATCTACTATAAGCTGGAGGATAGACCCAAAGTGGAAGATAGATATGTCTTGGAAGTTATATGCTCAGAGTCTCCAGTTCCAAGAGATAAAGATCAACTATGATCTTCACTGTTGGGAGATGAATCTGAGATATAACTATACTACTCAAACGACATCTATAAGCTTCTCTCTAAAGGCTCTTCCTGGTATGGGAACTATAAGCCTACCAGAGTTCTAAAGCTCAGAGATCTTAACCCAACGCCTCTCTTTTACCGAGAGTTCTACTGCTTCTAAAACCTCTTGACATTTAACACCATCGTAAAAGTTTGGCTCTATAGATGTATCATTTGCTATAGCTTCACATAGGTCATAGATCTCATGAATAAAGGTATGCTCATAACCAATAATATGGCCAGGAGGCCACCAGGCACTTATATACGGATGAACTGGCTCTGTTACAAGAATTGTCCTAAATCCGCTTGCATATTCTGGATCCTTTCTAGAATAGAACTGTAACTCATTCATTCGCTCAAAGTTGAATAATATAGAACCTTCGCTACCATTAATCTCAAAAGAGTTATAGTTCTTCCTCCCAGGGGCAAATCTAGTAGCTTCAAAACTCCCTAAAGCACCATTAGCAAACCTAGCAAGAAAGAGTGTGGCATCATCAACTGTAACCTCTCCTTTTTCCTTTACTTCTCCAGCCCTAGCACTTAATCCTGTCATAGAAACAGCTAAAGGTCTCTCTTTAACAAATGTCTCACTCATACCAATAATCTCTTCAAACTCACCAACCAAAAACCTTGCAATATCTATAAGATGAGCTCCTAAGTCTCCAAGAGAGCCGGAACCAGCTACATCCCTCTGTAATCTCCATACTAAAGGAAAGTTGGGATCCACTATCCAATCTTGTAGATAAACAGCCCTAAAATGATAGATCTTTCCTATTAGTCCTTCCTGTATAAGCCTTTTAGCTAATGCTATTGCTGGAGATCTTCTGTAGTTAAACCCTACCATATGCTTTACACCTACTGATTCAACAGCCTCCAACATTTCCCTTGCTTCTTTAAGATTCATAGCCAAAGGCTTTTCGCAGAGGATATGTTTACCAGATTTCGCAGCAGCTATAGCAATCTCTTTATGGACATTGGTAGGGGCAGTTATATCTATAAGGTCAATATCCTTTCTCTCAACTAATCTCTCCCAGGAGGTCTCTATCTCCTGCCAGCCAAATATATTTGCGGTTTCTCTAACTCCAGATTCGTCTCTACCACAGATAACCTTCATAACTGGTATACCTTTAGGCCTGAAAAATCTAGGCATGTCAAGATATGCATGACTATGAGCCTTTCCCATAAACTTATAGCCTATAAGTCCTACATTGATATACATAAAAAGACACCTCCTCTAATCCTAATTCTAGATAAGATAAATATTATCATAAAAAATGTCTTTTTTAAATAGAAATTAAAGGTTTCTCATCTAGAAATGATCTCTATAGCCTTTCTATGAGCTTTAAGTTCTAGAGTATCGTCAAGAGATGATAGTTTAACATTACCATACTTATTAGATAAGACTTTTTCTATAAGAAAATCCGCAAACCAAGGGTTTTTAGGCAATAGTGGACCATGAAGATAAGTCCCAAAAACATTTTTCTGCCAAGCCCCTTCAGATTTATCCTCTCCGTTATTTCCATAGCCACGTACGATCTCCCCTATAGGACTAGCATCTTTACCAAGATATGTCCTACCACTATGGTTTTCAAAACCTACCAAGGTTAAATCTTCGTAACCACTAAGCTTAGACTTGACAAGGACATTCCCTATAAACCTCTTATCTCCAGCCTCGGTATACACATCAATAATACCAATACCATCCAGTCTAGGACTATCTTTAGGCTTATAGTAATGTCCAAAAAGCTGATAACCACCACAGATTCCAAGAAAGACTACCCCTTCTTCTGCTAATCTCCTAAGCTTATCTCCTTTTTTATTGATCAAATCTGGGGCTAAAAGTCTTTGTTCTCTGTCCTGTCCCCCACCCATAAAAAAGAGATCGATATTAGATGGAATGTCATCTCCCATAGAGACAGGTATAACTCTTACATCAATTCCCCTCCATTGAGCCCTTCTTACCAAAACAGAAAGATTCCCCTTATCTCCATAGAGATTCATAAGATCAGGATAAAGATGACATATAATTAATTCATAACTCACTTTTTAAACAACTCTTCTACTAATTCTTTACTCTTTACAATCGAAGCTACATTAGCCTTCTTAATCTCCTCATATAGTTCTCTTCTATATACTTTAACTGACTTCGGAGCACTTATTCCAACCTTTACATGGTCCCTATCTATTTCTAGTATAGTGATCTCAATATCATCTCCAACGACTATAGATTGCCCCCTCTTCCTTGTAAGAACAAGCATCTTAGCCTGCCGTCACAGACTGAGCTATACTCTCAAATATGTAATGCTTCGTTGTATAGGGAGAATTCTCTAAGATTATTTGAGAAGCTTCTTTACTCTCCACGTCTATAATAATTGGAGCAACTAAGTTTGCAGTAGAGAGTTTAAAGTCCTCATTTAGAGTAACGATAACATAGATTACTATATCTCTATCTCTATAAGAATCGTCTAGTTCTACTAAGTACTCCGAGAAAAAGACAAAGGGATCAGCAAGAAGAAATGCTAATTCTGGAGTCTTAAGAGACTGTAACCAACAGAAAGGAGAATCATCCTTTTCTTTTATAAGAATAAACTCTCTCTCATCTTCAAAACCTAATATGGGAGCGGTAAAAACTATCTTAAACTCATCATTTATTTCTATATCCCCAAAAAGTAACGTCTTTACTAACATAGCTCACCCTATCTTATATAATCGATTAGACTAGGCTGTATAGCCCTAGAAGCTGCTATCAAACTTGCCTGATATATATTCTGCTGAGCATACAATTTCAGCACAACCTCTTCTATCTCTATGTCTTCTTGTTTAGAAAGTAAGTCTGTATATCTAATGAACCTATCTGATAATAAATCCTTAGTAAGTTCTATCCTCTTTAATCTAGCCCCTAAACTAGAAAGTTCAGAAGTTATTCTATCAATAATAGTATCTATTTTCTCTAATGAATTATTAATCTGAGTGGTATTACCATCAAGAAGGGCGTTCTTGAGTGAAACCAAAGTATCAAACATCTCTGTATCAACAAATAATGTCTTTCCATTAGGACTAGCTTCAGTAGTGACACTATTAGATATCTCTATCTGTCTTATGTTAGCATCCCCTCTATATATAATAGTATTATCTATCCTTTCTAAAGGAGGAGTATTGGTCTTATATCCTCCAAATATATATCTTCCCGCTATATCTGTATTACCTATCTGTATAATATAATCTATAATCCTATCTACCTCGCCGGCTATTGCATCTCTATCTGCCTGGGAAAGAGAATCACTAGTTCCTCTTAGTGCTAAAGATTTGATACTACCAAGTGCTGATGAAAGATTCTGTAAAGCTTTATCTGCTACGTTTAATTCCGTCTCTAAGAAGTCTAAATTTCTACTATACTGAGAATTGGCATTTAAAGTTGACCTCAATCCTATAATCCTCGAGGTAACAACTGGATCATCTGACGGTTTAATAACCTTCTTTCCGGTTGAAAGCTGATTTTGAAGCTTCTCAAGTCTAGTAAGATTATTAGATAAATTCCTAAGTATACTATTGGCAATTGTATTATAGGTTACTCGCATCCTTTACCTCCCAACAACTCCTGTTCTTTCTATAAGTATAGAAAGCATTTCATCTAAGGTGGTCAAGATTCTACTTGCTGCAGAGAATGCCTGTTGATACTTTATCATATTAATAACTTCCTCATCTATAGATACACCTGAAATCTCCTCTCTCCTACTAGATATAGCATCAACTAGTGTTTTCTGATTTTCAGATAGTAACTTCGCTCTTTGAGAGATGATACCCAACATACTAACTTGATTCTTCCAGTAATCACCCACTGTAAAACTACCGTCTATCAAAAATTCTTCTCTAATCCTTGCAATCTTCAGAGCATTAGATCCATCACCAGGAACATCCGAATTAGTAGCAGAAGCTATTTTATTTAAATCTTGAGATATTAAGTCATTTATCTTTATATTAGTTGCATTAACTCCTTTGTTGGTATCTATAATAGTAAAGAAATCGATACCAGTGCTGTTATCTAAACCATATCCAGAACGGTGTAACTCGTTGACCCTCTCGTAGATTACAGCGGAAAGCCTGTCGATTACACTTAAATACCCAGTCTCATATTGATAACCCATATCATTGGCAATACCTACAATATCATCTCGAATATAGATTATGCTCGAAAGCTTACCTCGTTCACTTTCTAAATAGACATCTATACCATCCTCCCATAGTATCTTCCCACTAGAAACAGTCATTCTATAAACTGTATTATTTATTCCCACCAGTAGATGGTCTCTTATATTTATAATCGCCTCTCCAACTTCGTTTATTCTTACATCAAAGTTTACCAATTCAGAAAGCTTATCAAGTAATAAATCTCTCTTATCTAGAAGGTCGTTTGGAGACTGTCCTCTTATATATGCCTTCTTTATCTCCTCATTAAGAGCTCCTATCTGAGTTGCTATATCATTTATAGTATTAACCTGTATTTCTAAAGCCTTATTAAGCTGTTCTCTCTGTAATAACAACTCGCTCCTTATATGAGCTAAGAAGGATACAAGAGACTGTGCCTGCTCCTTGAGAGAACCTCTTACTGACATACTTTCTGGATTTGTGCTCAATTCCTGCCAACTATTCCAAAAGCTGTCTATAACAGAAGATAGACCATTAATAGATGGTTCTCCTAATATGTACTCTATTTCTTCTAGAGAATTCTTCAACTCATCCCAATAGCCCTTTATCCTATTTTCATCCCTATACTGTATATCTAAGAACTCACTCCTAACTCTCCTTATATAACTTAACTGTGCACCAGTGCCTACAATTCCTATAGAAGGTAAAGACATTGGAAGAGTAGTAACTACTAATCCCTCCTGTCTGGAGTATCCTTCAGTATTTGCATTGGCAACATTATGTGATGTAACATTTATCAATGCTCTATTAGCAAAAAGTGCACGTCTTGCAATTTCTAAGCCAAAGAAGGTAGATATCATAACTATTCTCCTAACCAAATCTTTATTATATCCTCTGGTATGTCACCAGAGAGAATCTTCTCAGCTAAGACCTTTTCTGCTACGTTGTATTTACCCTCTTCTATCTCTTTTCTAATAGCATTTAATTTCTCCAAAATATTAGGCTCCTCTATATTAGACATGGCATTAAATATCCTCGCTAAAGTTTCTCCCTCTTTAGAAATTTCCACCTTATCGTAAGACCTGGGCTGTAAGGATGGCTTTTCTCTTGTTTCTCTAGAGAGATATATCCTAAGTAGCCTTTTTAACTCCTCATTCTCATATATCTTCATAATTAACCCCTCTCCTCTAATAATAAAGAATTAAAATAGGAGTTACTCTTGACAAATTCGACATACTTATTTAAAAGACCTATAGAGCCCTCTAACAATCTAGTATTAATCTTAACAAGTTCTTTTAACTCCACAACTAATTCTCCTAAATATCTAAGCTTTTCTTCAATTTTAGCTCTTTCCTCTAAAGGAAGATTTAAAAATATACCCTCAATGTCTGCTAGCTCTTCAGACTCAAAACCCTTACTATCGGCCAAAATAAATAAATTACTTAGGATCTCAGATTGAGAGTTAGTTATCCTCAATAATGAGTTTAGGTCCCTGTTAACCAAGGAGATATACATCTCCTTTGATAACCTAACTAAAACCTCATAAGCCTCTATATATGCATCTATTAAATCTAAAAAAGATTTTTCTATCATATCTAAAGATAGATATCGGTATTGAAATAAAAAACTTTAATAGGTCTAAGCCCTCTTCTTCCGAAGATATTCTAGTAAAAATGTATCTTCCTGTTCCTTAGTGCTACCTGGATTTAGAACACTTTTCACTTCTCTTAATAGCTTCATTCTACACTCTGGACAAAGCTTTCCACTATCTATAGGTCTTCCGCAAGACTCGCAAGTCGGTTTTATTGAGAGCCTTCCTGCTTTTATAAACTTACTTATCTTCTTTTCATTTACCCCTGTAGCTTCCATAATTTCAGATAGACTAGCATTGGGATATTCCCTCAAATAATCTTTTACTTTATTAAAATCTTCCTCTTCCTTCTTCTGGCATTCAGGGCATATATCGCTTGCAACCTTAAAAAACAGTTTCCCACACTCCTTACAGTTAGCTAGAGGCATATTATCTCCACCTTATCTCAATTTCATCCCCATCTCTTATTGGGGAACTAAAAGATGTTGGATTCCCATTTAATCTCATCTCTAAAAACTGAATATCCTTTTCTATAGGAATATAGTTAAGGACATCTGCTACTATTGGCTGATAAGAAGACCTTATCTCATAATCGCCTTCTAAGAAAGTAGAATTAGGACTAATCTCTTCGCCGTTAAAAATTATCGTCTTTCCACATTTAATACTCAACTCGCTACCATTAACTTTTACCTTTAACGTATAATTATCCCCCAAAATATCCTTCCCAAAAACATCCTCTACTTTAGGTGGACCAATATATCTTATCTCTATAATATCTCTATCTTTTAAAGGTATATTATTCTCTACTAACTTCCCATTAAGATAAACCTGATAGAGGTTCCATTTTATCGAACTCTTAGAACCATTTAAGGTATAATGAAGCACCTTCGGATTTACATCTAAACCAATAGAATCGAGAAATTCATAGAGACTTACATTACTCTCTATCTGAACCTTTGCCCTATCATAGAGAAGAGTAGAACCTTCAACTGGCTTTCCATCTAAAAATACTTTAACTGGTAATTCGTACTCTTTATCATTTACCCTTACCCTAGGGATATCTAAAGTATTAAAGAGGTCTTCTACAGACACAACTGCATCGAGTCCTCTCTCTCCAGGGATAATTTCAATTTCATCTCCAGCCTTTATCCTAGTATCAAGATTAGCAAGTTCTCCATTAACTATAATCTTAGCAGGCTTACCTCTTTCTCCTGAAAAAACCTTAATATTTCCATTTACCTCAATTGTCATTCCCTTTCCTGGCTCACCATATATTAGCCAAGGAGAAAATCCACTAGAGACTATAAGATCACTCACTGTTACGATACCAGTATCTAGAAGTCTTACCCTCTCTCCATTAACCCAGACTTCTATAGGAACAAAACCCTTATTATTAATATAGGAATTTAATATGCCAACTGGGGTTATCCATTCTGGACCCTTTAATCTCTTCCCAGAAACTAGCTTTAAAGAATCTATAGATTGTATAGCTATTCTTTCTATAGGTATCCCAAGGATCCTTGATAGAAGATCCCTAATGTTAGGCGTTAAACTTCCTCCTCCTATACAGATTAGGACATCCGGAGGCTTTTCATTTATCTCTAAAATCTTTTCTGATATCTTTAAAACTATACTTTCTACAGTTGGGCTAATTATATCTAACATTTCCTCTCTATTTATACTCTTTATATTTCCAAGTATATCTTTAAAGGAAACTTCTTCCTTACTACTCTTTTTTATACCCTCAGCGGTAGAAAAATCTATCAATAATGTCCTCATTAAAGTCTCTGTAACCTCATCTCCAGCAAAAGGCACCATACCATAACCCAATATTGACCCATCTTTAGATATGGCTATATCTGAAGTGCCAGCACCTATGTCCACTAAGGCTATATTTAATTTTCGAAGATCTGGTGGAACAACTAGATCCATAGCCGCTATAGGCTCTAAGGTCATAAGAGATATCTTTAATTCAGCAAAATCAAAGGCAGAAACAATAGCATCTATAACTACCCTAGGGAGGAATGTAGCTATTACCTCGCAAGAGATACTCTTACCCCTTTGCCCAACGAGAGAATCTATAGGGATACCATCTAACAGATATCTAGTAACAGTATAACCTACACAGATATAATCCCAAAACTCTGGATTTTCCTTTGATCTAAGAAGTCCCCTGGCAGTGTATAGGGCATTCCACTCTAAATTATTTATATGGCTCTGAGTAAATATGGTAAATGTGGGAAAATCTAATTGTGCTCTACCTTTTTTTGTAATTAGTACCCTCCCTGCCACCGCCGTAGCGCTCTCTGTAATCTTTATCTTTAATTTTTTCTCTAGCTCTTCTTTTACTAATTTGATACTCTTAGATACTTGAGGAACATTATGGATCTGTCCATCGAGCATAGCCCTAACAGGATGTTCTCTAAAAGAGAAATCCAAAACCCTTATCTTATCTTCGTATACCCCTACCAATCCCTTTACACTACGTGTCCCTACATCAATCCCTACTAACTCTCTCATAGCTCAAAAAATTGATAAGCTGCAGTAAGGAGATTATCAATATAAGATATAAACTCCTCTAAGCTAGATTCATTATCAAGTCCAAACTCCTCCATTATATCCTGAGATAATTGATACATAAGGCCATCTATCCCCAGCCCATATCCCATCATTAGAGTTATACCGTCACCAACATGAACTACTTTAGATGATACTGTAGTTATATTCTCAATATCATGATGATGGCTTATCGCAGAGACTAAAAAATCAGGGAGATTCCACTTATTAGCTAAAAGGCCCCCCACCTCTTGATGGTCAAACCCCAGCAAATCCTTCTCAATAACATTAAATGGTTCTAAAGATTCAGAAATCTTCTTTACTACCTCTTCATACTCAGGTTGCAGATATTCGTCTAATACTATCTTCCCTATGTCGTGTAGTAGACCTGCAACAAAGAACGATTCTATATCCCCTAGTCTCTTCTTCCTTGCTATCTCCCTACATATAATAGCACAAGCAATAGAATGCCTCCATAAATCTCCCTTATTTAAGGCGTACCCCTTGACCTCTCTACCTAAAAAATCTTTGGCTAAAACAGTATATATAAGACTTTTCAATGTATTAAGACCAAGTATTACAATTGCTTCGGTTACAGAGACAACCCTTCTAGGGAATCCATAGTAAGCAGAGTTGGCTAGTTTTAATATATTAGCTACTAATCCCTCATCCCCAGATAACGCTTTAGCTATATCAGAAATGGAACTCCTAGGGTCATCTATCTTCCTCAAAACTAAAGAGAGCATGTGTGGCAGAGCCGGCAATCTCTCTATCCTATTGATCAGTACATTTAGGGTCAACTTATTACTCATCTATCTAAATCCTTAATAAGCTCCTTATATAATATATTTGCTAAACTATTATTACTCTTGGCTAAAATTTTAGACATCTCCCCATCGTACCAGCCATAATAGGTAGACAGAGCGAATGATGTCTTGTCTGGAGAAATCATTTCTACAGAGTTCCTCATTTCTCTAAGTAGGATACTCCAAAAGATAGATACAAACTCTTCTGAAAGTATCTTAAGTTTTTCTCTTTCATCTAATTTATAATTTAATATATCTCTAACATCCTCTATATACATTACTGGAATACCAATTCTCCTTGTAAAGACCCAGCTTCTTTCAATGCTGAGATAATACCTATAATATCCTTAGGTGTTGCCCCCAATGTATTCAGCGCCTGCACTAAATCTCCTAGAGTAACCTCTTTTACGTTCTCATCCTGCGGTGCTATAATAGTTAGCTTAATATTATTATACTCTATAGCAACAGGAAGTAAAAGTACATCCTTCCCTATTATTATAACACCAGTTCTTTCATTTATAACTATTCTAGCAGATGTATCTGGAATTATTGTTAACCCTTCTATCTGAGATATAAAGTTTACTACATTATCTTGATAATCCTGAGGAACAGCTACCTCTATACTAGAAGAATCGATAGCCTTAGCCGAATTTGGAAACTTTTCATTTATTGCTGTTACTATCCTCTGAGCAGTAGTAAAATCAGGATTTCGCAACGAAAATCTAAGTTGTTTAGAATTTATCCTTCCACCTAAATTCTTTACTATCTTTCCACCATTGTAAACAATTCCTACAGTAAGTGGAGATTTACTACGAGTCTTTCCTGATATATCTATACCACCTACGGAAACAGGACCCTGAGCCCTAGCTAATTCTTCTCCTGTAACCGGAGAAATAAGAGGAGTGTCTAGAAGAATACCTCCTTGTAAACTGGTAGCATCAAGATTACTAGAAACCTGAACATCAAAAAGATCTCCTTCCTTGGCATATGAAGGTACGTCTACAGTAACAGTTACTACTGCGACATTCCTTGGTTTTATAAGGTCCTGAGAGACTGTAATTCCAAAATTCTTACTCATATTAGCCAACATCTGTTGTGCTAGAGAAATATTCCTATCTCCCGTTCCTTGTAAACCAACTACTAACCCCATACCTACTAAATGGATCCTATCTATACCCTGAAGTTGAACTATATCCTTTATCCTAGCACTGTAAGCTGTAGAATTTATAAAAAATATAAATATCGCTATAAGTAAAAGAACTTTTTTCATTCTTCTCACCTCAATTAAAAGATAATTCTTAAAAGTTCTTTAATCCAATATAGTATAGTAGAAAGTATACCACCATCTCTGGCTTTTGGAGCAGAGCTTTGATATCTTACCTCTAAGTCTACAACTTTTGAGGAGTATATAGTGTTATCCTTATTTATATCCTCAGGCCTAACAAAACCCTTAATATAAACTGTCTGTTCTTCATTATTAACCGTCACTACCTTAGATCCCTCTATAAAGAGCATACCGTTTGGTAAAACATCCTTAACAATGGCACTTACATTCCCCGAAAACTTAGCAGCCTGAGATGTGCTCCTAGAGCCAGAAAAAGCAGAGGAAAGTTCAACAAAAAAGGCGGTAATAAAATCCAAAAAACCTATCCCTGGGCCTCCCTGCAGATTAACTGTCTTATTGGTACCACTTCCCATCTGCTGATTCGCCTGTGTATATTCAGTTATAATAACAGTAACAGTATCTCCCTTGGTAAATGCTTTATGATCACTATAGAGAGACTTAACTAAACCTAGATTTAAAATACTCAAAAATATTATCAAACAAGTAAATATCTTTTTCATCACCTGAACACCTCCACTAATCCTTTTCCTACTACCGTCCCCAAAACTTCCTTATAGCTATTTGGATTTCTTAACCTTATAGTCTGACCAAAGTATCCATCCTGAAGGGCTATAAGTTTAGTAGAGATTACAAGATTACCTACACGTCTAATAGCTTCCACCTCCTCGTTTTTATTTACAAGAGGAGGTTCAACCACAGAATTACTGGTAATTATCTGGCCTGGATAAATTATTCTAGTAGTAACCTTACCTATTAAATCTTCTTTTCTTTCTACAGCCAAAGGGACAACGCTATCTACAAACTTTTCCTGGATCATATCTTCTGTAATTATAGTTCCTTTTGGTATGTATAACTTTGCAGAGTAAACAGACTTTTTAATATCTGACTTAAAGGATAAATTAATAGCCTTTACATATTTATCATTAACATAGAAAGAGACCTTTACAACGAGAACCTTACTATTTGTCGAACTCAACTGTTTTACATCTACTCTTAACTTACCTTCAGGTAAAACTACACTTTGAATCTCTTGGGTAAGTGGCTCCAGATTAGATATTCCTATATGCTCTCTCACTATAGAAAGTAATTCCTCTTTTGAAAATACTTGAGCGGTTCTAGTAAAAATAATTCTTTCTGAAGATACTAATTCTCTATCTTTTATTAGAGCAGGTATCTTCATAGTGATGAGCTGTCTTATATACTGAAAGGAGTAAGTTATACTCTTCCCCACAGGAGGGGCGGGGAAAAGTTCCATCAAAAGAAATGTCTCTGGAATATCTGAATAATCCTCTAATATGTCTTTTAGATAAACCTTTTCCCCGCTAACAGCGACTAATGGTTTTACTTTCAAGATAGAAGCATATAGAATACTATTCTGAGAAAGTAGAATCAATATCAGAAAAAGTAGAATATATTTCTTCATCCTACTACCTACGTAGTGTATTCGCTATCTGTAGGATATCGTCTGAAGCCTGTATAGCCCTAGCATTGACTTCATAAGCCCTCTGAGCTACGATCATATTCACCATCTCTTCTACTACTTTTACATTGGACATCTCTATAAATCCCTGAGCGATGGTTCCAAATCCGCTATCTCCTGGATTTCCAATTATAGGAGCACCAGAAGCAGCTGTTGCTCTAAAGAGGTTTCTGCCAATACTTTCAAGTCCGGATGGATTTATAAACTTTGCCAACTGAATCTGTCCTAAGGTCTGAAAATCGGTAGATCCAGGAAGAGTCACAGAGACAGTACCATCACTTGTGATAGCAATACTCGTAGCTTCAGCGGGAATAATTATCTCCGGTGCTAAAGGCAAACCATCTGAAGTTACAATCCTACCCTGACTATCCTTCTTGAAAGCACCATCTCTAGTATAGGCCACAGAGCCGTCAGGCATAGTAATCTGGAAAAATCCATCACCTTCAATGACAAGATCCAGTGTATTCTGTGTCTGTTGGAAATCACCCTGAGAAAAGAGCTTTTGTATAGCAACAGCCCTTACACCATGACCAACCTGAACACTTGTTGGCACCTGAGCTCCCTGGGCTATTAACGCCCCTGCTGCTCGAATAGTATTATAGAGAAGGTCTTGAAAATCTACTCTACTCTTTTTAAAGCCTGTAGTATTTACATTGGCTAGGTTGTTAGCAATTACATCAAGGTTTAACTGCTGTGCTAACATACCAGAGGCTGCACTCCACAATGCAGGAATCATATATTCACCTCCAAATTAGCCAGCCCCTGCGTAGCAGTCCGGCCGGCAAGATTTTTAAGCAAATCTTCCTAGATCAGAAATAAGCCTATCAGTAATACCATCCTCAGCCTGAACAATTCTCTGATTAGCTTCGTACGCTCTATAGGCTGAAATAAGTTCTACCATCTCTCTTACAGCGTTTACATTAGAAAGCTCAAGAGAATACTGTTCTATCTCTGGCTGAACAGGTTGAGGAACAAAATTAACAAGATTCTCTCCTATCTTCTCTATTACATCACCTCCTTGTGGGGTAACTACCCTAAGAGTGTCAAGTAGTTGACCATCTATTATAACTTCTCCTTTAGTACCAAATACTATATTCCCCCCCTGTTGAATTCTAATTGGTCCTTGTGTCCCAAGCACCATATAACCATCTGAAGTAACAAGATAGCCGTCATTACTTATAACCAACTGCCCATTCTTAGTGAATCTTTCTCCCAAAGGCGTATTAACAACAAGAAAACCATTCTTTATAGCTATATCTAGAGGATTACTAGACGGAACATAATTTCCAGGAGTATTTAATGTGACCACCTCATCAACATAGGTACCTGTACTTGTAAAGCCCAAAGGCAAAGGGATTTCACGGCCACGGATCTTATATAAAAGAACCTCGGGGAATTCTTTAACTACTGTCTGACTTCTTTTATAACCAACAGTATCTGAATTGGCAAGATTATTAGATATAGTATTAACCCTTGCCAATTCAACTAACATCCCCGAGGCTCCTGTATAAATACCTCTGAACATTATCCTTCTCCTAATATATTATATAATGGCAGGCCCGGCAGGACTCGAACCCGCAACACCTGGTTTTGGAGACCAGTGCTCTGCCAATTGAGCTACGGGCCTATATTTACCTTACCTCTCTGTGTAAAGTATGCTTTCTACAGAAGGGGCAAAATTTCTTAAGCTCTAATCTATTGGTAGTATTCTTCTTATTCTTAGTAGTTGTATAATTTCTATTTTTACACTCAGTGCAGGCTAATGTTATTATATCTCTAGGCATCTTATTCCATAAGCTGGGTAATTACTCCAGCTCCTACTGTCCTACCTCCTTCCCTTATAGCAAATCTTAACCCTTCTTCTAATGCTACCGGTACTATCAACTCTACTTCCATCGTTATGTTATCACCTGGCATTACCA
>CALGNK010000022.1 GCA_937958695.1 uncultured bacterium
TTTTTAGATTTTTACAACAAACAACTAGAAACAAAGAAAACGTATATATCAACTGAGAAACCTAACCCAAAAGATAGTAACCTGATCGATAAACCAAAAGAAGACATACCCAGCCAAGGTGGTGGTGACTGTAGTATGAGGACGGATAACTCCATCGAGGGGCTCATAGCTAGCTTAGCCCAAAAGTGGAGGTTAGAATGATTCATCACAGGTCATATTCAAAAACAACTTGAACATAAAAATAACCAAGATTATAATATATATAAATGCTATAGAAAGAGGTGATGTTAATAACAATTTAGAATAATTGAACGATATCAGATATAGATTCAAGTCTAGCTAAACCTCTATTAGAGGTTATTAAAAGTTAACAAAAACAAAAAGATAAGAGGAGGGATGTTAGCAATGTATAACAGGCAAATAGCAAGGTGGTTTGTAATTTTATTAGTAATTTGTTTCTTTCTAGCCTCGTTTCAAATTTCTTATTCTCAGATAAAGATGCCATCTCCAGCTTCTTACAATTCTCCAGCAGATTATACCAAAGCAACTGGTAAAAAGATAACGAAATACAAAGAGGCACCAATGCTTGCAGAATTAGTAAAACAGGGCAAATTACCTCCTGTAGAGAAAAGACTCCCAGAAGAACCATTGGTGATAGTCCCAGTAGAGGAAGTAGGGCAGTATGGAGGAACTTGGCGTAGAGCGTGGTTAGGTAGAGCAGACGGACCGGGTCCTGATAGGATAACTACGGAGAGGCTTATATACTTCACACCAGACGGAAAAGATCTGATACCTAACATCGCCAAAAGCTGGAAGGTAAGTGCAGATAGAAAAGAATTCACCTTTTATCTAAGAAGAGGAATGAAATGGTCCGATGGACAACCTTTCACTGCAGATGATATACTTTTCTGGTATGAGGATATAATATTAAATGACGAATTAACACCAACTAAACCAGCATGGCTTACCATCGGAGGCAAATTAGGTAAGGTCCAAAAGGTTAGTACTTATGTAATAAAGTTCACCTTTGACCAGCCATATGGATTATTCCTTAGATACCTAGCTGGACCTCCAGGGCATGGTATATGCTATTCTCCTAAGCATTATTTAAAGCAGTTTCATCCCAAATATACATCCAAGGAAAAGCTAGACACACTAATAAAAGAGGAAGGAGTTCAGTACTGGTATCAACTATTTTCTAATAAGAGAGATAGATTTTTAAATCCAGATATTCCAGTAATATCAGCTTGGAAGTGTGTAGTCCCATCCACTAGACCCAATATGGTCTTAGAAAGAAATCCATACTATTGGAAAATCGATATAGAAGGGAATCAACTTCCATATATAGATAGAATCAACCACGAGTTTGTAGAAAGTATAGAAATAATTAATATGAGAGCTGTAGCAGGGCAGATAGATATGCAAGTCCGTCATATCCTCTGGCAGAATTATACTCTCTTTATGGAGAACAAGGACAAAGGAGATTATAGAGTAATCAAGTACAAAGATGATTTTGAAACAAACATGGCTATAGCGCTAAATCTCAACCACAAAGATCCTGTACTTAGGCAGATATTTAATGATGATAGATTCCGTAAAGCCCTCTCTTTGGCTATAAACAGAAACGAGATTAATCAGCTATGTTATCTAGGAATGTGTGAAGAACCAAGACAGGTGGTTCCACTGCCAGAATCCGGATATTTCTCTAAAGAGCTTGCCTATGCATACATAGAGTATAATCCAAAAGAGGCAAATAGGATGCTTGATGAGATGGGGCTTAAGAGAGGCCCAGATGGAATCAGACTTAGACCAGATGGTAAACCCTTATTGATAACTATAGAGCTTACACCAGCTTTTGGACCTTGGGTAGATGCCTGTGAACTTATAGCTAAATATTGGACCGATGTTGGAGTCAAGACCGCAATAAAAAGTATGGAGAGATCACTCTTCTATACACGCAAGGCAGCACTAGAGCATGATGTTGCTATATGGACAGGTTCAGTTGGAATGCAACCTCTTATTGACCCTAGATGGTATATGCCTTGGAGTACAGAGTCTAACCATGTTATAGACTACGCAAGATGGTACCAATCTGGAGGTAAGATTGGAGAGAAGCCTACTGGAGATCTATTAAAGACTATAGAAATCTATGAAGAGATAAAGAAGACATCTAGTGACAGGAAACAAAAAGAGTTGTTCCAGCAGATACTAAAATTAAATGCCAAAAATCTCTGGGTTATAGGAACACTTAGTTCTCCTCCAGACATTTGTATTGTAAAGAATAATATGAGAAATGTTCCCGAGACAGGTATCTATAGCTGGGTACTGCATTCACCAAAGAGCTTTAATCCTGAACAATTCTTCTTTAAAAAGTAGATTAATATTTGATAAAGGGGGGACCTAAGGTCCCCCTATTTTTATCAGGAGGCATCCATGATTGCAAATAGGACAAAATACTTAAAGGAAGTAACAGATGAATTGAGAAGAGAATGGCCTAAAAATAGAACAATAAACATTGTATGCCATGGACATAGTGTCCCTGCAGGTTATTTTGCTACTCCAGTAGTGGATACTTTTAATGCCTATCCTCATCTTGTTCATATAGGCCTTAAAGAAAAGTATCCATTTGCGGTTATTAATTTTATTATTACTGCAATAGGTGGAGAAGACTCAGAGTGGGGAGCTTTAAGATTTGAAAGAGATGTCTTGTCATTATATCCATGGGTCGTAACTATCGATTATGGATTAAATGATAGAAGGATAGGGCTAAAAAAAGCCAAATCGGCGTGGAAGTCTATGATAGAAAAGTGTTTAGAGAACAATATAAAAGTACTATTATTAACTCCAACACTAGATTCAAGTGGTCTCTTTGAGGAGAATAAAGACCAGTGGAATCTTTTAAGAAAACACGCCGAACAGATTCGAAAGCTTGCAGAAGAATATGAAGTCGGTCTAGTAGATTGCTTTTCGGTATTTGAAAACTACATACGGAATGGGGGAGACATTATGGACCTTCTTTCATGGCCAAATCATCCAAATAGGAAGGGCCATGAGTTAATTGCTAGAGAGATATTAAGATGGTTTATCTAGGAGGGCATCTATGAATTCTAAAGAAAGAGTGCTATTAGCACTAGAACATAAGATTCCAGATAGAGTTCCTTGGGGAGAATATGCAATAGATTATGATACTGTAGAAAGGATTTTAGGGCATGAAACTTATCTTAGGGCTAAAGCAAAGACACAAATAGCCTTATGGGAAGGAAGAAGAGATGAGGTTGCCCAAAGTTGGAAAGAAGATCTTATTGAGCTTTATAAAAAACTAGATTTTATGGACATAATAAACCTAGGAGCTATGTGTACAGCGATGCTTCCACCAAAGGATTACGAGTCTGAGAAGCCTAAACAGATAGATGAAAATACTTGGGAATTTAAAGATGGTAAGATATATAAATATTCTCCTATAACAGGGGATATAACGTTAGTCTATGATCCCCAGAAATGGACAAGGGAATTTAAACTTGAGGACTTTGAATATGAAGACCCGATACCTCCAGATGAGTCCCAATTTGAAGTTGTAGATGCAGTTATAAAAGAATTTAAGGATAAAAAGTTTATACTTGGGCCTGATGGTGGAGAGGTTAGCTTTATACTCTTAGGAGGAATGGAGAGAGGACTTATAGAATACATATCCAACCCTGAGGTAGTTAAAAAAGCAATAGATGTAGCAGTGTATAGAGCTAATAAACTGGATAGATATTATATAAGAGAAGGGCAAGATGGAGTATTGTGGGGGACAGATTTTGCTTCTAACAAAGGTCCATTTATCTCTCCTAAGATGTTTAGAGAATTCTGCTTACCAGCAATAAAAGAAAGAGTTAAAAACGTAAAAAGTTTTGGGATGAAAGTATTGAAACATGCCTGTGGCAATAACATGCAACTTATGGATATGTTTTTAGAAGCAGGTTATGACGCCTATCAATCTATTCAAGAAACGGCAGGGATGGATCTAAAGTGGCTAAAAGAAAACTATGGAGATAAGCTTACACTATGGGGAGGAGTAAATGTAGAAAATCTAGTAAGTGGTACCCCTGAGGATATAAGAAAAGATGTAAGAAAGGCAATGGAGATATTGAAACCAAATGGAGGTTATATATTTGGCACTTCTCACACGATAGCGGTAGGAACAAAATATGATAATTTTATGACAATGGTAGATGAGTATTTAAAGCTGTGTGAATATTAATCACATTCTGTAGATATATTGTATAGTCAAATTTTTAACAAGGGGCGATTCATTAATCGCCCCTGTTTTTAAAGAGATGCTCTACCTTAACTCTATGGAGAAATGTACAATATATAACTCATACAGCAGACGTTTTGCCTGCTTTTAATTTTTCAAAATTATATTCAAATCTTGACAAGTTAATTTTATAAA
>CALGNK010000023.1 GCA_937958695.1 uncultured bacterium
TATCTTTGGATTCCTCGGATATATAAATCTATGTTCTATCCCTTTCTAACTTCTTGAAAAAGTCTAATGCATTATTACTGCTAAGGCTCCTATATGCTTGTGAAAAAACAAACTTTGTCTTTATATCTATAGCATTAATTATGTATACCCTTATACCATCTATAAACTTGATTATTGAGTCTATCTCTATATATCCTGGCTCTTTCTCTCTAGGTGACTTCTTTACCTTAGATTTGTAGTCTCTTTTTTTATTTGCCCACTTACTATTGGGATTATGATAACATCTACCTGTCTTTGCATAAAACATATCATATCTCCTTACAATATTCATCTAATAATGGCTTTATCTTCTCCTTTCCTAGCCTTGGATGTTCTTTCCTAATATTTCTTACAAACTCTATGACTTCATTAGAAACCTCCATCTAAAGATGGTAGCTCTAGATACCCCATAAGCATCAGTAAATATGCATAGCTTTCTGAGGTACTCCTACTCTTCCTTTCATTCTAAGAGACACTCCTCCCTATAAGTAATAGTCTCTTATGTTATGCAACTTCTGCATTACCCCGATCTTTCTAACCCGTGATCACTTTACTTACCTATTAGTTACCCAACATGATAACAAATGTTCTTAGCAACACTTGGAGGTTTTAAAAACTTTAAAGAAGAGATAACTTTGATTAAGAGCAACTTGTTGGAAATCTTGACAATGCATTATACTTATGTTAAGCTATTTTTAGCTGAAAATTGTTATTAGGAGGTTTTAAAATGGAAGAAGAGGTAAAAGTTGTTAGTCTGCCTAGACTGAATGAGCCAGCACCTGATTTTGAAGCAGTAACTACTCATGGAAAGATAAAGTTATCCGATTATAAAGGCAAGTGGGTAATATTATTCTCGCATCCGGCAGATTTTACTCCAGTTTGTACAACCGAGTTTGTGGCTTTTAGCAAAGCTTATGAAGAGTTTGTAAAGAGAAATACCCAGTTAATAGGTCTTAGTATTGACAGTATATACTCCCATCTAGCTTGGGGACAGAATATAGAGAAAAATTTTGGCATAAGGGTTCCTTTTCCAGTTATAGCAGACTTAGATATGAAAGTAGCTACTCTGTATGGGATGGTTCATCCACAGGCTAGTAGCACTCAGGCAGTAAGGGCAGTATTTATTATCGATGATAAAGGTATTTTAAGGGCTATGATTTATTATCCATTGACGAATGGAAGAAATATTGATGAGATTATAAGACTTCTTGATGCACTACAGACAAGCGATAAATATGGGGTAGCTACTCCAGCTAATTGGACACCTGGAGATAAAGTAATAGTTCCTCCACCGAATACCCAAGAAGCATTAGAAAGGAGACTTAAGGAAGGTTACGAGTGTGTAGACTGGTATTTATGTTTTAAAAGCCTATAATAATCCCCTGACACCTCTTATCCACCTCTCTCCCTCTACCTCACTTTTTCACCGGGTAACATTCATGTTACCCGGCTCTATATCTTTATAGATTTATTCCTGTAGAGGTGGTAAAATATTAAGGAATTTTAAATCTTAAAAATTGGAGGTATTAAAAATGTATTTGAGAAGAGTAGTTACTTATATATTAATCTTAACTTTTAGCCTTATTTTTTCCTCTATATACTCTCAGACTATTACCAAAATAAATACTATAAGGGTTAATCTTTGGGGGGTAGTAGATGATAAGGGTAATATGAGCCTAAGTGTAAGGTGGATTTTTCCTACAAGTGCTATGTATCTGCAGATTAAGAGGGCTTATCCCAATCCTTATGTGATAGCAAGAAATTTACTTGGCGCATCTGCCATTATGGAGTTGAGAAATGCTAAGGTATACTATGAAGACCAAAATAACTCTTTGAAACTTACCGCAGATGTGTTAGGTGGAGCGGTAAATAGAAAGCAAAGATGGACGATAAATATAGGTAAAGGTGCAGATATGCTATACTCCGATGGGAAAAGAGCTATATTTCTCCTAGTCCAATCGGTTGGAAGTGATGCGGTGATGATTCAGGTATTAAATATTAATCTTCCTAAAGGCGTATCTGATTGTAAATTTGATAATAAAACAGGATTCTTTACCTATCTATTAGATAGAAAGGTGGCAAAGGGTAAAACAAATGTAGACCTTACAGTCAGACTAAAGCCAAGGATTATGTCTGCAATGTACAAAGTCTATGGAAATCCAGAACTATTTGAAGGTAGCTATTGGGTAGCAAAGACTATCTTTAGGAATACAGGTACGTCTGACATAACGGATCTAAGGATAAGTTATAAGCTCGGTGATTATACCTCTTGGTCTCCTGAGAGTACTTATAGTCTTGTGGTTCCAGGGGGAACAGTGGTAGACTTCTATTACCCAATAATATCACCGAGAATAACAGAACTTAAAAGTCCAACACCTTGCGATTTGGTGGTAAGATACTCATATAAAGATTCCTCGGGCAAGACTTATAGTGATACAACATCTTACAGATTACAGGTTCTTGGTATAAATCAATTTGAATTCTCTAATCTACCTGAGGAGGAGAGGACAGGTACCTGGGCTGACGATTTTTCCAATTCACCCTTGATTGCTGCCTTTGTTACAAAATTAGATGATCCGGTAAAAGCATTCGCTGGTATGGTAAGTCAATATGCTGGTGGTGTAGCTGCAGCAGCTAATGACGATGATGCTGTAAAGTTTTGCAAGGCATTGTATGACCTAGAGTTATTTAATGGTATATCGTACCAGACACCATCAGGATTTCTTACAGAATATACATCTGCTGGGCAAGATTTAAAATACCCAAGAGATGTATTAAGAGATAAGGCTGGTACATGTATAGACTTGGCAATTCTTTATGCTAGTGTGTGTGAAACGGTAGGATTAAAGACATTTATAATTGTTATTCCTGGTCATGCTTTCCCAGTAGTAATCTTACCCTCGGGACAGCTGTTACCTATCGAAGCTACAGGTGTTGGAGGAGCAACAGTAGGGAGGTCTATGTCATTTGAAGAAGCGGTAAATGCTGGGAAGAAGAATATAAGAGAGTTAGAGATGGGCAGATATTTTGTTGTTAACGTTCAGGAACTTCAAAGCCAGGGTGTATCCACCCCAGAATTATCTAAATTACCGGCGGATATATTGAAACAGTGGGGATATAAAAGTCCAGTAGATATGGCAGTTCAAACAATACCTCAGCCAACTCCTCAACCTACACCTATTCCTCAACCAACTCCTCAACCTACACCTATTCCCCAGCCAACTCCTCAACCTACACCAGTTCCTGCTATTAATATATCAGGAATCTATCAAGGTACATATAGAAATAATGTTACTGGAGCTACTGGGAATATGAATATTCAATTAACACAGGCTGGGAATAACATACAAGGACAAATAGAAATAGTAAATGAAGGAACTGGAACTATAACTGGTACAATTGCGGGAACAAATATTCAATTCAATGCAAACATTAATACCTATTATGGTCAAATTACAGTAAACTTTACAGGGATCGTTCAGGGTAATACTATTTCTGGGAATTATTCTGTCCCTGCATCAGGAGTAAATGGTACATTTGTTCTTAATAAGATAAGGTAAGACTGGTATTAGAGATAGGGATCGATTGTCCTTCTTTTATTTTTATGGTAATATTTATTTAAAGATGAAAGAATCTGGAGGCTCTTATGCCTGATAGTATTAATAGTGTCGATACTCTTCAGATGGCAGTAGTGTTCTATGCTATTAAAAAAGCTCAAAGTATAGAAGAAGATGTCAGTAAAACATTGATAGAAAAGACATTTCAGAAGCTTGAAGATAATAGAGATACGATAAGAGATTTAGAAAAAGAGTTATCCCCTTGGCTTGGTTCCAACATAGATATAAAAGCATAGATGTATTATGATTAGAGAAAAATTTGGTGAACTGATCGAATTGATATTTCAAGAAGTTAGAAGTTACTATGGAAAGAATTTGACTTCTTTTGTGGTCTTTGGTTCTTGTGGAAGAGGAATTCTAGGTCCTAATTCTGATATAGATATGCTTATAGTGCTTAGAAATGCCCCTCGCGGAAGGTTTAAAAGGATGAAAGAATTTTATGAAAATATTGAAAAAAGGATAGAACCTTATATAGAAAAGCTAAGAGACTATGAAATTAACACCTTTCTAAGATATACCTTAACTCCCTAGAAGAAAAACTAAAAGAGCTTGGAGCCGGAAAGAAGGATGCATACTGGATATATAAAAAAGAAATAAACAAAGAAGAGGGGGTAGAGATATTTCAAACATAAAACTGGCTAAAAGTTATATAGAAAAGGCAGAAAAAAGACTAATTGTTCTTAAAGTACTATTTGAAGAACAAGATTACTCTGATGTAATAAGAGAAGCTCAAGAAGTTGTAGAATTGTGCACTAAAACTATGCTTAGATATAAAGGCATAGATGTGCCTAAACAGTATGATGGTGGATATATTCTATTAGACTATAGAGATATATTTCCTGATGAAATTAGCAAAGAACTTGATAGAGTAGCTGAAATATCAAAATATCTAAGGAAAGAAAGAGAATTTGCTCTTTATGGTGATATAGATTTTATTCCTACAGAAGAGTATGATGAAGAGGATGCAAAAAGGCAATAAAGGATGCAGAGTTTGTATTTAAATTAGCACAGAAGTTGATAGTATGATAAAGACAGCTGAAGAGATAAGAAAATTATTAATAGCATCTTTAAAGAGAGATGCTAATAGTGAGAGTTTTATAAGTAGAAACTTTATAGAAGAGTTGGTTTCTTCTTCTGTAAGGATTCATAAGAATATATCTGTATATCTTAACAGGAAAAAGCAGATCTTAGATGTCTTAGTGGATTCAGGCTTGAGTAATATACCTATCTTTGAGAGAAA
>CALGNK010000024.1 GCA_937958695.1 uncultured bacterium
CATATTTACCTCCTTTTCACATTTTTATATTTATATTATATCATATATTTATGAGAAGTAAAGATATATTTTATCAAGATTATGAATATTGGAGAAAGGATAAGAAGGCTTAGAGATATTAAGGGGATAAAGAGGAGTTGGTTTGCCAAGAAAACAGCTTTATTACGAATCTTTAAATGGTAATATATTAGTAGCAAGAATAGATGGTTCTGAATTCACATTAAAGAGATACTACATAGAAAGGGACCATAGTAAAGAACTTAGAGACACTCTAGAATTTAGTAAAATTTCCGTCGATCGCCGGTAGGGTAAAAAGTGCTATGGATCGACAGAAAAGTAGAAATTGTCTATATGGGATTTAGGTAAACACCTGCATTTCTAAGAAGATATGCTAGATACTTTCTATTTATGTGAAGTATCTTGGTTAACTCATCTGAGTTCAAAAAATTATAGACATTTTTCCCTTTATGGTATATACTATTTTAGGAATAATAGACACCATCTTGTAGCCTTCTTTTTTAGAATAAATATAGAACAGGCTACAAGATGGTTCTTTTTTCTTTTAATTTGGGGAAACAGTCTAATTTCGAATTAGATTATTTTTGAGAGATGTCGTGTAGGTGCAGAAGGGTGAAAGATATGAGTTTAAGATAGTATTAGATGCTACAGAATCAGAGGATGCTTTAGAAAAAGAGGTCGTTTATATCTTGGAAATTAAGAGTAAGCCAGAGAAGGAGGGTTTTGTTGAGTTGAATTTTACTACTAGGTCATTGATAAGAGAGGAGGAATTGACCTATGAAAAGGTATTTAATTTGGGAGGGATTATTGGGGTCCCTTTGTCTTTTCTTATAGTAAATCCTATGTATAGTTATATCTTTGAACAGATAGAGTTTGAGGTGGGAGAAAAGGTGAAAATTCTAGGATTTGGGACTGTAAAGGTAGTAGGAAAGGAAACAGTTGTAGGACGAGAAGGTTTTATCTGTCAGCTTTTTCAAGTGGAAGAGAAGGAGGAGAAATTAGTTGTTGAATGGACTATAGATCCTACTTTGGCTTTGCCCCTAAGAGCTAAGAATTTTAAGGATGGAGAATTAGAGAGTTTCTTTGAGCTCATATCTTATGGGAAAGAATAATGTCTTAAATAGAAATTAGTATTTTCCTAATTTCTCATAATTGTGATAATGTTTACAGTGTGGTATAATCAATATAAAAATTCGTAAAGGTAAGGAGGTATTACAGGATGAAAAGGTTTTTAAGTGTTCTGTTGGTTTTGTCTTTGTTTGTGGCGCTTTTCCAAGTGGTAGGTATAGGCGCTACTAAAAAGTATGGTGGTGTTCTTAGAACTGCAGTAACATCTGATCCACCAACATTAGATCCAGCTCAGATAACAGATACGACTTCTGATATGGTAGCTAGACAGATCTTTGATGGTCTTGTAGACTATGATGAGAATTTAAAAATTGTTCCAGTCATAGCTAAGAACTGGTCTATCTCTAAAGACGGAAAGGTCTATACATTCAATCTCCGTCAAGGGGTAAAGTTCCATAACGGACGTGAAGTTACCGCTGAAGATTTTGTTTACTCTTGGAAGAGGGTTATGGACCCAGCTACTAAGAGTAAGAGAGCTAATTTTATGGAGGATATAGCTAAGGTAGAAGCTCCAAGCAAGTATGTGTTTAGAGTAACTCTTAAAGAACCAAGAGGTTACTTCTTGCAGATGTTACCTTATTCTTGTTTCTGGGTAATTCCAAAGGAAGAGGTAGAGAAATTGGGTCCAGATTTTGGTAGTAAACCAGTAGGATCTGGTCCCTTTAAGTTTGTGAGTTGGACTCATGATGATAAGGTTATTCTTGAAGCCAATAAGGATTATTTTGCAGGTAGACCGTATGTAGATAGATTAGAGATAAGGATTATCCCTGATGAAAATGTTGCTATTATGGAGTTTGAGAAGGGTAATTTGGATTGGTATGAGAATGTTCCTCCTAGTGAGTTGGATAGATTGAAGAGTGATCCAAAATGGAAGGATAACATTATTGAGAAGCCAGAGTTAGGGACATATTATATCGGTATGAATTGCCAAAAGCCTCCTCTAAATAATAAGCTTGTTCGTCAGGCTATAAGTTATGCTATAAATAGAGAGCAGATAGTTAAGGTCATAATGAGGAACTCAGCTATGATTGCTACTGGTATCTTACCCCCTGGTATCCCTGGATATAGTAAACGTCCACCTATTCCGTACGATCCTGAAAAGGCTAAGAGACTACTTAAACAGGCAGGTTATCCCGATGGGAAAGGTTTACCCAAATTGGAGTTAGCATTCAATAAGAGTGCTACTCATCAGAGAATATGTGAGGCTATTCAGTCTGATCTAAAAAAGATAGGTATAAATGTAGAATTAGTTCAGATGGATTGGGCACAATATTTAGAAAAGGTAGATAGAGGAGAGACACAGTTATTCAGATTGGGTTGGATAGCAGACTATCCAGATGCAGACAATTTCCTCTGGGTACTATTTAACTCTAAGAACTGGGGCCCTGGAGGAAATGGTGTATACTATAAGAATCCAACCGTAGATGAGCTTACAGATAAAGCCAAGACTATGGTACCTGGAGCAGCAAGAAACTCTCTATATAAGAGGGCAGAAGCAATAATTCTAGAAGATGCACCTTGGGCTCCTATATACTTCTATGTAAGTAGGGCTATTAAGCAGCCATATGTCATGGATTTTGATTTCTCTGGTATGGGACCATTTACCGCTAAATTAGAAAAAGTCTGGTTAGATAAATAGAAGATACTTAATAGATAAATTTTGTTAGCCTGGAGGTTTTGTCTCCAGGCTATTTTATGGAGATTGAAGGAGAGATGACAAACTATATAATAAGAAGACTACTTTTAACTATACCGACGCTTATAGGTATAATCACAATAACCTTTTTGCTTATGTATGTAGTTCCTGGAGATCCTATAAGGATTTTAATGGGACAAAGAGGGGACCCAGAGACTATTGCTATGATAAGAAAACAGATGGGGTTAGACGATCCTCTCCCTGTACAGTATATTAGATTTTTAACCAATGTATTAAGGGGAGATTTTGGGCGTTCATATGCTACAAATAGGCCAGTTTTATCAGAGATTTTAACAAGATTTCCCGCTACACTAAGATTAGCATTGGCTTCTATGGTAGTAGCTTCTGTTATAGGTTTATCTGCTGGTATCATATCAGCTACAAGACAATATTCATTTTTTGATTATTCTAGTATGGTAGTTGCTCTTATGGGTGTTTCTGCACCGGTCTTCTGGGTAGGATTATTACTCATGTGGATATTTGGTTATACATTAGGCTGGCTTCCTATATCTGGTTATGGAGATATTACTTATCTTGTACTCCCTGCAATTACCTTAGGTATAAGACCAGCTGCTTATATAGCTCGTATGACTCGCTCAAGCTTTTTAGAAGTTCTAAGACAAGACTATATAAGAACAGCTAGGGCAAAGGGTCTTACGGAGAGAAGGGTTATATATATACATGCGATGAGAAATACTTTAATTACTGTTGTTACCATCTTGGGGATGGAATTAGCCAGCCTTTTAAGTGGAGCAGTCTTAACAGAGACGATATTTGCCTGGCCAGGTATTGGAAGATTATCTGTAGATGCTATAATAAAAAGAGATCATCCTATGGTTCAAGGTACTGTCCTTTTTACAGCTATCATATTTATATTTGCTAATCTTATAGTAGATATATCTTATGCGTTTCTTGACCCGAGGATAAGATATGAATAGAGAATTGGAGAATATTAAAACGATTTCATACTGGAAAGATGCATTTAGAAGACTGAGGAAGAATAAGTTAGCAATGGTAGGTCTCTATATAATTATTGCTTTAATATTAACTGCCATCTTTGCACCATGGCTTGCTCCATATGATCCATACGAAGTTAATTTTGAAGAATATCTCCAACCTCCATCGCTTAGGCATCCCCTTGGAACAGATGAATTTGGAAGAGACATCCTTTCTAGGATAATATTTGGTTCTAGGATCTCTCTTGAGGTGGGAATTATAGCAGAAGGTATAGCGACTGTAGTAGGAGTTTTATTGGGAAGTATATCTGGTTACTTTGGAGGTTGGGTTGATCATCTTATAGTAGAGTTAACTAATATTGTCTTTGCATTCCCATTCCTTTTATTTGTCATTGCCATAGTAGTAAGTCTGGGACCTAGCCTTTCCAATGTGTTTCTTGCGGTAGGGGCTCTAAACTGGGCTGGGACCGCTAGACTCATCAGAGGACAAGTCCTTAGTCTGAAGGAATCAGAGTATGTAGAAGCTGCTAGAGCATTAGGGGCTAGTAATGTTAGAATTATATTTAAGCACATACTCCCAAATTGTATAGCGCCGATTATTGTATCTGCTACTTTAGGTATGGGAGGAGCTATTATGATAGAATCTAGCTTAAGTTTTTTAGGGTTAGGAGCACAGCCACCCACACCCAGTTGGGGCTCTATGATTGATTATGCCAAAGATTTTTTAAGGACTAATCTATGGTATTCGTTTTTCCCTGGATTAGCAATTATGATTACAGTTTTCGGTTTTAATCTTTTAGGTGATGGATTGAGAGACGCTTTAGATCCGAGGTTAAAGATATGAGTAATAATATTTTGATAAAGGTAGAAGATTTAAAAACTTACTTTTATACAGAAGATGGGGTTGTTCCAGCTGTAGATGGGGTTTCCTTCTCTATAGAAGCTGGTAAGACTTTAGGATTGGTTGGAGAAAGTGGTTGTGGTAAAAGTGTTACATCCCTCTCTATAATGAGACTTATTCCACCTCCTGGAAAGATAGTTGGAGGTAAGATCTTGTTCGATGGAACAAACCTTTTAGACCTCCCTGAAAATGAGATGAGAAAGATTAGAGGTAATAAAATTTCTATGATATTCCAAGAGCCTATGACATCTTTGAATCCAGTATTTACTGTTGGGAGCCAGATAGCTGAAGCTATACAATTACATCAGGGTTTAGATAAGAATAGTGCTATGGAAAGGGCTACAGAGTTAATGAGACTTGTAGGTATCCCATCTCCAGAGCTTAGAGTTAAAGATTATCCTCACCAACTTTCAGGTGGTATGAGACAGCGTGTAATGATAGCTATGGCTCTTGCCTGTAACCCAAAACTCCTGATAGCGGATGAGCCTACTACTGCTTTGGATGTTACTATTCAAGCTCAGATACTAGAGTTAATAAAGGAGCTTAGAGAAAAACTAGGTATGTCTGTTCTCCTTATCACTCATAATCTTGGTGTAGTTGCAGAGACCGCAGATAATGTTGCAGTTATGTACGCTGGCAGGATTGTGGAATATGGGACGGTAAGAGATATATTCAAAAATCCATTGCATCCATATACGTGGGGACTCTTACAGGCAATTCCTAGACTTGATACTACTAGAGAGAGACTTTTGACTATAGAGGGAACAGTTCCAGATATGCTATCACTTCCTGCTGGATGTAAATTTGCTCCCCGTTGTATGTTTGTCAAACCAAAATGTGAGGAATTAGAGCCTCCTTTAGAAGAAATATCTGCTGGGCATTTTTCTAGATGTTGGAGATCGAAAGAGATAGACTTTTCTAAGATTGAGGTTGTTTAGTATGGAAGACAATGTACTTTTAAGAGTAGAAAGATTGACAAAGCTTTTCCCTATAAGGGGTGGAATCTTCCAAAGACCCGTAGGCTATGTAAGGGCGGTAGAGAATGTCTCTTTTACTATATCTAGAGGAGAAACTTTAGGTCTAGTTGGAGAGAGTGGTTGTGGAAAGACTACTACGGGTAGAAGTATCTTGAGATTAATAGAACCTACTTCAGGAAAAGTTTATTTTAATGGGATAGAAATCACTGCCCTTCGCAGAAAAGAGCTTGCACCATTAAGAAGAGAGATGCAGATTATCTTTCAAGATCCATACGGTTCTCTCAACCCAAGAATGACTATAGGAGATATAATAGGAGAGGGTCTAGAAATCCATAAGATAGCTAGAGGTAAAGAGAAGGAAAGAAGGATAATGGAGCTGTTAGAAGTGGTAGGATTACCTCCAGCTTACATAAGGAGATATCCGCATGAGTTTAGTGGTGGGCAGAGACAACGTATAGGTATAGCTAGGGCTTTAGCTGTTAATCCTAAGTTTGTAGTATGCGACGAACCAGTTTCCGCATTAGATGTCTCTATCCAGTCACAGATTATAAACCTACTAAAGGATTTACAGAGGCAGTTTGGCTTGACTTATCTTTTTATAGCCCATGACCTTAGTGTTGTTAAGCATATGAGTGATAAGATAGCGGTTATGTACCTAGCAAAGATAGTAGAATATGCTAGTACTGAGGAATTGTTTAGCAATCCGAAGCATCCATATACGTTAGCTCTTATGTCTGCAATACCTATACCTGATCCAGATGTAAAAAAGCAGAGAATAGTCTTACAGGGCGATTTGCCTAGTCCTAGTAATCCTCCTAAGGGTTGTAGATTTAATACCCGATGTCCTAAGGTTATGGACTTATGTAGAGAGGTAGAGCCTGAACTTAAAGATATAGGAAAGGAGCATCTAGTAGCATGTCACCTATGGAATTAGATTTAGACTTGATAAAATTAGAAGCTTTAAAAGAGGTTTCTAGTGTAGAGAGTTTAGAGGAATTAAGAGAGATAGAAATTAAATATCTAGGGAGAAAGGGGCTGATAAACCAGCTTTTGAAGGAGCTGAAAGATATCCCTCCTGATAGAAGACCAGAGGTGGGTAGACTTATAAACCAGCTTAAGATTGAGATTTATAGCGAGATAGAATCTAAGAGGTCTCTTTTAGAAGAGAGGGAGAAGGCTAAGAGATTAGAGGAGGAGAGATTAGATGTTACCTTACCAGGAGTAAGGCTCTCCATAGGTAGATTGCATCCTCTTACCCTTATTATAGAAAGGGTGGAAGAGATTTTTAAAAGTCTCGGTTTTACTGTTGTAGAAGGATTCGAGATAGAAAGTGACTATTACAACTTTGAGGCACTTAATATACCTTGGTATCATCCAGCAAGAGATTCACAAGACTCTTTTTATATAACTGACAAACTACTCCTTAGGACTCAAACTTCTCCTGTTCAGATAAGAGTTATGGAAAAAACTAAACCTCCATTTAAGATTATTGCTCCAGGAAGGGTCTATAGACGTGACCAACCTACTGCAAGACATTCTCCTGTCTTTCATCAGATTGAAGGGATGGCCGTTGATAGAGATATAACATTTGCAGACCTAAAGGGCACTCTAGATACCTTTGCCCATGCCCTTTTTGGAGAAGATGTTTCTACTAGATTTAGAGCTGATTATTTTCCATTCACAGAGCCAAGCGGAGAATTTGCGATAAGCTGTATATTCTGTAAAGGTAAAGGTTGCAATGTATGTTCCTATTCGGGATGGATTGAGATCCTAGGTTGTGGTATGGTGCATCCAAAGGTTTTAGAGATTGGTGGCATAGACCCTGAAGAGTATTCTGGTTTTGCCTTTGGTATGGGTTGGGATAGACTTGCAATGCTGACATATGGCGTAAATGATATAAGGTATTTCTTAGAGAATCATCCCGAGTTCTTAGCTCAGTTCTAAGGAGGCAGACTATGAAGGTTCTATATTCTTGGCTTAAAGAGTTTGTTGATATTGATGTATCTTGCGAAGAAATAGCTAGCAGATTAACTATGGCTGGGTTAGAGGTAGAAGAGTTGGAAAAGGTAGGGGATGATTATCTTTTAGATGTAAGTATCCCTGCAAATAGAGGAGATTGCCATAGTGTTCTAGGTATAGCTAGAGAAGTCTCAGCTTTATTTGATGTTCCATTAAGATTGCCCTTAAGTCCTACATTTAAGGAGACAGAAGAAGGGATAGATATAGATATTCTTTCTCCAGAATTATGCCCAAGATATACCCTAAGGTTTATTAAGGGTGTAAAGGTTGGGCCATCACCAGATTGGCTTAAAAACAGATTAGAATTGGTTGGTGTAAGAAGTATAAATAATGTTGTAGACATAACTAACTATGTAATGTGGATGTTAGGTCAACCCCTCCATGCCTTTGACGCAGACAAGATTTCAGGTAAGGTTATAGTTAGAAGGGCATATAATGGTGAAGAGATAGTAACTCTAGATGGTGAAACCCGTAGACTTACCAGTGATAACCTAGTTATTGCCGATGAGAAGCATTCAATAGCGATAGCTGGGGTTATGGGTGGTGAAGAGTCGGAGGTATCTTTCTTCACTAAAAATATAGCCCTTGAGTCTGCCTGTTTTGATCATATATCTACTCGAGGAACTTCAAAAGTCCTTGGACTTAGGACAGAGGCTTCTACAAGGTTTGAAAAGGGGGTTGATATAGATATAACGAGGTTTGCCTCTGACATAGCTACTGAAATGATACTAAGGCTATGTGGAGGAGAGGCTGGTAGGTTAAGTGAATTTTATCCTGTAAAGTATGAACCTAGTGAAATTAGATTTAGACCAAATAGGTTTAATAAGAGAATGGGACTTAATTTAAGCCCTGAAGAGATCGAGTCTGTATTTATTAGGCTTGGATTTAAAGTAAAGAAGGATGCTAATATCTGGTGGGTTACCCCTGTTTCTTGTAGAAGGGACATATCCTTGGAAGAAGATCTATATGAAGAAGTTGTTAGGATATTTGGTTATGATAAGATTCCCTCCACCCTTCATGAGAGGATAACCGGTGTAGTTTCTCCACCACCTGCCTGGGAGAAGAGAAAGATAATAAGAAAGAAGATGAACTCGCTTGGATTTAGCGAGGTAATTACCTCTAGTTTCATCCCTGTTCAGTTTGAATATTACTTTGGAGAGTTTTATCAAAAGCCAGTAGAGACAGTAAGGGTTATAAATCCTCTTAGAGAGGAAGAATCTGTTTTAAGGTCATTACTTTCTCAGTCTATTCTTGCCCTAGCACTAAACAATGTAAGATGGGGGTACAATGATTTTAGTCTATTTGAGATTGGTAAAATCTTCTTCAAAGATGGAAAGAATTATATAGAAAAGGAACATCTATGTATAGTTCAGTCTGGTAGATTTATTTATTCCTGGGACAAGGAAATAAGTGCAGACTTTTTCCTCCTTAAAGGGATGATAGAAATATTATTTAGGGGTGAATTATCATTTGTCCCTGCCTATTATTCTGTGCTTCATCCTGGAAGGTCTGCCAATATAATCTATGATGGAGAGATTGTTGGTTTTATAGGCGAAATTCATCCAGACCTTGCTAAGGACTTAAAGCTTCCTAGGATATATCTGGTAGAGATAGATATTGAAAGATTTCCTGTTGAATTCTTTAAGACTGGTTTGGTAAAAGAACCTAATAGACTTCCAAAGTTGAAGAGAGACTTGGCTATAGTGGTTCCAGAAGATACCCCTTCGGTAAAAGTGATAGAGATAATTAAAGATGTTTTTGAAGGCATACTAGAGAGGTATGAGATATTTGACCTATATAGGGGACCAAATATACCTGAAGGTATGATAAACTTAGGCTTCTCTTTAGAGTTAAGGGCTAAAGATAGGACATTGACACAGGAGGAAGTAGAAGATAGGGTAGAGATTTTGAAGAGTAGATTAATAGATGTAAAGGGAAGATTACGTGAATGGTAGCAAGATAAGTCTAGATATAGTAAGTGTAATCCTTATCCTTTTAGGCTTTTTTTGGGGATTAAGGAAAGGATTTGTACGTTCTCTTTTTTTCCTCTTAGGGATTGTAATTGCAATCTATCTAGGTAATTTGGCTACTAAGGTATTTGTTAAAGATCTTGTAGATAGATTTAATATGTCTAGAGATATAGCTGGATTTCTTATCTTTATAGTTATATTCTTCATATCTCTTGGCTTAATAAATGCTTTGGGTTTTCTAATAAAAAGACCTAAGAAGGGTTTAGGTAGGGTTTTAGATAAACTTGGGGGATGTGTCTTAGGGATAGTGTGGGGATTTGGTATATGTGGATTTCTAGGAATTATTCTCTCTAGGTTTGAATTTACAAAACCATGGCTGTCTAGTACTATAATACTTGGAATAGCTGAGTCTTGGATAAGAAAGATGGTAGAAAGGATTCTTTCCTATGGAACTAGGTGATATAAACGAAAAAATAGCAGAAATATTATCAGCAATAGCAGACTTTTTAGAGATGAAGGGAGAGAATGTCTACCGTATTATGGCATTTAGAAAAGCGGCTAGAACCATTGCTGGATTACCTAAGAGGATAGAAAGTAAAGAAGATGTTATATCTTTACCTGGCATAGGAAAGGTTATTGGAGATATGGTAGAAGAAATATTGAAAAGTGGAACAGCATCTCTTTATGAAGAGCTTATACATGAAATACCCGAAGGTGTAAGGGAGTTTCAACAGATACAGGGCATAGGTCCAAAAACTGCCTTTAGTATCTATAAGGCTACAGGTGCCTCCTCACTAGAAGAACTATACGAATTAGTTACAACAGATAGGTTGCGAGAATTCGACGAGCTTAAAAATAAAACCTTGGAGAAGGTCTACTCTGGCATAGAGAAGGCTTTAGAAAAGAAAAGAATGCTAAGATTAGACCAGGGTTTTGCTGTCTATCTGGCAGTAAGAGATATGTTTAAACCAAATCCCTATGTGAAGGATTTAGTGTTAGTTGGAGGTTTAAGGAGAGGTAAAGAAGTAAACAGTGATGTTGATATCTTACTACTAACAGAAGATAAAGACAAGATTACCTCTCTTTTGGACACTAAGATAGATAGTTATAGAGTAGACATAAAAATTACTACCCCTGAGACATTTTTCTATGATATGTTCCTCTATACTGGTAGCAATTCTCATACAACTAGGATCTTAGAACTTTTAGAGAATAGAAAAAGGTTTAACTCAGAAGAAGAGATATACAGTAGCCTTGGTCTTCAGTATATACCTCCAGAGATTAGAGAGGGGATTGGAGAGATAGAATTAGCAAGAGGCCATAGATTGCCGAGTCTAATTTCTCTTAATGATCTAAAAGGGGATCTCCATATCCATTCTCTTTGGAGTGATGGGACAGCAAATGTCTTAGATATGGCCTTATCTTGCATAAAGCATGGATATAGGTATATGGCTATAACTGACCATTCTGGTTCTTTGAAAGTAGCTGGTGGCTTAAGTCCAGAAGAGATAATGGAACAGCATAGAGAATTAGAAATGATAAAAGACAAATTAGATGGATTTACTATTCTTAAGGGTATTGAGGTCGATATACTACCTGATGGTAGTTTAGATACACCTGACGATATTCTTAAAGAGCTAGATATAGTTATAGCTTCTATTCATACTAATTTTAGGATGGAAGAAAAAGAGATGACAGAAAGGATAGTAAGGGCTATATCTAATCCTTATGTAAATATACTTGCTCATCCAACTGGAAGGATCATCCTTGAGCGAGACCCATACAAGGTGGATATGGAAAAGATATTGAAGATTGCAGGAGAAAGAGGGGTTATTATGGAGATAAACTCCTCTCCTGAGAGATTAGACCTGAATGAGGTTCTTATAAGAGAAGGAAAAAGGTTTGGTGTGAAGTTTGCTATTAATACAGATGCTCACAGCCCATTACATCTCGATAACTCTATATACGGAGTTATTACTGCTAGAAGAGGTTGGTTAGAGCCCAAAGATGTTATAAATACTTATAACTTAGATGAGCTCAAAGAGATATTAAGGAGGAGAGGATGATGTGCGATTTGAAAAGATTAGCAGAAATTGCTAAGAGGGTAAGGTATAATACATTATATATGATAACTAAGGCAGGCTCAGGACATCCTGGCGGATCACTGAGTGCAGTTGATATTATGGTCACTCTGTATTTTAATGTTATGCGCTATAAGGTAGAAGATCCTTTCTGGGAAGATAGGGATAGATTTATCCTATCTAAAGGGCATGCCTGTCCAGCTCTGTATGCAATATTCTATGAGCTTGGGATAATCAAGAAAGAAGAGCTTGATACCCTTAGGAAGCCAGGTAGTAGACTTCAAGGGCATCCTGATATAAAGAAACTCCCCTGGGCAGAGTTTTCCTCTGGATCTTTGGGACAAGGACTCTCCTTTGCTGTTGGTGTAGCCCTTGCTGGTAAGATGGACAAGAAAGATTACTATACATTTGTCTTAATTGGAGATGGGGAAAGTCAAGAAGGACAGATATGGGAAGCAGCTATGTCAGCTAGAAAGTTTAAGCTTAACAATCTTATAGGGATTACTGATAGAAACGGATTACAGATAGATGGGGAGACAGAGAGCATTATGCCAATTGACCCATTAGCCTATAAGTGGAGAGCCTTTGGTTGGAACGTATTAGAGATAGATGGCCATAACTTTTCTCAGATAATCTCTGCTATAGAAAAGGCGAAAGAGAATAAAGAGTCTCCCACTATGATAATAGCCCATACTATAAAGGGTAAAGGGGTATCATTTATGGAAAACGTTGTAGATTTTCATGGAAAAGCACCATCTTCAAAGGAATGGGAGATAGCTAGTGTCGAGTTAGGGGGTGATTCTATTGAATAGGCTTGCAATGAGAGATGTTTACGGAGAGACCCTCTTAGAGTTGGGGAAGATCTATCCAAATCTGATAGTATTAGATGCAGATGTATCGAAATCTACTAAGACTATTAGCTTTGCAAAGACTTTTCCGGATAGATTTTTTGATGTTGGTATAGCTGAGGCAAATCTTATGGGTATCTCTGCCGGGATAGCTTCTACTGGCAAGATAGTCTTTGCTAGCACATTTTCGGTTTTTGCCTCAGGGAGAGCTTACGACCAGGTTAGACAATCTATAGCCTACCCTAATCGAAATGTAAAGATAGTAGCTACACATTGTGGAGTCTCTGCTGGAGAGGATGGAGCAATGCACCAGGCTTTTGAAGATATAGCCCTTATGAGAAGTATATCCAATATGAGGGTAATAGCACCTTCTGATGGAGTAGAAACTAGAAAGGTGATTAAAAAGATTGTAGAGATACCAGGTCCTTTTTATCTGAGGCTTGCTAGACCAGCTACGCCAGTTATTTTTGATGAGTCTTACGAATTTGAACTAGGTAAAGGGACTATTCTTAGAGAAGGTAAGGATGGGGTAATCATAGCATGTGGAGTTATGACGTATATAGCTTTAGAGGCAACAGAGATTCTTTTAAAAGACGGTATAGATATAGGTGTAGTAAATATGTCTAGTATAAAGCCTATAGATGCTGAATTAATATCTATTCTTTCTAAGAATTATAGATACATATTCTCCTGCGAAGACCATAACATTATTGGAGGTTTGGGTAGTGCTATAGCAGAGGTGTTACCCCCTACCGAGGCTAGACTGATAAGAATAGGGATCAATGATGAATTTGGTGATTCTGGTAAGTTTGAGGAACTACTAAAATTCTACAAACTAGACTCTTCTTCTATAGCGGAGAGAATAAAAGAAGTGATATTGAATGATAGAATTTAGAAATGTAACAAAGTATTACGATAATGGAGTTCTAGCTCTTGATGATGTATCTTTTAAGATAGAAAAGGGAGAGTTTGTCTTTATAGTAGGAGCTACCGGGATGGGAAAGTCCACATTGCTAAAACTTATATATAGGGAAGAACTTCCTACAAAGGGTGAAGTTATAGTAGGGGGAGTTAATGTTGCAAGGTTAAAGCCACATCAGGTAGCTCTATTAAGGAGAAGGCTTGGAGTAGTTTTCCAGGACTTTAAACTTCTTCCTAATAAGACTGTCTATGAGAATGTTGCATTTGCTTTGGAAGTAATGGGATATTCAAATAGAGAAATAAGGACAAGGGTGGGTAGGGTTTTGGATATAGTAGGACTTTTACATAAGAGTAACTGTTATCCGAGCGAACTTTCTGGAGGAGAACAACAGAGGACATCCATAGCCAGAGCATTAGTTAATAATCCAGCTATCCTTATTGCAGATGAGCCTACTGGGAATTTGGATATTACTACATCTTGGGAGATTATGGATTACTTTAAACGTATAAATGCTAGAGGAACAACTATAGTTATGGCTACACATAACAAGGAGATAGTAGACACTATGAGACAGAGGGTTATAGGTCTTTACAAGGGAAGGATAGTAAAGGATGAGTATAAGGGGAGCTATGAATGAAAATATACTCTATAGCATTTATACTTAGAGAGGCATGGAAAGGATTAACAAGGGCTAGAATATCTACCTTTGCAGCTATTGGGATCATTGCCTTCATGCTTGTACTATTAGGGACAGTATTCTATACTTTTAATGTTATTCAAAGCGTTTTTACAGGTATAGGGGAACAGTTGGAGATAGTCCTATATCTTAAGGATGGCTTAAAATCAGAAGATAGAGAGATCTTGAAAAACAAGATAAGCAGTATGGAAGGTGTAAAGGAGGTTATCTATGTCTCTAAAGATGAAGCTTGGAAGAGATTTAAGGAGTCTTTCAAAGGTAACAAATTTGTTTTAGAAATAATGGGGAAAAATCCCCTGCCAGATTCTTTTGAAATTAAGGTTGAAAGACCAGAATATATAGAAATTTTGGCTAAAGAGATAACTGCATTACCAGGCATTAGAGATATTGATATCCCTCTAGAAATTGCTAGAAGAGTAAATAGGCTTATTAGTTGGATAGAGTTCGGGGGGGTTATTATAGTGGGGGTTTTTGTAGTGGTGTCTCTATTTGTTATATCAAATGTCATAAGGTTAAGTTTTGTCTCTAGGATTAAAGAGCTAGAGATTATGCAGTTAGTGGGAGCAACTAGCTTTTTTATAAAGGGACCATTTATACTTGAAGGAGTATTATGTGGGTTTGGGGGAGGGATTTTGGGTGTAATTGTATTTAACGTACTAGTCTTTCTTTTTAATAAATATGTCCTATCTAGTTTTCCTTTATTTTCAGGTTTTGTTCCATGTGATACCCTCAATTTGAGTCTTTCGCTTATATTATTTGGTATGATGGTGGGAGGGATAGGAAGTGTTATCTTTTTGGAAAGACATCTTAAAAGGTAAAATTAAATATCTTTTTATACTTTTGCTTATCCTTTCTGCTTTAGATGGTGCTTTTGGTAAAGATACTATAACCCAGAAGCAAGAAGAGCTAAAAAATATAAAGAGACAATTGGAAGTTCAAAAGACACTTATAGAAAAGACTAAAAGTAAAGAACGAAATCTTGTTAGAGAAATAAATACGATAGACCAAGAGATAGAAATAACATCTAACAGGATAGAGGAACTAGAGAGACATCTAAATAAGATCCTTGTGCTTAAGAAGGAGGCAGAGAGAAGGTTAAATATAGCAGAGAAGAATTTAAAAGCTTCTAGGAATAGGTTAGGGGAAAAGTTATTTTTGATATACAGATATGGTAATGCGGAATATTTGGAATTACTTCTAGGTGCCAGTGACCCTTACGACTTTTTGACACGATATAGATTTCTATCACAGCTAGCTAAAGAAGATGCCTTACTTATAAAGTCTATTCAGGATGAAATGGCAAATGTGAATAGATGGAGAGAAGAATTAAATGAGAAGGAAAGAGATGTTAAAGCTACTAGAGAGGAGCTATTTTCTAAACAGAAGTTCTTAGCAGATAAGAAGGAGGAGAGGAATAGGCTTTTAGCTCAGACTATAAGTGAAAGAACTGCTTATGAGAGGGCACTAAAAGAACTTGAGGAAAGTTCTAAGGCTTTAGAAGCCTTAATTAGAAGACTACAGCAGACTACTCAGGGTCCTGGACTTTCTGGTAATCTCTATTGGCCAACCACTAATAGATTGATAACCTCTACGTTTGGGTATCGTAGACATCCCATATGGGGGATAAGGATGTTTCACTCAGGAATAGATATCTCAGGAAGTTATGGAGACCCTATCTATGCTGTAAATGAGGGTAGAGTGATATATTCAGGTTGGCAGAGCGGTTATGGTAAGGTAATTATTATTGATCATGGTAATGGTATGTCAACTTTATATGCACACTGTTCTGTATTACTAGCAGGAGAAGGTGAGCAGGTAAAAAAAGGCCAGTTAATAGGTAAAGTTGGTTCTACAGGTTGGTCTACCGGGCCTCATTTACATTTTGAAGTAAGAAAAGATGGGACTCCTGTAAATCCTCTATCTATGGTAAAATAGAAATAGAAGATAAACTGATTGGAGGGTTAATTTATGAGACGTAATGTTGTAGTTTATAGTTTAGTAACGTTAGTTATAATAAGTATATCATTTTTAGCAGGGATGAATTATGGGGGATATCTTTCTGCCCAAAACAGTATAGATAGAAATCTGCAGATTCTACTTCAGGCTTACAACATTATTACGAATAACTATGTAGAAAAGATTGATGGAAGAAACCTTTCTTATAAAGGGATAGAAGGGATGTTATCTAGTCTAAATGATCCGTACTCATATTTTATGAAGCCTGAAGACTATAAGGCTATGGGAGAGGAATTTCAGGGTAGTTTTGAGGGCATTGGTATAGAGATTGGTATGAACGATAAGAAGCAGATAGTGGTCATCTCTCCTATAGATGATACACCTGCTCAAAAGGCAGGTTTGAAAACTGGTGATATAATACTTAAGGTTGATGATAAGTCTACAGAGGGGATGAATCTAGATCAGGTAAGTAGACTCATAAGAGGTCCTGCTGGAACTAAAGTTAGACTTACGATACAGCGAGAAGGGGAGTCTAAACCTTTAGAGTTTACTATTGTTAGAGCGGTTATAAGATTATACACAGTTTCTAGCAAGATGTTAGATGATAATATTGGCTATATAAAGTTAAAGGCTTTTAGAGAGCCAACAAGTGAAGAGCTTAATAATGCATTAGATCAATTATTGCCAAAAGCTAGAAGAGGAATTATCCTTGACTTACGAAATAATCCTGGCGGATTACTCAGCTCAGCTATACAGGTAGCTAGCTATTTTGTCCCGAAGGGACCCGTTTTATATGCTGAGGATAGAAATGGAAATAGAGATCAGTTTGATGCTATCTCAAGCCTTTATAAGGTAAGAGTTCCTGTAGTTGTTCTAGTAAACGAGGGAAGTGCAAGTGCTTCTGAGATAGTGGCTGGTGCTTTACAGGATTATAAAAGGGCAACATTGGTTGGAACTAAGACCTTTGGTAAGGGTCTTGTCCAGAGTGTAATTTCATTAGCTGATGGTTCTGCTATGAGTCTTACAGTTCAAAAGTGGCTTACCCCAAAACTGCGTTATATACACAAAGAAGGTATAAAGCCTGATATCCAGATTGAATGGGACCAGAAGGGAACAGATATACAGTTAGAGAGGGCAAAAGAAGTCTTACTTGGGAAGAAGTAAGAAGAGAAAGATACGTTTTGATATAACACTGGCTTTTTCTATTATATTTATTCTTATTTGTCTCTTTGCAGTATGGAGTCTAAAAGAGGTTGGGAAGGATAAAGGTCCTTCTCAACCTCAAATTATACTTGATAAAACTAATTCTACCCCAATATATGAGTTATTAAAGCCATTGTCTAAGGAAGAAGTTCCTATCCCTAAAGAGCCTATGGAAGAGGGAGATACTACTAAAAAAGAAACTAACTATAAAAACGAAGTCTCTACTGAAAGTCCTGAGACAAAAACAGATTTTATAACAGGTGATAGGGTAGATGCAAAATTGGAAGAGGCTATTAAGTCTTTCTTTTTGGATCTAGGATGTAAGGTTGAGAATGGTTGGGTTATAGATCTTCCAACCTTTTACTCAGTTGAGTGGCTGAAACGCAAGTTAAATATGAAGATATCTGAGCTTGGTTATAATTTAAAAGATAATACCATCTATAAAAATGATAGAGAGATAATTAGGCTTAGATTTGAAAAGATTAAGCCAAAGGGGAAAATAAGTATCATTATAGATGATGTGGGTAGGTCAACTAGACTAAACGGAATTTTAGATAGTATTGATTTGCCGCTTAATATCTCGATCCTTCCAAGCCAGAATAAATCTAGATATATGAGCCTTATTGGTATGCGAAAATGCTGGGATGTTCTTTTGCATCTTCCTATGGAACCAAAAGAGAAGAGTTGGATAGATACTATCTTTATAAAGGTTACAATGGATGATAGAGATATAGAGAAAATGGTAGATAGTTATCTCCAAGAGCTCTCTTTTGTTAATGGTGTCAATAATCATATGGGTTCTTTGGCTACTACAGATGAGAGAGTGATGAGGATAGTTCTTAGCATAATTAAGGATAGAGGCCTATATTTTATAGACAGTCTTACCACATCAGATTCTGTTGGGGAAAAGATCTCTAGAGAAATAGGACTGGAAAGATTTGCCAAGAGAGATATATTTTTAGATAATATAGATGATAGAAATTACATAGAGTCTCAGATAGATAAACTTATCGAGGTTAGTATAAGGAAAGGCTTTGCTATAGGGATAGGGCATCTAAGAGAAAATACACTTTTGACTATAAAAGAATATAACTGGAAGGATAAAGACATCGAATTGGTATTACTAAGTGAGGTCCTATAATGATACTTAAGACTGTAAATTTAGTAAAGAGATTTGGCCAGAGAACTGTTGTAAAAAATGTGTCGATAGAGATAAGTACGGGTGAAATAGTAGGACTCTTAGGCCCAAATGGGGCAGGAAAGACAACAACCTTTTATATGATAACTGGGTTTTTGAGACCAAATGGGGGGAAGATATATCTGAATGAAATAGATATCACCAATATGCCTATTCATAAAAGAGCTAGACTTGGTATAGGATATCTGCCTCAGGAACCTTCCATATTCAGGAAACTTACAGTAGAAGAAAATCTATTGGCTGTATTACAATTTCTTCCTATGTCCAATAAAGAGAGAGAAACAATGGTAGATGAACTCTTAGAAGAATTTGGGATAGCACATTTAAGAAAATCTTTAGCTTCTTCTCTTTCTGGCGGAGAAGCAAGAAGGCTTGAAGTTGCAAGGTCTCTCTTAACATCTCCTAAAATTATCCTTTTGGATGAGCCATTTTTAGGTATAGACCCTATAACTGTAGCAGATATACAGGTAATAATAAATCAGCTAAGAGAAAAAGGTTTGGGTATTTTGATAACAGACCATAACGTTAGGGAGACTTTATCTATAGTTGATAGGGCATATATAATAAATGAAGGAGAAGTAATAGCTAGTGGTGATCCGAGTGATATTGCTAATAATACTAGGGTAAAACAGATATACCTTGGGGAGAAGTTTGTCTTATGAAGAGATTAGTGGTAAAGATAGGGACAGCTACATTATGTCCTAGTGATGGATTAGATGTTAATTTTTTGGATAGTATAGCTAAGCAGGTTAAGAATCTACAAGAACGTGGAATATCAACTACTATTGTTACTTCAGGGGCTATTGGCCTTGGTAGGTCGATAGTAAAAAACATTAACAAAAACCTAAATATTGTCCAAAAACAGGCATTAGCTGCTGTAGGACAAGGAAGACTTATAAATTATTATAGCTCTATATTTGAGAAATATGGGCTTATAGTTGCTCAGATTCTATTAACTAGGGAAGATCTTGCTAATAGGAAGAGATTCCTCAATGCGAGAAATACTTTAGAAGAGCTTATAAATTTAGGAATAGTTCCGGTAATAAATGAGAATGATACTGTAGCTACAGAAGAAATCAAACTGGGAGATAATGATCAATTGTCTGCTTTGGTTTCTACTTTAATAGATAGCGACTTACTCATTATTCTATCTAATGTCAAAGGACTTTATGATAAAGATCCACACCTTTATCCGGATGCCAAATTAATAGGAGAGATACATAACTTTGATGAGATACCCAAAGATTTAGGTGGTCCATCAGAGAAAGGTTCTGGAGGTATGATCACTAAGATACTCGCGGTTGAAATAGCAGCAAGAAGGAACATCCCTACTGTAATAACCTCTGGCAGAGAGGATAGAGTTATAGAAAGGATTGTTGATGGAGAGCCTATCGGAACTCTATTCCACATAGAAAGTGATAAGTTATCGAAACGCAAGATATGGATAGGCTATGGGTTAACTACAAAGGGGAAATTATATGTAGATCAAGGTGCTTATGAAGCATTAATGTTTAAGAATAAGAGTCTTCTCTCTCAGGGTATTAAGAGTATAGAAGGAGAATTTTCTTCTGGGGATGCTGTTTCGGTTATATCCCCTACTGGGGAAGAGTTCGCTAGAGGACTTGTTTATTATTCTAGCACTGAGTTAGACCAATTGAAAGGGAAAAAGGGTTATCACGAGGTAATTCACAGAGATAATCTAGTTATACTTCATCAATAATGCCTTTTGCAATCTAAATTTTGTTTGCAAAATTATTATCACCCTCTTGCATTTAGAATTAGATTATGATATACTTATTGGCGTTAGCAATCTGGATATAAGAGTGCTAAAAAATGTAAAGGAGGGTGATAGAATGAAGCTAAAGCCATTGGGTGATAGAGTATTAGTGAAGCCGATAGCTGTTGAAGAAAGAACAAAGAGCGGTATTGTGCTTCCAGATACTGCTAAAGAAAAACCCCAACAGGGGAAAGTCTTGGCTGTAGGGCAGGGTAGGTTGCTAGATAATGGACAACTTGTTCCTCTTCAGGTAAAAGAGGGAGATAAGGTCCTATATTCTAAGTATGCCGGAACAGAAGTAAAGATAGAAAATGAGGAATATCTTATTCTCAGTGAAAGAGATATTCTTGCAATTCTAGAAGAGTAAAAGGAGGTGAACTATAGATGCCAAAGTTAATTATATTCGATGAAGATGCTAGAAGAAAGTTAGAAAAAGGTGTAAACACATTAGCAGATGCTGTAAAGACTACTCTAGGCCCAAAGGGTAGAAATGTTGTATTAGAAAAGAAGTTTGGTTCTCCAACAATAACGCACGATGGTGTAACAGTAGCAAAAGAGATTGAAGTTGAGGATCCATTTGAGAATGTTGGGGCACAGCTTATAAAGGAAGTTGCTACAAAGACTGCAGATGTAGCTGGAGATGGAACCACTACGGCAACAATCTTAGCTCAGGCCATGATAAGAGAAGGTCTAAAGAACGTTGCTGCTGGTGCTAATCCGATGATTCTAAGAAGAGGTATCGAGAAAGCAGTAGAGGTATGCGTAGAAGAACTTAAAAAGATGGCTATACCAATTGAGGATAAAGAATCTATAGCCCATGTTGCTACAATATCTGCAGCAGATCCTGAGATTGGTAACCTAATAGCAGATGCTATGGAAAAGGTAGGAAAGGATGGAGTTATTACTGTAGAAGAGGCACAGACTATCGGAACGACCTTAGAGCAAGTTGAGGGGATGCAGTTTGATAGAGGTTATATCTCTCCATATATGGTAACAGATACGGAGAGAATGGAAGCAATTGTTAACGATCCTTATATACTTATAACAGATAAGAAGATTAGTGCGGTAAATGATATCCTTCCAGTGCTAGAGAAGGTTGTTCAGAGAGGAAGGCCTCTAGTAATTATAGCTGAGGATGTTGAGGGAGAGGCATTAGCTACACTAGTAGTAAACAAACTAAGAGGAACACTACAGTCTCTAGCAGTAAAGGCTCCTGGCTTTGGTGACAGGAGAAAGGCTATGCTTCAGGATATAGCTATTCTAACTGGTGGTCAGGTTGTATCCGATGAGCTTGGTATCAAGTTTGAAAACGTAACAATCGATATGCTTGGTCAGGCAAGACAAGTCAAAGCTGATAAGGACAATACTACTATAGTTGAAGGTAAAGGTAATCCAGAAGAGATAAAGAAGAGAATAAATCAGATTAAGGTTCAGATTGAGCAGACAGAATCTGACTATGATAGAGAGAAACTGCAGGAGAGACTTGCTAAACTATCCGGTGGTGTTGCAGTAATAAGAGTAGGAGCAGCCACAGAAACAGAGATGAAAGAGAAGAAGCATCGTATAGAAGATGCCCTTGCTGCAACTAGGGCAGCAGTAGAAGAGGGTATTGTTCCTGGCGGTGGGGTAGCGCTTATTAACATAATGAACGCCCTTGATAATATTCAAGTTAATGGAGACGAAAAGACCGGAGTAGAGATTGTTAAGAAGGCTCTTGAGGAACCACTTAAGCAACTAGCTGCTAATGCTGGGCTTGAAGGTTCTGTTGTTGTAGAAAAAGTAAAGAGCTTACCTAAGGGACATGGTTTGGATGTAATGAGCTTCGAGTACGTAGATATGGTTAAGGCTGGAATTATCGACCCAGTTAAGGTAACTCGTAGTGCTCTGCAAAACGCTGCTAGCATTGCCGCAATGCTATTGACTACAGAAGCGGTGGTAGTTGAAAAACCAGAAGAGAAAAAGGAAACTCCACCACCTCCTGAGTACTAATTTAGGTAAAAGAGTTTAGGGGCACAAATCGTGCCCCTTTATTTTTTATTATCTTAAATGTTCAAATAGTATCTTTATTCCTATCCCTATTAGTATTAGTCCACCTAAGATTTCTACTTTCTTATCCTTAAAGAAATGTCTAAGACCATTTCCCATTAAGATACCGATGGAAGAGAGTATAAATGTTATTATGCCTATTATCAATACGGGAAGGAAAATAGAGACATTAAGAAAAGAAAAACTAACTCCAACTGCCAATGCATCAATACTTGTAGAAACTGATAAGAGAAATAATGTCTTATTATCAAAAGGATTAACTACCTGATTTTCTCCCTTTTTAGACTCATATATCATTCTTAGACCTACAAAAGAGAGAAGTCCAAATGCTATCCAATGGTCTACAGTAGAGATGTATATCCTTAGGCTTGAACCAATTAGCCAGCCCAATATAGGCATAAATGTCTGGAAGAAGCCAAAAGAAAACCCCATTTTCAATACCTGATATAGCCTTATATCTCTTGTTGTTATTCCACTTGTAACTGAGACGCTAAAGGCGTCCATAGCCAAGCCAAAGGCTATAAACAATAAAGATACTATATCCACAATAATTCAGCTCCAATGTTTAATAAAATCTTAGACCTTTATTATTATACTACAAAGAGCAATACTATAAACTCTCTAATTAAAGAGCCTCATTAGTGATTACCGTGTTATTGACCGATGTACTATGGAAGCTTTATAATAGATCATGTTATTTTTAAAAATTAGGAGGATTGGTTTATGGTAAGATTTGTTTCAGTATTTGCTATAGTCATTTTGATCTCTTTAATAACTAATGCATTTGCTCAAGTTCCCTCTGATGTTCCTCAGAATCACTGGGCTTATGATGCGGTAGAGCTTCTTATAAAAGAAGGGATTATAAAGGGTTATCCTGATGGGACATTTAGAGGAAATCAAAACCTTACCCGATATGAATTAGCCATGATAGTAGCTAAACTTTTAGAGATGATAAAGAATTTAGGTTTAATGGAAAAAGAGCAGGTAACCTCTAGAGAACAGGCAAAGACACAACAGACAGCTCAGTCTGAAACAGCAAAATTATCTATTAAAAGAAGAGAGATACCATCGGATGCTTATACAGGGTTAGCCATAGACGTTAGAGGGAAAAAGATTACTAGGTCTATGAGTCCTAAGATATATGATACAAAGGGTAGAGAGATATATGGAGCCTCTATATTTACAAAAGAGAAGCATTCTATAGAAGAATATATTCTCTTAGGCATAGTAGAATATATTAGAGATGAAGGATCTGATTTAAAAGAGATACTAAAAAACTCTAGGGTAGGTTCAAGACCTCTTATCATTAAGGCGGTTGGAACTCATGGTGAATTCGGCGACGATATTATCATAAGTGAAGAAGATGGGAACTTTATCCTTAGAGAAAATGAGGTGTCTAAATTTCTTGAAGATATGGCGGTGGTAATAGTCTATTAATAGTTTTAGCTCTTAGATTTTAAGTTATTCCTATTCAGAGAAACTTCTAATTGACTTGTATGTTTTTTGTGTTAAAATAATTAATACAATTAATTAATTAAGGAGGAAATGGGATGGACTTAATAAATTTGAAAAGTTATAGAACTTTAAAACTATTTGAACCAGAGAAAGGAACTGTTGTAGCTACTCCTCCTGGTAGAGGTCCAGGCTATTGGGCTGGTGCAAGTGGTGTATTATACGATGAAGATGATGGGAAGTTTTACCTTTACTACAGATTGAGAAGACCCAGATTTATAGAAAATGGAAAAGAGATTGGTAGGGGTTACGAATGTGTAATCTTGGAAAGTAAAGATGGAATTAATTTTAAGACTATTTGGAGGGCTGATAAATCATATTTTGGTGGGATCTCATTAGAAAAAGCCTCATTGATTAAAACTTTAGATGGAAGATATAGGCTCTATATAAGCTATGTAGACCCTGAAGATAATAGATGGAGAATAGATATGATAGAGGCGGATAGGATAGAAAATCTAGATCCAGCAAAAAAGACTAAAATCTTTACTTCTTCTGACCTTGGAGTAGAAGGTGTAAAAGATCCTGAAGTTATTATTTTGGGTGGACTTTACTATATGATTGTAAGTTATGCTCCATCTCCAGTAGACTTGAATCCAGTTCTAAAGTCGAAAATGCATGAAACTGCAGATGTCTATAATACTGGTATTACCAAGTCCTGTACTGGCTTAGCGGTAAGTAGAGACGGGGTTAATTTCAAATGGCTAGGTGATATCTTATCCCCAAGAGAAGACAGCTGGGATGCCTATGCAACTAGGATTACTAGCATCCTTTATTCTCCTCCAGTCTTTTACGCCTTTTACGATGGAAGTAGAGATGTGTCAGAGAACTATGAGGAAAAATTGGGATTAGCAATTAGCCTAAATCTTAGGGACTTTGAGATAGTAAGTATGGATAAGCCTATCTTACTTTCTCCTTACTCATCTAGGAGTTTGCGATATGTAGGTGTAATTCCAGTTTTTGGCAGACTTTATTACTATTATGAAATGGCAGTTGCTGATGGATCCCACGAGTTAAGGGTGAGTGTAGTTGAACCTTAGAGGAGTAAATCACCAGCTAGTTAAGATACAGAATAGAAATCTAATTCTTAAACTTATATATGAGAGAGGCTCTATAAGTAGACAGGAAATTTCAAGGATAATTGGATTAACCCCTGCTACAGTAACAAATATAACTGGAGAATTGCTAGATGAAGGTTTCGTTATAGAACTTCCAAGTTTCGAAGAGAAGTCTGGTTCTGGTAGAAAGGCTATACCTCTAGCTATAAATCCATCTTCTGGATATGTGATAGGGGTAGATATAGGGCCAAGGGTAATAAGAATAGCTACAAGCGATCTATTGGGGCATCTTTCAAATATAGAGACCTTTCAATACGATAGTCAATTAGGAGAAGATCTTGTAGAGATTCTTATAGAGAAATTGAGATTTTTAAAAGAAGACCACAATATCCTAGGTATAGGGATAGGAATCCCTGGTCTTGTAGATTCTATCTCTGGAGAGTTGAAGTTTTCTCCTAATTTAGGCTGGAAGAATCTAAAGATAGCTGAGCCCATCAAGGATAAACTTAGTCTACCAGTGATAGTAGAGAATAATGTCAAAGCTATGGCTCTCGGAGAGAAGTGGTTTGGTAGAGGTAAAAAGTCGAATAATTTTGTTCTTGTCTACGTTAGTTTAGGCATAGGTGCTGGGATAATCATAGATGGAAGGATATACAAAGGGTCTAACAATGGTGCAGGAGAAATAGGCCATACAGTTGTTTCTGAGGAGGGTGAGATTTGTAATTGTGGGAAGAGAGGATGTCTAGAGACATTTGCCTCAGCCAGAGCAATTGTAAGAGACTTTAAGGGGATATCAGGTGACGAAGATTCGGATATAAATGAGATAAAGGTGGCTTTAGAAAAGGGAGATACCAAGGCATTAGAGATAGTGAAAAAGGCTGGACATTATCTAGGAGTTGGTATCTCTAACCTTGTAAATATGTTTGATCCAGAGATGATAATCCTCTCTGGAAGGGTAATCAGATTAGGAAAGGCTCTCTTAGAACCTATGAGAAAGGCTTTGGAGAGTAGACTCTTTTCTACTGACAGTGTAAGGATAGAGATTTCGGAATTAGGTAAGGAGATTGGTCTATATGGCGCTAGTGCTTTGGCTCTCCAAAAATTTTTCTATGAAAAGGAGGAATTATGAATATAGGCATAATAGGAGCCGGGAGAATAGCTAAAGCTCATTTTGAAAGACTTATTAAAAGGGATGATATTAGAATTAGGGGGATAGCGGATATCATATTTTCTAGGGCTAAAGAGATGTCAGATAAGTGTGGTGCGAATGCATATTCAAGTTTTGAAGAGCTTTTAGACAATGAAAAGGATTTAGACGCCTTATTTATCTGTACACCTCCTTATAATAGAGAACCTGAAAACCTTATACGATCTGCTCAGAAAGGTATTCATCTCTTTATTGAAAAACCACCAGCAAGAAGTCTAATGGTAGGGGAAAGATTATTAGAAATCTTTGATAAAACAGGTATTGTTGTTAGTGTAGGTTTTTTATGGAGATACTCTGAGCTTGCAGTAAAAATAAAAGAATTCCTAAAGGATAAACGGTGCGCAGTGATCGTTTCTAGATGGTATCATACTATTCCACCTATAGCCTGGGTTCGTGACAAAGAGAGGGCTGGTGGACAAGTTGTAGACCAGTCAATACATCTTGTAGACCTGATGAGATATGTAGTTGGAGAAGCAAAGACTGTATATTCTCAGAGCTCTCAAGGTCTATTCCCAGAGATAGAAGACTTCATCAATGATGATGCCAGTGTAACCGTTATAACATTTCAAAATGGCACCATAGCAATGCTAGCCTCTACCTATTCTCTCTTCTTAAATCCTGAGCATGGTCCTAAGATAGAATTTATAGCCAAGAGGTTGAGATTAGAGGGAAGTCTTAATTATCTAAAGGTGTTTACCCCTGAGAATATAGAAAGCTTTGATTTTGCTGATGATCCTATGGAAAAGGAACAGTTAGCCTTCTTTAACGCTATAGAGAATGGTGATAAGAGTAGAATATTATCCTCGTATGAAGATTCTTTAAGAACATTAAGGGTAGTTTTATCCGCAAACATCTCTATGGATACCGGGGAGGTAATAACGCTATGAGAATATTATATTTGGATATAGACACATTAAGACCTGATCATCTATCCTGTTACGGGTATCATAGGGAGACTTCTCCTAATATAGATTTAGTAGCTAGAGAAGGGATAAGGTTTGATAGATTCTATGCATCAGATACCCCCTGCATGCCTTCTAGGGCTGCTCTTTTTACTGGAAGATTTGGGATACATAACGGTATTGTAAATCATGGATTTACCGCTAGTGATTTGAAATCCTTTGAACCATTAAGATTTTTTAACAATAGACAAAGCCCCTTGACCCAGCTAGTTACTCTACTTAGACGCCTTGGTTACTACACAGTAAGTGTAAGTCCCTTTGGGGAGAGACATTCTGCCTGGTGGTATTATGATGGATTTAGAGAAATATATAATACTGGCAAGGGAGGTATGGAAAGGGCAGATGAGGTAGTCCCTCTAGCGCTAAAATGGCTAGAAGAGAATGGAAAGAGTGATAGCTGGTTTTTACATATAAATCTCTGGGATCCACATACCCCTTATCGGACTCCTATAGAATACGGAAATCCCTTTGAGGATTCTCCTCCACCATCATGGATAACTGAAGAGATTATAGCCGAGCATAGGAAATTATATGGTCCGCACTCTGCTAGAACTACTCATGATCTAAGAGATATGCCTGAAGATTTTTTTGAGAAATATCCTAGATTACCTAGAAGTATAGAAAAATTGGAAGAATATAAGAAATGGATCGACGGATATGATACGGGGATACATTATGCAGACTATTGGTCCGGTAAAATCTTTGATTTACTTAAAAAGTTAGGAGTATGGGAAGATACATTGGTTATTATTAGCTCCGACCATGGAGAGAATCAAGGAGAGTTAAATGTTTATGGGGACCATCAGTTGGCTGATGAGATAACTCATAGGATTCCACTTATAATAAAAGGACCCGGAGTAAAGGAAGGTATAGTGGATAAAGATTTTCACTACAATATAGACCTATCTGCAACCTTAATAGATTTCTTAGGGGGAGCTGAACTAATCCCTCAGATGTGGGACGCCAAGTCATTTGCCGAGACACTTAAAACTGGGATGCCAAGTGGTAGGCCCTATCTTGTCCTTTCTCACTGTGTTTGGAGTATCCAGAGGTCTGTCCGTTTTGGGAAATGGTTATTGCTTGAGACTTACGACGATGGTTGTAAGGAGATATTAAAACCAATTATGCTATTCGATATAGACTCTGACCCTCACGAGTTGATAGACCTATCTGAAAATCATCCTGAAATTGTAAAAGAAGGTAAGGCTCTACTTGAAAATTGGCTTAGGGAAAATATGAAAGGTTCCTTTTTTGACGAAGACCCTCTCATATCTACACTCCATAATAGTGGTCCTTATCACATACCTACCTATCAACTTATGGACTATGCAGATATAGTAAGGAAGATATGGGGAGAAGAAAAGGCTGAAAAACTTATTGGAAGACACAAAGAACAATACTATTATTATCTCTTGAAAGGCTATCGTTTCTTAGAGGCGATGGAATTTTCTAAAAGGTACGGATTGAGGTGAACCTATGAAGATTGCATGTGGTGAGACGATTATTCCTGGAAATACGTTTAGAGAAAAGGTAGAGTTTCTTGAGTCAGCTGGATACGAGGGGATAGACCTTGTAGGTGCAGGGCTTAGAGAAAGAATAGAGGAAGTAAAAGATACCTTATCTAAAAGTAGTATTAGTGTAGCAGCCATATATAGTAGACTACAGTATTCTCTACTATCTAATGAACCTGAAGAAAGAAAGATCGCTATAGAGCAGTTGAAAGACAGACTTTTAATTGCTTCTGAATTAAAAGCTTTGGGAGTTATATTTGTTCCAATATTTGGTCTTCCTAAAATTCCAGATCTTAGCCCATTTATGAGCACTATAGAGTTAGAAAAGGCTTTACTTATCTCTATACTTAAAGAGATAGTTCCAGTAGCCAATAGTCTTGGTGTGAGTCTTTTTCTAGAACCTATTAATAAAAAGGAGACACATTTTATAAATAATCTTACCCAAGGGTTTGAGATCGCAAGAGAAACTGGTGTTTATCTTTTAGCAGACATATATCATCTAATATTAGAAGAGCAGTCTCCAGATACTTTGGCTAAATATAGAGACTACATTGGATATGTTCATATAGCTAATAAATCAAGAGAAGTTCCAAGAGAAGAAGATTTTATCTATCTAAAATCTTGGTTAGATATACTTAAACAGATCGACTATAACGGATATATCTCTTTAGAGTGCTCTCCACCAAAAGAACCAGAAGAACTAAGGCTTTTTCCAGAGATCTTTAAGAAGCTAACCTTTTCCCAATAGCTCCACAGTGGTTTGTTCCCTATAATACTAGTTGGGAAAATAGTTGGTGTCCTCTTTGGGCACGATGGTATGCATCTAAAGGAAGATCAGGAGAAGAACCTCCCAAAGAGGCAAAGAGACTATTAGACCTTTGGGAGAAAATGTTAAGTACTACTATAGAGTCACAGAGGATTAAACTAGGACAGGAAATACTGAAATCCCATGCGGAAAATCTCTGGACGATAGGTACTGTGGGTTTGGCTCCTGTCCCAATTATAGCAAGAAATACCCTAAGAAATATACCAGAGAAAGGGATCTGGGGTTGGGATTATTTCTGGGCTATGCTCTACAACCCGGAACAGTTCTTCTTTAAGCAGAAGTAAAATTCTTGGGGCTCCTTAAAAGCGGAGCCCCTATTCTACTTTAGTTAAAGTTTCTGCAAGACTAGTAGCCCAATCTATTATAGCATTCCAGTCTCTAAAGTCTCCTTCAGGGATCTTTCCTTTAAATAGTATTCTCCATATAAAGGAAAGCTTACTATAATCCATCTTACCGCCAAAAAGCCCTACACCTACTGGTTCTTTGATTTCTAATAGAGGTTTTATGTATTTTTTAGCCTGAGTCCTACTTTTTTCAGTATCTTCTTGCATCGTCAGACAGACAATAAAATATGCTACAGGTTTATTCTGAATCTCTTTCCTGAATCTATTAGCAAATCTCATCGTCTCTGGCAGTAACTTGAACATTCTAACTGCACTTCCAATAATGATACCGTCATAATGACTTATAGTGGTTACCTCTTTAACATTTTTTACTTCTACTTCGAAACCTAAACCTTTAAGGGTTTCTCCTATCCTTTCTGCAACCTCAGTAGTTGAACCTGTCCTCGAAGCATAAGCTATTAAGATCTTTTTTAGCATAAAAGCCTCCTGTAGAGTTATAAAATTATTTGCTAATTGCGTTTTCTATAGCTTTTAAAATTGCTTTACTTGTAACAGTTGCTCCACTTACTAAATCTACATTTAAAGATTGTTTTTCTAGAACCCTGTCTATTACCTTCTTAGGAGTATCTTCTAATGAAATACTAGGTTTATCCAATATAGAAATACTATCTATCCTATTATTTTTAACAATTACCTCAACCTTATAGCTAAATCTTCCTCTACTGTATGAACCCATATAGCTTCCATCTGGGACTTTTGAAATATCAACATCTGTAATAACTAATTTTAGAGTTTCTTCTTTCCCATAAAAAAGAAAGATAGCGAATACACCTATAATTATAACTATTGGAACAAGGATAAAAAGTAGTACTTTGTTTCTCTTATTCACCATTACCTCCCTATTAAATCTTAATAGTATTATATCACACTATGTTATAATCTCTATATGGGATATAGTTACCATAATGCTCCTAAAGAAATAAAAGCATTACTGAATAAGATAGTCAGTTCTTACTGTGATATTCTAGGAGATAACTTAGTAGGGATATATTTACATGGTTCTCTTGCTTTAGGTTGTTTCAATCCTTATAAGAGTGATATAGATTTTCTTATAGTAGTTCAAGATAAATTATCTATAATAACTAAGAGAGAGTTTGTAGCTACTACCCTTAAACTTGCTGAATTGGAAGAGGTCCCTCCTAAGGGTTTAGAGTTTAGTGTAGTATTGGAGAAAGACCTGAAGAATTTTAATCATCCTATGCCTTTTGAGTTTCACTATTCTAAAGATTGGCATAATGCTTACAAAGAAAATAAGATAGACCTTACAAGCAATAATAAAGACCGTGATTTGGCAGCACATATTACTGTAATATTTAATAGAGGTATCTGTCTTTATGGAAAGCCTATAAAGGATGTATTTCTGCCAATACCTAAAGAGTATTATATAGATGCCCTTATATATGATTTAGAAGGGATCACCAAAGATATCTATAAAGATCCTGTTTATGGAATTTTGAATCTTTGTAGGATTCTATACTTTTTAGAAGAGGAAAAGATTGCATCAAAAGAAGAGGGAGGTCTCTGGGGGATAGATAATTTACCTACAAAATATAGACACCTGCCTTGGAAAGCCTTGAAGGAGTACGGAGAAAAGAGTAGTGGTGATTATATTTTAGAAGATCTGTCAAGTTTTGTAGACTACATGATTTCTAGGATTAATAGCATTGTAAAGACTTAATAGAGTCTTACTCACTGATCTTTAACTTTTCTATTAAAGCTATCATACAGAATTTAATGAATATAAATGTTACGCTAAATAATAGAGGAAGTCCTACAACAGAAAAAGTTAATAAAATACTGATGAATATTAGTTCTAAAAATACGCTTAAGGAGAATAAGATATCACTTAATGTTAGGATCGCTGAAGCTTTTATAGAGTTGATAAGATTAAGATTGTAATTTACCATAAGTGGAATGGTATAGATTTGAGTAAAGAATAGAAATAGTACAATTATACTTTGAAAAATAGCAAAGATAAAGCTGTATGTGCTTTTTATATTGATATAGTACCATAGAGAAGAGATCAGAATTAGTGTAGACGTCGCATACATTTGAGACTCCGGATAAAATTTTAACATATAATCAATTGGAGATAAATACCCTAAGCTTTTATGAGCCCTCTTAGTATTGTACCAGATTATATAATAATATATAATGCTAGAAACTCTTCCTGTATGCTCCTATT
>CALGNK010000025.1 GCA_937958695.1 uncultured bacterium
TTTTCTAAATAACATCACCTCTTAGCAATATATTGGATTTTCTAAAACTCTAAAACCTCTTGTAGCCTAAGTCCTAAAGATAGCCTTACCTCGTTTCACTCCCACAGCCCAACCATAAAAATCTTAATTAATTCATTAAAGTCGCTTTATGATTCCTATTTGGTACTTTCTACGACTCCTCTGATAGATTCTTGCTATCTAATAGTGAGATTATTATAGATACACTTTATGATAAGAAATAGAAATTTAATAATCCTAATATAATTAGAAAGATTACTAGTTGAGTCAAAGGAAAAGCTTAAACTCAAGATCATTAGGTATAAATAATATAGACTAAAAGAAGAATCTCTTAGTGACTAATTAAATTTCTTTCGATATTCAACTTTCAAGGTACAGTCTAGTTCTTATATAAGCCTTATAGCCCTGAATAGGACCTAGGCTAACCTTACCTATATTTTACTTCTCTCCCCATATTTGTCAAGAGAATTTCCGAAAAGACTATATCATATATTTTAACACAATATCTGCCTAGTAAAAGTGTTACCAAGAACATTTATCCCAAGAGCTATTCTGAACTGCCTCTAAAAAATATGCTAAAATTTAAGGAGCTAATCCAAATAAGGTAGGTGAAAAACATGAAGGCATTAGTATATTATGGTCCAAAGGATATAAGGATATCTGAAATTGAAGAGCCAAAGATAAAAAAAGGTGAAGTTCTTGTTAAGGTAGAGGCTTGCGGGATCTGTGGCTCAGATGTCCATGGATATCTAGGTATAACTGGTAGAAGAATCCCTCCCATGGTTATGGGGCACGAATTTACTGGCACAGTCCAATACTTAGGAGAAGAGGTAGAGGATATTTCTATTGGTGATAGAGTAGTTATTTATCCAGCAAGATTCTGTAGTAGATGCGAATTCTGCAAGGTTGGATTAACAAATCTCTGTATCAATAGAACTGTATTTGGGGTAATGAATGTAAACGGAGCTATGGCTGAGTATGTAGCCGTTCCTAAAGAGAATATATTAAAACTACCAGAAAACATAGATTTCATCAAAGGAACTTTCCTAGAGCCGCTCTCAGTAGCTTATAGAGCAGTAAAGACCGCTGGGAATGTACTAAATAAAAATGTCTTGATAGTTGGAGCTGGAACTATTGGGCTATTAATCCTTCAAGTAGTAATACTTGGTGGGGCAAGAAATATTATAATTTCTGATATAAACGATGAACGTCTTGAGATAGCCAAAAGGCTTGGAGCAGATATTGTTTTAAATCCAGAGAGAGAAGATATAAAAACGTTAGTATCTCAAAATATTCCAGATGGAATAGATATTGCATTTGAGGCTGTTGGTTTAGAGGTAACGGTAAATCAAGCCCTTAATAATCTAAAAAATAGAGGAATCTGTGTATTTGTAGGAAACGCTATGAAAAATATCACGGTAGATATGCAGAATATAGTAACTAGAGAGCTGAGGATACTTGGGACTTATACCTTTACTATAGAGGAGTTTAAAGAATCAGTAAGCTTACTTGAGAGAATAAATATAAAAGAGATGTTAAGTAAAGTAGTCCCTCTTGAAGAGGGACCTAAGGCATTTGAGGAATTAGCTAAGAAGGATAGCAATTTTTTAAAGGTGGTCCTAAGAGTATAGCCTATCTACACTCCCCTTTATTCCATAAGTCTCTATAAGCTCTCTTATCTTGTCTGCTACCTTAGCGCAGGCAAAGGATACATCGTTATCGCTTTCTCTTAGCCCATTCTCATAAGCCTGTCTTATCTCTGTCCCTATATTTATCTTTGTTATCCCATTTTCTATAGCAAGCTTGAGATATTCTATCTTTATACCAGAACCTCCGTGGAGGACTAAAGGTCTCTGAGTAACCTCTTTTAATCTCTTTAGATGCTCTATGTCAAGCTTAGCCGAGATTTTCTTTTGGTCTTTTGCTACACCAGATATCGCACCATGTATATTTCCAATAGCTACAGAGAGCCAGTCAACATTTGTCTCTTTTACAAAAATCTCTGCAGACTCTACAGAAGTAAAGCCTTTCTTAGAGTAAAATAGTTCTTCATATGGAGGTAAAGGTCCTTTCTCGTGTCCAAAGACTGCCCCCAATTCTGCCTCAACTGGAATATTTCTGGAATGAGCCATTTCTACAACCTTTTTAGTACAGGCTATATTATCCTCTAGAGGTAATCTAGAACCATCAATCATAACAGAATGATAACCTAATTCCAAGCCTTCTCTTATAAGTTTCTCCCAGTCAACCAGATTTCCATCCTCGTCTATGATAGGAACATGGTCAAGATGAAGTCTTGTATAGTAAAGGTCAGCATATTTGTAAAATTCCTCTGATACACTGGCAAAACTCTTAGCCCCAAACTTCTCAACATCAGGGCGAGATACTTCAACCAATCCAAAAGTCTTCTCTTCTTTTAAGGTATCAACTATAGTCTTTACCATAGGAAGATAAGCGGTATTGAAAGCAGGAATAAGTATTCCAAGTCTCCATGCCTTATACATTATCTCGTTTACTTCCTTCATATCTTAAGCTCCTTTTCTGTAGTCTATAACTAATAGCCTAAACGGTGATTCATCCTCCTCTATTGTTGGGAATCTACCAATAGGCTCTAGGAATCTATTATCAATGTTATCATCGTTTACAGATGAGACCTCTCCTAAAAGGGTAAAACCGGTTCCTTTTTCCCCCCAGAATTTATGGTAGACCTTTGGAAATAGCGTTATGCTTTCTCCAGGTGTTAACCTTACAATTGTCCCAGCTGGAGCGGTATAATTTCTTCCGTCCATTGAAACATAAACTGGTGTATCTGAAAGTCCTCCATCCTCAGTTGAGTTGTAAAGTTGTATCAAAACATTTCCCCCACCTCGATTTATAATATCTTCCATCTTACTCCAGTGGAAATGAAATGGGGTTATCTGTTCCTCTCTAACTATAAGAATCTTTTCTGCGTATGGCTTTATATATTTCTTTATGTTTAAATTTCCATTTCTTATAGTAAAAAGAACTAGACCTTCTCTATAGAAGTCTCCTTTACCAAAATCAGTTATATCCCAACCAAGCATATTATCCCTTATCTCATCATACTCTTCCCCTTTGTCCTTCCAATCTTCCGGCGTCCAGTGAGCAAATGGAGGAAGGTGAAAATTCATTCTCTCTATGAAAGCTATAGATTCTCTTAAGATTCTATTTATCTCAGAACGCTTCATACTAATCACCTCTCTATTTTTTACTCTTCAATGCAGAATATAACATAATCTCTGCAAGGTCTTCATACTCTATCCCATAAGCCTTAGCCATAGCAGGAAGATCACTCAGATCAGTCATACCTGGAATAGTATTTACCTCAAGGACATAAGGGTTATCATCCTTATCTGTAACAAGGTCCACTCTTGAAAAGCCAACACATCCAAGGGACTTATGGGCTAGTATGGCTAATTCTTGAGCCAGTTTATACTTTTCTTCATTCATCCTTGCAGGAATTATAAATTCTGTCATTCCAGCTGTATACTTGGCATTATAATCATAAAACTCTTTCTTAGGAACAAGTTCTAAAATTGGTAGGGCAACAATCTCCTCATCTATCTCTAGAACACCTACTGTTATCTCTCTTCCTTCTATATACTTCTCTACAAAGATATCATGAAATTTTTCTATAGTCTCCCTTATTGTAGGCTCTAGTTCTTCTTCTTTCTTTATTATACTTACACCTATACTAGAGCCTTCGGAAACAGGTTTTACCACTAAAGGTAAGCCGATAGTCTCAAGAGTCCTAGAGATAAAACTTTCCACACTTTCATCACTATTCAGGCTTACATACATAGGTGTAGGTATGCCAGATGCTATAAATATCTTTTTGCTTGCAATCTTATTCATAGCAAGAGAAGAGGCTAGAACTCCAGAACCTGTATATGGTATGTTGAATGTCTCTAAAAATCCTTGAACAGCACCATCTTCACCTGGTTTTCCATGTAGAGCTATAAATATTACATCTCCATTTAATACTGGTTCCCACCCATCTTCCTTAGGGTCAACTAAGATGGTATTGTATCCTTTCTTTAACAACGCCTCATATATCTTCTTCCCTGATCTTAAAGATACTTCTCTTTCTCTCGATATCCAACCACAGACAACAATAATCTTCTTATCCTTTAGTAATCTATATTTCATAGAATGCCCCTTTCTACATTAGGTATGCTCTTCTGTCTTTCTAAATCTAAAGATTGTATCAAACATTCCTATCCAGGTTACTATCTGAGAAAAGAAGGGCTGAAAGATGATGAAAATAAATATAACAATCTTAATCGCCTTAGTTAATCCCCATTTTGAAAACCAAAAATTAACAACTAGAAGCCCGTTAAGAAGAAAAAGGACGCTAAAGACAACTTGAAGATTTATACCAATATTGTATGCCAAACTCTTTGGATCTTTTATTCCTATAGCGGTAAATATAAAAGCAAGTAAAAAACCAAATATCGTCACTGGAGGAAGTCTTAGATTAGAGAAAGATATCGGAGGTATTTCTATCTTCAACCTCTTTAAAATATGATGGGCAATCCAATAGTTAATACTAGAGATTATAACTCCTCCAACCAGAAGCATACTAGGTAGAGCCTGTTTTACAAACTTCATAATTTCCTGCCAATTCTTACTTATTGCATCCAGCTGTTCGGTAGGTATCCCAAGTTTTTTATACATATTTATAGCGGTCGGAAATGTCTCCTCATACATCTTGAAGTACAGTTCAAAGGTATTTATGCCCATAATTATAAAAGAGAGAAAGGCTACAAGTATTACCCCACATAGGAATGCCAAAGCTCCCCAAAGAATAGTAGTATTAGCACCCTTACCACTCTTTAGCATATAACCAAAGACTAAACCTATAGAGCCGAAACTGGCAGAAAATCCTATTCCATAGAGAGGCTCTGTAAAGAGGATAAGTATAATCCCTGTAACTATAAGAGCCATTATAGCTGTCTTTAAAGAATGATGAAGAGATAGTATCACTAGAGGAACGGGGAATAGAAAGCTCATAAGTGTTCCTACAAGAGGAATGTAAGATGCCCCCAATGCAAGTATAACCATAATAGAGGTCATAAGCCCCGCTTCAGCTATTTCTCTGGTAGAAAATCTCTGCATTTTCTATGGTCTCCTAATAAACTTTGCTATCTCTGATATTATAAACGGGATAAAAGCACAGATGACAATTATATCCAAATCTCCAATAGTAGGAATCACATTGTTAAATATTCTAGCTAACGGAGAGAAGTAAACTGAAACAAAGAGTAAGCCTAAGGCTCCAAGAATAGAATAAAATAAAAACTTATTAGTAAATAGATTTATCCTATAAAATGGAGTCTCAAAGGACCTAGCAGAAAACACCCTGATAAGTTCTGAAATAACAAGCGTCATATATGCAACTGTTCTAGCCTCACTCAGATTATTGCCTTTATATACTAAGAAGAAACTTAGAAGCGTAGCAAATGCTATAGCTATACTTTGAGTTATTATTACACCCATATGATAGCTCGTAAGCAGAGGCTCCTTCTTACCCCTAGGAGGTCTGAACATTATCTCTTCTTCTCCTGGTTCCATTCCTAAAGCAAGCGCAGGGAAACTATCAGTAACTAGATTTAACCATAAAAGCTGTAGGGGCAATAGTGGAGTTGGGTAACCCAGAATAACAGCCATAAACATGATAAGAACTTCTCCTATATTACAGGAGAGTAGATAAACTACAAACTTCCTTATATTCTCATAAATGGTTCTTCCCTGAAATACTGCCGAGACCAAGGTTGCGAAGTTATCATCAAGAAGAACCATATCGCTAGCTTCTTTAGCGACCTCTGTCCCTGTCTGTCCCATTGCTACACCTATGTCTGATTTCCTTAGTGCGGGTGCATCATTTACGCCATCTCCAGTCATTGCCACTACTTCTTGTTGTTTCTGAAATGCTTCAACTATTCTCAATTTATCTAGCGGATTTATACGGGCAAAGACACTTACCTCTTCTATATGTTCTGCTAATTCTTTATCGGAGAATTTGGCTAAGTCGTTGCTTGTAAGGACCTTTCCCTCAGGAAAGTCCAACTCTTTAGCTATCGAATATGCGGTAACCTGATGATCTCCAGTAATCATTACCGGTCTTATCCCAGCTCTTCTGCAGTTTTCTACCGCCTCTTTCACCTCAGGCCTAAGAGGGTCTTTAAGACAGAGTAATCCCAAAAATACTAGACCGCTTTCTATTTCCTCATCTGTCTGAGGAAGCTTTTTACTCTTTCCTTCTGCAATAGCCAATATCCTTAAGCCTTGAGATGCTAGTCCCTCTGCAACAGAAAGAATAGCGGACTTCCTAGCATCTGTCATAGGGACAATTCTATTCTCTCTTAACAATTCATAATTACATATATCCAGTATAACCTCTACTGCTCCTTTACTGACTATAAGATACTCATTATCGAATTTGTGAACAGTGCTCATCCTCTTTCTCTCAGAAGTAAAGGAGACTTCATGCACCCTAGGGTACATAGACCTCAAATTGGTTATCATCTCATCTGGCAGCCAAGAAATAAGGGCTATCTCTGTTGGGTCACCAGAATCTTTGGTCGCATCATTACATAAGACCATTGCCCTTTGAATCTCAAAGGGGACATTATTAGTATTAATATCATTCATTGAAATATGGACAGCATCAGTATATATCTCAACAAGCGTCATACGATTCTGCGTAAGTGTTCCTGTTTTATCTGTGCATATGACAGTCACTGAACCAAGAGTCTCTACAGCAGGCAAATTTCTAACTACCGCCTTTCTTCTAGCCATCTCCGCTACACCTAGGGCTAAAACTATAGTTACCACCGCGGGTAAACCCTCTGGAATAGCAGCAACTGCTAGACTAATACTAGTAAGAAACATCTCTTGGAATGGAATTCCTCTTATAATACCCATAATAAGTATTACAAGACAGACACCAACAAATGTCAGGCCAAGAATCTTCCCTAAGACATCTAATTGAACCTCAAGTGGAGTTTTATCTTTCTTTACCTCTTTTATCTTAGAGGCTATCTGACCTAGCTTTGTATTAACACCTGTACTTGTTACCAGAGCCTTAGCTCTTCCTTTTGTAACAGCTGTTCCCATAAAGACCATATTCTCTTCAGTAGGAGATTCACCCATAGATACAGAAGTCTTAGCTATGGAAATTGACTCACCTGTAAGGGTAGATTCATCAACCATAAGCCCATAAACTTCAACTAACACACCATCACAGTTAACTTTATCTCCAGCATCTAAGATCAAAATATCTCCAAGGACAATCTCTCTAGAAGGGATGGTTTGAATCTTACCACCTCTAAGGACTTTACTTGTTGGATTGGCAAGCTTCTTAACCGCCTCTAAAGCAGATTCAGCCCTACGCTGTTGAACTACTCCCAAAGTAGCATTTAGGATAGTTATTCCCATTATGACTAGGGTATCTATCAATTCCCCAAAGAATGCAGAAATAATAGCAGCAACGATAAGAATCAAAACCAACATGCTTTTAAATTGGTCTAAGAATTGAATTAAAAGAGTAGGTTTAGGTGGGCTAGGTAATTCATTGTAGCCGTAGATCTTTAATCTTCTATTTGCTTCCTCACTACTTAAACCTAAGGATAGATCCAAGTCTTTAAGTAATTCTTCCAAATATCATCCCTCCAAATATAATGTAAGGTTAATTATACACTGGCGTCAGACCAAGACTCAACTTGATATTGATCGAAAAGATGAGAGACATGAAAATAGCCCCAATTCCCGTGAGTTATTGTAAGCGTTTTCTTCACATTTTCTAACCCTATGTATCCCATTTTGGCATATATAGCGCCATTTTCTAAAGTTACATCTGCCTTCATATTTCCAAAATCTGCATTTTCCTCTGTGTAAATTATACAATTTTTAAAAGTAATCCGAGAATCATTATTATATTTAAGATTTTTCGATATAAAGGTGACCATTTTAGATCCACCATCTATAGTCATAGCACTAGTATTATTTACATGTATATCTCCATTTACGGTTATACAAAGATTAGTGATGTTTAAACCTTGTATATTCCTTATATGGAAATCTCCATCTATATATACAAAAGTAGGTCCCTCGGTATTAGTCTGAATCTCTCCAGAATTAAGGGCATTAATAAAAGCGGTCTCGTTAGAATAAAAATATTTTGACTTAGCTTTATATTCATCAAATTTTATCTCCGGGAAGGAAAGTTTAATAGCTCCAGAAGTTTTTTCATATCCACTACTAACGCTAATATTAGGACCTATAGTACCGGTAGCAGAAACATTTCCATTAATAACTATAGGATCTTTACTAGTAATATCCCTATTAGAGTGTATATTACCATTGATTATTATATTCCCCCCCTGTCCCGGATTTACACTTAAATTAATATTTCCTTCGCTTGCTAAAGCTTTATCCCATAGACCAGGATACAATATCCTTATTTCCTTAGTAACCTTTCTTGTAGCCTTTTTATATTTGACATTACAACTTATACGATATTTATGAGGAGAGTTAGAAACTACGTTAAGGTCAACAGTCTTTATATTGATGTCATTAAAACTAGACTTTAGATAAGCATCTGTATTATTACTACTTAACTCGTTCAAAAAATTTTCATTTAAATTACCTTCCTGATCAGCCTTCAGTATCCTTGCCTGTGCGTATTCTACCCCTGCCTCTGCATAATAGAATGCCCTATTACTATCTAGATAAAGCTGGGTAGCATTTATCTCCTGAGTAGATAAAAGCAAAACTCCTGTCAAAAGTATAGTTATTGCCAACATAAAAACTATTGCCAATATAAGGGCTATACCCTCTTTCCCTTTAATCATCTTCCTCATCCCCTTTCAAAATAAATTTACAGAGTAATTTTAGCATAAATCAATATTAATTGCATCAATTAGATGTATGCAACGTATACATTTACGCTATAATTTTATTAGACTGACAGACTTCTCATGCAATTGATAGAATAAGACGTTGGGGTTTAGATAATAAGGCTGTTTTTGATACGCTCACTTTACCAGATGAAGTATTGATTAGACATAGAGGTCGATTTATAACCCATGAGGTACAAGGATAATAGTCTGATTAGGAATTGTGTAAAAATCTTCCGCCTTAACAAAAGTTATATTTGCCCATAAACTTGACTTTTTTAATATAAAATATTAAATTAATAGAAAAGCTATTTCAAGGAGGGAAAATACTATGAGGAAACATTTTACAGAGTTAAGTTACAATTCTAGCGAAGAATTAATCTATGGGATTGCTAAAAATCCTATAAGGTTAAAAAATGGCATAACTATTGGTGGTGGCGATGTCTATCCTGAAATAAACTTTACACTTCCACCAATGACAATAACTAAAGAAACTATGCCTGAAGTAATAGAGCAATACAAACAAATAATAAATGGGGTTTGTAAAAGAGCGGTAGAATTATATGCTCCTGGCATTATAGTAGAAGTTGAATTACTTCCAGAGATGACTGCAAATCCAAATTGGGGAATTGAAGTATGTAAAGTGGTAAGAGAGATAATGTACGAATATGAAAGTAAATATCAGCTAAAAAGTGCAATGCGGATAACACCTAACGACGTTAGGGATATGATCAGACCGCCAAGGATGCGTACCGGTGATTATATTAATAAGATGTTTGAAACATTTGAGGGTTGTGCTAAATCTGGAGCAGAATTTCTTGCAATAGAGTCTACAGGTGGCAAGGAAATAAATGACGATGCCCTTTTAAATGGAGATATAAGAAGAGTAATATTAGCCTTAGGGATCTTAGGAGTAAGGGATATGGAATATCTTTGGGGTAATATAGTAGATATAGCTAATACTACAAAAACTTATCCTGCAAGTGACAGTGCTTGTGGATTTGCAAATACCGCTATGGTCTTGGCAGATAAGGGATTTCTTCCCAAGGTATTCTCTGCAGTAGTTAGAGTTGCTTCTGTTCCAAGGTCTCTAGTAGCTTTTGAGATGGGAGCTATAGGTCCTAGTAAAGATTGTGCATATGAAGGACCTTATATAAAAACAATTGCAGGTGTACCCATATCTATGGAGGGTAAAACTAGTGCTTGTGCCCATTTAAGCCCTATCGGAAACATTACACTAGCTATGGCAGATTTATGGAGTAATGAGACTGTTCAAAATATAAAACTATTAAGTGATATGGCTCCAACTGTTTATACAGAACAGTTAATTTACGACTGTAGGCTTATAAATGTGGCTGGAAAGAATAGAGATGATGCATTAAAACTCAGAGATTGGTTGGTAGAATCTGATAGTAGATTTGACCCTCAGGCATATGTCCTAAGACCAGATGTAGTTTATAACATTAGCAAAGAATTGGTTAAAGTAGAGGATAATTTCATAAGGACAAAAATAGCGGTTCAAGTTGCTATCGAGGTATTAAGAAAAGCCTATGAAGAAAGAAAAGTTAATATTCCACCTAGAGAGATTAAATGGCTAGACATAATGAGTATGCAATTAGAAGACATTCCAGATAACGAAGAAGAATTTTGGTATCAAATAAAGAGTGAATTAGACCTCTCTAAGTTTATCCCTTTAGAATATGGATTAACCTAATGACTTCATAGATTTCCATAAAGAATATATCGAGACGGATTTATTAGTTGTAGAATTCCAAGTATTATGATATAATTAATTATAATTCTAAGAATTAGGAGGAAAGATGTGCTTGATATAGAGGATTTACACGTAGAGGTGGAAGGTAAAGAGATTCTTAGGGGAATTAATCTTTATATAGAAAAGGGTAAGATTTATGCAATAATGGGACCCAATGGAACTGGAAAAAGTACATTGGCTTATACTATTGCAGGTCATCATAGGTATAAGGTCAATAAGGGGAGAATTCTTTTTAAAGGGAAAGATATAACTAATCTCTCACCGACAGAGCGAGCTAGATTGGGTATCTTCTTGGCATTTCAGTATCCAATAGAAATCCCAGGAGTTACAGTTGCTAGTTTCTTAAGGACTATATTAAACATAAAGGAGAATATTTCCCTTGTGAAATTTAATAAGCTCCTTAAAGAAAAGATGAGTCTTCTAGAGATTGAAGAAGGCTTTGCTAAACGCTATCTTAACGATGGATTTAGTGGTGGAGAAAAGAAAAAGTGTGAAATTCTTCAGATGGCTCTAATAGAACCAGAAGTAGTAATTTTAGATGAAATAGACTCAGGCCTTGATGTGGACGCTTTAAAGGTTGTTTCTAATGGTATAAAGAGGGTGTTTAATAGTAATATGTCTATTATCATTATTACTCACTATAGTAGAATCCTAAACTATATAGAACCAGATTTTGTCTATGTAATGATGAATGGTAAATTTGTAGCTTCTGGCAAAAAAGATCTTGTTAATGCGATAGAAGAAAGAGGTTATGAGTGGTTAGAAGAGGTGAACTCAAATGTCTGATAAAATTATTAGCGAATATAAGTATGGGTTTAAGGATCCGGAAGAGTATATCTTTAGAAGTAAGAAAGGCCTTTCAAGAGAGACCATAGAAGAAATTTCATGGATAAAAATGGAACCAGAGTGGATGAAAAGGTTCCGTTTAAAAGCCTATGAGATTTTTATTTCTAAGCCGATGCCTTCTTGGGGACCAGACCTTTCAGAGCTTGATTTTAACGATATATACTATTATATAAAACCGGTAGATAAAAAGGGAGCCTCTTGGGAAGATCTTCCTACTTATATCCGCAACACATTTGAAAAATTAGGAGTACCAGAGGCAGAAAGAAAATATCTAGCAGGAATCTCTGCTCAGTATGAGTCTGAATCAGTCTATAATAATTTAAAGAAAAGGTGGGAAAACCAGGGAGTAATCTTTGTTGACACCGATACAGCAGTAAGAGAATACCCGGAGTTAGTAAAACAATATATAGGAACGGTTGTTCCACCTCAAGACAATAAGTTTTCAGCTCTCAACAGCGCGGTATGGAGTGGAGGAAGTTTTATATATGTTCCTAAAAATGTTCATGTAGATATTCCTCTGCAGGCTTACTTTAGAATAAATGCCCAAAATGCAGGACAATTTGAAAGAACACTCATTATAGCAGAAGAAGGAAGCTATTTACACTATATTGAAGGCTGTACTGCTCCTATATATAGCACATCCTCGTTGCACAGTGCAGTGGTAGAAATAATCGTAAAGAGAGGCGCTAGAGTAAGATATACTACTATACAAAATTGGTCTAGTAACGTATACAATCTTGTAACAAAAAGGGCTTTTGCCTATGAAGACAGCATAGTGGAATGGGTGGATGGAAATCTTGGAAGCAAAGTTAGTATGAAGTATCCTAGCGTTTATATGTATGGTAAAGGAGCCAGGGCTGAACTCCTTAGTGTTGCCTTTGCTGGGAAGGGACAACATCAAGACGTTGGGGGGAAGGTATTACACTTAGCACCATATACATCTTCAAATATTATAAGTAAGTCTATAAGTAAAGATGGTGGTCGTAGTAGTTATAGAGGATTAGTTTATATAGATTCTCTCGCAGAAGGGTCAAGAGCCAGTGTAAGATGTGACGCACTAATTTTTGACGAATATTCTCGCTCTGATACATATCCAACTATGAAGATTAGAAATAATAATGTCTTACTATCACATGAGGCATCTGTAAGTAAGATAACTGAAGAACAGCTGTTTTACCTAACTTCTAGAGGATTAACTAATTTGGAAGCTAATGCTATGCTAGTTAGGGGCTTTATAGAGCCCATTGCTAAAGAATTTCCTTTAGAATATGCGGTAGAACTGAATAGGTTAATAAAGATACAACTAGAGGAGACAATTGGGTAAGATGAAAGAATTACAGTCTGTTCTAATGTATGAAGATAGTCTTTTTATCCATATTCCTAAAGATATAAAGATTGAACCACCTTATATAAATGATTCTAAAAAGTCTAAAGTTATTATATATATGGAACCTTACAGTCAACTCACCTATATTGGTAAAACTCAAGCCGAGTTGGTAGAAATTCATTTAGATTCAGGGGCTCATCTGTATCTTATAAATCTAGATGGAAATCCTGAAAATACAAATAACGAATCTAATATTTTACTCTCTTTAAAAGAAGAAGCTATTTCAGAATTGTTCCTAATAGATCTATCTAAAAAAGAAGGGATAAAGAGGAATATCAAGGTTTCTTTAATAGGGGAAAAAGCTACTTCTAAAATAAGAGGATTATATCTATTAGACAAAAATAAACAGCTTCAATATAATATAATTCAGAATCATATAGCTCCATTTACTGCTAGTCATCTAGTTTATAAGGGAATATTGAGAGATGATGCTAGACTAATATTTAAAGGAGAAGTAATAATAGAAGAAGATGCTGAAGGAAGTGATGCATATCAGGCAAGTCATGCTTTGATTTTAGGTAAAAATCCTACTCTTGACTTTACCCCCATTCTAGAGATCAAAAACAATAATCTGAAAAGATGCACACATGGGACTACCGCTGGAAAGATAGATGAAGAGATGCTTTTCTATATGAACTCCAGGGGATTAGATAAAGAAAATTCTCTCAGACTCATATCTGAGGGCTTCTTAAGAGATATTATAGACGAGATCCCTGAGGAGTTCATTAAGGCAGAAGTTTTAAAGATTATAGAGACTGGAGGATAATATCTAATGTACAATGTATATAGGATAAGAGAGGATTTCCCTATATTAAAAACGACGATAAATGGAAAACCCTTAATATATCTAGATAATTCTGCTACTACTCAGAAACCAGCCGTTGTAATAGATACAATCTGTGAATATTATAAGCAATATAACGCTAATATCCATAGGAGTGTCCATTATCTAGGTGTTAAAGCTACTGAAATCTATGAAAAAGTAAGAGGAGACATAGCCAAATTTATTAATGCTCCTAATTCTAATTGTATTGTATTTACTAAAGGCGCTACCGAATCTATAAACCTTGTAGCCTATGGATGGGGGAGGAAGTTTCTAAAAGAAGGGGATGAGATTCTAATTACTTTAATGGAACATCATAGTAATATCGTCCCTTGGCAGATGTTATCCATAGAAAAGGGAATAAAGATTAAATTTGTCCCTTTAAATGATGATGGATCACTGAATCTAACTGCCTTCAAAGAGTTATTAACTGAAAGAACCAAATTGGTTTCTATTACCCATGTGAGCAATGTACTAGGAATAATTAATCCAATCAAGGAAATTATTGACACTTCTCATAAGGCAGGGGCTATTGTTCTAATAGATGGCGCTCAGAGTGTTCCCTCTATTCCTATCGATGTTCAGAATTTAGATGCAGATTTTTTAGTATTTTCTGCTCATAAAATGCTTGGACCAACTGGTATAGGCATCCTCTATGGTAAAGAGGATTTGCTAGAAGAGATGGATCCTCTTTTAGGCGGAGGGGATATGATTAAAAAGGTGACAAAGGATTATTCTGTATGGGCAGATATTCCGTACAAATTTGAAGGAGGAACCCAGAATATTGCAGGAGTTATAGGGTTTGGCAAAGCAATAGAATATCTAAATAATTTAGGATTAGAGCATATTTATAAACATGAAAAGACCTTAGTCTCATATACACTTAAAAGACTTTTAAACATAGATGGGATAAAGATATACGGACCAACTACAGAAAATCTTAGACTTAACATAATATCTTTTAATTATAAAGACATTCATCCACATGATGTAGCAACAATACTTGATAGAGAGGGCATTGCTATAAGAGCTGGACATCAGTGCGCACAACCTCTTCACTCATATCTAGGTATATCTGCTTCTTGTAGAGCTTCATTTTACCTATATAATACTGAGGAAGAGGTAGATAAATTCATAGAAGCGCTAGAAAAGGTAAATATGGTATTCAAAAATGGAAATAGAAGAACTATATAAAGAGATCATCCTAGATCACTACCAAAATCCAAGAAATTATGGAGATTTAGATCTTTCATCAAATTTTTATAGAGGTGCTTATCCTTTTTGTACCGCCGAAGGTGAAAATTCTTTATGTGGAGATGCAATATATCTCCAATTCTTTATAGAAGATGGCAAACTTATAGATATAAAATTTAAGGGTGAAGGATGTGCGTTAAGTTTAGCATCTGCATCTATAATGACTGAGATGGTAAAAGGGAAAACTTTAGAAGAGATAGAGTCTTTAATAAATAAGGTCAAGTTAATATTAGAGGGTAAAGAGGAATCTTCAGATGAGCTAGGAGACTTTCAAGCATTGGAAGGGGTAAAGAATCTTCCAGTAAGGATCAAGTGTGTCTTACTCGCTTGGACAGTATTAGAAGATGGAATAAGAGACTATAAGAAAAAGATATCGCCTTGACAACTATTTAAAGTCCCATAAAATAGGAGTATGGGAAATGTAAAAATATGCCCTTCGGTAATGTGCATGAACTTTAGAAATTTAGAGGAGGACTTTAGGAGATTAGAATCTGCCGGTGCGGATAGGTTTCACTTCGATATTATGGATGGGCACTTTGTCCCAAATATTACTCTGGGACAAGATATATTAAACTCTCTAAGATCAGTCTCTAGAGTTCCATTCGAAGCCCATCTTATGGTTGAAAATCCTGAAAGATTTATAGATAGATTCTTGTCTGCAGATATAATCATATTTCATCTAGAAGCCACTAAAGCTCCCATCAGACTTGCTAGAAGTATAAAAAGTTTAGGGAAGATAGTCTCAGTAGCAATAAATCCAGCTACTCCTCCAGAAGCCCTTACCTTCTTACTACCAGAAATAGATGAAATTCTTGTTATGACTGTTGAACCAGGATTCGCTGGACAGGGATTTATAGAACAGAGTATAAAGAAGGTTAAAATACTTAAGGATCTTTTATATAGAGAAAATCCCTCAGTTAAAATTGAGGTTGATGGGGCAATTAGTGTAGATACTGGCAGAAGGCTGAGAGAGGCGGGGGTTGAAATCTTTGTAGGAGGAACATCCGGGATATTTATGGATGGTGGAACGATAGAGGAAAATTTGAAAAAACTAAAAGAAGCACTAGATAAAATATAATAGAAAGGAGAAGCAGATGTGAAAGCAGTTATATTCGAATCTCTAGATAATATGGTAGTAAAAGAAAACTTCCCAGACCCTAAGTTACCTGAAGATGGATTTATACTCAAGGTAGAGAGTGTTGCTATTTGCGGGTCTGACGTAAGAATATTTCATAGGGGGCATACAAATGTAAAACCACCTCATATTATCGGGCATGAAGTAGCAGGTACTGTTTATAAGGTGGGAGAAAAAACGACCGAATTTAAAGAGGGAGAAAGAGTAGTTCTTGGAGCGGACGTCCCCTGTGGCAAGTGTTTCTACTGTTTAAGAGGACACCAGAATAATTGTACAAACCTCATATCATTTGGTTATCAGCTTCAAGGTGGATTTGCTCAATTTATGGCTGTGCCTAGGGAAGCTATAAATGCTAAGATAGTTCAGAAAATACCAGAACATCTCTCTTTTGACGAGGCATGTCTAACCGAACCTTTAGCCTGTGTAGTAAATGGTCAGGAGTTATCTAAGATACACTCAGGTGATACCGTAGTTATAATAGGAGCAGGACCTATCGGTTTGATGCATGCAATGTTGGCTAGGGCAAAGGGAGCAATAAAGATTATTCTCTCTGAAATAGCAGAAAAGAGATTGGAAATGGCTAAGAAATTTGATATAGATGTTTTAATAGATGCAAATAGGGAAGACCCTTTAGAAGCAGTCCTTAGAGAGACAGAGGGGCTTGGAGCAGATGTAGTTATAGTTGCTGCACCCTCCGGAGATGCGCAAGCTCAGGCCATCTACATGGCTAGAAATTTAGGGAGTGTAAATTTCTTTGGCGGACTTCCACCAAATACAAAAGAAATCCCTATAAATACCAATCGGATCCACTATAAAGAAGTCTTTGTTCATGGAAGTCACGGCTCTTCGCCAAAAGATAACGCCTTAGCACTAAAATTCATAGCCAGCGGACAGGTTCAAGTAGGAAAACTTATAACACATATACTACCATTAGATAAGATTAACGAGGGACTGAATTTGGTAGAAACAAGAGAAGCATTAAAGGTAATATTGAAACCGTGGTAATAGATTTATCAGGGAGCCTTAATGGCCCCCTATTTTTTATTCAGTAAATTTCTCGTAACACACTATTTCTTCAAGAGATTTTCTTACTTTTTGCCTTGGAGAATCTGCAGGATAGCCAAGTGGTGTAAGTGTCACAATCTTATATTTATCTGGGACTCCCAAGATTTCCCTCATTTTACTCTGAGAGAATGCACCTATCCAACAAGTGCCAAGTCCCTCTGCGGTAGCGGAAAGGGTAATATGATCAACAGCTATTGCCAAGTCAACCGCATATGCAGGGACCTCACAGCTCATAACCCTATCCGGATTAAGGCTAACTGCCGCTATAACCACTGGTGCTTGCGCTATAAACTGTTGATTATTTGCTGCCTCAGCTATCTTTTTTATGGTCTCCGGATTCTTAACAACTATAAACTTCCAATCCTGTCTATTTCCTGCTGATGGTGCAAGTCTAGCAGACTCTAAGATCCTGTTCAAGGCATCCTCTGGAATAGGAGTACTCTGATAGGCTCTTACACTCCTTCTTGTTCTGATAGCCTCGTAAACATCCATATTTTTCCCCTCCTTCTTTAAATTTTTATATTCTTTTGGTATATAATTAGTATACAACGTATTTGGAAGGAGGTAAAATTTGAGACATATAATTCTTTTTTTATCAACCTTATTGATATTAATTCTATCTTTATCTACATCCTATGCAAATAACGAAGTAGAATTATTTAGATTAAGAGTAGTTAACGACTACTCTGGCCCAATTGAAGTTAGCTTAGATAAAGGAAACAGCTGGATAGCTCTTGGTAGGGTTGATAGACCTGCAGTAACCTATAATCCTGATGCATTCAGAGCCAGTGGATATATAGAAATTGGAGTAGTTTCCGCCAGTGCTGTAAATGCTATCCATATAACAGTCGGAAAGGGCGAAGCGGATCCTATAAATACCTCTGAAAAATCTGGAAGAACTATAAGTATTATCCCTAGAGGAACAGATACTTCTACTGAGCCTAATAGCAGAATACTAACTAACATAGAAGGAGGAACACTTATCTTTAGAGAATGGTCTCCCTTTGTTGGTAATAAGGTATTCTTAGCAAAGGAGGAAGAACTTTCTCCTATTCCAGATAACTATGTCCCCAGTATAGGTGATAGACTTGTAATACTAGTTACTGCACCATCAATAATGCCTAAAGAGATCCTCTTTGAAAATAGAGTAGATGGAAATGTATATATATGCTATTCTGAGACAGAAAGGGAAGTAGTAGCTAAGGTTGTAAGAGCTGTTAAAGGAACAGGAAGGTTTGGAGGAACTCTATTTGCACTTCCAAGTTCAGTAAGAGCTAATCATCCAGGAGTGATAGATATATCCACCTCTGGAGTCTTTGGAGGAGAATACACTGATGCTACAATAGAAGAGGCTGGAGGCTTTCAGATTATACCTAATAGACATGCAAATACACCAGAACTTAAAGGTGTCTGGACAGCAGCGCAGTGGATGATACTTTCACCAATAGATGAAAATTTCTTAGAGGGAGCATTTCCACTTTTTAGAGGGCTTATTAGACCAGGATATACGGTAGAAGGAAGATTTGGAGACAGTAATATATGGATGAAGCTTCCAGTTATAAAAGGCTTGAATAACACTGCACTTGCCAATATGAGAGAATTCAAAATTATCCTACCGACATTAGAAATCACTCCACCTAGAGAGACAGTCAACCCTCCAACAATTACCTCCATAAAGGTAAATATAATAGAGAAAACCTTAGAGGTTGAAGGGATCGCAGACTCAGGTGTGAAGATTCAGGTAGTAGTAAATAACTTTATAAGAGGCGAAGGTTATTCTAAAGCTGATGGCTTTTTCTATATAAAGAATATTCCAGCATTCTCTAGAAATCTTGTCACTTGTAAGGCTATAGATCCTGCAGGCAGAGAAAGCATAATAGGGAAACGTATAGGGATTACTATCCCTAACCTTGATACTGAAGAATAGAGGAGGTGTTATGAGGCAACTAACACTTACCGTAATAGGTGGGGGAAGTACATATACCCCTGAGTTAGTCGAAGGAGTTATTAAAAACTTTGAGGTATTTCCTGTAAAAGAATTAAGGCTAATGGATATAGATGAAGAAAAGCTTAATATAGTTGGTGGCTTAGTAAAGAGAATGCTTGAAAGCTCAAATGTCCCTATCAAGTTATTGCTAACCATAGACAGGAAGATAGCTCTAAATGGAGCGGATTTTGTCATTTCACAGATAAGGGTTGGAGGAATAAAAGCCAGGATAAGAGATGAGAGGATTCCTCTTGAATTTGGAGTTATAGGACAAGAGACAACAGGAGCAGGAGGTTTTGCCAATGCTCTAAGGACAATTCCTGTTATGCTAGATATAGCAAAGGATATTGAAAAGCTGAGCAACAATGCATGGCTTATAAATTTTACGAATCCTTCTGGGATAGTTACTGAGGCACTTTTAAGATATTCTAAAGTAAAAACTATAGGACTTTGTAATGTCCCTATAAATTTCCTCTATAGATTTGCTAGTATCTTAGGTGTGGATATAAAGGATATCTATCTAGATTATGTCGGTCTAAATCATCTGAGCTGGGTAAGAAAGATATATTCTAAAGGGAATGATGTTACTAATGAAATCCTTGAGAAGATAAAGGGCAATCTATCACAGAAGGAGAGAGAGATAGTAAAATCAATAGATATGATACCGAATGGCTATCTACACTATTACTACTTTAAAGATGAAGTCTTAGAAACTCAGAAGAGCTCAGAAAAAACAAGAGGTGAAATAGTTCTAGAGGTAGAGGAGAAACTTTTAGAAAGGTATAAGGATGAATCATTAAGAGAAAAACCTGTTGAATTGAGTCAGAGAGGTGGAGCTCACTACTCAGAAGCAGCAGTAGAACTTATGAAATCTATCTATCTAGATAGAAAGGACATACAGATAGTAAACGTAATAAATAACGGTTCAATTATAGACCTCCCTGATAATGGAGTTGTTGAGGTGCCCTGTATTATAGGTGGTAATGGAGCTACGCCTATCAGTATGGGAAGATTAGAGCCTTATATAAGGGGACTAACACAAACAGTAAAGTATTATGAACAGTTAACAGTAGAATCGGCAGTAGAGGGTGATATAAAAAAGGCAAGGCAGGCACTTTTAGTTCATCCCTTAGTTGGAGCAAAGGCGGTAGCTGAAGGTCTTCTAGAAAAGATACTGGAGGGAAATAAGGAGTTTCTCCCTCAATTCTTTAGGAGGCAAGGGATATGTATCTAATTGGTATTGATGCAGGAGCATCTAAGACTTATTGTCTAGTTGCTAATGAAAATGGTAAAGTTTTAGGTTTTGGATCAGGGGGAACTGGTAATTACGAAGTATTTGGCTTAGGATCTGCCATGAAAGAGATTGATAAGGCAATCTCAGAGGCATTTAATATGGCAGGGATTAAAAGGGCGGATATAGGATGTTTCTGTCTTGCCGGAGCAGATTTTCCGGAAGACTTTGAGATGCTAGAAGAGTCGATCAATAAATTACAGAGAGTAAATAGAGTTATAGTAAAAAATGATACACTAGCAGCCCTTAAGGCAGGCATAATAGAGGAGTCATATGGTATTGCAGTAATTATGGGAACAGGAACCAATGCCGTAGGAATAGGAAAGTCTGGGGAAGAAGTTAGACTCTTTGGAGAGGGATATCTATTCGGAGACTGGGGAGGCTCTGGAGATATATCAAGAGAGATACTTCATAGGGTCTTCAGGGCTTATGATGGTAGAGGGGAAGAAACAATCTTAACTGAAAAGGTTCTAGAGTTTTTCCAAGAGGCTGACTTTGTCTCCCTAGCAAGGAAACTCTACTATGGTAAGATTGATAGGAATAAGATATTACTTCTAACACCAATATTATTTGAGTGTGCCTATCAGGGTGATAGAGTCTCTGTAGATATAGTAAAGATGATAGCAAAAGAGACTGCACTATCTGCATATGCTATTATGAAGAGACTCTCTCTAACAAAAGAAAAGGTCAAAGTTGTTCTAGGAGGAAGCATCTTCAAGGCTAAAGGTCCTCTATTGACAGACTTTATAAGGGCAGAGTTACACTCATTTAACCCAATGGCAGAGATAGTCTTGCCAAAGTACGAGCCTGTAGTAGGAGCTTTACTTTTGTCTTTCGATTACCATTTTGGACAGGTAATACCAGAGGTTTATAAAAATGTAGAATATACTGTCTTTGAAAATCTAAAGATAAACAAGGGGGAGATGATATGAAGGCTATAATACTAGCCGGAGGAAATGGGACGAAATTATGGCCCTATAGCGAAACAATGCCCAAAGCTACTATCCCAGTTGCTAATAAACCTGTAATCCAAATCTTAGTAGAAGAATTAGAGAGATATAACCTTGATATCTATGTTATAGTTGGCTATCTAAAAGAGGATATTAGGTACGCTCTTAGAGATTTCCCTAATATAAATTACATAGAACTAGAAAGAAAATATGGAACAGCTAAGGCTATTATAGATTCTCTAAGGTTTATTCCTCAAGATGATATCTTAGTATTATATGGAGATATAGTTCTTCACCCAAAAGACTTAGAAAGATTTTTAGAAAAATCTGAAAGCCTTAGACTTACATCTCTTATATCTCCTCTAGATAAGGAAGAACCGCAAGATTGGATATGTCCACGTATTAATAACGGCAAGATAACTTCTATAGAGGGGCACCCAAGATCTGGTTCTCATAGGATGTGTGGGGTTTATTTTATAGGAAAAGAATATCTGCAATATCTAGAAAGAACTCCAAACTTTATGAGAAATGTCCCCGTAGGAGGTATGCCTCCCCAGGAGATAGAACTGGCTCAAAGTTTTCAAGTGATGATAGAAGAAAATTTAGAGGTCTATGCTATAGAAACAGAAGGCTTTTTTGTTGATATAGACAAACCTTGGCATATACTTGAGGCAAACAGAAGATACATAGAATTTCTTAGTACTTCGATAAAAGAGGACATCATTCCAGAAGGCTCTACTATATCTCAAGATGCTTATATAAGAGGCAAAGTGGTATTAGGGAAGAACTCTCATATAGGTCCAAGGGTTGTAATTATGGATAACATTATAGTTGGAGACAATACTACCATAACTAATGGGGCAATATTTACTGGTCCAGCTGTCGTAGGTAACAACTGCTTTATCTACAACTATCCACAGATAGGAGATTATACATCTATAGGGAACAGGTGCCGTATAGGACACTGTGCAGAGATAGATGGAGTCTTCTTTGATAATGTATGTGTAGTTCACTACTCAGAGCTTTATGGGGTATTTGGCCATTCTGTAGACATAGGTGCTGCTACAGTATGCGGTACATTAAGGTTCGACGACAGATCTACTATACATAGAATAAAGGGACGTCCTGAATTTCCGAAAGAAGGGGCAAATGCTACATACATAGGTAACTTTTCTAGAACAGGAGTAAACGCCATAATAATGCCAGGAGTAAAGGTAGGATGCTACAGTCTAGTAGGGCCTGGAGTTATAGCATACGAGGATATACCCTCTAATACACTTATATTAGCAAAACAGGAGTATATAAAGAAACCTTGGGGACCAGAAAAATATGGCTGGTAATTAATTTTATATATCTGGTGGTAAAGATATGACTATATCTAGCGGATCTTCCCCTATATATCTGTGTTCCCCAAAGTTAAACGGTAGTAGATAGGTCTCCCCTTTCTTTATAGAATATTCGTCCTTTCCCCTGACTATATAGCCTTTTCCATTCAATACTACTACAGAGGCAAAGCTCTTAAAAAAAGCAGGGACATCCTTTACAGCCTCTAGGAAGAGTATCTTAAAGCATGACCTCATATAGCTACCACCATTTAGATTATAAATCTTACCTCTATCTGTTCCATATATCAGCTCTTTTTTCATACCAAACTTTTCTTTTACATCTGACTCTGAGTATGGGGTATAATCATATGCTTCTAGAGATAGTTCCCATCCTAAATTTAATGTGCACTTCTGGTCGGTAGATACGACGTCTCCACATCTGCGTTCTAAGGAGAAGGTAAAATCGGAAGGTTCCTGAGTCTCAACCATAAATATCCCTTCGCCAATGGCATGAGGTAATCCAGGAGCGATAAAATACATATCGTAGGGAGATACCCTTATCTTATTCATAAGGGATACAAGGCCTTCTGAATCGTCTTTCTCTATAAGAGACATTAAACTCTTTTTATCAACTTTTTCCTTAAATCCAAGTAGTACGTATGGATCCTCAGGCGATACCTTCCTAGTTCCAATTATAAACCATGCCTCAGCCTTACCAAAATTGGCATTAAGATACCTTTTTGAAAATGATTTTTCAGGATGACACTGCAGTGGAAGCCTTATAGCAGAATCGAGTAACTTAACTAGTATATTCAGTCTATTCCCATATGCATCTATATGTTTCTCTCCTAGTATTTCATTAGGATAAAGATTAATTAGTTCTTCAATATTTTTTCTATCTTCTATAGGTTCTATCTTAGAAATACTATCATCTGAGACTCCATAAGGCTGTAATGCCCTTACTGTAGAGCATATCCAATCTTCTGGATAGTTTGTATCCTTTGGTTCTTTCTCTCCTCTAAATAAATCGAGGAGGGTACCCCCCTTATATACCCTGTATACCCTTGTAGGTAATACTTTTATAACAGCATCAAAACTCATAATCCCCTTACCTTTTTATATAAATAGCTTTATAGTCTTTACCTCGTATGGTTTGAATAAGACCTCTATCTCGTTAGATATTATATCTAATGGTGTAAGATTATCCTCCAATAGATTAGTCTCTACCGCCTTCTTTATATCAAATCCAAATCTTATCTTTACTTTACCTCTATAGCCATAGGCTTCATATAGTCTTAGGACTACTGCATCATCATCTTCTGCCTTCTTAAATGCTCCTACTATTACGTTATCTGCATCTACCTCAACAAAAGACCTAGATAGTTCAGACCCACCTTCACTAGTCTCTAATGTGAGACCTATTAGTGGTGTATTGAGGGCAATAGCCTCTCTTATAGTATCTGTCCTCCAGTCACCCTTATGGGGTAAGATGCTATAGACAAAGGACTGCTCGCCTTCATCGGCAAAATAGTCAGGGTATATTGAAGCCTTTAGAAGTGAAAGACCTATAATATTCTCATTAGCACTATATCCATACTTAGCATCATTTAGAACACTTACCCCATAGTTCCCCTCTGAGATATCTACCCATCTATGGCCAGGAACTTCAAACTTTGCCGAATCCCAACTTGTATTCTTATGTGTAGGCCTCTCTATATGTCCGTAGGCTATCTCATATGTAGCATAGGAATTTCTTATATCAAACGGGAACAATGCCTTAACTAGCATCCTTCTATCATGCCAGTCTATCTTGGTTTCTATATCTAATCTTGGACTTCCAAAATAAAGTACATATCTCTGAATTATAGAGGAATTACGGTATCTCTTCTTTACCTCAATAGAAGCCCTTGCTGGTCCTTTTTCCACAATCTTTATATACTCGACATCCTTAATCTCTTCTCCGTAATTTTCATAATCTGTGGCAATATCCCAAGCATCCCAATTTCTAGGTCTATCCGAATAAGCCCATAGCTGATTACCCCTATCAGAGAAAATCTCTCTATCGTTTACTTTATCATAGTAAGAGATAATAGTCCCATCTTTTCCTATCTTAATCTTAACCAAGTCATTCTCTAAAGTATCTTCTGAAACTAAAATCTTACCAGCTTGAGAGGCCTCTTGAGATTTATAAAGTATTACATATCCCATTGGGGGAACTTTGACTTCTGGATTGTATATCATTTTGTTTTCATCTGGTAAATCCTGAACAAACACAGGTTTTCCGTCTGAAGTCTCAAAATTTCCAGTTGGTATATTCTTACCTATATATGATAGTTCCCTAGCGAAGGAAGACGGATTGAACACTACAATAGCTTCTCTATCTAACTTTAATCTTCCAGCAATAGTCTTTATAGACTCAACTATAATCTTACTAGTAAGATCTTCAACTTCTTCTAATTCTCTAAGGGCATCCTCATATACTTCTTTGATAGAGGATCCTGGAAGTATATCATGGAATTGATTTCTAAGTAGCTTATGCCATCCGTTTGTTAGTTCTTCCTGTGGATATCTACCGGTTAGAAGATATCCAACACTGGCAACTACCTCCGCTGTATAGAGAAGATGTTCAACCTTTCTATTAGCCTTCTTCATCCTAGATTGGGTTGTATATGTTCCACGGTGCAGTTCTAAGTAAAGTTCTCCATTCCAAACTGGAAGCCCTTCTTTAGGAGCTTTCTCAAAATACTCCTCTACATATCCCATCTTTAACCTTGGAAATCCTGGAAACTCCTTAAACCTCTCATACATCTCTAGCATCTCTCTTGTCGGACCACCCCCACCATCTCCATATCCAAATGAGAGTAGTGTATCTGGATATATAGTCTTCTGTCTATAGTTCTTCCAAGTGCCAAGTATATCTAGAGCTTGAATATTACCGTTATAACCTTGACCAGGGTTTAAGAAGGAGTGAGCTATTATCTTTGTCCCATCTAAACCTTGCCAATAGAATAGGTCATATGGGAATTTATTAGTCTCGTTCCAGTTGATCTTAGTGGTAAGAAAATAATCTATACAAGCTTTCTTAAATAGCTGTGGTAGTGTCCAGGTAAAACCAAAAGCATCTGGAAGCCAAGCAACTTTACATCTCTTACCAAACTCCTTCTCAAAGAATCTCTGGGCATATAACATCTGCCTGACAAGAGACTCACCTGAGGTAAGATTACAGTCACTTTCAACCCACATACCACCTATAGGTTCCCACTGTCCACTCTTTACTTTTTCTTTAACCTTCTCATAAAGTTCTGGTTCATCTTCTTTTAAGAAGGCGTAGATCTGTGCACTACTCTGATTAAACTTAAAATCTCTGTAGTTATCCATTAGGGTTATCATTGTAGACGATGTCCTTCTAATCTTTCTTCTTGTTTCAGCCATAGGCCATAGCCAAGCCAAGTCTATATGAGAATGTCCAGTCAAGGTAATATTTCCTACAGGTGGATACTGAGCCTTTATCTTTTCTAAGAGCTCTCTAAGCTTCTTACTAGCATCTATAATACTTTTTCTAGTTTCTTCTGGACTTACAAATTCACCTCTTGGCACTGGAGGATTCCATACTCCAAGTACTGTCCTACTACCAAATGGATTCTCAGCAATGTTTACCAGATATTCATCTGTGTAAGATGGAAACTTTACCAAACTCAAGGAAGAATCTAGAGCATCTATCAAGAATTCTTTCAACTCGTTATCATCAGAAAGATTTTTAGCTGCATCCCAGACTGCGTATAGGTCAAACATTGCAGATTCGACAGCTTCATCAATACTAACTAATCTTGCCTGAGCTAGATGTGGATCTGCAACATAACTACCAAAAGGTCCTTTAGGAACAGCTTCAATTAAGACAGTAAACTTCTCCCTACCATTACTAGAATCTATAAGTTTAAACTCTCTATGGTTTGGATCTAATCCACCTGTAGGCTTTCCATTAATATATACGATTCCTTCCCCCTCTACCCAAATTTGTAATCTTACTGACAAACCCTTAAATTCTTCGGGAATAGTGAACTCTTTTGTAAAATAGCAGGGGAAAGTTTGGATAGGCCATCTGTCACCTATGTGTAACTCTTGCCAACTTTTCTTATCTGTACTAAAAAGCCATCCGTTCAAATTAAATCTTTTCAGTAATTTAAATGTATTGAGCTCTCCTAATCTTAAACCTAACCTTTGTACAGCATATTCTAATTTTTCCATCTTCAACTCAACCTCCTTTCAAAAAGTATAGTATCAAGGCAACAAGTATAATCGATATGACTGGAATTATAAGTAACCTATAAACCTTTTTTATATCAGCATCAAAATACTGGTTACTTACTACAAAGCAAAGGTGTGCTGGAGATAACATTACTCCCATAAATCCACAGGCAAAAGCCAACATCACAGTCGAGTAAAAATTACTCTTACTAGTTAAGGGTAATATTAATGGAAATGTAACTCCTATAGGAACAATGCCCATACCACTGAATAATCCTACTAGAAAAGGAGCAATAGTAGTTATAAGTATAAGAGGGAAATTGTAATCTGTAAAGAATTGGACCATCTGAGGAATACCACCTGTATTCTCTACAAAACTCTTAAAGACAACTACGCCTATAACATTCAGAATAACATCCCAAGGGAATTTTTTTAGAATCTTTTTCAGAATTCCAAGAGAATCTTTTCTGTTGATAAATAAAGATATAACAACACCTATAAGTATACTTAGCCAAGAGGTTACCCCTATCAATATAAGTGCTATAGGGATAAGTATTGGCAAAATATAAATGACTAAAATCTTCCACTCATTACCATCAGGATCTTCCTCTAATTTGGCATTGAGTTTTAATCTAATTATGGATAGAAAACCAACTACAATAGCAGTGATAGAAAGGGGTATCTGTAGAAGTATAAATTTAGGCATCTCTATACCAGTTAATGCTGTAGCCAATATTACTTCTGGATAGAGGGGAAAGAAATATTCCCATACGTGTCTAAACCAGTAATTTATAAAGGAACGCATAGAAGGATCGATCTCTGATTCTATATCAGTCTTTTCTACTAAGGGTGCAGAGAAAAGTGCTCCCCCAGGAATAGGGAGAAAGCCTATTAGAGCTGGCATAGCGGTTATAATAATCTTGGGATTCTTTATTACGTTTCTAGCCAAGAATACTATTCTTTCTAGCTGTTTAGTTTCACCCATTACATTGGCAAGTATTAGAATAGTAGCAAGTGTTATTATTAGTCTTTGATTAGCAGGGTCTTTAAGAGCCAAAAGGGTAAATCTAAAATAATCTGCAAAATGTATACCAAATAAAATACCAAGAGCCAGCGAACCAAATAATAAGCAATAACCAAGCTTAACTTTGCGGAGTAAAAGAAAGACAACTACTATAAAAGCTATGATGATCTTTATTAAGGCAGACATCTAATCTAAGATTAGTGTCACCTACTTTCTGGCAAATATAACTAGAAGAGCCATTAAAGAGAAACAAATGTTGATGAGGTATATAAAAAGAAGCGCTTGAGTGGTATTTAATCCCCAGTTTAAAAGTCTGTGATGCAAATGTTCTTTATCTGCTTTATAAAAAGGTTCGCCTCTAAGAGTTCTTCTTATAACATTTATTCCTGTATCTATTATTGGCTGACCAAGAACGATAAAAGGTATAAGAACAGCAATTGCAGTTGTCCCTTTCATTGTTCCTTCTATTGCTATGGTCCCCAATATAAACCCAAGCAGATAAGCACCACTATCTCCCATAAATACCTTATTAGTCTGACCTATATTATGCCTTAGAAAACCTAAAGAGATACCAAGAAGGATTAAAGCCATGGTAGTAGCATAACCTCTATTTAAAAGGCTACTAACTATAGCTAGAGTACTACTTGCAATAGCAGTTATACCTGAAGCTAAACCATCTAATCCGTCTGCAAAATTTACAAGATTACTTACTCCGACTATCCATACTATCGTAAATATCGTAGAAAATAGAGGAGAGAAAATCATATATGCCCCAGTAAAAGGATTTCTAATAGAAGATATACTTATTCCACCTGCTATTAGTATTAGAGCACTAGCAACTTGTCCCAAAAACTTAGGGAGAGCAGGAAAATCTCTCGAACTTGCCTTGAAATAGTCATCAACTAGATGGGTAAGAAATATAAGAGACGCACCTCCAATAATACTTATTAGCTTTTTATCTATTGGAAGAAAGACTAACGAAAGAAGGATAAACGTAAATAAAAAACTAAACCCCCCAGCTAGGGGGATTGGCTCAGAATGTATCTTACGAGGATTAGGCTTATCTAACAATCCTATCCTTATAGAAAATTTCCTAAATATAGGGGTAAATAAGTAAGTAACCAAAATACTAAGGGCTAATATCCCTAAGTAAATTAGTCCTTTCATAAAATTCCTCTATGCCTTTAAGGCAGATCTAGATAACTCTACTATTCTCCTAAACTCTTCGCTATCTGAGACAGCTAAATCGGCTAAGACCTTTCTATTTAGAGAAATACCTGCAAGTTTTAAACCATGCATAAACTGAGAGTAGGTCATGCCAAGTTCTCTAACTCCAGCACTTATCCTGGCTATCCATAGTCTTCTAAATTCTCTCTTCCTAGCTTTCCTGTCCCTATATGCATAACTTAGAGCCTTCAGCAAAGCCTCATTAGCCGACCTAAACCTTCTACCTCTAGCACCTCTATACCCCTTTGCAAGCTTCAATATCTTCTTATGTCTTCTTCTTGTAACTATTCCACCTTTTACTCTAGCCATATCTCCACCTTATAAACTATGAGGTATTAATCTTTTAACTGCTTTAATATTAGTCTTATCTACCTCGGTAAGACTTTTAAGAACTCTAAGTGTAGACTTACTCTTCTGCATAAAGTGGTGTCCACTATATGCATGAGCCCTCATTATCTTCCCACTACCTGTTACTCTGAACCTCTTCGCCGCTCCTTTGTGTGTCTTTAGCCCTTTTCCCATCCTTTTTTTCCTCCTGTCTTTTAGGTGAGAATATTATTGTATACTCTCTATTCTCGTCAGAGATTGGCTTCTCAGATTCAATTTCTGCTACATCCTTTAAAAGCTCTGCTATTTGATTAGCCAAAGATACGCTTCTATCTGTATGCAGGAATTGTCTTCCTCTAAGTCTTATTGTAAACTTTACCTTGTTACCTTCAGCTAAGAACTCCTTTGCTCCTCTAATCTTAGTCTCTAAATCATGTAAACCAATTTCAGGTCTAAGTCTTATCTCCTTTATCTCTATAACCTTTTGCTTCTTCTTGGCCTCTTTATCTTTCTTATTCCTTTCGTATTGGAACTTTCCGTAATCTAGTATCTTACATACAGGCGGATTAGCATCAGGATTTATCTCCACTAGATCCAACCCAACTTCCCTAGCTAACCTCAACCCTTCCTTTAATGGAACTACACCTATATGCTTTCCTCTGGCATCTATAAGCCTAATCTGGGCTGCCTGAATCTGATTATTAATTCTTAATTCGTTACTTATTTACCAATCCCTCCTTACTAAAATATTAATTCTTACTTGCTAGACTATACCATAAAACATTATTAGCTGTCAACTAGGTAGGAATGCTACTAATATAGAATTCATCAATGGAAGAGTCAAAAGAACTACGATAGTAGTTATCAGAATAACTGTTAAGATAAATTCTACATCAAGGCCATATTCGCTACCTAAAACTATAGAAGACATCATAACTGGAACTCCAGATTCGATAATTAGAACCCTCAAAGAAAGCGAGTCTAATCTAAAGAAGATGCCCAAAATTACTCCTATTATAGGAAATAGTATCATTTTTAAAAATATCGTCCCTAATGCAAGTTTTATATATCTTATGTTGAATTCTAGTTGTAAGAGTCCACCTATACCTATCATAATAACAGGAACTGTAGCATTACTTAGATATGAAAGAGCCCTTAGAGAAAAATCAGGTAACTGTATCTTTAATCCTCTCAGTATAAAGGCTAATAAAAGGAGTGGAAATGGCGGGTAGGTTATAATTCCCATTAGCGATTCTTTTAATGAAAAACTGCTCTTATTACATCCAAAGTATTTTGCTATCCATACCCCAATAGTAGTAAGTGATATTGTAAATCCAATCTGATCATAGATAATGGCTCTAGCAAGCCCTTCATTTCCATAAGTTAAAAGGGAAACAGGATATCCGATAAATGCAGTATTACCAAAAAGGGCTGTTAATATATAAGCACCCCTTAATTTAGGCTCTAATCTCCTAGTAATAAATATCAATATTGGCAATAAAAGAAGGACTTCAACTATACCAACCAAGGGTAGCTTTAGAAGAGACACGTCTACATCTAGATTATAGACTCCGTAGAAGACGGTAGCAGGCATAAATATGTATAAAACAAGCTTATTTAAAAGAGAAACATCCTGAGGCTTAAATAACCCCAGGATGCGGGCAATATAACCTATACCGAGTAGGAAAAGAATTGTTAATATCGCAGATATCAACTTGTTCCACAGGCACTACAACTCTTAGAACTACAAGCACTACAACCAGAACTAGGAGTCACTTTTACTCCTGAGTCTCCAGTGCTAGCAAAACTAAAAGCAGATATTAATCTTTTAACATTTTTAGAACCACAATTCTTACAAACGACCTCTTTTGAAAGGTCTTTTAAAAGCACTTCAAATTTACTATTACAGTCAAGACATCTATATTCATATAAAGGCAAGTCTTATCACTCTCCTCTTGGTCTTTCTTCTAAAGTTACTTCTATAGTAAGCCTCTGTTCTCCCCTTACTATACCTAACCTAACTCTATCTCCGACCTTACACCTCATTACTCTAACTACTAGGTCATCTGCAGTTTCTATCTTTTCTCCATTAAATTCTATAACTATGTCTCCTCTCTTGATACCCGCTTTATCTGCAGGACCATTTCTAACTACATCCATAATTATAGCGCCATAGTCAACTGAAAGTCTATAATAGGCAGAGATTCTAGCATCCACAGTATCTAAGTATACACCCATCCAAGGGTGAGAAGCATAACCTTTACTAATTATCTGGTCAGCTATAGATTTAGCCAGATGTATTGGTATGGCAAAACCTATACCCTGTGCCCCTTGATATATAGCGGTATTTATACCAATTACCTCTCCTGAACTATTTACTAAAGCTCCTCCGCTATTACCAGGATTTATTGGAGCATCAGTCTGAATAAGCCCCTCAATTATAGTTCCTCTCTCAGTAGTTATTGTTCTATTAAGAGCACTAATAATCCCAGCAGTTACTGTCTTACCTAGTCCAAATGGATTACCTATCGCTATGGCTATCTGCCCTATCTTAAGATTGGTAGAATCTCCAAGCTTTGCAGCAGGAAGCCCTGTTGCATTTATCTTTATAACCGCTATATCAGTATAAGGATCTCTTCCTACTATCTTTGCTTCAAATGTCCTTCCATCTGCTAAGGTAACTGTAATCTGTTGAGCATTTTCTACCACGTGATTATTCGTAAGTATATATCCATCCTCGGTGATAATAACTCCTGAACCTGCTCCTTCTTGAGGTATAGCTTGAAAGAAAAACTGTATTTTACTTTTTGTGTTAACATTTACCACACTTGGGCCTACCATTTCAGCGACCCTTATATATACAGATTCCTCTGTCTCTATAACTCTCGATTCTACCTTTGTAGGCTGAGGAGTCTCAGTTTTAGTGGTACCTACCTGAGGAGAAACCACTTCAGGGGATACTGCTGGCTTAACTGCATAATGTGGAGCCACTGTTCCTCCAAGTATAACCCCTACAATAGCTATAACTATGGCTAAGAAAAAGAAATAAAATTTTGAATGCCTATCCATACGTCATTCCTCCTTTCGTTCCTAAGTATTAGTAACCCCTTCATACTTTTCCATAACGGTAAGAAAAGTCTTAGTATCAAAAAAACTCTTTACCCCCATTAGGAGTAGAAGCGCTCCTACCCCTGTAAGTATACAAACTGCACATAGAGCAATTACTACTATAAACATTACAAGTGACACTCCAATATTATCTATACTCAATAAAAAAGACCGAATAATAACCTTCTTTATTCCAGTATCCTGCTCTATTAATAGCGGAAACATATAAGTCTGTAATATACCAAGGAAAAGAAGTAGATAGAGCCAAAAGATACTTAAAACTCTAATTATTATATTTTGAATCTGAGAGTAGAACATAAAATCAACTACTACAATGGCAATAGCTAATAGGTATATTAATATAAGGGCTTCTGAACGCCAAAAGAATTTCTTAAAGGCAGAAAAATAATCTCTCCATTCAACACTTTCTCTCCTTATCAGCCTATTAGCTAAATAATAGGCACCTGCTGTAGCTGGACCAAGGAATATAACAAAAATTCCCAAAAATAATCTGAAAATTATATGGAGACTTCCAGGCAGGACTGCAAATACAACAGGAACTGCAAAACCAAACCATATAGCACTTATAAATAGAACCCACCCCAAATTATCATAAATATCAATAAATGCGCCTTTTATAATAGGCCATATAGAAACCCTTTTCATCTAAACCTTCTCAATAAGGATATCCATCCCATCATTAACCTTTTCTAACAAATCCAAGTTAGATGTAACCTTACCTACAATATTCACAGGACTAGCTGGTCTTATCTCGTTCCCCTTAGATATTGGTGTCGGACCAAAAAAGAGACACAATGCATGGCCCGGAGGCCAGTATCCTATATCCCCCTTATTAACAGTTGCAACAGCATTCTCTTCATCCTTGTATACTGGAATACCAAAATAGACCTCTTTACCCCAAGTATTCGCTCTGGCTTTTATAGGAAGATTATCATAGATAGCCTTTGCAGTCTCCGAATCATTGAGTTCTCCTTCAACAGACCCTACGGGAAAAGTTATCTTTATCTTCATACTCCATCCCTCCTAAATGGAGCCGACGATCCGATTCGAACGGACGACCCGCTGATTACGAATCAGCTGCTCTACCGCTGAGCTACGTCGGCATAAAAAATATTGGAGCGGGAAACGGGTCTCGAACCCGCGGCCCTCAGCTTGGGAAGCTGATGCTCTACCAACTGAGCTATTCCCGCACCTATATTATATTTTATACTACTATTTTTACCTGTCAAGAGGTTATGGTTTCCACCAAATTACTTCTAACAGTACTCCTTCTGGGCCATAGAAGTAACCATATTTGCCTTCTGGAAATTCCAAGGGGCCCAAGACAAACTCTATTCCTTTTGACCTTAGGTACTCATAAATCTTATCCATATCTTCCACCAAAAAGGCAATATGCTCTACACCGCCTATTCTACGTTCCTCCCAGATTATTTTCTCCCCTTTAGCTGGCTTTTTATCTGGAGCTATCAATTCTAGCATACTATTACCAATATTTAGGAATATTATCCGAGCCTTTTCCTTTTCATCATAGAAGTCTTTTAATACATTAAAACCAAGGATATCTCTGTAGAATTTTAAATTTTCCTCCACGTCGCTAACTATTATAGATATATGGTCTAATCCTTTTATAAACATACAAGCCTCCTCTTATTAGTCATTTGAGTAATATTTTATGATAATCTAAACAAAAGTCAATCATCCTTTTCAGGATACCTTAACCCAGAAATTACTCAATTAAATTACCCCTCCTAGAGGGGGACTTTTCATTACCCTCTAAGAGGGGATATAATTTTTATATGGAAACACACTAAAATTAGTATACAAAATTTTATAAAGTTTTGTAAGAGAAACTTCCTTATAG
>CALGNK010000026.1 GCA_937958695.1 uncultured bacterium
CTCAGTGACCCCGATAAATATACATTAGCTATAGGGCTTTCGGTCTTTAGAAGTATGTATACCGCTCAGTGGCATTATCTTATGGCTGCATCTGTTGTAGTCCTTGCTCCAGTAATATTGATATTCTTCATAGGGCAGAGATATTTTATTCAGGGTATAGCATTGACAGGACTAAAAGGATAAGAAATTAGGAGGTAAATGATGGCATACGTAGTGGATACAAGTAAAAGTAGATGTGCTAAGTTAAGATCTGTTTCTCTAAGTTCAGTAAAGCTTACTGATAAATTCTGGGCCAAAAGGATAGATGTTCTAGGAGAGATTACACTGCCGTTGCAATATGAGATTATGGAAGAAACTGGAAGGATTAATAATTTTAGAATTGCCAGCGGGAAGATAAAAGGAGATTTTGTAGGCTTCTTCTTTAACGACTCTGATGTGTATAAGTGGATAGAGGCGGTATCATTCTATCTTGCTAACAATAGGAGCGAAAAACTAGAAAAGTTAGTAGATGATGTTATAGAAGAGATAGGGTTGGCTCAAGATGAAGATGGGTACATAAACACGTACTTCACATTCGAAAGAAAGCAGGACCGATGGACAAACCTAAAAGATATGCATGAACTTTATTGTGCTGGACATCTTATACAGGGAGCTATCGCTCATCATAGGGCAACAGGAAAGACAAACTTTTTGAATGTAGCGATAAAGTTGGCGGATTACTTAAACCGTCTATTTGGTCCTGGAAGAAGAGAGGGAACACCTGGTCATCCAGAGATAGAAATGGCTCTTATTGAGCTGTATAGGGAGACGAACGACAAAAAATATCTAAACCTAGCCAAATTCTTTATAGATGAGAGGGGAAAAGGGATAATAGGAGGAAGCTCTTATCATATAGACCATAAACCATTTAGAGAACTAGATGAAGTTGTTGGTCATGCGGTAAGGTCTTTGTATCTAAATTGTGGAGCTACAGATCTTTATATAGAAACAGGAGAAAGCGCATTATTAGATGTATTGGAAAGACTCTGGGATAATCTAGTGATAAAGAAGATGTATATAACGGGAGGAGCTGGTGCGAGAAAAGAGGGAGAAGCATTTGGAGAGAATTATGAACTTCCAAACGAAACAGCCTATGCAGAGACCTGTGCTAGTATAGCAAACCTTATGTGGAATTATAGGATGCTATTAGCTCTAGGAGAGGGTAGATTTGCAGATATAATGGAACTTTGTCTCTATAATGGGATCCTTTCTGGTATATCTTTAGACGGGAAAGAGTACTTCTATGTAAATCCTTTGGCAGACAGAGGTAAGCATAGAAGGCAGAGGTGGTTTGCCTGTGCCTGCTGTCCTCCTAATATAGCAAGGACTATAGCCTCTATTCCGGGTTATATGTATTCTACTTCCCCTGAGGGTATATGGGTTCATCTATATGCTAGTAATATCTCTGAATTTAATATAAATGGTTCTAATATAAAGATAGAAGAGAATACTAATTATCCTTGGGATGGATTAATAGAGTTTAAGATTCTAGGAAATTCTATATTTAAGCTGTTCTTAAGGAAACCAAGTTGGGCTAAAGATTATTCTGTCTTGGTAAATGGTGAGAAGATACAAACAGTATTAGAGAATGGATATGTAGTTATAGATAAAGAGTGGCATAATGGAGACACAGTAAATTTAGAACTTAATATGAAGCCAGAACTTTTAGAGAGTCATCCAAGTGTAAAGGCAAATATAGGAAGAGTTGCGATAAGAAGGGGACCAATTATCTACTGTGTAGAAGCCGTCGATAATCCCTGGGGTGATGTCTGGGATTTAGAGATATCAAAAGATGTAAAACTGGAGAAAGAATATAGAGATATTCTTGGTGGAGTAGTTGTGATTAGAGGCAAAGGTTACTTGAATAGCCCTGATAATTGGGATAGACTTTATCTTACAATAGAAGAGGCTAGTTCTATAAAAAGGGAGGTAGAATTTGTAGCTATACCATACTATGCTTGGGCAAATAGAGAACCGGGTCCTATGGAGGTTTGGATAAAGAAAAGCTAAAGAATTAAGCTTTCTTATAAGATTTAAGATAGGATAGGCATTCTGCCTATCCGTTTATATTTATATTGATATCTGACCTTGACTATTTTTACTAAACGAGTATAGTTATTATAGACATATCTTAAGGAGAGTGATATATACGATGTTATGGATAATACTTACTTTTATAGTTGTATCTCTTATTTGGATAGCTTTGAGATCAATAGCAAGGAAAAAAGAAGAGAAAAGATTACTAACTGAGCTTGTCTCACGTGTTACATCCCGTCCAGAGGTTATAGATACTGGTGAAGTTATTAGGTCAGATGATAATGGATGGATCCTCAATTCTAAAAGTACATTCCCTCTTACTATCTATGGTGTAGATGAAGAGATAGCAAGAAGGATAAAAGATATTCTAGATAGAGGATTATCTAGTGATATTTATAGGATTGCAGAAAATATCTCACCCTTAGTAGCCCGTTATAAGATAAGATGCAAAGAGATAGATGAATATATAAAGACATTTAAACCTATTTATCTGAAGAGAATAGAGGAACAGATAGAAGGAGTTTCTAATTGGGAAGATCTTTCAGATGCAGAGAAAAAAGACTTGGTCTCCAAGTTTAGAGCTAATGCTATTCTTTCTCTTGAAGTCAGGCCATACTGTGATATAGAAGTTCTCTTTGAAGGGGATACCTTAAATTCATCCCTTTACGACACATTTATAGAAAAATACGGTTATGACACTATTAAATACTATCTAAAGAGGAAAGAAAGAGAAGATATAATCTCTAGCGGGGAAGGCTTTGCCTCTTTTATTGAAGAGCTAAAAGACTTAGATCTCTCTGAGATGTCTCTTTATTGGCAGTATATAGAAGAGGTCTCCTTTTTAATAGCTCATACTTACATGATGTCTGCGTATGCTACAAGGGACTATCGAGATTTCAAGAAGTTTGGAAAGTCCGAGCTAACAAGGCAATGGAAGCTTATAAATGCAAATGACGAAAATGTATGCCCTTACTGTAGAAGTCTAAAAGATAAACACTTCCCTCCTGAAAATTATCCAAGAGTTCCACTACATATTGGATGCAGGTGTGTTGTAACTTCAGTTATAAGAAAAGAAGAATAGCTCTATATAATCTAGAATCTAAATCCTAATCCTAACGCAACTCCTACCTCAGGGTAAAAAGAATACTCTGTTTCTCCGCCATACACATATTCTTCTACGCCCAATCTAAGCTGAAGCCCAATCTTAAATTCCGTTCCAAGAGGACCAACAAATATAATGCCTCCTTCTAGGTAAGGAAATATAAGAGCTTCTACTCCTCCTTCTCCATAGAAATAGAATGGACCAGTCATATTAAAATATCTTCTGTAACCTACACCTAAGAATGTTAAACCAATAAGGCTCTCTGGCTCTCCATTTGGTCCTACATCTGTATAGTAGCCTATAAGTATTGAATCTAAGCCTATTCTAAATCTCTTATCTTTTAGGGAATCTGCATAAGCAGGAGTAATAGAAGAGATAAATATACATAATACTAACTAGGAATTATTAATTTAACTTTATACATCTAAAACACCTCCCAAAGATTTTAATCTCTATTTTAATGAAAATTATTAATAAAAATCAGAAACTTGTCAAGTATTTTATAGCTGATACATACATTCAAGGCTCCCTTTATGAGCCCCCGTTCATCTCTTATCCTACTTCATTAGAAACCTCCATCTAAAGATGGTAGCTCTAGATACCCCATAAGCATCTTTAGTTGCAGCTAGTCCATGTTTCTTATAGAAGTTAATAACTTCTAATCTGAACTTAGCTACTTCATTTTTAGAGAAATCTAATTTTTTAATCCAAGTCTTCATAATAGATCTATTATACAATGATGTTCCATAGTAAATATGCATAGCTCTCTGAGGTACTCCTACTCTTCCTTTCATTCTAAGAGACACTCCTTCCTATAAGTAATAGTCTCTTATGTTATGCAACTTCTGCAAAGGAGTTATTGTTAGAATCACAAAACTGTGATATTATATTAATAGTACTTATCTATTAAGACTAAGAAGGAGTTATGAATAGGTTTATTCTGAAAAGGCTTATAAACTTTTTTAATAAAAATTTAGTTATAATCTTAGTTATTTACATGTTTATTTTTTTACTGGTAATATCAAAGGGAATCATCTCTTTAGGAGCAGGAGCAATGTTATTTCTTCCTATTATACTTTTCTCTACAATCCGATGGAAGTTAATGGGTGGATTAATCTTTTCTTCATTACTCCTTTCTATACTTAGTCCTATCTATCTCTACAATCTAAAGGGGAATCCCACTTCTCTTATAAGCGGAATATTTTCGACCTTTATAACGGTAATCATCCTAGGAACTGCGGTTACACTTATAGAAAGAAGAGAACTACAGCTTAGAGAATCTGAAAGGCGTTATAAGGATCTATACGAGAAGTTAAAGAAAAATCTAGACCTAATTCAAGTTATGGTTGTTGCCCTTGATGCAGAAGGTAACGTTACATATGTCAATCGTAAGGCATGCGAGATACTTGGCTATAAAGAAGAAGAAATAATCGGGAAAGATTGGTTTAAAAGCTTCCTACCAAAAGATACTGCCAAAGAGTTAAAGTTAGTATTCAAAAGAATCATTAATGGGGAAATAGAACCCTTTGAATATCATGAAAATCCTGTTATTGACAAGGACGGAAAAGAGAAGATTATAGTTTGGCATAATACAATTATACATAACGATACAGGGGGTATTGTTGGAACTCTAAGTGCAGGAGAAGATGTAACTGAACTTAGAAGATTAGAAAAGGAGAATCAGGATAGACTTCGAAATTTAGGTATCCTCTATGACGGTGCAAGAGACCTCATTAATGAAGATTTAGACATCCAAAAGAGGGCTCAAATTGCCACAAGAATCTGTGTAGAAGACCTTGGAGCAGACCTAGCCTGGATTGGGTATAAAGAAGCCAGTGGCAAAGTAAGTCTTATAGCCCAGTATCCACCAGATCATAGTTATACTAAAGATCTTACCGTAAGGTGGGATGAAACACCTTTTGGTCAAGGTCCTGTTGGAAGGTCCATTAGAATAGGAATTCCGCAAATCATTGAAGATGTAGTAAATGATTATCGTTTTGAACCGTGGAAGTATAGGGCTTTAACTTATGGATTCTATACAGTAGGGGCATTTCCCCTAGTAAGTAAGAATAATGTCTTTGGAACACTCGTTTTATATAGTAAGCAGTCTGGATACTTCACATTAGAACGTAAAGACATAATATATACACTTGCCCGTTTAACAGCTTCTTCTTTAGAAAATGCTAGACTATTTGAAGATGTACAGGATAAATTTAGAAAAATCCAATACTTACATAATATAGATAATGCTATTTCTAGTAGTCTAGACTTAAAGGTTATACTTAACACCGCAGTAGATGAGGTTATTAAACAATTACATGTAGATGCAGTAGCAATTTTTCTATATAATCCTTCTATCAATACGCTAGAATATGCATATGGACAGGGTTTTCGTACAAATCTCATCAAAAATTCAACCCTTAGGCTTGGTGAAAGTCTAGCTGGATCTGTAGCTTTGAGGAGGCGCATGGTTAAAGTATTAAACCTAAGAGATTTCATACAAAACTTTACGTTAAAGGTATACTCTGAATATGTTAGAGAAGGTTTTGAAAATTTTGTTATTGAGGAAAACTTCATTTCCTACTATGCGGTTCCGCTTCTCTCAAAAGGAGAACTGTTTGGTGTATTAGAAGTCTTTAATCGTTCACTGATAGAAGAAAACGAAGAATGGGAAAATTTCTTAGAGATCTTAGCCAAACAGATAGCTATAGGTATTGATAACGTAAGACTTTTTCAGGGCTTACAGGAGTCTAATATTAGGCTTATCAATGCTTATGAAGAAACAATTGAAGGTTGGGCATATGTCCTTGATCTTAGAGATGGAGTTACCGAAGGACACAGTAGAAGGGTAGCTGATTTAACAGTGAAAATAGCTAAGATAATGGGTATAGATGATGAAAAATTAACACATATCCGTAGGGGGGCACTATTACACGATATAGGTAAGATAGCTATTCCAGATAACATATTACTAAAACCAGGGAAACTTACAGATGAAGAATGGGAGATTATGAAAAAGCATCCTACATATGCCTATCAAATGCTATCTAAGGTTGAATATCTTCTTCCAGCTATTGATATACCTTTGTATCACCATGAGAAATGGGATGGGAGTGGTTATCCAAAAGGATTAAAAGGAGAGGAAATACCTCTACCAGCTAGGATCTTTGCAGTGGTAGATGTCTATGATGCCTTAACAAGCGATAGACCTTACAGAAAGGCATGGACAAAAGAGGAAGCAATAGAATATATAAAAGAACAGTCAGGTAAAAAGTTTGATCCAAAAATAGTAGCTGTATTTCTAGATATAATAAAAGAGATTAATCATTAATTCGCCAATTTTAAATGTTTCTTATTGCATATTAATAATCTTGACATCTGTATGACTATTGGGTCATAATCTTTTTAGAGACTCTTTCTACGGAGGGAATACAATGCCTAAGCAGACATTCTTTAATCTTCCAGAAGAGAAAAGGATGAAGATTAAAGATGTATTGATAAGATATTTTGCTAATAAGCCTTACAGTAAGGTGGATATAGAAGATATAGCTAAGGAATGCAAAGTAGCTAAAGGGAGTATGTATCAATACTTTGAAAACAAAAAGGATATGTATATCTATGCCATAAATGAGGCAATTAGATTAAGTCTAGAGCTAATAAAGGATTATAACTTTGAATATATAAGTCTATTTGATTATGTAGAAAAATCCTTTGATTTAACTTGGGAATTTTTTATAAAACATCCAGATGCCTATCTTCTCCTAGAAAGGTCTGCCTTTTATGATGATTCCCCTTATAAGGAAGAGATAGAGGGACTCTTAAAAGGTAAGACAAAAGAGTTACTATATGAGATAATTGTTAAAAATCAGAAAACAGGCTTTATAAGAAATGATGTCTCCCCAGAGATCATCTTAATATTTCTAGAAGGGGCCACCTGGAGTATAAAGAGGTTCTTTATAGAACTGGCAAAGAGTAGAGGGGTAAGAGTAACAGAACTTCCAAGAGACTATGTGGATGGGATTCGTAAATCATATATGGACCTTATAAAGAAGGGAATCTCTAATATATGACTTGACAGTCATATGACTTTTGAGTCATAATATAGAAAAAGGATTAAAGAGGTGAATCAAGTGTTTATAGAGGTAGATGAGTTAACAAAGAATTATTACGTAGGTAATGTAAAAATTACAGCATTAAAAGAGGTATCATTTACCCTAGAGAAGGGAGGATTTTATGTAATACTAGGTCCCTCTGGTTCTGGGAAGACAACCTTAATGAATATGCTAGGAGGAATAGATACTCCAGACTCTGGGAAGGTTATAGTGGATGGAGAAGATATAACCTTGCTCGATGCTAAATCGCTGACTAACTATAGGAGAAAGAAATTAGGATTTGTTTTTCAGTTTTATAATCTTGTTCACTCCCTTACTGTTTACGAAAATGTATTATCTACTAAGTATCTGTCTGAAAATGGACTAGACCCAAGAGAAGTGTTAGAAACTGTAGGAATGTGGGAACATAGGGATAAATTCCCATTTGAACTTTCTGGGGGAGAACAACAGCGGGTAGCTATAGCAAGAGCGGTGATCAAGAATCCCTCTCTTATACTCTGCGATGAGCCCACAGGGGCTTTAGACTTCGAAAATGCTAAAAAGGTATTAGAATTGCTAGAGTATATAAACAAGAAATACAAGGCTACGATTATTGTAGCTACTCACAATAACGCTATAGCTAGAATGTCTACTAAGATAATGAGATTAAGAAGTGGAGAGCTTTTAGAATTTATGGATAATCCCTTGCCTATACAGGCAAAAGAGGTGAGCTGGTAATGTTAAAGAAGATCCCCCTGAGAATAATATTAAGAAATAAGTCACAGTTTCTAGGGATTATACTTTTAGTATTCTTTGCCTCTTTCACTTATGCACTATTCAGTATTATGAGTAGCAATATCGACTCAAATTATAAGAGATTTATAGAAGACTATAAACAGGAGACATTCCATTTTATCACCCTTAACCCAATAAATATAGAAGAGATTTCTCAAAAGTATAGTATAGACTTAGAAGAAAGATTTTCGCTGGACTATGAGGTTGAAGATAAGATAATAAGGTTTTACTCTCTTCTATGGATAAGAAATATCTTATAAAGGTATTTGAGGATAGCGCTGGGAGTATAAACCAGATACTACAAATCATGTATGTCATATCATTCTTCTTATCTTTAATAATAATATATGTCCTATCTTCAATTACAATTGCAGAAAATAGAAAACCTATAGGTATATTTAAGATATTGGGATATTATGACGGAGAGTTAAGTTTTATATTCCTAGGATTTAATTACTTCTCATTTCTCATAGGATTTCTGTTGGGAATTCCGATATTTAACTTATTCACCGGATATATTATGAATGCAGTATTGAGAGACTTAGACTTCTCTATGAGAATGAAAGCAGATATTAAGAATATCATAATAACATTTTTAGTGTTATTTATAGCATTTATCTTTTCAAGATATCTAGGTAGAAAAAGAATATACTCTATACACCCAAATATAATTCTTAAAGAACAAGCAGAGTAAAGGTTTCAAAGACTAAAATACCCTCTAGAGAATTTCTCTAGAGGGCTGATTAAATTATATACTACTTAACAGGGAAATAACCCACCTCTGAAACAACCTTTTGCCCTTCATCAGAGAGAATCCAATCTATAAAAGCCTTTACATCAGGATCTTCATACTCGCAGGTATACATATAAAGATACCTGCTTATAGGATAAACCGCCTTCTTAATGTTCTCTTCTGTTGGAAGATATGCTGAGGAGTCCTTGTCTTTCTTTACCGGTAATATTTTAACCCCTTTAGCATAAGCAACTCCGCCATATCCTATGCTATACTTCTCTTTAGATACCGCATTTACTACCGATGCGGTTCCTGGCATACTCTGGGCTTTACTAGTATAGTCTTGATTCTTAAGGACATGCTCTTTGAAAAATACATATGTACCTGAGTTATTCTCTCTTGTATAAACTATTATTGGTCTATCATCCCAACCAAAATCTTTCCAGTTAGTAACTTTCCCTGTGAATATATCCTTAAGTTGGTCTAAAGTTATATCCTTCATAGGGTTATCAGGATGCACGTATATAGTTATACCATCAAGTGCGACCTTAAATTCTCTTGGATCTTTTCCCCAAGCCTTCTTTATAGCTGATCTCTCGCTTTCCTTAATAGGTCTAGAAGAATCAGCAATATCAGTGGTTCTATTTATTAGGGCAGCTATACCTACCCCTGAGCCACCACCCGATACCTGAACTATCTTTCCTTTAAATCTTGCCATATAGTTTTCTGCCAATCTTTGAACCATAATAACCATTGTATCAGAACCCTTAACAGTAACCCTACCTTTTATTATAGTCGCATAGGCAAATGTACTACCAAGTAGTAACAACCCAGACAAAAGTATTACCAATAATCTTTTTAACATTTCATTCACCTCCTATTTTATTTCACCTAACATTCTAAATATAGTCTTACCTATCTCCGTCTGATCTATAAATCCACCAAGCCTATAACTTCCTGGTCCAAGAGATACTACCCAAACCGGAGTAGCGGTATGGTCATTTGTAGCCCAAGCAGTCATATATACAGCAGAAAATCCAGCCCCAAGACTTGCATAGAATGGACTTGTAAGAGATGGTGTAATTGGCTTATCTGACTTTAATCTCTCTATCCACTCTTGTGGGATGGTTAACTCTCCAACATAATGCTCACTAAATAATTTCTCAATACCTTCTTTATCAACTACAGATTTAGCTCTCTCAAAAGAGAAAGGAACAAGGAATATTTTATTTAGGTCTTCAACAGTAGGATATCTTCCTTTACCTGATGTATCGTAGCTTGTAGTAATAGAGAGCCCTCCATTATCATGATCCGCAGTTACTATAAGAAGGGTTTCTCTTGGATGCTTATTATAGAAGTCAAAGGCAACCTTCACCGCTTCATCAAACTCTCTCAATTCTGCTATTACACTTGCTATATCGTTATTATGTGAGGCGTGGTCAACTCTACTACCTTCAACCATAAGGAAGAACCCCTTACTATCTTTATAAAGTAGTTCTATAGCCTTCTCTGTCATCTCCTTAAGTGAGGGAATAACAGTTGGGTCTGCATCTAACCTATAGGGCATATTGCCACTTGAAAATAATCCTAAAACCTTTCCAGTTTTAACACTCTCTAACTCACCCAAATTAGATACAACGGTATAACCAAGCTCTCTTGCCTCTGAGATTAGGTCTCTCTCATCTTTTCTAGCACTTCCGGAGATACTTTTTGGAATCCAGTAAGACTTCCCTCCACCTAAGATTACATCTATTCTTTTCTCTAGATATTGAACCGCTATCTGGTCCTGAAGACTTCTATGCGGAACATGTGAGGCAAAGACAGCAGGGGTTGCATCTGTAATTGTACTTTTAGCTATAAGTCCTGTCTTATAACCTAGTTCTATAGCCTTCTCCATAACTGTCTTTACTGGTGTTCCATCGGGAAGCATAGATACCATATTATTATTAGTCTTTTTACCTGTGGCTATAGCGGTTCCAGAAGAGGCGGAATCTGGGACTAAAGAGTTTAAAGCATAATTAGCTACAATACCTAACCTACCCAGATTGAACAACCTTTCTGTAATAAAGAATTCTTGTTCCAAAAGAAGTCTATTAAGATAGTAAGCTGAACCTAGATGTGCTAAACCTGCTCCGTCTGCAATCATAACAATAACATACTTAACCCTTGGAACTCCTGAAAAGACATAACTCTGAAAAGATAATAAAAGAGCTAAGAGCAAAAGAACAACCGACAATTTTTTTACATAAAACTTCATACACATTCACCTCCATAAAAATTTTACCCCATGTTTATACCTCATCGCATCTATAGATTAAAGCTTTTACTTTAAGTATTATTTAAAGACTAATTAAGGGGTATTTAATACTACATTAAAGAATTATTAAAATGGTTTATTGTTTTTATGATTAGTATTTCTTAAGAGAGGACATAAATAATAAAAACTTAGGTATTCTGAAACGTCAAAAAGAAAGTCTGTTAAGAAACTTCCATAATTTCCCAGCCTCCAATAATTACAGGTATCCTTCAAAGTCACCCCCTTCAAAATTATTTTACAATAAATCATATAAAGTGTAAAAGAGATATCTAAATGAAATGAGGTTTAATATCTTTTTTAAACCTCTAATGCCTAACCCTTTATCGCCTTCCTGTATCATCAATTCACGTCCCTACAAGTGACAGAAGTACTTCGTATGCCATTTTTATACCTAGTTCTATTATCTCTTCTTTCATCTGATCTGTAGATATGCTATAATAATTCTAGAGAAGGAATCTAGGTATGATTCTTCGGAAGGAACTAGCTCTTTTAGAAATTTTTTGATAGAATAAGTTTCCATGAATGTCATTTGATCACCTCCTTTCTGTAGTGTTTTTATCTAATAATATGATAACACTACGGAAAGGAGGCATTTTATCTGAATCCAGATGTCCGAACTTCAGGGTAATTGAAAAGGATTGGTTTGTTATTTTTAAGCCTCTCTCAAAGTCTCATAACCTTCTCTTAATAGAAATATCCCGATAATAACTCCAACAATAGGATCTGCCTGCCAAAATCTGTATAAGTAATTCAATCCTAATCCTATTAATAGGGCAAAGGATAATAGTGTACAAGCTAAGGTCTGTTTAGAATCTGCTACTAAACTTCTACTACCTATCTTTTTCCCAGTTTGATATTTCATATAAGATAAAAATGGCATTAATACTATAGAAACTATAGCAATAATTATTCCAAAAAGACTTGGATCGGGAATCTCCTGAAAGTACAATTTCTTAATAGATTCGTATAAAACATACGTTCCAAGTATAAAAAAGGTATAACCAACATATCTTGTTGCTTTTTTCTCAATCTTATCCTCCTCTTCTCCTGATATTTTCCCATGTTTTCTAAATCTCCAGATCATTATAAATCCTGATAAAGATTCAACAAAACTATCCAACCCAAATCCAACTAATCCTATACTCCTAGTTAATAATCCTACATAGATAGATACCACTCCTTCTAAAATATTGTAGCCTACTGTTAAGTATGAAAGTAAAAGAGCTCTTCTATAAAGATCATAATTCATAAAGTCGCCTCCTCAATTTTTAGTAGTTATTTTTTGCCTAAATAATACTATATTAATATTATTTTATCAATAAAAAAAGTAAACTAAACACTCGAATAGGTATAGAGATATCTATTACGGTTTAGAGAAGATCGGTGGGTTTACTTTGAGAGGTTTTTATGAGAAAATTATATAGAAAATCTTAGTAAAAAGGGAGGGATTATCTTATGTCTAAAGAGTGGATTGTAAAGGCTATGGAGATGGCTTTCGAGGAGAATAAAGGATTATGGGCTGATTCTCTACTGGATGCTATAAAAGATCTAAATAGTGAGCAGGCAAATTGGAAGCCAGACAAAGGAGACATCAATTCTATACTAGGGATAGTAAATCACATAATATCTGGAAAGAGATGGATGCTCTCTGTACTTGAGGGGAAGAAGCCGGTATATGAAGAGGGATCTAAAGAGGGTGCAGCTTGGGAGGATATAGTAAAAGAGCTAAAAGACGTCCACGAAAAGATGATAAGTCTCTTAAAGGAGAAGGACATCAACTTAGACGAAAAGGTCCCCGGAGAAGAATCCACTTGGGGTGAGATGTTATTTGGACTCCTTGCCCACGACTGCTATCATCTAGGACAGATAATTATACTAAAAGGACTTCAAGGATTATAGAATCAGCTTAGTATGGATTTTTCAGCACATAATAGCGAAGTAAATGAAGTCTGGTCTAGTTATAACTCTGGTAGGCCTATAAGGGTTCCTATATACTTCAATATGAACCCTAGGATGATCCTTTTAGATCCAAGATTAAACAATGAAGGGGTCTCTTTTAAGAATTACTTTGAATCCCCTGAGGTAATGGCTAAGATACAACTGAGGTTTAAAAAATGGGTAAGGTTTAATATCCCCCAGGATAGAGAGATGGGCTATCCAAAAGACAACTGGGGAGGATGCTGGGTCGATTTTCAGAATTCTTATGAGGCTTTATATTTTGGATGTAGATTATTCTACTGGGACGAGAATCTGCCAGATATAGAACCTGTTCTAAAGAATAAAAAGGATCTATTAAAAGAATTAAACCCAGAACCAAAAGAGAACCCTTTTCTTAAAAAGGTCTTAGAATACTATGATTACTTCTTAAGTATATCTGACGAGCTGTACGAAGAGGCACCAATAGGTAAGCCTCCTATACCTCTTCTAGGGACAGATGGACCATTTACAGTAGCAGCTCAGATAAGAGGAGCAAGTCAGCTCTGTATAGATATATACGAAGATCCAGAGTTTGTTCATCAGCTTATGTCCTTTATAACAAATGCCACTATAAAAAGAATCACATATATCATGAATGTGTTTGGATTAGAATATCCAAAAGAATCCTGGGGATTTGCGGATGATAGTATAGAGTTAATCTCTGAAGATACCTATAGGGAGTTTGTCTTACCATATCACAAAATGCTCATTAGTACCTTTTCTAAAGGAGGTCCAAATAGTATTCATCTGTGTGGTAAGGCATCACATCACTTTGAAACAATTAAGAAGGAACTTAATGTTATGGATTTTGATACTGGATATCCTACAGACCTAGGTAAGATGAGAAAAATCTTAGGTCCTGAAGTGACACTTCGAGGAAACATAAACCCAATGCTTCTCTTAGATGGTCCCACTTATAAGATAGAGGAGGAAGTGATAAATTTATTGATGTCTGGAGTAATGGAAGGTGGAAGGTTTCTCCTATGTGAAGGCAATAACGTGGCTCCTTGCACACCAATAGAACATCTAAAGACTATGTATGAAACAGGGAAACAGTATGGCAGGTATACCTAGGACATCTTTTCTTTAAGAGTCTTTACGATATTGTTTCCTCCATCTACTATTATACTTGTATCTGTTGAACACATAATAAATCTCATCCCCTTTTCTATCCAAGGCAAGAGAGAAGATGGACTCTCTAAATGAATCCCCCAGGGGAAATTAAGCCTATTACACTTTTCTGCCAGTTTCTCTATATATTCCTGGACTATAGGATGGTTTGTCATACCTGGAAAACCTAGGTCTTGGGATAAATCGTTAGGTCCAATAAGAACAGCATCTACACCTTCTATACTAATTAGTGCTTCCAGATTGTCTATGGCAGATTTAGATTCTATTTGGAGTATTATAAATACTTCATTGTTTGCTGATTCCACAAGTTCCCTTGGATCTCCCTTGGCATAGCTATTTGGCAGTTTCCTTAGAGACATACCCCTTTTACCTAATGGAAGATACCTTGTAGCCTTTACTATGTTTTTAACCTCTTCTACAGTCTCTACCTGTGGAATAAGTAGTCCCTCTGCGCCTACATCTAGCGGTCTTGAAAGATTATGATGCCCAAATCTTGTAGGGACTCTAACAAAGAAGTTTATGCCAGCGCCTCTTGCAGAAAGAGCCATATCTTGAACAGTCTCCATAGAAAATGGTCCATGCTCTGTGTCTAGGATAAAGAAGTCAAAACCCGCTGTAGCTAACATCTGGGCTATATTAGGGGATCTAATCTCCGATACCATAGTTCCAATAACAGATCTTCCCTCTTTTAATAATCTCTTTGTTCTATTTTCTCTCATAATAGCCTCCTATATCTTTCCGTATTTTTTAAGCAATGAATAGTTTACTATACTCTTAGGTGTTTTACCGGTTAATACATCAACTACACCTTGGGCAGAGCAAATTGCCATTCTTATTACACATTCCTTAGTAAGTGCTGCCATATGGGGGGAGAGTATTATATTGTTAAGCTTTAAGAGAGGATTATCCAAACTAGGTGGCTCTTCTTCAAAGACATCTGTTCCAGCTCCCTTTATCCAACCTTCAGACAGAGCCTTAACAACTGCAGTTTCATCCCATATGGGACCCCTTGCCATATTTATAATAAACGCTGAGGGTTTCATCAGTCTAAGTTCTCTTTCACCTATAAGTCCTCTTGTCTCGCTACTAAGAGGTGCATGTATGGTAACAAAATCTGAATCCCTCAATAAGGTTTCCAAATCTACCAACTCACCATTAACATCTTCTACTTTTTCTCTATCAACATAGGGGTCATATACAAGGATCTTCATATTGAATGCATATCTACACTTTTTTGCCACTAAAGAGCCTATCCTCCCAAAACCAATAATACCCAGAGTTTTTCCTTCTATGTCTATAATAGAATATTCCTCCCTTATACTAAAGTTTCCTATCCTTACAGCATTATCAATATCCTTTATCCTCTTTGAAAGTGCTAGGATCATAGCTATGGTATGTTCAGCTACCGATACATCATTGACCCCTGGTGTATTTAAAACAAGTATACCTTTCTTAGATGCACTCTCTATATCAATATTATCTACCCCTACCCCATGTCTGGATATCACCTTTAGAGAGTCTGCCTGCTCGATAATCTCGCTAGTAAATGGAGCGGTCCTAACTATAACACCATCAATATCCTTAATCTCTCTAGAAACAACCTTAGGGTCAGGACTAGAAGCATATATAATATCAAACCCTGCAGACCTCAGCAGATTAATCCCCGATTCATGTATAGGTTGAACTATTAAGACCTTCATATCCTCTCCTTTATCTATAGAATTCCGTATTAACTAATAATACTACAAAAAATGATGATAGTAATGAACCTACGAATTTTTAAGTATAATATTAGATAAGAGTAATTACAGAGCAGAAGCTCAGGTTATTTATCTCTAGTTTATTATATGTTAGAATTCTATCAAGAACCTTAAATTGAATTTGAGGCCTAAGTTTTGGGAGGAATTAGAAAAAGGTCTCTAGAGTAGATAAAGAGTATATTTAAAAATCCTAAAGATAGAGGAATTCACTGTAGATATGGATTTTAAAACTTTTGTCAAAGATGACAAAACTGTAGGTGCAATTATAAGAAAGATTGAAAACATTGTCGAAGCGGTAAAACAACTACTAAATGATGTAAGAGATAGATTTTTAGATATACTATGGGCTTCGACAGTAAAAAAGAAGAAAGTTAATAAAAAGACTTAATTTCTAAGGAAAAAGCTAAAGGGGGGCGATTTGTAATCGCCCCCATGATAAGTAAAATAATCTACTTCTGCTTAAAGAAGAACTGACAAGGATTATAAGGATAGTTAAATAATGTATCCCAGCCATAAAAAGCTTTTTCAGGAACGTTTCTCAGATTACTTCTCACAATGACTGGATGTGGAGCCAATCCTACAGTCCCAATAGTCCAAAGATTCTCTGCATTGGATTTAAGTATCTCTTTTCCTAGTCTTATCCTCTCTTTTTCGCTTGTTGTTACCTTCATCTTTTCCCATAAATCGATAAGTCTCTTTACATCTTTTGGTGGTTCTTCACCTGCTTTACCCCCAGTGACATACCACTGACCCCATAGAGGAGCCCAGTTGACTTCCCATTGATATCTCATTGGAACCCACCAGAATGGTTCTAATGGGAATAAGAATCCACATCTATCTGCATGCCACAAGCTCATTTGCATCTTATTTGCCATAACTCTAGTAGACTGTAGTTCTCCGGTCACTTCTTTTATTGCTACCTTAATACCAATAGCATCCCAATAACGAACTACAAATTCATTAGTTTGTCTCTTAGGTGTTTCCATTTGAACGAATTCAAGCGTCATTTCCAGTCTCTTACCATCCGGTCTTAATCTATATCCATCTGGTCCACGCTTTAAGCCCATCTCATCCAGGAGCCTATTAGCCTCTTGTGGATCATACTTTATATAAGCGTTAGCAAATTGTTCTTCAAAATAAGGAGAACTGGGGATAGGGCAAGCCTGTCTAGGTGTAGCCATACCATAATAGAGGGCTTGATTTATCTCATCTCTATTTATAGCTAAAGATAACGCTCTCCTAAATCTTACATCTCTAAAGATATTTCTAAGAATCGGGTCATCTGTATATGTAAGATTAAGTTGGTAAGCCACATCTGTTCCCTGAACTCTCTGCCACATCAAAACCCTATAATTTCCCTTTTTCTCATTCTCTTTGTATAGGGTATAATTTTCTAAAGTTGTCTGCATACAAGCATAATCCGCTTCACCAGCTACCGCTTTCATATTCATCATTTCCGTAGTCGTTACCACACCTACTTGAATTCTGTCTATATACGGTAATTGATTCCCTGCAATATCGATCTTCCAATAGTACGGATTTCTCTCGGCAATAATAACATCTGTCCCCTTCTTTGCTACCATAAATGCCTGTAGAGTCGGAGTTCCAGGTTCTACATTAGCACCACCCCCTCCAAAGAAGCTGTTATATTTACCGAATAATTGCCACCAATTATCAAAACCCTCAGCCTTAGCCTTTTTATTTAACTCTTCCAGTGGAACATACTTGGGATGAAAATTCTTGGAATAGTGTTTAGGATAGTAAAAAGCTCCCTGAGCACCCCAGCCATGAGCTAAATAAAGGATAGCAAATGGATAAGGTATATCAAACCGTAGCCTAATAGTGTACTCGTCCATCTTTTCTACAGTCATCAATTTCCCACCTGGAGCCCATGTTCTTGGCTTTACTGGGGTAAGGTCATCATTCAATATTACATCTTCCCACCAGAAAAGAATATCGTCTGCAGTAAAAGGAAATCCGTCAGACCATTTTATACCTTTACGAAGATTGATAGTTAGAGTTCTTCCTCCATCTGTATATTTCCAACTTTTTGCTATGTTAGGTATCACTGAAGTTCCGTCCGGTCCTAACTTAACTATCCCTTCAAATTCTATTAAATTCACTCCTTCTCCATAACTAGTAAGAGAATTAGAAAATACTCTTGCAGTTCCTCCGTATTGTCCTACTTCTTCTACTGGAACGATTACTAGTGGTTCAGCAGGAAGCCTTTTTTCAATAGGCGGTAGTTTACCTGCTTTTACCAACTCCGCTAACATCGGTGCTTCATTAAACTTAGAGATTCTTTTACCAGTCGCTCGTTGATAGTCCGCTGGAGTATTATATTGAGAGGGGACAGGCATCTTCTGAGCAAAAGAAATAGGACCAAAACCAAGAAGTAAACCCGTCAATAGACTTATAATAAGTAAACTTATTAATATGCTTCTCATACTTCTACACCTCCTAAGATTTTTGACCTTTAAATTATTTAACAAAATAACCCTTCAGGGTAACTTGGCAGAATTTAAACTATTTTTATAAAACTTATTCCTTTAACCCATTCTCACCCACCTTTCACCTTTTTATTTCAATAAAATTATACCTCTAAATTTAATCTTATGCAATTAGGCGATCTTCCTCAAAAATAATATAATTCGAAGTCAATCTCTTTAAAGAAAGAATCTAAAGGCTATTTGCCATGATTGCCTTTTATAATCACTTTATGATACAATCTTCTAAGATTGGATGATGAAGATGTTTCACGTGAAACTTAAAGACTATGGGAAAGATAATAGCGGTAGCTAATCAAAAAGGCGGAGTAGGAAAGACTACTACAGTTATAAACTTGGGATTTGCCATCGCAGAGTTGGGGAAAAGGGTCCTTCTGGTTGATGCAGATCCTCAAGGTAACACAACTAGCGGTGTAAAGAAGGAGAGAAATATAAGACCGAGTCTGTATGAAGCGCTAATTCACGATGTTTCTGTAAAAGATGTGATATATCAACTTAAAGATGGGAATAGTAGCATAAGGGAAAGAATAGACCTTATACCATCTAACCTAGATCTGGCTGGTGCAGAGGTAGAACTGGTATCAGCATTTTTGAGAGAGCTTAGGCTTAAAAACATCCTAGAACCAGTAGTAGATGACTATGATTATATCTTTATAGACTGTCCTCCTTCACTTGGATTATTAACCATAAATGCCCTTAGTGCTTCTCGGTATGTATTGATACCTCTTCAGTGTGAGTATTATGCATTAGAGGGTATATCTCAACTCTTAAAAACTGTAGAGCTAATCAAAAAGGGTCTAAATCCTAGCTTAGAGATTCTAGGAGTCCTTTTAACTATGTTCAACAGAACAGTTTTAGCCCAGCAGGTATTGGAAGAGGCAAAGAGATTCTTTAAGGATAAAGTCTTTAATACTATAATTCCAAGGAATGTAAGACTGAGTGAGGCTCCAAGTTTCTCGCAATCTATCCTTGAATATGCAGAGAGTTCCTCCGGAGCCATTGCCTATAGGGAGCTTGCAAGGGAACTGATGGAAAATGAATAAGAGATTGGGCAGGGGACTTTCTGCACTTATACCATCTGAAGAAGGGATCTCTATACAAGAGATAGATATAAATAGTATAGTTATCAACCCAAACCAGCCTAGAGAGAGTATAGATGAGGAAAGTATTCGTAAACTGGCTGAATCCATAAAAAAGAAAGGAATCCTCCAACCAATACTTGTAAGAAGAAAAGACAACAAATACGAGATAATAGCGGGTGAGAGAAGATACCAGTCGGCAAAACTTATTGGTATGGATAAAGTCCCAGTTATAGTGATAGATGCGGATGACCAAGAGGCTTACGAGATATCATTGATAGAGAATATCCAAAGAGAAGATCTAAATCCTATAGAGAAGGCTAAGGCATTTCAAAGTTATATAGAGAAATACAAAATGACACATGAAGAATTGGCAGAGAGGATAGGGATAAGTAGATCAGAAATAACTAATATCTTAAGACTCCTCCAGCTTCCAATTGAAATACAGGAGGAGATAAAGAAAGGTAATCTAACATATGGCCATGCTAGAGCTCTTTTAAGTCTAGAAGACGGCGAATTACAAAAGAGGCTAGCTCGAAAGGTGATAAAAGAAAAACTCTCTGTTAGAGATACAGAAACATTGGTGAAAAGGCATATAAACAGGTCTGAGGTACCAGAGATAAAAATGCTAGAAGAAAGGCTACAAAGTTATTTTGAGACTAAGGTAAAGATACAACCTAAATCTCCAGATAAAGGAAAGATAACAATAGAATACAAGAGTCTAGAAGAGCTAGAGAAGATAGTAGAGAAATTTCTAAGAGATTAGCCTCTTCTACTCCCATACATCCTTGGGTCTAAGGCATCTCTCAACCCATCGGCAACAAAGTTAAAACATAAAACAGTTATTGCCAATGATATAGTAGGGAAAAATCCCATATACCAATACCCTTGGAGATAACCTAAACTCTCCTGTATCATCTTGCCCCAACTGGGCATAGGGTCACTTATACCAAAACCGAGAAAGCTTAGAGATGCTTCTCCGAATATCGCCTGAGGTATCCCTAATCCTACCATAACTATTATAGGTCTTACAATATTTGGGAATATTGTCTTAAAAAGTATATAAAGATTAGATGCCCCCAAAGCCTCTACTGCTTCTACAAAGGTCTCATTCTTTATCTCTAAAGTCTTTGCCCTTGTTACCCTACAGATCCCAACCCAACTTGTGACACCCAGAGCAATGATTATATTCATTAAGCCATTTCCCAGCCAGACCATAAGGAATATAGCAAATAGTAATCCTGGGAAGGCCGTCATAACTTCTACAAGTCTTGAGATCCAATAATCAACCCTGCCACCATAAAAACCAGCTAAAAGTCCTAAGGGCACCCCAATAATAACCGCCAAAATCTGAACAGAGAATCCTACTATAAGTGATGTCCTTGCCCCATATATGATACGAGTCATAAGGTCTCTACCAATACTATCAGTTCCAAATGGATGTTTAAGAGATGGAGGCTGTAAAAAGCTCAATAGGTCAATATCATCATACCTGTATGGGGATATCAATTCGGCAAATATGGCAACAATAATAATAGAAGAGATAACAAAAAAACCAAAAACTGCAAGCTTATTCTTTCTGTATACCCTTATTACATCCCTCATATATTGCTCCTATTAGGTAAATGTAATCCTTGGATCTATAAATGCATATATAATATCGGTAATTAGATACGTTATCCCCCAAAGGATCGCTATGAGAAGTATCATCGCAACAATCATCGGGTAGTCCCTATTGAAAGCGCTAGTGTAGAAGAATTTACCCAATCCTGGTACTCTAAAGGTCACCTCTATAAATACAGAACCGGTAGCCAAATCTGGCACCATAGGACCAAGAAGTGTTATTATTGGAACTAGGGCATTTCTAAATACATGCTTAAATATGACTGTTCTTTCAGGAAGACCTTTAGCCCTTGCAGTCCTCACATAGTCCTTCCTTAGCTCCTCTAAAAAATTCACCTTTACAAATCTAGCTATAACCGCTGTTGGTGCTAAAAAATATGATAGGACAGGGAGGATGAAGTGCTTTGGCTCACCCCATCCCCCTGTAGGAAGCCATCTCAAGGTAACGCTAAAGACCAGCATCAGCCATATAGCTATAACAAAATTAGGGACAGTGGTCCCTAATGTGGCAATAGTAGTCACCAGATAATCTATCCAAGTATTCTGTCTTAAGGCGGAAAGGATACCTAGAAGAATCCCGATAGTAAAAGAAAGGGCTATAGTAACTACCCCTATCTGTATCGTTACGGGCCAAACCCTTTTTATCAAGGATATTACAGTCTCTGTTGGGCTCTGGAAAGGAACACCAAAATCACCGTGTAAAGCTCTCCATATATATCTTATGTACTGTTCCCAGATAGGTTTATCAAGTCCATATTTCTTCAAAATCTGAGCCTTTACTTCTTCAGGGAGAGGCATCTTTAGCTCATCAAAGGGTCCGCCTGGAATAGCATGCATAAGAAAGAAGGTTATAAGAGAAGCTAGAAGTATAACAATAATTAGTCCCAGGATTCTTCTAACTATGTATCCTAACATACTACTTCCTGTACTTTAATACATCCTTTGATATGTAGATACTGAATATCGTTGTTCCTACTCCTTCTATACCAGGCCAGTGTAAGGCAGTTATACCATACTTATCTGGTTCAAGGTCTTTACCCTTTACATATAGTTTCCACAGTGCACCTGGTGTCTGATGCCAGAGGAATATACCACCAACATCCTCTACTAAAATCTTTTCTGCCTCTTTAAACATCTCGTCTCTCTTCTTCTTATCTAACAACGCTGATGCATCTTTTACAAGCTTATCGAATCTTTCATTCTTCCATGCATGTCTTCCTGTAGATACCCATATACCTAACATATTAGACTGGTCTAGGTAGTCCATACCATATGAGACAAGATAGAACTGAAGCTTATGGGCATTAAGGGCATCCATAAATGTCTTCGTCTCTTTTACAGTAATCTTAACATCTATCCCTAAATTTTTCTTTAACATAGCTCCTATAGCGTTAGCAGCAGCAACTACTGTTGGTGATGCAAGATCAGACCTAACCCACATATCTAATGCGGGGAAGCCTTTTCCATCAGGATAACCTGCCTCTGCTAGTAACTTCTTTGCCAATTCAGGATTATAGGTGATTATACCCTTCAATCCCTCTGGATTTGCCCCAGGGAACCCTGGCATTAGAAAACCGTAAGCGGTTATACCCTGCTTCTTGATAATAGTATTTACTATAGCCTCTTTATCTATAGCATGTGCAAAAGCCTTTCTAACTCTAAGATCATTAAATGGCGGATTATAAGTGTCAAATCCTATATAGAATGTCCTAAAGTCTCCAAAACCTTGATGGAACTGCTTAGATAGCTCCGGATCTTTCTCTATAACTTCCAAATCTGCTGGCGTAAATATCTGAGAGTTACTATAACCACAGATATCTATCTCCCCTGCTAGGTAAGCCTTAAATGCAGATGTTCCGGGGTCTCCAAATGTCACTATAATCTTTTCTAGATATGGCTTTACCCTTCCTCCATAGTTCTTATTGATTCTAAATACTATCTGCTTATCTTTTGTCCACTCCTCTAATACATAGGGCCCACAGGAAACGGACGTCTTTGGATCATTGTTATAGTAAGGACCATACTTCTCGTATGCCTTTTTACTTAGCGGTGTTGAGTATAGCATCATCATAGGAAGGTATGGTGCAGGATATTCGGTTGTTATCACTAGAGTGTAAGGGTCTTTCCCCTGCTTTACACCAATTGCAGATGGTGGGACTTCTCCTCTTACCGCCTTGTCCCAATTCTTTATAGGACTATAAAACCAAGCAAAGTCCCATCCATGCTTTGGATCAGCAGCTAACTGGAAGCTAAATACAAAATCCTCTGCAGTTAAAGGTGTCCCGTCTGTCCATTTTATGTTCTTATCTAGATAGAAGGTCCAAGTAAGTCCATCCTTAGAGACAGTCCAACGAGTAGCAGCTGCAGGGACAATCTCAAAGTTTTTGTTAAGTCTGACAAGTGGTTCTCCAAAATAGTTATTCGCCTCACTCGTCCTTTTATAGACGCTTATAAACCAGTCTAGTGTTGTAGCTGGTTGACTCATTACTCTTAAGACCTGGTACTCTAGAGGAGCAGCATCAGGGGGTAAAACCTTACCTGCCGAATTCTTCACTGCAGAAAAGGCAGGTGTTAAACTAAAAAACATCATCAAAACCAGTAGATAAACAATAACTCTTTTACTCATAAAATCTCCTCCTCTCTTTAGATTTTTGGGCTTTAAAGCCCTATAAAAGCATAATACCATCAATTATAATTTTATTTTTTATCATATATTTGTCAAGACAGAAGAATTACTACCTGATATACCCCCACCATATATTCTCCCTTTTTCATTCTTTGCAACCGCTATGTTTAGTGGCTCTCTAATTAAAACTGGCTTTATCCTTTTAGCTACAAGTAAATTAACTACTAACTCAAAGAATTCGTATTCTATAATATTTTGGCCTTTTTCTATCTGTTAATACCTAAAGAGAGTAAATGCAAGTTGAGTTTGATCTCTTTATGTTTGTATTCTGAAGTTCGGACATCTGGATTCAGATAAAGATACCCCCTTTCCGTAGTGTTATCATATTATTAGATAAAAACACTACAGAAAGGAGGTGATCAAATGACATTCATGGAAACTTACTCTATCAAAAAATTTCTAAAAGAGCTAGTTCCTTTCGAAGAATCATACCTAGATTCCTTCTCTAGAATTATTATAGCATATCTACAGATCAGATGAAAGAAGAGATAATAGAACTAGGTATAGCAATGGCATACGAAGTACTTCTGTCACTTGTAGGGACGTGAATTGATGATCTAGAGAGGCGATAAAAGGGCTAGGCATTAGAGGTTCAAAAAAGATATTAAACCTCTAACAGTTAGGTAATGATAATTTTGCATTTTTAGGTAGATTTTGCAGGGTTATGGGTCTTATACAGGAATAAAAATTTATAGAAATTTTTGATGTAAGATCCCCTAGGAGGGTATTTTTGATGTCTAGTTCGAAGGTGAAACCATAGGATGTCCAAACTCCTCTCCGAATTTCAGGATCGAAATGTTGCTAAACTTTACTTTTTGTGGTAAAATCTTTCTAGGCACGGAGAGGTGGCCGAGTAGGTCTAAGGCGGTCGCCTGCTAAGCGATTGGATGTGTTTCAAAGCACATCCCGTGGGTTCGAATCCCACCCTCTCCGCCATTTTAAGAGTGCCTGTAGTTCAGCTGGATAGAACGGTGGACTCCGGATCCACTGGTGGGGAGTTCGAATCTCCCCAGGCACACCAGAGGAAGAGGTGATCTGATTTATAGAAAGGTATATAGAGTTTGAAGATATTAGGACATTAAAAAATCTACTGGGAAATTTAGATGAGAATTTAGTGCTTCTCTCTGAAAAAACTAATACAGAGATATTTTTAGTTGAGCAGGGCTTATGTATAAGGGGTAAGGATGAGGATGTAGAGAAGACGGTAGCTATTGTAGAGGATTTATCTAAAATAGCTAGAAAGGGTCATATGGTAGGTAAAAAAGACATAATTCTTCTACTTGAATATCCCGAGCAAGAATCTGTTAGTATAAGCTCTCTGAGAGATGATGTTATTCTAGTTACTCCAAGGGGTAAAAGGGTTTTTCCAAAGACTCCAGGACAGAAGAAGTATGTTGACACTATGAGAAACTATGATCTTGTTTTTGCCATTGGGCCTGCTGGAACCGGCAAGACATATCTTGCTATGGCTATGGCCTTAGTAGCTCTCAAGAATAAGACTGTGGCAAGGATTATACTTACTAGACCAGCTATTGAAGCAGGGGAAAGACTAGGATTTCTTCCTGGAGATTTGCAGGAGAAGGTAGACCCATATCTTAGACCTCTCTATGATGCCCTTTACGATATGTTAGAGGTAGAGAAGATTCAAAAATATATGGAGAGAGGTATTATAGAAGTTGCTCCTCTAGCCTATATGAGGGGAAGGACCCTTAATGATGCCTTTGTTATCCTTGATGAAGCCCAAAATACTACCCCTGAACAGATGAAGATGTTTCTCACTAGAATGGGATTTGGTTCTAAATATGTTGTAACTGGAGATATAACACAGATAGATTTGCCTTCAGATAGAGAATCTGGTCTTATTCAGGCACAAAGAATACTTAAAGATGTAGAAGGTTTAGCTTTTGTATACCTAACTGAGCAAGACGTTGTAAGACATGATTTAGTCCAAAGGATTATAAAGGCTTATAACATTTATGAATCTAACAATAGAACAAATAGGAGATAAGTTAGTCTCCTATATAAAAGACTTAAATCTCTCTATTCCTCAGTTTTTCTCTAAAATTATAAAGAGTAGAGAAATAATATGGACAGTTGTCTTTCTCTTTTATTTTGGTGTTCTTATATCCGATTTCTTACCTGCTGCGGTAAATATAGAAGTAGGTCAGGTTTCTTCTACTGATATTATTTCCCCTAGAACTATAGAATTCATTGATGAAGAGAGGACAGAACAGCTTAGGGAGCAGGCGGTCAAAGAGGTAAAACCTGTTTATGAGTTAGATACGCTAGTAGAACTCCAAGCCATAGATGAAATTACTCGTTTCTTTAATACCTTAGAAAGAGCCCAAGTAAAAAATTTCGTTGAGCTAAAGAAGGTTCTACCTATAAAACTAACCGATGATGTAGTTAAGATTCTCTTCTCTCTTAGACAGGATCAGATACGTAGATTGAGAAATTATGTTATTCAAACAGTTAGAGATATTCTATATAAGGGTATCTCCCCGCAGAATCTTGGTATAGTAGTTCAGCTTATAGAAGATGAAGTTGCAAAGTTAGCAGTCCCTCAGGAGTTAAAAGATATTCTCGTTGTACTATCAAAATATTTTATTAGACCAAATTTATTCCTTAATGTTGAAGAGACATTGAAGCGTCAAAATGAAGCTAAGAACTCTGTTCAACCTATAAAATATAGAATTTTAAAGGGACAGATTATTGTTCGTAGGGGAGATATTATAACTAGGGAGCATATGAAGTATCTAGATGCCTTAGGTCTTACTAAGAGTCAACCTAATATCCTTGGTATTATTGGTCTTGGTGTAATTATATTTCTCAGTGAATTAGTTATTGTGGAATTTATAAGGAATTATCTTCCAAATATACATGACAACGTCCCCTTAAACTGGTTGGTTGCTATCATTTTAATTATTGGTCTTGTCCTTGTTAAAGGCTTCTCTCTCTTATCGATCTATCTAGTACCTCTAGCAACGTTGACGCTACTGTCCACCGTCTTATTAGACTATAGACTATCCATAATCATTTTAGTCTTTTCTGGTATACTACCCAATATCTCTAATCCGGATGTCTTGAGATTCTATCTACCTCTTTTTGTAGGTTCTATGGTAGGGGTTTTAGCCACCAAAGATATTACTCAGAGAGGGGATCTAACAAGGGCAGGGATTTTTATATCTCTAACCCAGGTGGTTGGGGTAGGGGCTATCTCGTTGATAGGATATGGAGATCTAAGAAGTGTTATATTAAACATCTTCTATGCTTTAGGCTCTGGTTTGTTGTCGTCTATCTTAGCTATTGGATTAATGCCATATCTTGAGCATCTATTCCAGATTTTAACCCCAATTAGACTTACAGAACTGATAAATTTTAGTCAGCCATTATTGAAAAGACTCATGTTAGAAGCCCCTGGGACTTATCATCATTCCATTCTTATAGGCAACTTAGCAGAATCAGCAGGAGAAGCTTTGGGAGCTAATCTTCCTCTTATTAGGGCTGGTTCTTACTATCATGATGTTGGTAAGATAAGAAGACCTTATTTCTTTATAGAGAATCAATTGGGCCAAGAAAATTTACATGATAAATTACCTCCTAGTCTTAGTAGACTTATTATAATACAGCATGTAGATGATGGAGTAATGCTGGCTAAACAGTATAGGATTCCAGAGCAGATAATAGACTTTATAAGAGAACACCACGGAACATCCTTAGTGTCTTATTTCTATCATAAGGCGTTAAGAGAGAGTCCTAATGACGTAAAAGAAGAGGATTATAGGTATAAAGGCCCAAAGCCTAGGAGCAAGGAGACTGCTATAGTTATGTTAGCGGATGCTGTGGAAGCTGCTGTTAGATCATTAGAACGTCCTACCCCTCAGAAGATAGAAGATGTTGTTAGGAGTATAATAGAAGAGCGTTTAAAGGATGGCCAATTGGAAGAGAGTCCTCTTACCCTTAGAGATTTAAATATTATAGCGGGCTCATTTATTAAGGTCTTAAATGGACTTTTCCATCCTAGGATAGAGTATCCAGAGATACAGAGGGAGGCTAAAACTATTGTCTCTAGAGGTGGCTAATATTCACCCAAATATTAAGGTTAATAGAAGCGAATTAAAAAGATTTATTAGGGATAAGCTTAAAGAGCTTAAAGTTAATATTAGGGGAAAAGATATAAATATAGTACTGGCCGATGACGAATACATTAGAAAACTTAACAGAGATTATAGAGGTATAGATTCTCCAACTGATGTCCTTAGCTTTTCTATGGATGAAGATGATATCTTGGGGGATATTTATATCTCTCTTGATACCGCTCTTAAACAGGCTAAAGAACAAGGATGGGATTTAGAGAGGGAGATAAAATTCTTGGCTGTGCATGGTTTATTACATCTTTTGGGTTATAGCGACGAAGATGAGGAAGGCTACAATAGGATGATGGAACTTACTGAAAGGCTCTTGGGTTAGATTATGTCTAAAAAAAGGTCTTTTACAGAGAGCGTTGACTTAGCTATACAGGGAATTATATCTGCATTTAAGAGTGAGAGAAACTTTAAGTTAGACCTCCTTTTTGCTGGGATTGTTATACTATGCGGAATAGTACTGAATCTTACTAGATTAGAATTAGCTATACTGTTTTTTGTTATAACCTTAGTTCTTTTTACAGAGCTATTTAATACAGCTATTGAGAAGTTGTTAGATGTAGTAAATGATAAATTTGATCCTAAGATAAAGTTTGTAAAAGATGTATCAGCTGGTGCCGTCTTAGTAACAGTTATAGCATCTATAGTTATAGGATATCTTGTATTCTATCCTCATCTAGATTTTCCATTTAGGCTTACTATTAGGACCCTGAGGTCTATTCCCTATCACTTAATTGTAGGAGGGATTATCTTAGTAATAATAGCGGTTATAATAATCAAAAGTCTTGTGGGTGATAGATTCCTTAGAGGCGGAATAGTCAGTGGGCACTCTGCAGTAGCCTTTAGCTTAGCTATAGCTATAATCTATCTCTCAAACTCTTTAATAATAAGTATATTAGGGATTATTCTCGCATTAATGGTAGCTCAAAGTAGAGTAGAAGGCAAGATACACTCTCTAAGAGAAGTAATATTTGGTTCTTTTTTAGGTATAATAGTAATGCTGACAATATTTAAACTGCTACTTAGGTAGGAGGGAGCGACTCTTTGGAAGGTGGTAGTTTCTGGCTTGACTATATTTTGGTATTCCTATTTCTTTTTCTATCTGCTTATTTTATGAGTTCTGAGACTGCAATAACAGCGGTAAGCAAGGTAAGGCTTAGACAGTTAGAGAACGAAGGAGATGAGAGAGCCAAAAAGTTGAATAGATTACTTAAGGATTCTACTAGGCTACTCTCTACTATTCTTTTAGGGAATAATATAGCCCAAAATGCTTTGACTGCTATCCTTACCGCTGTGTCTTTTAGATGGCTAAGTACTTTAAATCTAAATCCGGGATGGTCCATTCCTATCTCTACTATTCTTTCTACATTTCTTATACTCATCTTTGCTGAGGTAACCCCAAAATCTTATGCCTTTCAGAGAGCAGAAAAGATTGCTCTTTTCACAGCTAAGCCTCTTGCTTTTATTCATAAGATCTTTTCTCCTTTAGCTATAACTATGACTACTATAGCTAACTTAATATTAAAGCTCTTTGGTTTAGAGTTAGTAAATCCGGAGCCATTTGTAACCGAAGAGGAGATAAAGACTCTGGTAGATATAGGTGAAGAAGAGGGGATAATAGAAGAAGAGGAAAGAGAGATCATAGAGGGAGTATTTGAATTCTCTGAGACACTAGCAAGAGAAGTAATGGTACCTAGGGTTGACATTGTTGCATTAGAGGTAAACTCGACCTTTGAAGAGGCTATAGATACCATTACTATGAGCGGGCACTCTAGGATCCCAATATATGAAGAGACTATAGATAATATAGTTGGTATTATATATGCTAAAGACCTACTTAAATATTTTGGTCTAAAGAATCCTCCCTCCTTAAATTCTATTATGAGGGCTCCTTACTATGTTCCAGAGACCAAACCTATAGATGAACTTTTTAGAGAAATGAGATCTCAAAAGATTCATATGGCAATCATAATAGATGAGTACGGTGGCACTGCAGGATTAGTAACTATAGAAGATATACTTGAGGAACTGGTTGGAGAGATAATGGATGAGTATGACATAAACGAAGAAGCAATGGTTAGAGAATTATCTTCAGATGAGATTATTGTTGATGGTAGGATGAATCTTGAGGAGCTAAATGAGATACTTGGGATAGAACTTCCAGCTGAAGAGACCGATACTATAGCTGGTTTTGTGTACGACCACATAAGTCATATCCCCAAACCTGGGGAAGAGTTTGAATATGATGGGGTCTTGATTAAGGTTGAAGAGGTTAGGGGTAGAAGGATTACAAAATTAAGAATTAAGAAGGTGCATAGAGAAAAAGATGAACGAGAAGAAGATGATTGATATCGCTAAAGAAGTTCTAGAAAATGCTTATGCTCCATATTCAAAATATAGGGTAGGTGCGGTTGTAAAAACCTCTTCTGGTAAACTTTATACAGGCTGTAATATTGAGAATATGTCTTTTGGTCTTACCGTATGTGCAGAAAGGGTAGCAATCTTTAAGGCTGTATCAGATGGGGAAAAGAGTATTACCAAGGTGGTGATTGTTTCAGACGGTGATTCTACCCCTATCCCTTGTGGTGCTTGCCTTCAAGTTATGAGTGAATTCTCTGATGAGAATTTAGAGATTATAGTCTCTTCTAGAGATAGTAAATTGGAGAAGTTTAGGTTGATAGACCTTTTGCCAAGACCTTTTAAACTCTGTAAAGAGGGGTGAGAGTATGCTTTATCAATTTCCAAAAGGCTTTATCTGGGGATGTGCTACTGCTTCTTATCAGATAGAGGGTGCTTTTGACGAAGATGGTAAGGGCCCCTCTATCTGGGACGTATTTACCCATACTCCCGGTAACATTGTAGATGGTTCTAACGGTGATATTGCTTGTGATCATTACCATAGATACAGTGAAGATGTAGAACTTATGAAAAATCTTAATCTTAAGGCTTATAGATTTTCTATATCATGGCCTAGGATAATCCCAGAAGGGAAGGGTAGTGTAAATAAGAAGGGTTTGGACTTCTATAAGAGATTAGTAGATGCTCTTAATTCTGCAGGTATTACTCCATTTGCTACCATATACCATTGGGATTTACCTCAGGCTCTAGAGGAAAAAGGAGGATGGGGTAATCTCGATACGAGTAGATATTTTGCCGATTATTCCTACACATTATTTAAAGAGCTAGGTGAATCTATCCCCTACTGGATTACCCTCAATGAGCCAGCTGTATTCACCTATCTAGGATATGGTATTGGGATTCATGCCCCAGGAAAGAAAGATTTTGGTTTGGCTATGAAAGCTACATATTCGGCGCTTCTTGCTCATGGTCTATCAGTTGAGGCCTATAGAGATCTAGGTATTAAGGGACAGATTGGTATAACATTAAACCTTACTCCAATGCATCCAGCTTCCAATAAGGAAGAAGATTTCCTTTCTGCTAGAAAAATGGATCTTATGTGGAATAGATGGTTCTTAGATCCAGTATTAAAAGGCTCCTTCCCCAAGGAATTTATAGAACTTCTAGATAAGAATAAGATCCCCTTTAATGTAGATTCAGAACATATGAGGAAGATAGCCTCAAAGATAGACTTCCTTGGAGTGAATTATTATACGAGAAATATCATTGTTTATGACCCTGAAGTTCCTCTTATTAATGCACGCAGTATAGAACCAACGACTAATAAGACAGAGATGAATTGGGAGATATATCCTGAGGGATTATACGAACTTCTGACATCTATAAAGAAAGATTATGGAGATGTTCCTCTTTATATAACAGAAAACGGTGCTGCCTTTAAAGATGAGCTAATCAATGATAGAGTAGAAGATCCAGATAGAGAAGATTATCTAAGGAAGCATTTTTATCAGGCTTATAGAGCTATCAAAGATGGAATAAATCTGAAAGGTTATTTCGTATGGTCTCTTATGGATAACTTTGAATGGGCTTATGGTTATACCAAGAGATTCGGCATAGTTTATGTGGATTATCCAACGCAAAGAAGGATTATAAAGAGAAGTGGATATTACTATAGAAAGGTTATAGAAGAAAATGGGGTAGAGCTTTAAACTCTACATTCCCATTATGTTATAACCAGCGTCTACATATATAGTCTCTCCTGTTATACCTGAGCTAAGTTCACTTAGTAAAAAGACTGCAGTATCTCCAACTTCTCTGTGTTCTACATTCCTCTTAAGGGGAGATCTTTCTCTATGAAGTTGTAACATATCTACAAATCCAGATATTCCTCTAGCTGCTAGAGTACTTAGTGGCCCAGGTGAAATTGCATTTACCCTTATATTATCTTTTCCTAAATCGTATGCCAGATATCTTACACTAGATTCTAATGCTGATTTGGCTACACCCATCACATTATAGTTTGGTATTACCTTCTCTGATCCATAGTATGTTAGTGTAATTATAGAGCCACCTGGATTTATGATCTCTCTAAATATCCTACTCATGGCTAAAAAAGAATAAACGCTTATTTCTAGCGCAATCCTAAAAGCCTCTCTACCAGTCTCGATAAATGGAGATTTTAGTGCTTCAGTAGGGGCATATGCTATAGAGTGAACTAGTCCGTCGATTTTACCTATCCCCTTTTCTATTATCTCTCTTGCTTCTTCGATCCTCTCATCACTATTAACATCGCACTCCAATATTAGTGGCTTCGGAGATAAACCTTCTATGAGCTCTTCTAAATTCTCCTTAAATCTCTCATTTTGATAACCTAATATAACTTCTCCTCCATATTTCATTATCGATTGGGCTATAGCCCAGGCTATACTCTTTCTATTAGCAACATTAAATATTGCTACCTTCTTCCCTGTTAGTATCATACGCCTCTCCTTTCTATAGCTCTAGGGTGAGCCATTTCAAATTCTTCTTTTAATTTTTTGTTAGATACATGGGTATATATCTGTGTTGTAGATATACTAGAATGTCCTAAAAGCTCCTGAACAACTCTTAAATCTGCCCCATTATCTAATAGATGAGTGGCAAATGAATGCCTCAATGTATGGGGGCTTATATCTAAGCCTACATTATTAGCGAACTGTTTCACTATAAGCCAGACACTCTGACGTGATAGTCCTTTATTCCTGCTATTTAAAAATAGCCTTTTCTCTTTTATGTGTCTTCTCTGTTTTAAGTATTCCCTGAGAGCAGATATCGCCTTTGATCCTAGAGGAACTATCCTCTCTTTATTCCCCTTGCCCTTTATTCTTAAAAATCCATCTTCTAGATTTATATCATTAATGGTTAGATTTACTATCTCACTTACTCTGAGCCCACAGGAGTAGAGAAGTTCGAGGATGGATCTTTCTCTAGCGTATCTTTCCTCTTGAAGTAAAGGCTGTTCTAGGAGTTTTTCTATCTGGTCCTCAAATAATACCTTAGGTATCTTTTTTTCCTTTTTAGGAGTATCTAAGAAAGATACTAGGTCTTCCTCAATTATTCCTTCGCTTAATAGGTATTTATAGAATGTTCTTATTGATGCCAACTTCCGTATTATTGTATTATTTGTAAAGCCCCTTTCAGAAAGTATACTAATAAATTGAGAAAGATCATCCTTGCTTGCCTTTACTAGGGAGTTTCCTTTTTTATTCAGAAAATTAGAAAGTTCTTTAAGGTCGATCTTATATGAAGATAGCGTATTTGACGAATATCCCCTCTCATAAGAGAGAAAGGATAGGAATCTTTCTATGTAGTGTTCGTCAGAATAGAGATAACTGTCTTTGTTTTTTCTCTTCAACCACTTTTCCATATATACCTCCCCCTCCAGGAGCTAATTTCAGTGTCCCTTCTCTAGCCTTTATTATGAGTTTTGCCAGATCTTTCCCTGCAACCCTAGTGAGGCTTTCTTCATCAGCTTTATGCAGGACACCCATTTCACTTCCAAATGTTTTTATGAGTGCTTCATAAGTTTTTTCTCCAATCCCTGGAACAAACTCTAGGGGAACTTGGTAGTAGTATGGAGGCCTATGATCAGGATGTCTCGGTTCTGGATAATCCTGTATCAACGTTATCCTATCTAAGACGCCTATAACCATATTCTCATTGCCACAGTTTCTACATACTGTGACAGGTGGGTCTTCCTCTGCTATTCGTTCACATAACGGACAGAAGCTTCTGTGATATTTTCCTAACTTAGGGTCCAACCCATAATTAGCAATTACCCTTTTCTCATCTTTTCTGAGTAAAGCCATCAATAAATCTTTATAAGATGGTTTTTCTATCTCTATAATGTTATATTCTCTTCCAATTTTAGTTAAAGAATGGGCATCTGAATTACTAAGGAATGAAAATTTTGATGGTTCTGCTATTCTATCTGCTAGGTCAGTATCAGCACTTAATCCTAGTTCTATTGCAGGTATCTTATCTAATGCACTATCCTTAAATATCTGAGATAATCTGGGATAACAATTCCCATATACACTTTTGTGTGGAGTGAATGCATGTGCTGGTATGAGGATCCCATCTAGACTGTTTACCACCTCCCAGATTCTTTGAGCGGTTAGTCTACATCGCTGTGTGCTGAAATTTATATTTGTTACATGTCTGGATAGAAATTTACTGAATCTTTTTATGCCTTCTAATGTTGGAAAAAAGGCTATGTGATGAGAGTTACCTCCATTAGCTTCAGTAGTTTCTACTTCAGCTCCAGGGATTATCAGTATCTCATCCCTGAATAGAAACCCTCCCTCAGTGATCTCTGAAATCTCTCCTGATTCTATCAATTCGTCAATATCTTTTAAAACAACTGGAGATGCACAGTCGACAATTCCTACAATCTGAATGCCTTTTCTCTCTTTGCACTCCTTTGCTATATTGCCAAATGTAAGATTCTTAGCTCCTGTAACCTTAACTGTTTCTCCTCTAGATGTGCTACCTATATGTATATGCAGATCACAGAATACTCTCATCTCTTTAACAGATAGAGACAGTAAGCTGATAGGGTCTTACTGTCTTTTATTTTCCCTTCCTCTATCATCTCCCTAAAAGAATCCATGGCGAACTCTCCTAATTCTATAAACTCGTCTTTATCTTTAGGTAAAGGGGAAGGAATAAATTTATCTGCATAGAAAAGATATATCTTTTCTGTACTATATCCTGGTGATACGAATATTTCTCCTAGTTTTACTAGATTTAGTGGAGATAAGCCTATCTCCTCTCTAAGTTCTCTTATCGCACATTCTTCTGGAGTTTCCCCCTCCTTAAAAACCCCTGCAGGTATCTCCCACAGAATCTCTTTTACTGGATGTCTATACTGTTTTACTAGTAAGACCTTATTATCTACCATGGGTAGAACTGCTACAGCCCCCTTGTGTACTACAACCTCTCTAGTAGCTATACTCCCTTCAGGAGTTTTTACCTCATCTACTGTTACCTTTATAAGTTTACCGTTAAATCTCAGTGTTGAATTGATAAGTTCTTCTTCCATATGCATAGCTTAATTATACAGCAAATTTGCAGATTATACAAACTTATGAGAAAATATCTGTAGTGTATAAATTTATAGGAAGGAGGCTGAGTTAATGAAAAAGATAATATCTACCGATAAGGCACCCAAGGCTATTGGACCATATTCTCAGGCTGTCTTAGCTGGTGATTTTGTCTTTATATCTGGTCAGATCCCTATAGATCCAACTTCAGGGGAGATGAAGTCTGATATTAGGGATGCTACCTTTCAGATTTTAAAGAATATCGAGGCTATATTAGTGGAATTAGCTCTAACTATGGATTCGATAGTTAAGACTACTGTCTTTCTTACCAATATGGAAGATTTTAAAGAGTTTAACGAAGCTTATGAGTCCTTCTTTAAGAAAGACCCTCCGGCTAGAAGTACTATAGCAGTAAAAGAGTTACCTAGAGGAGCGAGGATAGAGATAGAAGCTATAGCCTTTAAAGGTTAGAAATAGGGCGGGATTACCGCCCCTTAGCTTCTCTCTTCTTTTATTTTTTCTAGGTAATTACTTTCTCTTAATGCCTTTATTGGATCTAGGGGGACTCCTAATTCTTCTCTAGCCTTATATATTATTGGCATCACATCTGTTTCGAAGGCATCTGTAAGAATCTTTTCTGCACTTACAACGTCTCCTTCTATTTGATATCTCTTCAGAGATTTTCTATCTACTATTAGTGCCTTTGCGTATGCCTTTTGAATGTTTTCTACACTCTGGAGCATCTCCTCTATCTTCTGCTTTATATTATGGCTTTGATCTATCATATATGCTACATCAAGTTTTACTCCCTCTTCCTCTGCGCCAACTAGCTCATTGTAGATGAGGAATAATTCATATGGATTTATCGAACCTACTGTCAAATCATCATCCGCATACTTCTTGGCATTAAAGTGAAATCCACCAAGTTTTCCTTCATCTATTAAATAAGCAACAATCTGTTCTATATTTGTTCCTAATGGATGATGCCCTAGATCTACTAAGACCATGGCTTTAGATCCTAGTTTAGTTGAAAGTAGATATGCCATTCCCCAATCTCCTACATCTGTCAAGTAAAAGGCTGGTTCAAAGAATTTGTATTCTAAGAGAAGTCTCATCCCATCATCTAGATGTTTGTAAATTTCTCTTAAAGATTCTTCTAATCTATGTTTCCTGTCTCTTATATCATCTTGCCCAGGATGATTTGTCCCATCAGAGATCCATAAACTAATATCCCTTGAGCCTAATTTCCTTGCAATCTCTATACATTCTAAGACATGATTTATAGCTTTTTCTCTTATCTTTTTATCTGGGCTGCATAGACTTCCAAGTTTATAGTCATCATCCTGGAATAGATTCGGATTTATCGCTCCAGGTTTTACTCCTAAGGATTTTGCATACTCTAATAATTCATCCCAGTTATCAGTATAATCCCAAGGGATGTGTAGTGCTACAGTAGGACAAACCCCGGTAAGTTTATGCACTTGTGCTGCATCCTGTATCTTTTCGTGCACATTTCTAGCAGCACCTTTCTGTTTAAATACATAGAATCTTGTTCCAGAATCTCCATAAGCCCAGCTTGGGGTCTCTATCTGCTGTGCCTTTAATTTTTCTTTTACCTGGTCTACGTCTATCCCCTTTTCTCTAAGGGACTCTTTTAGAATCTCATACCTTTTCTCGTAATTTTTCATATTTCCCTTACCTCCTGAAAGATTAGATTTTGTATTAATCTTATCATAATTTCATTCCTAGACAAGTATTAAACACTTTAAATTATCTAATACTCTGCTATAATTAATTTTAAATCGATAATAATTTGAGGAGGGAAGTATTATATGGATAGAAGGACCTTTCTTGCCTTTGATTTAGGAGCTGAGAGCGGTAGGGCTGTTGTTGGAATTTTGGAAGAAGAGAAGATTACTCTTAAGGAAGTTCACAGATTCATAAATAGACCGGTAAGAATCTTGGGTCGCCTATACTGGAATATCACACAGATGTTTCAAGAGTTAAAGGTAGGACTTTTAAATGGAATCAAAGAGTTTCCAGATATCGAAAGTTTAGGGATAGATACCTGGGGTGTAGATTTTGGCTTTATCAGTAAGAATAATGAACTGGTTGGATTGCCTGTATGCTATAGAGACCACAGGACCGATGGAGTTCCCGAGAAGGTGTTTAAAATAATTCCCAAAGAAAAGCTTTATTCCCTGACCGGGATTCAGATTATGCAGATAAACTCTATCTTTCAGCTTTACAGCATGATCTTAGAAGACTCGCCATTATTTAAGTCTATCTATAAACTCCTTTTTATGCCAGACATTTTTAACTTTATGTTTACAGGAAAAGTCACTACAGAGTTTTCTATAGCTACAACTTCTCAGCTTTATGACCCAATAAGCGATAAATGGAGCGACGAGATATTTTCCTCTCTTGGTTTACCGATAGAAATTATGCCCGATATTATGCCTACAGGGACTAATCTTGGTAGTATTACAAGAGATATAAGAGAGGAATTAGACATAGGTGATATTACAGTTGTCGCCCCTGCTGAGCATGATACAGGTTCTGCAGTAGCAGCTGTTCCTGCAAAAGGCGAGAATTGGGCTTACATAAGCTCTGGAACTTGGTCTTTAATGGGAGTTGAGATAAAAGAACCAATAATTAATAAAGAATCTATGGATGCCAATTTTACAAATGAAGGTGGTGTCAATAGGACTTTTAGATTCTTGAAAAATATAAGTGGACTGTGGTTACTTCAAGGATGTAGAAGGTCTTGGGAAAGAGAAGGATACAGTCTTTCATATAGTGAGATAGTCAAGTTAGCAGAGGATTCTAAGCCATTTAGATTCTTTGTTGACCCTGACGATCCGATATTCCTGAATCCTCCTGATATGCCAACTGCTATAAAGAGTTTCTGTGAAAAGACAAACCAAAAAGTTCCTGAAACCAAAGGAGAGATAGCTAGATGTGTTTTGGAGAGTTTAGCATTTAAATACAGAGAGGTTTTTGAGAAGTTAAAGAGTCTTATCAAGAAGGATATAAGTGTTTTGCATATAGTTGGTGGAGGCTCTCAGAATACTCTTCTATCACAGTTTACTGCCAATGCATTAGGTGTACCTGTATATACCGGTCCAGTAGAGGCAACTGCTATGGGTAATATTATGGTTCAGGCTATGGTTAAAGGGGCTATTAAAGATTTAGAAGAGGGAAGAGGACTTATAAAGAATTCCTTTGAAACAGTAGTATATAATCCTAAAGATATAGAGATATGGGAAAAGGAGTATGAAAGATACTTAAATACTGTTATAATAAGATAAAGACTTTATAAAAGGAAGTGATTTGAATTGAATAATCATGAACTTACACCTAAGGAGATAGTTAAAGAACTAGATAGATATATAGTTGGACAGGACCATGCTAAAAAGGCTGTAGCCATAGCTATAAGGAATAGAATTCGTAGGATGAGACTTCCAGAAGAGCTTAGAAAGGAGATATCTCCTAAGAATATCCTTATGATAGGTCCTACTGGAGTGGGTAAGACGGAGATAGCTCGGAGACTATCACAGATAGTAGATGCACCCTTCGTTAAAGTAGAAGCCACTAAATTTACAGAGGTAGGCTACGTTGGAAGAGACGTAGATTCTATGGTTAGGGACTTGGTGGAAGTTTCTGTTCAGACTGTAAAACGTAGAGAGATGGAAAAAGTTAGAGAACAGGCTAGAGTTTTCGCTGAAGATAGATTATTAGAGTATCTCTTTCCAAATCCGCAGAGTTATGAACCGGTTAACCCTATTGAAATGTTATTCCAAGGGGTTACAAGAAGTCAGAGTAAAATTGTCCCCCCTGAGATAAAGGAAAGGAGAGAGAAGGCTAGGATAGACTTAAGAAAAGGGCTGTTAGATAATGTTATTGTAGAGATTGAGGTTGAGAGTTCTTCTACTCCATTTTTTAACGTCTTAAGTGGCACTGGTATGGAAGATATTGGACTAAATATGCAGAGTTTATTTGATGGTATACTACCTAAGAAAAAGACTCGTAGAAAGACAACTGTTAAGGAGGCTTTAAAGATTTTAGAGGAGGAAGAAGCTAAAAAACTGATAGATGAAGAAGGTGCTATTAGAGAAGGTGTAACTAGGGCTGAACAGTCTGGAATAATATTCATAGATGAGATGGATAAGATTGCTGGTAGGGAAAGAGGTGCAGGTCCTGATGTCTCTAGAGAAGGAGTTCAGAGAGATCTCTTGCCCATAGTAGAAGGGTCTACTGTTAACACTAGATATGGTCCGGTAAGGACAGATTACATACTCTTTATCGGTGCAGGTGCGTTTCATGAAACAAAGCCAAGTGATCTTATACCTGAGTTACAGGGAAGATTTCCAATTAGGGTTGAACTTGAACCCCTAAAAGTTGAAGACTTTGTAAGGATATTGACTCAGCCCGAGAATGCCTTAATAAAGCAATATACAATGTTATTGGCTACCGAAGGCATAAATCTCAGGTTCACTGAATCTGCAATATATGCCATAGCAAGAAGGGCTTTCCAGCTGAATGAGGAGTTAGAAAACATAGGGGCAAGAAGACTTTATACCGTAACTGAAAAGGTATTAGAAGATATCTCCTTTAATGCTCCAGATATAGGTAATGGAGAAGTTGTTATAGATGAAAAATATGTAGAGGAGAGACTTGCTGATATTATTAAGGAAAGAGATGTATCTAAGTATATACTCTAGTTTTTAAGCTTCTCCTCTATTATCTCTTTCAATCTTTTTATCCCATTTTCAAAAGATGTGATTAGTTTACCGCCACCTTGAGCAAGCTCGTCTCTTCCTCCACCGCTACCATCAAAGAGCTTGCTCACTTCTCTCATTAGCTCTCCTGCTTTTAATCCTTTATCTACTAGATTTTTAGATACCATAAGAACTAACCTTATTCTATCCTTGTCTTTTGCTCCAAGAAGGATCACAGCATTTGTTAATTTTTCTCTTATCCTATCCCCTACAATTCTTAAGAATTCGATAGAGAAATCTCCTATCAATGAGCCAACTATATCTATGCCGTTTAGACTTATCCTATTCTCTATTAATCTCTCAGAGAAAAGCCCTGCCAAAAGGTCTTCTGTCTTTTCTATATACTTCTTAAGTAAATCTATCTCATCCTCTCTCTTTTTTAGACTGGATATAATCTCCTGAGGATTACTCTTGAGTATATATGTAATCTCTTCTATTAATGCTCGTTCCTCTTGTATAAAGCTTATGGCTCTATCCCCTACTAATGCTTCTACCCGCTTTATTCCAGTTCCTATGCTGTAGATATCTTTTATAATAAAGACTCCAATGTCTCCAGTTCTTTTTACATGTGTTCCACCGCATAGTTCTTTACTTATAGCATCTATACTTACTACTCTCACGTTTTCTCCATATCTTTCTTCAAACAAAGCGATGGCTCCACTTTTTATTGCTTCTTCTAGTGGAAGTTCTTCTATATTGACCGATAGGTTTTCCCTTATACATCTGTTTACTTCATCCTCTATGGTGTCTCTGGCAGATGAATTTATATCATCAAAGTATACAAAGTCAAACCTGAGTAAGTCTGTATCAACAAGAGAACCTGCCTGTTTTACTACATCTCCAAGATTTCTTCTTAATATTGAATGTAGTAAATGTGTTCCTGTGTGCGCTCTAGCAAGAGCATTCCTTCTCTCTTTATCAACTACTAAGTATAACTTATCGCCAATAGAGACCTTACCTTCTGTTACTTCTACTTTATGATAGATAGCATTACCTCTCTTTTGAACATCTAATACATTAAGTTTGGCATTGTCTGAAATTATTATACCTTTATCAGAAAGCTGTCCTCCGCTTTCTGCATAAAATGGGGTAATGTCTGTAACAACTTCTCCTATATCTCCCTTCTTTAATTCCTCTACAGGGTTTTCATCTTTAATTAGATAAATAACCTCCCCATTCTCTTCAAGCGTATTATAGCCAACAAATGTTGTGGCTAGATCTTCTTTTATTGTAGTAAGAAGAACCTTTTTTCTACTAGCCCTCGCTCTTTCTCTACTTTCCTCCATCATCTTAGAAAATTCTTCGGTATCTACCTCTATATTTTTCTCCTTGGCTATCTCTATAGTAAGTTCTAGTGGAAATCCGTAAGTATCATAAAGTCTAAATGCCTCTTCTCCAGATATATGGCGGTCTTTCTCCATTATACTTTCTAGTCTGTCTAAGCCTCTCTGTAGTGTAGAGAGAAAGTTTTCCTCTTCTCTTCTCACTATGCTTACTATAAATTCCTCCCCTCTTACTAATTCTGGATATGCATCCTTCATAAGGAATACTACCAATGGTACTATCTTATAGAGGAAGGAAGAATTTATTCCAAGCTTTACTCCATATCTTACTGCTCTTCTAAGTATTCTCCTTAATACGTAGCCTCTCCCTTCATTACTTGGGATAATCCCATCTCCTATGAGAAATGTAATCGCCCTACAGTGATCTGCTATTACATTAAAGTTATAGGTAATATCCTTGTTCTCTTTATATCTCTTATCTGTTATTTCCTCTAGATATTCTATTATCGGATGAAACAGGTCAGTTTCAAAAACTGACTCTACACCTTGCACTACAAATGCTGCCCTTTCTAACCCCATTCCTGTATCTATATTCTTCCTTGGTAAAGGGGAAAGTTTCCCAGACTCTTCTCTATTAAATTCTGTAAAAACTAGATTCCAAACCTCTAGGTATCTATCACAATCACAGCCTATTTTACAATCTGGCTTTCCACATCCAAATTCTGGACCCAGGTCGAAGATTACCTCAGAACAAGGTCCGCATGGACCTATAGGACCCATTGCCCAGAAGTTATCCTCTTCTCCCATACGAACTATCCTAGTATTCTGAATCCCTATCTCTTTTTCCCAGATAGATATAGTCTCCTCATCATCTTTATAGACAGTTATCCAAAGTCTCTCTTTAGGAAGTTTTAATATCCCTGTTAGAAATTCCCAAGACCAAGTTATAGCTTCTCTTTTAAAGTAATCTCCAAATGAAAAATTACCTAACATTTCAAAAAATGTTAGGTGTCTTTTAGTATAGCCTACCCTTTCTATATCTGGGGTTCTTACGCATTTTTGTACTGTGGTTATTCTTCTAGCGGGAGGAGTTTCACCTAAGAAATACCTCTTAAACGGAACCATTCCTGCTATGGTCAATAATACAGTTGGATCATCTGGGATCAGGCTTGCACTACCAAGCCTGAGATGACCTTTAGATTCAAAAAATCTTAAGAATTCCTCTCTTATCTCTTTCGATGTCATACCCAGTCAATTCTCCTATTAACCTAGATGTTGATTTATTTTTTAAATATGTTATCATATATTCCAGCTGAATACAATGGATACTTTTCTGCTTAGATATGTATCTAGATGGTGGAAATATCTGGTTGTAAGTATAGTAGCTCTTACGCTTGCTACTATACTCAGTCTTATATTACCCCGTATTCTTCAGTCTGGAATAGATAGTCTTATTCAGGGGGACTCTAAGAATCTCTCCCGCTACGCAATTATTATAATCGGAATAGCATTAATTAGAGGATTTCTAACTTATATCCAGAGAAATCTAAGTGGTCTCTTTACAGAAAAGATTGGAAAAGCCCTAAAGGATGAGCTATACGAGCATCTACACCATGTCCCTGTTTCTTACTTTGGAAGGATGTCTATTGGTGAGCTTGTTTCTAGGGCTTCTAGTGATGTGGAGGTTGTAAAGAGATTTGTTAACAATGCCCTTATACAGGTATTTTGGATTCTACTTCTTTTCTGTGGAGCTATGTATTTTATATTTGTCACAAATGTGAGATTAGCCTTTATAGTCTCTTTAATTTTGCCATTTATTTCCATAACTACTATAAAGTTTTCTAGGACAGTAAGGCCCTTGCACTTAAAGACCCAACAGCAGATAGCAGTTATGACTAGAGTAGCAGAAGAGCATCTATATGGAATTAAGATTGTTAAATCCTATGGTAGAGAGGATTATGTTATAGATAAATTTAATAAAGAATCTTTTGGGGTTTTGAATAGAGTGTTGTCAGCTACAAGGATATCCTCTTTCTACTCCCCCCTTATAGGTTTTTTAGCTAATTCGAGTCTTCTGATTATACTTCTCTATGGTGGTATCCAGGTAATAAATGGTAATCTTACCCTTGGAGAACTAGTTGCATTTAATTCTTATGTTGGTATGTTACTCTGGCCTATGCGTTCAGTTGGACATATAATAAACCTCTCTCAGAGATATATAGCAGCTAGAGACAGATTATTAGAAATATTTAATGTACAACGTGAAGTAGAGCCAGAGAAACCTATTTTAAAGCCGATAAGAGGAGAGGTTATATTTGAGCATGTGACCTTTGGTTACAATAAGAATGAACCTGTTTTAAAGGATATAAATCTCAGAGTAAAACCTGGAGAAACTATAGCAATAGTTGGTTCTACTGGTTGTGGTAAGAGTACTCTTTTAGAGCTTATACCAAGGTTATATGATCCGCAACATGGTACTATTTATATAGATGGGATAGATATAAGGAGATATAGTTTAGAGTATTTGAGGAAACATATAGGAATGGTATTTCAGGAGCCGTTTCTATTCTCAGATACTATAAAGAATAACATTGCTTTTGGTAAGCCTGATGTTACGATGGAAGAGATTATAGATGTAAGCAAAAAGGCTCAATGTTATGATTTTATTATGAACCTCCCCCAAGGTTATGATACTATGGTAGGAGAACGAGGTGTTACCCTATCTGGAGGAGAAAGGCAGAGGGTTAGTCTAGCCAGGGCTCTCCTTATAAACCCGCCAATCCTTCTCCTAGATGAACCCACTTCTAGTGTTGATGTAGAGACAGAGCTTTTGATACATAAGGCATTAGAGGATTTTAGAAAAAGATCTACTATCTTTATTGTTGCCCATAGATTATCTACCATAAGAAATGCAGATAAGATAATAGTGTTGGAGAATGGAAGGATAGTTGAAGAAGGAACTCATGATGAGCTTCTAGATAGGAATGGGATATATGCCAGGATATACAATATGCAACTAGTGGGTGAAGATTATGCCTGATATAGAACTTGAAGAAGAAGTCTTAGGTAAGGCTTACGATCCTAAACTTGCTAGAAGAATATTTAAGTTAGCAATTCCACATAAGAGGGAAATTTTTATTACGGTTATTTTTATGCTTATTGCAAGCGCTGTAGATTTAGCTAGACCATATATATTGAAATTAGCTATAGATAAGGCATTACTCTCTAAGGATTTTCATAAACTTATGATGTATGGTATATCTTATATATTGTGTATAGGTACTAGTTCACTTTTTTCAGGTTTACAATCCTATCTTATGACAAGGATGGGGGAAACTATCGTATTAAATTTAAGAGATGAACTCTTTGCTCATCTTCAGAACCTTGATCTCTCCTATCATAATAGGGAGAAGGTTGGAAGAATGATATCTCGCCTTACATCTGATATCGATGCTATTTTAGAGCTTATAAGCTCTGGTATTACCACTATTATAGGCGATGGTTTTGTCCTCATAGGAATTATCGTTTTGCTTTTAAGTATGAATCTGACGCTTACTGGACTTACCTTCCTACTGTTGCCAATCCTCTTTGTTTTGAGTTTTGAATTTAGAAAGAGGATGAGAGACATATATAGAATGGTCAGAATTAGTATTTCTATTGTTACTGGAAACTTTGCAGAAAGTATGGCTGGGATAAAGGTCACAAAGGTTTTTGCACGCTTTAAAGAGAGTGCTAATAACTTTTATAAACTTACGCAGAATAGTCTAGAAGCTGTGATGAAGTCTGTTCGTCTTGCTGGTATATATTTCCCAGCAGTTGAAATCATATCTGCCTGTGGGACAGCCCTTATTTTATGGTATGGAGGCACAAGAGTAATTCAAGGGGCAATAACTATTGGCACATTGGTTGCATTTTTGAATTATCTTGGTAGATTCTTTGGCCCCATTCAGGAACTTACTAACATATATAACGTCCTTCAGTCTGCTATGGCTGGAGCGGAAAGAGTATTTGGAATTCTAGATATAGAGCCAAAGATAAAGGATGCCCCTGATGCTATAGATGTAGATTTTATAGAGGGTCGTATAGACTTTGAGCATGTATATTTTGGTTATGAGTCGGACAGATTGATACTTGAGGATTTTAATCTGCACATAGAGCCTAGTGAGAAGATAGGTATAGCAGGACCTACAGGGGCGGGAAAGACATCTATAACTAATCTACTTTTGAGATTTTACCAGCCCCAGAGTGGTAGAATCTTATTAGACGGGATAGATTTGCAGAAGATATCGAATAAAAGTCTAAGAAAACTTATAGCTGTTGTTCCCCAAGAACCTTTCATATTTTCTGGGACAATCTTAGAGAACATAAGGTTTGGAAGACTAGATGCTACAGTAGAAGAAGTAGAGAGAGCCTGTGAATTAGCCTGTCTGGGTAACCTTCTCTCTAGACTCCCTAAAGGTTTATATACAGAATTAGGAGAAAGAGGAGCAGGGATATCTGTTGGAGAGAAGCAATTGATATCAATAGCCAGGGCTATACTTGCCAATCCTAGAATTCTAATACTTGATGAGGCAACTTCTAATATAGATACTGAGACAGAGAAACTCATACAGGTAGCCCTTCAAAGACTTATGGAGGGAAGGACTTCTATTGTAATAGCGCATAGGCTCTCTACTATAAAAGAAATGGATAGAATTATTGTAATTCAGGAAGGTAAGATAGCAGAGATGGGAACTCATGAAGAATTATTAAGAAATGGCGGATTATATTCACATCTAGTTGAAATCAGTGAGAGGGGTTAGATGATAAAAGATAAGAGGTTTATTATTTTTGTTTTAGTTTTATCATTAGTCTTTTCTTTAATTTCTATATATAAGAGGTTTTCTCTAGAGAGGTCAAATAGTGGGGTGGAGATCATTATAGATTCTGAAGATTTTCAAAACTTAGCATTTCAAGAAGGAATCTCCTTTTATGAGCTACTTAGAGAGTTAAGGTCTGCCGGTGCTACTACGTTAAGTGTCCCTATGTTAACTTGGCAGGATCTAGAAACTAAGAATTACGTTGGTATTTTCTCCTACAGAGAGCTTGGTAGGTTAATACTTTCTGGTAGTACAGATCCTTTGGTATCTGTTTTATACAAGCAGGGCAGTCCTTCAGAGACATATATTATTGTAAAGCCAGGTTTTGATGTGTCTAGAGGGATTAACCTGTTAAAGGACCTTATAGGTTATGGAAGAATTAATCTTTTTCAGTATAATTCTAATCAAGTGTTTATTGTAAAGACTACCTCTTCTAATCTGAGGCTGCTTCCTTCTGGTTATATAGATTCTGCACTTGTAGAGACTGCTAAATCTCTGGGGTATAGAATTGTATTTAGGCCATTGAATACTTCATATATAAATCAACTTGCAATACCTAAGATGTTAGATGTAGTGTCCCCATATAAAGATATTACTACTGCATTAGTATTTCAAGGAACAGAAGTACTTGGATACCCTAAATATCTAGAAGAGGTTAGCAAATTGATAAAAGAGAATGGCTTTAACATAGCGTTAGTAGAATTTAGTAATCAAAAGGGTATGGAAGTTCTTACCAAAGACCTAAAGGGAAGCATTGTAAGGTTACACTCTTTAACTTCAGGTGAAATGTATAAACTTAAACCCAGAGAGATACTAGATAGAACTGTGAGGTCTGTCAAGGAAAGAAATGTAAGATTTTTATATCTTCGATCTATACCAAATTTTTATGAGAAGGAGACATTAATAGAGGAGAATATAAGTTTGATCTCTTCCATTAGAGAGAGATTGAATAGGGAGAACTTTACTGTTGAGAAGGCTACTATTTTACCAAATTGGCAAGGATTTAGACTGGCTATACTTTCTATGGGGTTAGGAATGGGTATTGCCATAGTTCTAGTTGGGCAGAATATATTACCTCCATCTTTAATTTGGATCTTAGCTTTACTATCTTTTCTATCAGGAGGATTTGTTGTTTTATTACCGTTTTCCTTTCTTAAAAAGACTCTTGCCCTTGGGGTAGCCTGTATATTCCCTTTAGTTCCCATACGGCTATTTGTTCTCTCTGACAAAAGAGAATATGTATTTTATAAGGTAATTAAGATAACTCTATTAAGTCTAATTGGCGGATTAATAATTAGTGGAGGTTTATCTTCTACTGATTTTATGCTTCAGATAAACCAGTTTATGGGGGTAAAACTAGCGCATATTATTCCATTTTTACTTTTCTTATTATTAGTATACTTCTCGCGTAGAGACGTTATTGTTAATATCCTGACCTATCCTCTAAATGTCTTGAGTCTATTATTAATACTTGCTTTTGTCGGAGGAGGTATATTCTATATACTTAGAACAGGTAATATATCTTCGGAAGCTGTCTGGATTTTTGAAGTTAAGATGAGGACTACTCTTGAAAGGCTTATGTTTGTAAGGCCTAGAACGCAGGAGTTTCTTATAGGTTATCCATCAATCTTTTTGGCTTTAGAGTTCTTAAAGATAAAGAAAGAGATAGGGATAATCTTTAGTATTATCTCCTTAATAGCTCCTATTTCTATAATAAACTCTTTCTGCCACATACATACACCGATATATATTGCTTTACTTAGGACACTTAATGGATTTATACTTGGTTCTATAATCGGTTATATTGTGATTACTATTTTGCGTAGAATCTTAAACTTTTTTATTAGAAATACGGATGCTTAAATCTTTCCAGACCTTCTCAGTTTGTTCTTTTGTGCACTCAATACTTATCGATGTATCTATTTTATAATTCGCAAACCTAAGTTTAACTTCTTGATTTAATTGGGAGGATAAACGTTTTTTAGCCTCATCTATTGTGATATGCCATTTTCTTGTAATCCTTTCTAAAAGGATCTCTTCTGAGGCATACGTTGTAATAACGAAATCTCCAATATCCCATGCCCTTACCTCTACATATAGAGGTACCTCTATAACTAAGACATTATTACTGCTTCTATATCCCCTTAGATATCCTAAGACAAATGGATGAACAATAGAGTTTAATATATGTCTTTTATTGGAGTCTAAGAATATTTCTCTTAAAAATTCTTTAGAACCATAATCTGGTAAAAAGTATCCTATTAATCTCTTTACTCTGGGATCACTATTTATAATGGACTTTGCTAGATCGTCACTTGATATATATTCTGCTCCAAACTCTTTGAAATAGTTACATACTGTACTTTTACCGCTTCCTATTACCCCAGTGACTACTATAGTTACTTTTGGCATTTTGGACAGTAATAGGTACCTCTACCCCCAATCTTTATCATTACTATTGGTGTATCACAGATCGGACAAGCTTCTCCTTCCCTTCTATGAACCCTTGGTTCAAAACTTTTTTCCCTTGAGATAAGATTGGTAAACTCTTCAGTGGATGTCCCACCTAATCTCAATGCCTCTTCAAGTATGTCTTTTATTGATTTATATAAGAGTTTTATTTCTTCTTCATCTAGACTTTGGCAAGGCCTTGTTGGGTTGATCTTTGCTGAGAATAGTATCTCATCAGCATATGTATTGCCTATACCAGATATAATATCCTGGTCCATCAAGAATGTCTTTATATTACTACGCTTTTTCTTAAGACTTTTGTTTAGATATTCTAATGTGAATTCTTGTGATAATGGATCTAATCCTAGTTCTTCTGTTAGGGAATTTATCCCTTTAGTTATCTTCATTTGAGCTAGTCTCCTTGGGTCTCCAAAGTGGATATATTCTCCATCTATTGGAAGTATCACACAGTCGTAACTGTCAGGTTCCTCATAGTCTAATAAGAATATATATCCATTAAGTCTTAGATGAAATGCTATATATAACTCGTCTAAAAGGATTAAGACCCATTTTCCTCTTCTTGTTACATCCTTTATCGTTTTATTCTCTAGTAGATTTGGGTCTCCACCGACTACTCTTGGATTTACTATAATTGGCTTACCCAGATTTTTATCCTTTATTCTACTCCTTAAATTACCTACGAGGATCTCTAATTCAGGTAACTCTGGCATCTAACCCTCCATCTTTATATCTACTATCTTTATCTTACCTTTATGTCCACTTATAATCTTAATTTTAGATTTCGACACATTAAAATAATCTGCTAGTGCTTCTATTAACTCCTCGTTAGCTTTTCCATCTAAAGGAGGAGAATTTAGAGAGATTATATAAATCCCCTCTTCTATTCTGATATCCTGCTTCTTAGAATTAGGTTTAACCCTTACAGTGAGCTTCATCTTTTATTCCCTTATAAATCTATCCACCTCTTCCTTTTTTACTGTTGCTACTCCTATCACATAGTCGCCTCCACCGTAATATACATAGTAAGTATTATTTACCTCCACTGCTCCGCAGGTGAATACCACATTAGGAACTATCCCTTCTAATTCGTAGTATTTTTCTGGTTCAAGAATCGGTTCTTCTTGTCTTTTTAGTACTATACTTGGGTCTTCTAAGTCTAGAAGGGCTACTCCAAGTCTATAGACCATATCTTCATCTACTCCATGGTAGAATATAAGCCATCCATTCTCTGTTTTTATCGGAGGGGCTCCTGCTCCAATCTTTTTACTATCCCATTTGCCTTTTCTAGGAGTCATTATGACTCTGTGTCCTTCCCAATGGATAAGGTCATTAGAGTATGCAATCCATATATCTGGAGGTATTCTGTGTAACATTACATATTTGCCACCTATCTTTTGGGGGAAAAGTACCGCATCCTTATTATCAACGTCTGGTAATATTACTCCGTATCTTTCCCATGTTATAAAGTTTTTAGTACTGGCTAAAGATACCCTAGTTCCTTTCTCTGAATATGCAGTGTAGAGCATATAGAATGTATCTTCTATCTTTGTAATTCTTGGATCTTCTGCCCCAAAGGTTTCATAGTCTCCGGTATGTTCAAAAACTGGCTTATCTAATTTGAAGAAATGGAATCCGTCTCTACTTATCGCGTATCCTATGTTCGATCTATTCTCCCCATATACAGCCCTATAGAGTAGATGAAATAGCCCATTATGGTGTACTACTCCTGCGTTAAATGTTCCTCCTTCTTCCCAGGTATATGTAGGTTTAAGTATTGGATTTCCTGGGTATCTAACTAGTTTCATACAGTTTTTCTGTACCTCCTTGTTAGTTGTTTGTAGATTCTTTTATTATAAATTATACCTCAAAATAAACCATATAGTATAATGTTACTATGAAAAAGGATAACCTCTTTATCTTTATAGCGCTGGTATTGATTTCACTGTCCCAACTTTATCTAGAGGTGCTACTTACAAGGATATTTTCTATAACTCAAGGTTATCATTGGGCTTTCTTGATTGTAGGATTATCACTTCTAGGTAACGGTATGGGAGGAACATACATTATTTTTAGGAGGAATATCTATGAGAGGAATGGGCTAGGGCACCTTAGATTAGTAAGTATACTCTATCCTCTATCTGTAATATTTTCCTATATTATGATTAATCTAATCCCATTTGACCCTTACCTAATCCCCTGGTCTAAGATTCAATTACTCTATTTCTTCTTTATACTTTCTATTTTTTTGATCCCTTTTTTCTTCTCTGGATTAATAGTATCTCTATCCTTGACACTTTTCTCTAGTATACACTCTACTCTATACTGTATGACATTCATAGGGGCTTCTACTGGTTCTCTTCTAGCGCTTTTCTCCCTTTCTAGACTGGATGAATTTAGCACCTTATTGATAAGCATTATTATTGGATTTTTAGCCTCACTTTTACTCTGTAAAGATTCCAAGTATAACTCTATCTCAGTTGTATTTTTATTAATATTTATACATCTTTTTGTCTATAAGCCTTTTGATATTCCTATAAGGCTTTCTCCCTATAAGGACCTTTCACAGATATTAAAGGTCCCATCGACAAAAGTTGTTGCTACTTATAGGAATGTTAGTTCTAGGATAGACATTCTAGAATCTCCCACTATAAGATACGCTCCGGGCTTAAGCTACAAGTATAGAGGGAAAATCCCCTCGGGTATAGGTATCACTATAGATGGAGAAAATCTGAAAGGTATAGTTACTTCTAATAGCTTTACCGAGTATTTACCGCAGGCGATTCTGTATAAATTAAAAAAAGAAGCTAACATCCTTATATTTAATCCTATTGGAGGTTTAGATATAGTTTTGGCTATGGAGAAGACTCATAATAATATAACAGTAGTCTTTGAAAATCCTATTATGGTAGATATTATGAAGCACTATCTACCATACTCGTCTAATGTTCGCTACGTAGTAGATCACCCTCGAGTGTATATTGCTCAGACTAAGGAAACCTTTGATATTATTCAGTTTTCTCTAGAAGAATCTTTTTATGTGGTTACTTCTGGAACATACTCTTTAAGAGAAAACTATACCTATACAGTAGATGGTTTTAAATCAGCATATAGTCATCTAAAACCTAACGGTGTAATGCTTTTCAGTAGATGGCTTCAAAGACCTCCAGTAGAGGAATTAAAACTTTTTAATATTATCCTTACTGGACTTAGAGAGTTAGGTGTTACAGAACCAGAAAAAAGGATTATCGTTTTTAGAAGCTTAAATACAATGACATTTCTAGTAAAGAATAATGAATTTACTAAAGAGGAAGTAAATATAGTCAAAAGCTTTCTGGAGTCTATGGCTTTTGATTTTGTCTTTCTTTACGACCTTAAGCTTGATGAAACAAACAGGTTTAATGTTTTGCCTGAGGATATATACTATGAATACTTTCAACAGATATTAAAAGATGGGGGAGTCTCTAAGAGATATCCATTTCGTATAGACCCACCTAGAGATGATAAGCCTTTTTT
>CALGNK010000027.1 GCA_937958695.1 uncultured bacterium
GAAATAAAAAGATATATCTATAAAAAGCTTGATAGGCTATGGGAGGAAGGTATCTCAGGTGCAGATTATTTTATCTCTGCCATAGGCTCTTCTATTGAAATTTTTGGAAGATATGAAGAGGTGATGGACTACGAAGGAAACATCATAAGAGCAGATAAATTATTGGAATTTGTTAGAGAGGTAGTAACAGACTATACTGTGCGTCAGCTCTTACATAATGGCATCGCTGGAGAGCTCTCATCCCTTACAAGGTTTTATCTACTCTGGAGATGGACTTATCAAGAGGCAAAAGTAGAGTTTGATGAAGCAAGAAAACTTGCCCAAAGTGTGGGGATAGACTTGACAAAAGAATGGAATAAGGGATTTATTATAAAAAACAAGGAATTTATAAAAGTCTTAGGTCCACATGAAAGAGATTATAAAGATCTTAAGGATCCGGAAGAACTTATTGATGTACTTCACTATGTGCTTCTCCTATGGGAAGATGGTAAAAGAGAGGAGATAAAAAAAGTACTTTTGGAAAAGGGCTTTGGCTCCAAAGAAGCCTTTTATAAGGTTGCCCAAGCCATATCTGAAACATTACCTATAGAGAGTAAAGAGAAGAAACTTTTAGATGGTTTTCTTTCTGGTAGAGAAAAGTTATTAAGTGAATTAAATAAATATAGACATGGGAGGTTATTATGAAGCCTTTTTCAAGTATAGCAATCCCTCATAGGGATATAATTGAAGGCAGACTTACAATGGATGTCTTTGCAGCAGACTTATGGGAGGTATTTAAAGGAAGGGCACCAGAGGAATATCAAAATCCTGATGAATTTTTTAGAAAAACTTATCTCACGTATGGATTAAATAATCTATTAAATATTGCAGAGAAGAGACTTCAAGGAAAAGGTGGAGATCCAGTCATTCAGATTCAAACTCCCTTTGGAGGAGGAAAAACCCACTCTTTAATTGCCCTTTATCACAAAGCAAAAGACTGGAATGCCAAAGTTGTAGTTTTTTCTGGAGATAAATTCTCTGTAGGTGAAGAGGAACCATCTCTTTGGCAAGAGATAGAAAGACAACTCGAAGGAAGGATAGAAAAATTAAAAGGTTTTGTAACACCAGGCGGTGAGAGGATAAGAGAAGTTCTTTCAAAACATCAACCTCTCATTATACTATTAGACGAAATTCACGAGTATGTTTCAAAAGCGTTAGGGATAAAAGTTGGAGATTCAAATCTTGCTCAACAAACTATTACTTTCATCCAAGAGTTTACTGGTGTGATAAGAACTCTGGATAAGACTATTCTATTTGTTTCACTACCATCAAGCAATCCCTATAGAGATGAAAAATCAGAAGAGATTTTGTTGAGCTTACAAAATATCTTGGGTAGGGTAGAAAAAATATATACACCGGTACAGGATGAAGAGATATCAGAAGTAATTAGGAAAAGACTTTTTAGTAGTATTGATGAAGATGAAGCTAAAAAAGTAATAGAAGAATTTCTGGATTATGCAGAGAGGGAAAAATTACTTCCTGAAGGAATTGAAAGAGTACATTATAGAGAAAGATTCATAAAAAGTTATCCTTTCCAGCCCGAGGTAATTGATGTTTTATACAAGCGATGGGGAAGCTTTCCAAAATTTCAGAGAACAAGAGGTGTGCTAAGAATTCTTGCCCTAGTAGTACATTCATTAAAGGATTCTCGTATCCCTTTTATAAGATTAGGAGATTTTAAATTGGAAAATGAAGAGATAAGAAGGGAACTTGTAAATTATATCGGTTCAGAGTTTGATAGCATTATAAGTCAAGATATAACTTCAAGCGATTCTGGATCCGAAAAAGTGAATAGAAATCTTGGAGGTGCCTACCTTCCATTTTCATTTGGGACAAAGTGCGCCACTGCAATTTTTATGTATTCCTTCTCGGGCGGACAGGAGAAGGGAGCTACCCCTAATGAAATTAAGCTTGCCTGCGCAGATCCTTCTGTACCGAGCAGTATAGTTGCGGAAGTAATAACACAGCTAAAGGAAAATCTATTTTATATTTCAGACACTGGATTATTCTTCAATAACCAGCCAAACCTAAACCGTATTCTTTTAGATAAAATGGAGAACATCAGCGAGAATGAATTGGAATACGAGGAAAAAATTCTTCTAGAAAGTCTTTCTAAAAGTCAGTATTTTAAGACATACATTTGGCCCAATAATTCAAGAGATATTCCCGATACAAAAGATTTAAAACTGATTATTCTAAAAGATAAGGGAAAAATTAGGGGGATTTTTGAAAATTGTGGAGATAAACCAAGGGTTCACCGTAACACCCTTATATTTCTCTCTCAACTGGAATCTGCAAAAGTATCTTTCTATAACTTTTTAAAGAAAAAAATAGCATGGAGGTATATAAAAAGTGACAAAAATTTACATCTAACTGAGGAGCAAAAGAAGGAGGTGGAAAATAGCGTAAAAACAACCGAAAATGAAGCAAAAAGACAGGTAAGAGAGCTCTACCGTACTGTATTAGTTCCATCAAAAGATGGATTTAAAGAGATAGATTTAGGTATTCCTACCGATAGAGATGATATTATTGTAGAAAGGGAAATATATGAAAAGTTGAGAAGCGATGGAGAAATTCTCGAGAGATTAAGTCCATTAACCATAAAGGAAAAATATCTAAAAGATAATGAATATGTTTTAACAAAGAACATAATAGAATCCTTTTATAAAACACCAGGAGAAATAAGAATAACTAAAGATGAGATTCTTATAGACGCCATTAAAGAAGGCATCAAGCAGGGTTTGTTTGGAGCAGGCTACTTAGAAAATGGTACGCCTGTGCCTCAATACTATAAAAAAGAATATCAACCAAGTTTAGAAGAAACTGAAATCATTATTAAGGCAGAATTATGCCAGAAACTGGATATAGAGGAGGAAATTAAAAAAGGGGATGATACTTACGTACAAATCCGACCTATTGAACTTAAAGAAGAGATAAAAGGGGAAGAAGAGTCAAAAGGAAGATTTAAGTCTTATAAAAAAATCTATCTTAAATTAAGCACTAGACCAGGAAAACTTTCAGACATTGTAAGAATAATTAATTTAATTAATAATAAAGATAAGTTTGAGGATGTAGAAATAACTGTAACCATATCTGCTCAAAATGGAGAAATAACAATAGAAGATTATGAAAATAAGATCAAAGAAGCTATAGAGCAAGCAAGGATTACACTAATAGAAGAATATTTTGAATAACTAATGAATTTATAACGATTTATGTGATTTTGGCCGATAAGTATTACAAACATATGATACACAGATTTACTTGACGCAAGTTTGACACCCTAAAATTTAAAAACTCGCATGGCTAGCGGGTTATCTTAACTTTTAGACCTCAGGCGTAGGCACCAGGTCTACTTTACTGTACTTGTAGGGACGTAAATTGATGATCCAGAAAGGCGATAAAGGGTTAGGCATTAGAGGTTCAAAAAAGATATTAAACCCCTAACAGGTAGGTAATGATAATTTTGCATTTTTAGGTAGATTTTGCAAGGTTATAGGTCTTATACAGGGGTAAAAATTTATAGAAATTTTTGATGTAAGATCCCCTAAGAGGGTATTTTTGATGTCTAGTTCGAAGGTGAAACCATATGATGTCCGAACTCCTGTCCGAATTTCATCCCAGCTAATTTGCTCTCTTTTAGGAGCCTATGGTATAATATATTTAAGTAAAAAGATTAAAATCATTATTATCCTTTTTCAACTTAAACTGTAAGGTTATTCTTTTTATTAAAAACACATTCTTTAGGAGGTGATAGGGAATGAGATTAGCATTTATAAGTACTTATCCACCTCAGGAATGTGGAATAGCTAATTTTACAAGGGACTTGGTGGAAGCTGTACTAAACAATGGTAAGAATGTAGAGGTATCTATCTTTGCTCCTACAGATTCTGATATCGACTTAGATTTTGACTATAGAAGATCATTTTTGATATTTCCTGGAAAAGATAGTTACATAGATACTGCAGATACTATAAATTCATTAGATATAGACTGTGTATCACTACAGCATGAGTATGGTCTATTCTCTGGAAAAGATGGGAAAGATATCTTATATCTTTTAGAGAGACTCAATGTTCCTGTAGTTACCACACTACATACAATACTGACAGAACCAACAGAAAGCCAGAAGTATATATTGAGAGAGATAGGGAATCTCTCTAGATATCTAGTAGTTATGGCACCTAGCGGTATTAGATTACTAAAGGACATATACGGAATAGATGAGAAAAAGGCTATATTTATATATCATGGAATTCCAAACCTCTTACCAACAATATCCAAAGAAGAGATGAAAAATAGGTTAGGCATACCAGAAGATACATTTATCCTTTCTACATTTGGGCTTCTCAGTGAGGGAAAAGGGATTGAATACGTGCTTTGGGCTCTGCCTAAGATACTAGAAGAATTTAATGTTAAATATCTGATCATAGGTAGAACCCATCCTAAGGTTGTAAGGAATGAAGGAGAAAAATACAGAGAGAAATTAATAAAGATAACATCAGAGCTAGGTATTGAGGATAACGTTATTTTCGTAAATAGATACCTTACCCAAGAAGAGATAATAAATTATCTTGAGATGACCGATATCTATATAACTCCATATCTAAATCCTCAGCAGATAACTAGCGGAACACTCTCGTATGCTATAGGTCTAGGGAAGGTTGTAGTGTCAACACCTTATATATATGCCAAAGATATGTTATCTGGAGGAAGAGGATTTCTCTGTAAATTCAGAGATCCCAATTCAATAGTAGATATAGTCTTTTACCTATTAAGGAACCCTGATGAGCTTGATAGGACTAGAAAAAAGATACTAAATCTTAGGGAAGAGATGAGCTGGAGTAATGTTGGGGCTAAGTATATCAAACTCTTTCAGGAGGTGACAGCCAATGAACTATATATGTATAAAGGGTTATCCAGAGCTCTCTATCGCACATCTTAAGAGACTTACAGATTGCTTTGGAATAATACAGCATTCTAAATATGGAATCCCAGATAAAAAGACTGGCTATACGACAGATGATAATGCTAGGGCTCTATTTGTAACACTCAAATATTGGAATATTATAAAGGAAGAAGATTTACTAGAACTGGCAAGGACATATCTAGGGTTTATATGGTATGTCCTTAGAGATGATGGATGGATTCATAATTTCGTCTCCTATGATAAGAGGTTCTTAGATGATATAGGCTCTGAGGATAGCTTTGGTAGAACATTTCTAGCCTGTGCATATACTTACAATACTGCACCTACAGACATGGCACTGTGTGCAAGAGAAATCCTAGACAGAATGAAATTTCATATAAATAAAATAAAATCTCCAAGAGCTATATCGTTCCTTCTTACAGGATATACCTTCTACAGAGAGGAAAAGAACATAATTTTTGATCTAGCAGAGAAAATAATAGGGCTATATAGGGATAATGCCAAGAATAATTGGAAGTGGATAGAACCTTACTTAGCCTATGATAATGGCATCATACCAGTAGGTCTTTTCTCTAGCTATCTGGTCTTGAAAGACAAGATACTTTTAGATGTAGCATTAGAAATGCTTGACTTCTTAGCTAATTATTCGTTTAAAAATGGTATCTTTATACCACCTGGTAATGAGAGATGGGAATTGAATATAAACGGTGAAGGAAGACCGATGTTTGACCAACAACCCTTAGAGGCCTCATCATTTATAGAGGCATGTAAGATAGCGTTCCACATAACTAAGGATAATAAATACATAAAATGGGCTATGAACGCCTTTGATTGGTTCTTTGGAAAGAACATAATAGGCGAAGATGTTTATGATGCTACCATTAAAGCCTGCAGAGACGGGATTAATAGATATGGATTGAACTTGAATACTGGAGCAGAATCTACAATCTCATACCTTTCAGCTTATCTCTCCATATATGAGATGTTAACAGAAGAAACCTTACATATCCTTCAGGGGGTGATATAAGGATGAAGGTCTTTATACTAGCAGGAGGTAAAGGGACCAGGCTATGGCCACTTTCTAGAGAGAAATATTCAAAACAATTCTTAAGACTTATAGATGGAAAGGAGCTTTTAGAATCTACCTATGATAGGGTATTAAATCTCGTTGAACCGAGTGATATAATTACTGTTACAAACTCTGACTATTATTTCTATGTAAAAGACATATGCTCTAGATTCTCTAGGGAGATGGAAGATAATATTATCTGTGAACCGGTAGGAAGAAATACTGCTCCAAGTATAGCTATAGCCTGCCAATATGTGATAGACGTTTTAAAAAGTAATCCGGATGAAGTGATCTTTGTATTTCCTTCAGACCATATGATAAAACCAATAGAAAGTTTTATAAGATATATGAGTATAGGTAAAGAAGTAGCAGAAAAAGGTTATCTGGTCATATTTGGTATAAAGCCCAATAGACCAGAAACCGGTTACGGATATATACACCTAGGGGATAATATGGGTAAGTTTAATATAGTCAATAGGTTCATCGAAAAGCCTAGTTTAGAAAAGGCTAAACTCTATATAAAAGATGGTAACTTTTTATGGAATTCAGGCATATTCGCTTTTAAGATATCTACATTCTTAGAAGAACTAACGCATCACCAACCTGAGATTTACAGCATTATAAGCAAAGGCTATGAAAGCGCAATAAAAAACTTTGAAAAAATGCCACCCATATCGATAGATTATGGCATTATGGAGAAATCAAAGAGAGTGGCAGTAGTTCCAGTCTCTAATATGTTATGGAGTGATATAGGTTCATGGGATGCGCTATATGAGATTAGGGAAAAGGATGAGGATGGTAATGTGCTTATAGGGGATGTGTACCCTCTAGAGACAAAAAATTCTCTTATATTTAGTAATAACAGATTAGTAGCAACCATTGGTGTAGAAGACCTCATAGTGATAGAGACAGACGATGTTGTCCTTATAACTAAAAAGGGAAATGGTCAATTAGTTAAAGAATTGATAGAGAGACTAAAGGCAGAAAAGAGAGAAGAGGTGATAAATCATACAGAGGTATTTGAGGTTTGGGGTAGACATAAGACTATAGAGGATGGGGACCACTACAAAGTAAGAAGACTTTTTGTAAAACCTGGATGCCTTATAGAGTCAGAATTTCACAGGAGAAGGATGGAACACTGGATAGTAACAAGAGGACTTGGAGAATTGGAGACCAACGACAAGAGATATAGGCTGAAAGAGGGGGATAGTATAGTGATACCAAACTGTAGTTTACATGGGGTAAGGAATATAGGAGATACACCTCTAGAAGTTATAGAAATACAAATGGAAAATAGTTATAATTAACTATATGGAATGCGCTAGAGAGAAGGATAGAATAGTCTCATACCTGAGGGGGAAGCTTGAAGAGGAGAAGAAGGATGGGTTTGTCATTGGACTAAGTGGAGGCATAGACTCATCAGTAACAGCCCATCTTCTCAAAGAGGCAGTGGGCAAGGATAGAGTCTTAGCCTTAATTATGCCAGAGTTAGACTCTGATCCGTCTAGCAAGAGAGATGCTATAAAAGTAGCCAAAGCTCTTGGCATTAGATATAGAGTAATCCCTATAACTAAAGCCCTCTGGTCCATAGGGGTGTATAGAGAGGTCCCCCTATGGATTTTCTTTTTTAGATCAATAAAAATTAAAGTAATAACAAGTATGTATGAGAAGTATACACAGATACTAGGTAAGCCACTGTTCTTTGCTCTTAAGGAGAAAATAGACCCTAGTCTACACTGGTTCAATAAGAGTAAGGCATATTACGGTATAAAACACAGGATAAGAATGGCAGTTCTGTATTTTTGGGGAGAGCGAGAAAATTATCTAGTTGTTGGTTGTACAAATCTAACAGAAAAGCTTATAGGATTCTACGTAAAATATGGAGACGATGCTTCAGACATATCTCCCATATCACATCTATACAAGACAGAGATTATAGAATTAGCCAGATATTTAGGGGTTCCAAAAGAGATAATAGAGAAAGAACCAACTCCAGATCTTATACCTGGCATTACCGACGAAAAAAGTCTCGGTATGAGTTATAAAGACATAGACTTTCTCTTAGAAAATTTTGAACATGGAAAACAACCAGATGAGATAGAAAACAAAATAGATAAGAGAATAGTAAAATTACTCTATGAGCAGTACTTATGGGTAAAAAATCAGGATAAAAAACCTTGGAGGTTAGAAAGATGAGTACTGAGCTCTCTAAAAATGATAGGTATCTAATAATCAATGCAGACGACTTAGGAATGTGTCATTCTTCTAATCAAGCCATATTTAAACTATTTGAAGAAGGGTTCATAACATCAAGTACAGTGATGGCTCCTTGCCCCTGGATAAAGGAGGTAGCAGAGTTCTACAAAACACATCCTGAGGTGGATATTGGGGTGCACTTAACATTTACAAGTGAGTGGAAATTGTACAAGTGGGGACCAGTAACAAGAAACGGTTCAGTAAATTCTCTAATAACAAAAGAAGGCTATTTCCCAGAAAGTGCAGAGGAGGTAGAGCTCAATGCTAAAAAGGAAGAGGTAAAAGAGGAGATTAAAAATCAGATAGAGTTAGTAATAAACTTAGGAATAAAACCCTCTCACTTAGATAACCATATGGGGAGTCTATACGGACTTAAATATGGTAATAGCTTCTTAGATATAGTCTTTGAATTTTGTAAAATGTATAATTTCCCCTTTAGATTGCCTAAAAATTTAGACGAGGAGACCAAAAGAATACTCCCCCAAAAAGCTATCTCTAACTATGAGATGATAGTTGACTTAGCGGATAAAATCGGGGTAAGGTTGATAGACTATCTAGTATCTTACTCTTTTTCTCTAGAAAATGGAGAAGACTATAGAGCATTCAAGAGGAAAGTGATAGATATAATCAGAAATCTAAAGGCTGGCGTGAGTGAGCTTTATATACATCCTGGATTAGCTACTGAAGAATTAAAAGGTATAAATCCACATTGGGAAAAGCGACAAATGGAATTTGATCTATTTAGAGATGAAGAACTATACAAGATAATTCAGGAAGAAGGCATAAAGCTGATAAGCTGGAAAGATATTAAAAACTAGAGGAGTCAGCCTCTCTATTTATAAAATCAAGGTAACTCTGCAGGATCAGCGTAGCAGCTATCTTATCTATCAACTTTCTATCCCTCTTTCTCATCTCTCTTGCAATCCTTTCCCCCTCAACTGATGTTAGCCTCTCATCCCACATGATAATCTCTATACCCGGTATAGATTTAAGCACCTCCACCACTTTATAGAGCTCTTTAGATAGATATCCAGGAGTGCCATTCATATTATTAGGAAATCCAATCACTATCTTACCTACTTCGTACCTCTCCACTAATCTTTCTATGCTTAATCTTAAATCTTTAAGGCCTTTATTTTCTAAGGTAGTTAGACCAAAGGCTATCCTATTATTCTCATCGCTTATAGCAAGTCCTATCCTCTTTAATCCAAAATCTATGCCTAAGTACCTCATACCACCTTTATAGAAAAATCAGGACATACCTGTGCACAATAGCTACAGAGAACACACTTATCAAAGAGTATTTCTACTTTACCATTTACCAATTTTAGAGCCCCTTGACCACACCTATCTACACAGATACCACACCCTGTACACCAAGGTTCTATCTCTATGCGTCTAGTCTTCTTCTTACTTTTCTCTAAAAGAGTCTCTTCAACTTGTAAACCGCAAAGAAGAGATACATCTAGTTTTAACTCATCTATAGTCTCTACACCTAAGAGAAATGTATGGATAAAATCTAAATCTTTTATATATCGAATAGCCCTATCTATACTCCTTGTCAAATGCCCACCTCCAAATACTTTCATACCTATTACACCAATATTAGCATTATAGCAGTCTAACAGGGCCGATTCCATCCCCTCTCTATCTCCATCGTATATACCGAGTCCAGCATAGTTTATAATGCTCATAACAACATCTATGAGCTCTAAGAATGCTAATACTCCTCTAACTCCACTAATCCTATGCGTTGATATTCCAATAGCCTTTAGATCTCCCCTCTCCTTTAGTTTATGCATATACTCTAATGCCTTCATATGCCCCTTGATAGTAAGTATAGATTCCTGTTCATGTAGCATAAAGATATCTACATCACGATTCATAAGTCTCTTAGCCTTAAGAAGACTTCTATCAACATCCCTTTCATTTACCGCATAAGATTTAGTTATAACAAAAGCGTTATCAAATCCATTTAAAGATCTTCCTAATAACTCGTAATTATCATATATCTCTGCTGTGTCAAAAAGGTTTATTCCAATACTATATGCATACAAGATTAATTCTGAGAGGTCTTTTTTACTAGTTCTATATGAGGCAAAAGGCAATGTTCCCAATGCAATATTGGAGACTAAAAGATTGCTTTTTCCCAGTCTTACCTTTCTAATAATTGAATCCTCGATAGCTTCAGCCATATAACTTCTCCAATACTCTCTATAATCTCTACTACTTTCTTCGGGGAGGGGTAACCCTTCTCAAAGAGCAGTAGAACAGATAATGAATTCTTAAGATGAAAAATACCAACCTGTGTAAGCTGTTCACTAGAGTATAACCAATCCTTTAAGCCAAGATTCTTTAATCCTTCCTCTAATTTAGTTCTGTCTGTATCTCCCAGCCACTGAAAGTTGTATAATCCACCAATAATAGATTCTCCCAAATCTGAATTCTGCACAAAAAATATGTTATTCACATAAATGCCATAAGGGGCTACTCTATTTATTCGATCTTTCAAGTCTAGGCGAGGCTTTTCTAACCTTATGTCAAGTAATTCCCTTTCTCCTTCGAAACCTACAGGTAAAGGGGGGGAAAAAGAGAACTTAGGTCTGGGATGAAATCCTTCAGTAAAACTTACCCCGATATCTGCCCTTCTAACTATCCTCTCCCAGCATCTTATCAGGTCTAAATGAGATATAAAAGCTAAAGGACCAAATTTTCTATACTCAACCCGAGCAAACACCACAGTTATAACATCCTACCTTTCTACAATCTTCTCTTTTAAAACCGGAAAGACTCAACTGATACTCATTCCAGAGAAATTCTTTACTTATCCCTGTATCTACAAAATCCCAAGGAAGAGGATCAGAAAGATTCTTCTCCTTTAGATAGGAACTGATATCGATATTATTTTCTCTAAAAGATTCTTTCCATATATCCCAGGAGAACTTATCCGTCCACGCATCAAACCTTACTCCCTTTCTCCAAGCGGTAATTATCGCCCTACTTACATCTATGTCCCCCCTAGTCAGTATACCCTCTAAAAGACTCACTTTAGGATCATGCCAACTTATATTTATCTTTCTATTTAATTTACTTTTTAATAACCTAATCTTTTCCTCTGCCTCTTCTTGGGTTATTTGCCTCGTCCATTGGAATGGGGTATGCGGCTTAGGAACAAAAAGGGAGACGCTTACATTTAAATCAATCTTTTTGTATCTACTCTTAATATCATTGAGTAAATTGGCTATACCTAAGATGTCTTCATCTTGCTCTGTTGGAAGTCCTATCATAAAGTATAGTTTTATAGCCTCCCATCCTTCTTTGGATACTATCTCCATCGTCTTAAATATATCCTCTTCAGTAATATTCTTATTTATAACGTCTCTTAATCTTTGAGTTCCAGCCTCTGGGGCAAAGGTAAGACCTCTTTTCACTTCCCCTATAGCTTCATAAAATTCTCTAGATAAGGTATCTATCCTAAGGGATGGGATAGATACCGATACATAGGACGGAATTAATTCTTCCTTTATATATCTAGCTAAACCTTCTAAGTTGCTATAGTCGCTAGCACTTAGAGATAAGAATCCCACCTCTCCATACCCTGTAGACCTAAGTATCTCTGATGAAAGCCTCTTTATGTTATCTAAGCTCCTCTCTCTTACAGGACGATATAGAAAACCTGCTTCGCAGAATCTACATCCCCTTGTGCATCCTCTCATTATCTCCACTACCGCTCTATCATGTATGATCTCTGTATTTGGAACAAGGGGTTTAGTAGGATAAGGAGCTTTGTCTAGATCTCTAATAAATCTTTTCTTTACAGTTTTACTAATTCCAGGGACATAAATACCGCTAATCTTACTTAATGCTATTAAGAGTTCATTCTTATCTTTACTATTCAAACGCCATTCTTTAAATGTATCAATGATCTCATTAATAAGCTCTTCTCCATCTCCAACAGCAAAACAGTCTATGAATGGAATAATTGGAGCAGGGCGAGATGCACATTGGCCTCCAGCAATAACTAAAGGAAGCCCATCCCTTTCAGAGGACAGTAATGGTAGTCCACAGAGGTCTAGAATAGTAAGTATATTAGAATAGTTAAGTTCATAAGAGATAGAAAAAGCTAAAATATCAAATTCATTTATAGATTTACCACTTTCCAAAGTTAGAAGGGGAATCTTTCTTCTACGTAAAAGTTCCTCCATATCTACCCAAGGGGCAAAGATTCTCTCTGCCAAGGCATCTTCTCTACTATTTATAATATGGTAGATAATAGAAAAACCAAGATTAGACATCCCTACCTCATATGTATCAGGAAAGGCGAGGACAACTTTAACCTTACCCTCTGGATCCTTCTTTACTAAGTTATACTCATCTCCAATATAACTAGCTGGTTTCTTTACCCTGTATAAAAGGTCAAACGGATAGTTCATAGATTTCTCCTCTTTCCTATAGAAGATAGAATACCTATTCCAATCATATTCACTATTAGAAAACTCCTACCATAGCTTATAAATGGTAGGGGTATACCTGCCACAGGAAGAAGTCCTATAGTCATACCTATATTTATAAACATATGTATACATAACATAGATACTATGCCAATTCCAATGAGTGTTCCACTTTCGGTATCACTCTTAAAGGAGATATATAATCCCAAGATAAATAGTATCATAAAGAGCAAGATTACCATCACAGCACCTAAAAATCCAAACTCTTCACCAATGAGAGAAAAGATAAAATCAGTATGCTGTTCTGGTATAAATTTTAGTCTATTCTGAGGTCCATTAAGAAGACCATAGCCAAATAAACCACCAGACCCTACAGCCAATCTAGACTGTATAATGTGATATCCTGCACCTAGAGGGTCCCTAGTAGGTTCAAGAAATGTAAGTATCCTCTCCTTTTGATAATCCTTTAAAAGGAAATCCCAAGCTAGAGGAATACTTATCAATCCTAGTATAGCTAAGCTTAGTAGATACTTTATATTTAGTCCAGAGATAAATATAATACAGACAAATATGGATATAAAAATTAATGCAGTCCCTAGATCTGGCTGTAAAGCAGTAATAAGGAATGGTAAAAGCGTGATAGAAAGACATGCTATAAATAATAAAAGATCTCTCCATTCCTTCTTCTTACTACTTATAAGTGCAGACAGCTCTAAGATTAGTGCTAACTTTGCTAATTCGGAGGGCTGAAAATTAAAACCACCTATATATAACCATCTCTTAGCCCCTTTTATTGGAGATGAGATAACTAAAGTGGCACCAAGTATGACTACAGAAGCCAGATAAAAGTATGGTGCAATCTTAAGCCATAACTTATAATCTATATACCTTAGAAAGATAACAATAGGAATAGTTAAGATTAGAGAGACAAACTGTTTATCCCAAAGTTCTGGACCTTTCCAATAGGTGGCACTATATACAGCCAATACACCAACGGTTGATAGGATAAAAGAGACTAATATTAAAGCTCCAGAGACAAAATCAACCTTAACTCTTCTTTTTATGCCTTCTCAACCCCTTTATTGGGATATTAGCCACTAAAGCTACAGAATTTTCTTCCCCCTCGAGGGAAAACTCTACCCCGTCTTTATCTATCTCTAGATGTTTAGAGATAACCTGTATTATCTCCTCTTTAATCTGTTCCATAATTTCAGAAGAAATACTGGTCCTATCATGGATTAGGACAAGTTTAAGTCTTTCCTTTGCTATCTCCTTACTTCCACCTTCATGTGTAAATAATCTTTTTATAGCATCTATTATTACACTCATACCCTACCTCCATTTAAAGAGACGCCTAAACTTCGTAAATAAATCATCCTTATCAGTATAAATATTCATAGGGACATCCTCACCAAGTATCCTTCTGGCTATATCCATAAAACTTTTTCCTGCAGGTGCGGTATTATTATTTACCAGTGGTTCACCTCTATTTGTTGATATAATAATATGCTCATCCTCAGGGATAACTCCAATAAGCTCTATAGAAAGGATCTCTAATACGTCATCTACACTAAGCATATCTCCTCTATCTACAAGTTTACTCCTAACCCTATTAACTATAAGTTTACTATCTTCCTTCTCCATAGCCTCCAACAATCCTATAACCCTATCCGCATCTCTAACAGCAGAAACCTCCGGAGTTGTTACTATAATAGCCATATCAGCAGGGGTAACTGCATTCTTAAATCCCCTCTCTATGCCAGCTGGAGAATCTATTATGATAAAATCAAATTCTTCTCTCAGTTTATTGCATAATCCAATCATATCTTCAGGAGAAACAGCCTCTTTATCCCTAGTTTGAGCTGCAGGAAGTAGATACAGTGAAGGAAATCTCTTATCTTTTATAAGTGCCTGTTTTAACTTTGCCCTACCCTCTACTACATCTACGATATCATAAACTATCCTATTCTCCAAACCTAAAACCACGTCAAGATTTCTCAACCCTATATCCGCATCGACTAGGGCCACTTTCTGGTCTAATGAGGCTAACGCAGTGCCAATATTCGCTACAGCAGTAGTCTTCCCTACTCCACCCTTTCCCGAAGTTACTACAATAACTTTACCCATATCACCTTATACCTCCATGAGAAAATGTCTCAATAACAATATTATCATTTTCAACCCTAGCAATCTCAGGGACAGATTTGTTTTTAACATGGTCAGGAGCCCTTGCTATTATATCTGCTATCCTAATCTGTAATGGAGAAAGGTCCAAAGCATATACTATAGCTGACCTGTCCCCCATAGCTCCTGCATGAGCCAAACCCCTTAAAGAGCCTAACACTATTATATTCCCTTCAGCTACGACCTCTGCACCAGCATTTACATCTCCAACAATAACAACATCACCATTATAACTTATACTCTGTCCAGAACGAAGAGTTTTCTTTATTACTATAGCGTTTCCTTCTCCCTGGGGGATACCCTCTGTCAAGACTCCAAGTATAGTTATGTACTCTATACTAGATAGTATATCAATTATCTCATTTAAAGCCTTACAGGGCATCCCTTCTCCAGCATACCTTATAAGGACCTTTCCTTCTCTAAAAAAAGTCTTATTTCTCTCTATCTGTGTCTTGAGGCCCTCGATAGCTTCACTATCAACCTCACCGTCTATCTTTATAGTTATATAACTCCTCTCTCCTTTTACAGTAATACCCATCTTAGTCTCCCTGCCATCCTCCACCTCTAATTATCTTTTCTCCAGTCAAGTAATAGCTAATAATCTCAGCAGAAATAGGAGCAGCGGTTGATCCCCCATGACCTCCCTGCTCTATTACTATTGAAACAGCTATCTTAGGATTATCTGTTGGGGCATAGGCTATAAACCATGCATGGTCCTTACCTAAAGGATTTTCAATATTAGGGAAGTTCTCCGCAGTTCCTGTCTTACCTGCTACAGTTACCCTATCAAGTCTAGCCAAGCTTCCAGTTCCTGCCTTTACAACCAATTCCATACCTTCTTTTATTATATCAATTTCTCTTCTAAATTTAGAGATGTCTCTTATAAGCCCTGGAGGTATGGTCTCAATAGTTCCATCTTGATTAATTATCTTGGATACAATCCTAGGTCTATAAACTTTTCCTCCATTTGCTATAGCACTGACTAAAACAGCCATCTGTACAGGAGTTACTTGTACATAACCCTGTCCTATAGACATATTAGCGGTATCACCAATATACCAAGGTTCCTTCTTCCAAGAAGGCTCAGGAATAAGTCCCTTTACTTCTCCTGGAATATCTATCCCAGTAGATTCTCCTAAGCCAAGCATTTTTGCATATCTAGCTATTCTCTCTGCTCCAAGTTTTAGCCCTATAGTATAAAATGCTACGTCACAGGACCTTGCTATCGCAGTCAGAAAGTCTATCCTTCCATGTGAGGTCCAACATTTAAATCTTCTATTACCTACCATCATAGAGCCAGGACAGTAAAATATTGTATCTTTATCCACCACTCTTTCAGCCAAAGCAGCTAAGGCAACTGCAATCTTAAAGGTAGAGCCCGGTGGATATACAGCAGAGATAGCTCTATTAAGGAGTGGTTTCTTGGGCGATAAAAGCTCTCTCCACTCTCTTGGTGTAATACCTTTAGCAAAACTGTTTGGATCAAAGTTCGGGTAACTAGCCATCGCTAGTATATCCCCATTTCTCGGGTCCATCACAACTATTGCTCCAGGCAAACCTCTTCTCTGAAGAGATTCTTCAACGACTTTTTGAAGGTCTAGATCTATTGTAGTTACTACAGTTGACCCTGGGATAGGTGGAACTTTCCCAAGAATCTTTATAGGTCTTCCCATAGCATCAACCTCTACCTGTTCACCACCATGAATCCCCATAAGCTTACTCTGATAAGTTCTCTCAATCCCAGATTTACCTATGATATCTCCCATCTTTACACCCAAATCCCTAAGAGATTTTATCTCCTCCTTAGAGACCTCCCCTACATATCCTAGTATATGTGAAGCTAAACTTCTATTAGGATATTCCCTTATCACGTTAGTTACAACCAAAACCCCTGGAAGTTTATCCCCTAATTCCTTTATCTTACTCACTATCTCTAAATTTGCGTCTAATATTATATTTACTGGCTGTAACCTATTTGGGGCTTCTTTAATCTTCTCTTTAATTTCACTATAAGATACACCAGTTATCTTACTTAAAAGTTTTAGTGATTCCTCTTTTTCCCCTTCAAAGGGAATAACAGAGACGGTAAAGCTTGGTCTATTTTTAGCCAATACCTTACCTTTTCTATCAATAATCTCTCCTCTAGGTGCAGAAACAGCAAAAAGTCTTATCCTATTACCTTCTGCTAGTTCTTTAAAATATTTTCCCTGTAAAATTTGAATCTGGTATAGTTTTACTATGAGTACTACTCCTAAGGTTAATATAAATAGATAGAATATATAGACCCTTAATCTCATCTATCTGTCTTGAAAAATCTTCTAAAAAACAGAAGTATTATAATTCCGAAGATAGAGTTATATACACCTTGAGTTAACCCAAAATTTAATGCATCGTTAATAGTAAATATCCCTAACTTATTAACATATATTAGTAAAAAGCTGATAAAAAAATAGAGTATTGCAGCTAAAAATATTGAAGTTATTATGACCCACTTACCACTCCACAGCCTATAAAAAAATAGGTATACTATACCAAGAGAACCTATCAAGCTAAGTACATTAACCCCTGGATTTATTCCCCTCCATATACTATCTACTAGCCCCATGATGACAACTAAAGGGGCTATCTCCAAAAATCCATTAGAAAAGATCATAAATACGGATATTACTAGAAGAAAATTGGGAAGTAAAGAATTAATAGAGAACATATTTGGATAAAAGATATTTAGAAAAGCGCCTAAAAGGAGCCAAATAATATTTATAAGTATCCTTATTATCTTTTCTTTTAAATCCATCTTTATCTTACTATCCAGAGATAATATATACTAGAAAAATCAACAGAGGGTATAACAGTAATATCTAAAAAAGTCTCACCTGGTTTATTATAAATATTGCTTATCTTTCCAACCACTATTCCCCCAGGGTATAATTCACTCGCTTCAGAAGTTACTATAACATCTCCCACCTTTATATCTGCCCCAGTAGAGATATACTGTAAACTACAGGTTCCATCACCATTTCCTTTTAATACACCCATAACGTTATTTCGCAAGACTTTCACACTCACAGTGTTTCCAGGGTCTAGTATAAATAAGACCCTAGATGTATAATCACTAACAGAAATCACCTTACCAACCAAACCATTTTCATTTATTACAGCCATATTCGGTTTAACTCCGTCGATTTTCCCTCTATCCAAAAGAACAGTATTTAGCCATTGAGTTGGTTCTCTTCTTATCATCTTAGCCCCTATAAGGTTAAATCTCATGTTACTCTCTTTAAAGCCAGAGCTAACTTCCAATCGCTTTAAAGTATTGATTTGATTATTAAGCATGTCTCTCTCTATTCTCAGTTTAGCTACTTCTACCTCTAAACGACTATTACGCTCAACAAGTCTATTCTGTTTTTGTAAGAACAAATATACAAACTGAATCCCATCCTCTATAGAATTCTTTGCCTTAGCAATAAGACCTCCAATATCTCTTATGAAGTTTAATATCCTCTCTACAGGATTTTCTCCTCTAGAACTTACCGTATCTATAAAGACTATCAAAAGACACAGGGATATTATTAAAAGGGTAATAAGAAGATTTTTCAGAGCCCTCCACCTCTCCCCCTATAAGTAGTGACTCTCTTTAGTATATCAACCTCTTCTAGTATCTTTCCTGTCCCTAAGGCTACACAGGATAGTGGGTCATCAGCTACAAATACAGGCATCTCTGTTTCTTGAGACAAGATCTTATCAATCCCTTTAAGCAAAGCCCCTCCACCTGCAAGTATAATACCTCGCTCTACTATATCGCTTGCAAGTTCAGGTGGGGTTGCCTCTAAGGCAGATTTTACAGCATCAACAATAGCAGATACTACAGGCTGTAAAGCACTACGAATCTCTTCACTATTTACTTCTATAGTCTTAGGTAATCCAGTCAGAAGATCCCTACCCTTTATTTCTATCGTCATTTCAGTCTCTAAAGGATAGGCAGAACCTATCTTCATCTTGACCTCTTCCGCCGTTCTTTCTCCAATAAGTAAGTTATATTCTTTTTTTACATACTGTATAATAGCCTCATCCATCTCGTCTCCTGCTATCCTTATAGACTTAGAGGTAACAATTCCACCCAATGAGATAACAGCTATCTCGGTAGTTCCTCCACCTATATCGACTATCATACTACCCCTTGGTTCTGCTACGGGTAAACCTGCTCCTATAGCAGCTGCCATAGGTTCATCTACCAGATAGGCTTCTCTTGCTCCAGCCCTTAAAGCTGCGCTATAGACAGCCCTCCTCTCAACTTCGGTACTACCGCTTGGAATCCCAATCACTACTCTCGGTCTTAAAAGACTTCTTTTCCCCTGAGCCTTACTTATAAAGTACTCTAGCATAGTCTGTGTTATCTCGAAATCTGCTATAACGCCATCTTTCATTGGTCTTATAGCTACAATGTCACTAGGGGTTCTCCCTAACATCTTTTTTGCCTCTTCTCCAACTGCTAAGACATCTGAGGAGCCTTTACTTACAGCTATAACTGTAGGCTCTCTTAGAACTATTCCTTTACCTCTTAAAAAGACGACAGTATTCGATGTGCCAAGATCTATTCCAATATCTTTAGAAAAGATACTCATATCTCCTCCTCTAGCAAAAGATGTTTAAGGACTCCCATAATCCTTTCTATAGGAAGCCCCATTACATTATAATAACATCCCCTTATATACTCTATAAAATTACTACCATATCCCTGTATAGCATAAGCTCCCGCTTTATCCATATATTCCTCTCTGTTTAAGTAGTTTTCAATATCTTCGTCTTTTAATCTACGAAACTTCACTGCAGTGATAACAGCCTCTGAAATCAATCGCTTACTTTTACCATCTATGATAGTAAACCCAGTAATTACTCTATGAATTCTGCCAGACAGTAACCTTAGCATATCTTTTGCTGAATCTCTCCCAGTAGGCTTTCCAAGTACTAGCCCAGAAATCTCAACTATCGTATCTACACCAAGGACAAAAACTTCTTTTACCTTTTTACTTATCTCACTAGCCTTTAACATAGAGACTCTCTTTGCAAAAGTTATAGGGTCTTCCCCTAGCAGAGGTTCGGGTTCTTCTATATTACTCGGCAATACCTCGAAGTCTATCCCTACCTTATTTAAGAGTTCTATCCTTCTAGGAGAACTAGAGGCTAAAATAAGCTTCGTTTTCATAGTCTTAACTTCAAAATATAAGAAGATATCATTCCTATAATAATCCCTGTTATGACACCTAAGATGGATAATATAGGGAAAAGATATAGAACATCTTTAGTATTCATAAGGATACTCACTGTTAACAACTGCGCTAATATATGCATAAAGGCCCCAAAAGAACTTACAGATATAGGGGAGAGGTCTCTACCCAAAATGCTATAGGCTAATGACATCCCAGTTACACTGGCTATAGCACCGCTCAGTGAGATATAAAAAGTTATAGAAAGTAGAGTACCTAGAAAGATAGATAGTATTATAACCCTAGATATAGAAAGTAGTAAGCTGTCAATAAATCCATCAGAGTATAGAACCACTACGTTTACTATGTTTGCCAATCCCAATTTTACTCCTGGTACGGGCAATGGGGGCAAGATACTTTCTATTAATCCTAGTATAAGACCTAATGCCAACATTAGAGATAATCTTACTAGTTTTCTATTTCCCATACAATCTAAACCTATCCTTAAGATTATCAGACACAAAGACATTACCTTTTGAATCCACTATTACAACACCTATACCTAATTCCTCGGCTAAGTACAAACCTTCCTTGGGACCCAATACAAATATAGCTGTAGACAGAGCATCCGCCTCAACTGCACTTTTACTTACAACGGTAACACTTTTACAGAATTTTGAAGGATACCCAGTTTTAGGATCCAATAGATGATGATATTTAACCCCATCCTTCATAAAATAACGTTCATAATCACCAGAAGTGGCAACTGCCAAACCAGACTCCAGATAGAGAACTCCAAGGATATCCTTATTTCCAGTAGGATCTTTTATACCTATCCTCCATACCCTCTTAGGATCCTTCTCCACTGTTTTTATCGTTCCACCTGCGTTTATAATAGCTCTCTTTACACCTTTATTCTTTAAAAACTCATAGACCTTGTCTACAGCATAACCTTTTGCTATCCCTCCAAGGTCTAAGAACATTCCTTTCTTGACTAGTTCTACTTTTGAATCATATATCTTTATATCTTTGTAATTTACTAACTTTAACTTATCTTTTATTTCCCTATCATCAGGAACCCTATAATTACCATCTGTAAAGCCCCACTCTCTAGTTAAAGCACCTATAGTTATATCAAATGCCCCTTTAGTAAGCTCTGATATTCTTATCGACTCTTTTAATAACTCTAATGTGTCTTCTGAAATCTTTACAGGGTTTATACCTGCAGAAATATTAATCTTAGCTATATCACTTGAGCTAATATTTACATCAAACTTATTCTGCAGAGATTGCATTATCTCTATCCCTTCATTTGCTATCAAATCCTTTTTACAAGTATCCTCTATCTCTATAGTTACTAATGTATCCATCAAAAAGGCTGTTACCTTGGTAATTTTAGGGAATAGTTCCGTATACCTCCAATATAAAACTAAAACTATTAGTACTCCTACTATTACAATAAAAAAGCTTTTTATACGACGAGGTGCATAACATGGACTGGACACTTTTCAACACAGGCTCCACAGGCTATACACTTCTCCTGGTCTATCACAGGCCAATTGTTCTCCATCTTTATTGCCCCAACAGGACAAACCCTTGCACACATCCCACACTTTATACATCCTGCACTACATACCTTTCTAGTATCTCTCCCAGATAGCTCTCTAGCATTGCAGGCTACTATGACCTTGGTATTTTTTGGTACTAGGGCAAAGAGATGTCTAGGACAGACCTGAACACAGATACCGCAGGTCTTACATTTGAGATAATCTATCTTCGGAAGTCCATCCTCTCCCATACTTAGGGCAGAGAACGGACAACTTTTAACACAGGTTCCTCCTCCAAGACAACCATAAGGGCATGAGATATCACCACCCCATAAGATAGAACGTATATTACAGTCCTCTATACCCATATAGTCAAATTTTCTAATAGCTTTATCCCTTGTCCCAGAACAGAATAATACTAGCTTTGTTTCCTGAAGAGAAGGGGCTTCCAAGCCAAGAATAGAAGCTATCTCTCTTGCGGTGCTTTCTCCTCCTACCGGACAACTATTTACAGGTGCATCCCCTCTGTATATTGCCTCTGCTAATCCATCGCATCCAGGATATCCACATGCACCACAGTTAGTCCCAGGGAGAGCCTCTCTAATTCTCTTTTGTAACTCTGAAGTTTCAACATAGAAGACCTTGTGAGCTAAAGAGAGTAAAGTTCCAACCCCTGCACCAATTACTCCTAATATTAAAGTAGGCACCAGTATGTTCATAGATTATTCCTCCTTTTTCACCAAGATGCCAAGCTCGTCTAGTTGTCTATCTTCTACATCCGAAGGAGCCTCTGTCAAAGGACAAAAGGCACTCTGTGTCTTTGGAAATGCAAGAATCTCTCTTATACTCTCTTCACCTGCCATAATAGCAATTATCCTATCTAACCCTAGAGCTATACCACCGTGAGGTGGCGCTCCATAAGAAAGAGCCTCTAATAAGAAACCAAACTTTTTATAAGAGGTAGCTTCATCTAACCCTAGAATAGAGAATATCTTCTTTTGCATCTCCGGTTCACTATTTCTTATGCTACCACTTCCAAGCTCTACACCATTTAGAACTAGGTCATACGCATTTGCCCTTACCTTTAGAGGATCGACGTCTAAAAGGTTAATATCTTCTCTCTTAGGGGAGGTGAATGGATGATGTTCAGCCTCTATCCTGTTTTCTTCCTTATTAAATGAAAATAGTGGAAAATCTACTATCCAGACAAAGGCATACTGGACATTTGGTTGAAAGAATCTCTTATTTACTTCCAGTCTAAATCTTCCCATCGTCTCCCTTGCAACCTTAGGTTCATCAGCTATAAATAGTAGCAAGTCTCCATCTGTAGCGCCTGTAAGCTTCTTTAATTCCTCTATAATGCCATCACTTAATAGTTTAACAAATGGTCCTCTAAGTTCCTCTTGAAGACTAAGCCAAGCCAGACCCTTTGCACCAAGAGCCTTAGCAGACTCAGTTAATTCATCTATAACCTTTCTTGTTATATCTTGTCCCTTTGGTATCTTTAGGGCTATCACTTCTTTGCCCTGGAAAGGAGGAAATGGGATAAGATTTGCTACGCTAGACACATCATAGAGAATTGTATCATATCTAAGATCAGGTTTATCTGTCCCATACTTAATATAAGCCTCTTGATATGACATCCTGGGAAATGGTAAAGAAAGTTCTACATTCAAAACCTCTTTAAACATTGAATACATAAGGCCTTCTACTATACTAAAAATATCTTCCTCATCTATAAACGAAGCTTCTATATCTATCTGAGTAAACTCTGGCTGTCTATCAGCTCTGAGGTCTTCATCCCTAAAACATCTGGCTATCTGGAAATATCTATCTATACCTGCCACCATAAGCATCTGTTTAAAGAGTTGAGGTGATTGAGGTAGGGCATAGAACTTTCCCTTATGAATCCTACTAGGAACTAGGTAATCCCTAGCTCCTTCAGGAGTACTCCTAGTAAGTATAGGCGTCTCTACCTCCCAAAAACCGTTATTAGAAAGATACCTTCTAACTGTCTGCGTAGCTTTATGTCTTAACTCTATATTTTTCTGGAGCCTTGGTCTTCTTAGGTCTAAGAATCTATATTTCAACCTGATATATTCATCAACCTTCTCTTCTTCATTGACATTGAAAGGTAAGGTCTTAGATTTAGAGAAGACCTTTATTTTATCTACTAAGACCTCAATCTCTCCAGTAGAGATCTTTGGATTCTCAGAACCAGTAGGTCTTCTAACTATCTGACCCCTTACTCCTATAACCCATTCATTCTTTAACTCTTGGGCTATATCGAAGGCATCTTTACTATGTACCGGATCAAAAACAAGCTGTATAATACCAGTTCTATCCCTTAGGTCTATAAATATTAACCCTCCGTGGTCTCTACGTCTATGAACCCACCCATTTAAAGCTACCTCTTTTCCAATATCCTTTACTCCGAAATTTCCACAGTAATCTGTCCTTTTAAACTCTTTCTCCAATTATAGATACCTCCAATTTATCCAAACCTATCTCTTCCTGTTCTCCTGTAGTCATATCTTTAAGAATAACTTTATCATTGGCTAAAAGATCTTCTCTCATTATTATAGACTTCTTAGCCTTACTTCTATCCGCCTCTTTAAGCTGAGATTTCAAATTTTTAGCTGTATAGCTTATTTCCACTATAAAACCTTGATCTCTTAAGAGTTTACTAAGCATTATAGCCTTAGTAACTAGAATAACATCGTAGATAATAAAATAATCTGGAACATCTTCTTCCTCAATCAGGAGTCCTCTATCCCGAAGGATATTTACAAGTCTCTCCATACCAATTGCAAAACCTATCCCTGGTAAATCAGGACCTCCTAAATCTTTTATAAGCCCATCATATCTTCCTCCTCCCCCAATAGATAGATCAAGTCCAGATACAGTTACCTCAAATGTTGTTTTCGTATAATAATCCAAACCTCTAACTAATCTAGTGTCCAGAATATATCTAACATCAAGAGAGTCTAAAACAGATCTTACATTTTCAAAATGTACTCTACAGTCATTACATAGATAGTCTAATATAGAAGGGGCTTTTACAACTACTCTCTTACATCCTTCAACCTTGCAGTCAAGTATCCTAAGAGGATTATTTTCTAGTCTAACTTTGCAATCCTCACATAATTCATCTAAATATGGGGTAAAAAACTCTCTTAGGGCTTTAGAATATTCCGATCTACATTTAGGACATCCTACACTATTTAGTAGCAGGATGGTATCATTTAACCCTAGCTCCTTAAAGAATTCAAGTAAAAGTATTATTACTTCTACATCTAAAATGTATGATGACTCTCCTAAAGCCTCTATACCTATTTGATGGAACTCTCTCTGTCTACCAGCTTGAGGTCTGTCATATCTAAACATGTCTCCTATATAGTAGAATTTAGCAACCTTTCCAGGCACATAAAGGTTATTCTCCAGAAATGCTCTTACAACAGGAGCAGTACCTTCTGGTCTTAGAGCTACAAGCCTATCTCCTCTATCCTTAAAGACATACATCTCTTTTCTAACTATGTCGCTCTCTTCCCCAACAGTTCTGACAAACATCTCTGCAGGTTCTATTATAGGAGTCTCTATCTCCTTATAGTTATACCTTCTAAACAGTTCTCTAGCTTTATCTTCTATTCTTCTCCAACTTTTAACTTCTTCAGGGAGTATATCCCTAACTCCTCTAAGCGATGTATATTTTGGCTTCATAAAACTACAATATCCTCCATAAATAATCTACTGAGATATTATAACACATTCCTAGGATTGCTAGGTGGATAGAGAGTTTGACCTGAAGTACTATCTTCAACCTCTACTCCTCTTGGAACAGCTAAAAAAACATAATCTCCAACTTTCTGTAAATTCCCTTCCAAGGCATATACTGCACCGCTTACAAAATCTAAAGCCCTTACTGCTTCACTTCTATCAGCAGATTCAAAATTAACCACTACTATCTTACCTGCCTTAACTTCATCTATAACCCTTCTAACTTCATCATAGTTATTCAGTCCATATATAAATACAGTAACCGTTTCTCGCTCCTTAGAAGATATAGAAAATATACCTTTACGGATCTTTTTATCTGACTCTAAATCAAGGAAATCTTCTTCTTCGTCTATAATTCCAAACATCCTCTTAAAAAAATTTCCTATTCTAGACATATTCCCCTCCTATCAAAGAGATAAAACCTTAATAAAAGATTATAGCACTACTAATATTTTTAATCTACAAACAAAAGCTCACCTTTATTTATATTATCTATAACTACCTCCTTCTCATTCCCTCCCAAGATATCAACGAATCTTTTCTCTATAGAGTTACTGTTAACTACATAGACAAAGTATCTATCCCCTTCTTGTTTTATCAGACTTTTAGGCACTACTAAACCCTCTATAGTTCCGACATTTATATTTAATGAAACATACTTTGGTCCTATATAGTAAGAACTCTTTATCTTACATAACCACAGCTCCTTAGGATACTTACTTATCCATTTGATAAATTCGATACTTACACCTTTTCCATCTAAATTTAACTTATAATTATTATGCTCAATAGGGGATTTACCATCAAGGGATACTTCAAGAAGGATGAATTGTTCCAAGTTATCGATAACCTTAGCAATAACTTCTCCCTTTCTAACAGAATCACCATCATTTATAACTTTAGATTCCTTTAGAAGGGAATCTACATTTATATTATCTCCAACTCCTTTTTCTATTATAGTACTTCTTACATCCTCCCTGCTATCTATGCTAAAAGAAACTAACCCCGAAGTATCAGATATTACTTTGATATTAGAGGATATTGCATTCTGCCTCAAACTGGCCAGTTTACTTAACTTTTCTTCTTTTAATACCTTTAGCTCCTTTGTTAAATTTGTTATTTCACCCTTTAAAGAATTAATTCTGCTATTTAACTCACCAATTCTAATCAAAACTTCAGCAATGTCCTGTTTATTTGCAACTAGACTGTTTAGGAGTTTACTCTCTTTATTTAAATCATTATAAATCTCTTCTATCTTTTTTTTCTTATCTGTTATTACATTATTCTTTTCCTTTATAATGTCATCATAGTAAGATATTACACTATCAACCTCTCTGGTATAATTTTTATAATCCTCAGTAGTTGGAAAGATAATAGCTATAGTATCCCCTTTTGCTATCCTTGTAGAATTATCCTTCACCCTCATTATTATCCCGCTTACTGGACTTTCTATAACCCTTTCTCTATAGAGCACCACCCCCTTAGCACTAACAATCCTTTGAATAGTCTGAGAGGAAGGAGAAAATGTCTCTAGGGTATACTCCCATACATTAGGTTGAACAAAGCATATATAAGCAATTATACCGATAAAGATTCTAGTCAATGTAGTCTTAAATATTCCTTTCATATCTCGATAAACTCTATTGGCCTAAATGGAGTAAACGCACTCCTTAACAAAGTTTTTAAATCCCTATCTATAATTAATGGTAATAAACTTCTACCTCCTTTAGAGAGTGCCATTTCCAAAAGAGATTCCCTAATACTGGCAATAGTAACCTTAATCCTCTCTCCTCTAAGTATATCTATAACCTGCCTCTTCTGTTCTTCTAACTCTTTTCTAGTAATAGAATTGTATGAGGCAAGTGGGGTAAAAGGTTTTGGAATAAGGGGTTGAAAATTAAAAGACACATTTGTCTTATAATACTTTAAGAGTTTATCAATTTTTTCTTTAAAATTCTTTAATGAGCTAATCTCTAAGTCGTAGTCTCCATAACCGAATATCATATAAAACTTTATATTCTTAAATCCAAGTTTAAAGGATGTTTCAAGTACATCTAATAACTTTTCATTACTCTCCCTTTTACCAATAGAAAATCTTATATCCTCGTTTATAAATTCTGGGGCTAAGGTTATAGAAGTTTCTCCTGCCAATCTTAAGAGCTCAAGAAACTCTTCGTCCAAGGTTGATATTCTTAGGGATGCAACGCTTACCTTCATTCCTTCTTCTATCAACCATCTAAGTAGGTCTTTTATATAAGGAACACCACCTACTAGTGGACCCATAAGTCCAACCTTTGAATAGATATCCCTATAGCAAGATATAAGTCTCTTTACAACCTCTATAGATTTTATCCTGCAGGGAAGGTATATATTTCCTGCAACACAAAACTTACAACCCATCGGACAACCTCTCTCTATCTCTATGAGGAACATATCACCAAAAACCGTATCTACAGATCTTACACAACTGTAAGCGGTTTCTCTATCAAAATCTTTAAAGACCCTTCTCTTTATCTTCCTAGGCAAACCTTCAACTATGGGTTTTCCGTCAGAGTAGAATCTTGGTATATAAATACCTTCTATGTTGGCAAAAGATAATAAGAGTTCTTCCCTTGACTTTACCGAGTCTTTAACTTCTATATACCTATTAAGGATCTCTATTATAGCATCTTCTCCTTCTCCTATAAGAATAAGATCAAAGACATCTGCCAATGGTTCAGGATTATATGTTAGACAGATACCTCCTCCTACTACTAGTGGACAGGAAAGCTCTCTCTCTTTAGCTAGTATAGGAATAGAAGACCTTTTAAGGATTTCTATTACGTTAAAATAATCTAATTCGTAAGAGAGAGAAACGCCTAAGACATCATATTCATCTATATTCTTAAGGGATTCTATAGAGACAGGAGGAAGGTCTCCTTGGGGAAGAAATATCCTATGACAGGAGAAATATGGATTTTCATTAATAAGCCTATATAGTAGGTGTAGGGCAAGACTTGACATCCCTACACTGTAAGAATTAGGGTATACTAAACCAAAAGAATACTCCTTTACCTTAGGTTTTAAACCTACCTCTTTCTCCCTTATCTTCTCTATATAACTTCTATACTTCCAGTTAATAGACGTAGTAGATATCTACCTCTCTATGCTCACTTCCTTAAGAATGGAGGTATGTCTAAGGCATCTAAAGAAACTTTAGATAACTCAATTCCCTCTTTCTTTAATGTCCTTCTAACCTTAGAGTCAAAACCTGTAGCTATTACTGTCACCTTTATCTTTCCTTCCATCTTTTCATCTATGACTGCTCCAAACTTTATGTTAGCATCGCTATCTGCTACTTTAGATATTACCTCTGCCGCTTCATAAACCTCTGTTAGAGTAAGGTCTGGACCACCCGTAACATTGAATAGTATCCCTTTAGCTCCATCAATCTTATCTTCAAGGAGAGGATTTGATATAGCCTTAGAAGCAGCTTCCGTTGCCCTCTGCTCTCCAGAAGCTTCTCCTATTCCCATTATAGCAGACCCTGAATTTTCCATAATAGTCCTTACATCTGCAAAGTCTGGATTTATGATACCTGGAGTTACAATAATGTCTACTATACCTTGAACACCTGCCTTAAGAACCTCATCAGCCATTTTAAAGGCTTCTATCATAGTAGTAGTTTTGGTACTTATAGAAAGAAGCTTATCATTAGGAATCACAATAAGTGCATCTACTTTACCTTTCAGCTCTTCTATGGCTTTCTCCGCAACTAACATCCTCCGCCTTCCTTCAAAAGAGAATGGTTTAGTAACTATGGCTACAGTAAGAATCTTAGCCTCTTTCGAAAGTTGTGCAATAATCGGAGAAGCTCCACTTCCAGTTCCTCCACCCATACCTGCAGTAATAAATACCATATTAGCTCCTTCTATAGCTAGCATTATATCCTCTTTGCTTTCCTCTGCAGCCTGTCTTCCAATCTCAGGGTCAGCACCAGCTCCTAATCCTTTCGTAAGTTCTGCACCTATCTGTATCTTTCTCTCCGCCTTAGAACGGCTCAGAACTTGTAAATCTGTATTTACTGCTATAAACTCTACCCCCTTAAGACCGGACTCTATTATCCTATCTACCGCATTTACTCCCCCACCACCAACACCTATGACCTTTATAGTTGCAGGGCTATTCGTATCACTCATTATTATCCTCCTTCCTCGTTAAAACCTAAAAACCACTCTTTAACCTTATGTAAAATATAACCAAAAAGATTCCTCTTGATTAAGCCACCTTCCTGTTTTCTGTTAAGAAACTCCAAATCCAACATACCTAGAGCAGTTCCGTATATAGGATTTCTAAGAGTCTCCCATATATCTTCTGCTACCTTAGGATGACCTATTCTTACTGGCCCATCAAAAAACCTTTCAGCTACTATATTAATATCTCTAAGGAGAGACGAACCACCAGTAATAACCACTCCGCTAGGTATAAGATAGTCAAGCTTTAAGTTATAAAGATTTGCACTTACTATATTAAATATATCCTCTACCCTAGCATTTATTATTTCAAAAATGGTCTCTTTGGGGAATTCTCTATCTATCCCTTTACACTTTACTATAATACTCTCTTCTCTAATTGGCTTTAAAAGGTCACAACCACCATACTCAACCTTTATAAACTCTGCAGTATCAAATGGTATTTTAAGGAGTATTGAAAGGTCGTTAGTAATATGATTCCCCCCAACCGGAACTACAAAGCTAAAATACAACTTTCCGTCTCTAAATATAGCAACATCAGTAGTCCCACCACCAATGTCTATAAGGCAAACCCCTTCTTTCATCTCCTCAGGAGTAAGAACAGCTTTACCTGAGGCATACGGTTGTAAGATTACATTTCTAACCTTCAAACCGACATTCTCGGTAGCAGTTATCAGATTCTGTATATGAGAAATGTTTCCTATAATTAGGGTAACATTAGCGCCTAATCTTTTACCCTTCATCCCAACCGGATTTTCTACTTCCCTTATCCCATCAACGGTAAAGTTTCTAGGTATAGAATGTAGAATCATCTTATCCGGTGGTAACCTACAGTTAATTGCACTCTCTATAGCTTTATTGACATCAGCATCAGTTATTATCCCATCTTTACTAGCTATCTCTATCTCTCCTCTATTTATAATGGTAAATATATGATGACCAGTTACACTTATACTTACCTCTTTTAATTTAGCCTTACACATCTTCTCCGCATTAATTACTGCATTATTTATAGATCTAGATAACTTATTTATATCTGTTACGGCACCCTTCTTCATCCCAAAAGAAGAAGCCATTCCATAACCCACAATCTGATAACTAGCAGCATCTGCCTGTGCAACTAATACACAACTCTTTGTAGTTCCTATATCTAAAACAGAAATAAGCCTCTCTCTACTCAACCTTTCCCTCTTTCATCTTTAAAGATATCTTTGCTAAAACATATCTCCTTATAACCGCCAAATTCTGGAATATCCTTACACCAAAAGCAACTATAGCAGCAAGATACAGATCAACACCAAGTCTGTCTCCTATAGCAATCAGTATGACACCCAAAAGAGAATTTACAAAGAACCCTGATAGGAATATGGTAGCGTCAAACTTAAACTCAAGGATAGTTCTTATACCACCAAAAATAGTATCTAAGGCTACCAGTATTACTATCGCAATATATCTGGCATAAAAGGGTGTAACTTGCACTGGAAGAAAGACCCCAATTATAACCCCTATAAACAGTGCTATAAAAGGAATTAATACCCTCATTATTCTTTCACCTTAGCATGCTTAAGTGAAATACTGCCTTCATAAGGTGGAAGATCTATTGAATCGCTCTTTTCTACCTTCAGTATAATACCATACTCTTTAGATATATAACTCAACGCCGAGACTATCCCTCCAGGCATATTAATAGCATTCAGTAGAGAATCGGGATTTCCAATAGCCTTTATCTGATAAGGTGGAGATAATCTTACTCCATTTACTAGTATAGTGGTACCTACACATCTAATCTCACTAGTTACCGCTATCCTTTGGTCATTTATAGCTATAGCCTCTGCACCAGATGCCCATAGCTCATTTACAACTTCTCTTAAGTCGTAGTCGTGAATTATATAATTTTCTGGATTCTCCCCTACTTTTATCTTTTTTTTACTGTCATCTAAGGTTATAATGACCCCAGGGCCATTAACTGGCAATAAACCTGCCCATAACTTTACTCTATTAAGTTCTTTTAACATTCCTTCTAAAACAGTCTTCTCCCTAGCTGAAGATTCTTCGTACTGTCTAATCTGCTCTCTTAGAGTATTTATCTCTTGTATAAGCTCATTCCTCTGAGCTTCAAGCTTTTCTACTAGATTTATAAGTTGCTCATTTCTCATGCTAAATAATGTATATTTAGGGGATTCATAAAATTTTATCTGGGTAACAGATAACAGCCCTATTATGAAACATACTATAGATAATGCCCAAACAGCCTTATTACTCATTTATCCTTCGATTCTCCTTCTAATATGGTAGGAAATCTCAAGCTTCTCACATCAATCTCTCTGATCTTTATGCCCTTTTCTCTAGCAGTATTTAATATCTTTAATGTCAAATCTAATTTTCTATTTAGATTATTTAAATCTCCTAGTCTACAAGATATATCATTATAAAGTATAACATAAACTTCATCGTCTTTTATCTCTATCTTCTTTAGTAATGGAAGTTTCGTCTTAGGTAATTCCCTCTCTAGAATAGACATAACCATATTTTTCTTAGATAAAGGATAAACTTGAATCTTATCTAAAGCCAGATCATACTCTTCTCTTAGACTATACAGGTTTATATTCAACTTTATATCCTTCATTGGACTATTAATTCCCCATACCCCAGCAGTAACTGTAACAACTGTCAAAAACCATATAACCATTTCATATCTAGAACCCAATTAAATTCACCTCCGGTTCTAGTTTTATATCAAAAAGTCTATATACCTTATCCTGTATTACATTAATAACATAGTATATATCATCTGCACTATTTCCAAAATTAAGAATAAAATTTGCATGAATTGGAGAGACCTGAACATCTCTATAGGTAAAACCTTTAAACCCTGCTTTTTCTATGAGTATTCCAGCACTCATACCCGGTGGATTCTTAAATGTAGAACCAAACTGTCTTGGATATTTTGGTTGTTTTTTCCTCAATAAGGCCGTCTTAAAAAGTCTCTCCCTTATCTCATCTAAACTAGTTCGTTTAAGTCTTAGAGATACTCTAGTTAATATAACCATTTCCTTCCTAAATTCGCTATCTCTATATCCAAACCAGGGGTTATTCTTAACTATATATGTCCCTTCCCTATTTATAAACTCTACAGTCTCTACTATATCGCCTATAGAACCATACTTGGTTCCTGCATTCATTACTACAGCCCCACCAACACTACCTGGAATACCAACTAAGGGCTCAAGCCCAGAGAGATTATACTTAACTGAAATATTAATTAATTCTCCTACAGGAGAACCACCTTCTGCTATCAAAGTATCCCCCTCTAAAAAAGAACCCTTCAGCCTACCTGTATATATAGCAACTCCATTAAAACTTCTATCAGGTATTAAAACCTTAGATCCATTTCCAAGCACAAACCAATCATACCCTTCATCATTTATAAAAGAGATAATCTCTAAGATATCATCGATACATTCAGGAATAACAAACCAATTAACCTTTCCTCCTGCCTTTATTGTAAGATAAGGTGAGATTGGTTCATATCTTCTAATTTCTCCCTTAATTTTGAGACCACTCGCCTTCGTATACAATCTATATCCCCCGCTCCCATAAAAACTATAATACTATTATCTATCCCTATCTTCTCTAATTCTTCTTCCAATGGTTCTCTATCTTTTATCCATTTACTATTCTTATTTAGGGGCAATAATTCATTAAGAATCAACCCACTATCTACGCCTTCTATTTGAGGTTCAGAAGCTGGATAGATATCCAAAAGTAATATATAATCAGCAATAGAAACTGAATTAGCAATTTCTCTATAAAGATAGTAGGTCCTAGTATACCTGTGCGGCTGAAATACCAAGATGACCTTTTTTCCATTGGCTAATAGTCTAATGGCCTCTAAAGAAGCTTTAATCTCTGTCGGGTGGTGAGCGTAATCCTCTATAATCTTAGAACTCCCAATATTATCACAGATTTGAAGCCTTCTATTTACACCCCTAAATATCTTTAAGGCTCTATATATAGAATCAAAAGAAACTCTAAGCCAGTCTGCAACAGCTATTGCTCCTAAAGCATTTTTAACATTATGTAAGCCAGGGATAGAAAGTTCTATAATACCAATACTCTTACCTTCCTTAGTTACCTCAAGGATACTCCCACTCTCTGTAAGAGTAATGTTTTTAGCAGAATAAATATTATGACTATCCAATCCGTAGGTGATTTTCTCTCTCTTTAAGGAGGCATCTCTCAAGAACGAATCATCCCCACAGACAAATACCAACTCCTTTGCCTGATCCGTAAACTTAATAAAAGCCCTTTTTATATTCTCTATATCCTTATAGTAATCTAAATGGTCATTATCCACGTTAGTAATCACTTCTATGTTAGGAGATAGATATAAAAAAGAACCATCGCTCTCATCTGTCTCGGCTACTAATAGCTCTCCTTTACCAAGTCTAGCTGTACCACCTATATCAGTCGCCTCTCCTCCAACAATCACTGTTGGAGAAAGACCGCCTACATCTAACACTAAGCCAAGCATAGATGTTAGCGTAGTCTTACCATGAGCACCTGCTACGCCAATACTTCTCTTTTTACTCATAAGATATGCTAACATTTCTCCTCTTTTTAGCACTGTTAGATTCCTTCTTCTTGCCTCTATAAGTTCTGGATTATCATCATGCACAGCACTAGAAACAATCACTACCGTTGAATCCCCGATATTTTCTGGCTTGTGGCCAATATAGATAGGAATTCCTAGGCTAGATAATCTCTTAGTAGTTTCACTATTCTTTATATCCGAACCCTTTACTTTATATCCAAGCTGATGTAATATCTGAGCTATACCACTCATCCCATACCCACCAATACCAATAAAATATAGTTTATCCTCTGTACTTATTTCTACCATAATAGCCTCCTATTATTCCTAGAGATTCTTCTACCACCCTGTAACTAGCGTTTGGTAAATTTGAAACTTCCCTATAACTCAAATCCTTCCTAGCATTACTTTCATCCTTAAATTTCATAATCTTCTCTGCCAAATCTTTTGGCAATAACTGGTCCTCATCAACTATCAGACATCTACCTTGCTTCACTAACCATTTGGCATTTAGATACTGATGCCCTTCGGCTCCTTTATATGGGATTAGAATAGCTGGTAAGTTTACAGTTGCCAATTCAATAACGGTTCCTGCACCCGCTCTAGATATTACCAAGTTTGTTCTTTCATAGAGGGTCCATATATCTTCCTTGTACTTATAGACCTCATAATCTGGGGAGTTAATTTTTTCAATCCTATCCTTTAACCTTTCATATTCCCTAGTCCCTGTAACGTGTATAATTCTCACGTCTTTTAGTAAACTATTCTCTACAATTTCTAAGATAGTATTATTTATAACTCTAGCTCCTTGACTACCTCCCATAACCAAAACTGTAAACTTATTATGTTTAAGAGGAGTTATATCATAGAATTCCTTTCTCAATGGAAATCCGGTATAGACAACCTTCTTCTGAAAGATTCCAAAGTTAGTATCTGGAAAAGAGGTAAATATTCTATTTACGAATGGGGCTAGTAGCTTATTGGCTAATCCTGGAAGAATGTTCTGTTCATGGATTGCTCTTGGTATGCCAAAAACAAAAGATATAAAGATAGGCGATACGGAGATATATCCTCCCATTCCTAATACCAATAGAGGCTTTAAATGTAATAAGAGTTTAGTAGAGAGGACAAAATCTTTTAAAATACCCCAAAATGTCTTGAATATTCCCTTAAAGGTTCTATCCCATCCTATAGAGCATCCTTCAAAAAGATTTATACCATCCAATCTAATATTAGACGGCCTCTTTTTACTAGTCAAAAGATGAACTTGAAATCCTCTTTCAATAAAAACCCTAGCTACAGCCAAAGCAGGATATATATGACCTCCACTACCTCCAGCGGTAATAAGTATATTTTTCATTCGCCTACCACCTCTGTTCTATATCTAGAGACCCCTAAAGCATACCCTATCATAAAAAGAGATACAATCCTAGAAGTGCCACCAGAACTAAGTAACGGAAGTGGGATTCCGGTAATAGGAAGCAATTTAATAACTCCGCCTATGTTGATTATCGCTTGAATAGTTAGACTGAGAGCAAATCCCAATACTACAAATCTAGAAAATTTAAATGGACAATGTAAACCTATCTCAAACATCCTTACACAGATAAGGGAGTATAATAATACTATAAAGATGGTAATAAGAAGACCAAATTCTTCTCCTATATGGGCAAGAATAAGGTCTGTATGGATTTCTGGTAATACATTCAATTTCTGTTGTCCCATGCCTAATCCTACACCTAAAAGTCCTCCTCTGGCAAAAGCACGTAAAGCTTGTATATACTGATAACCATCCCCATATGGATCCTTCCAAGGGTCTAGAAAAGCCAAAAATCTCCTTTCTCTATAAGAGGCGGTAAATATAAGCCTATAGCCTAAAAATACAGAGCCAGTAAATATAGATAAAAACATTGTTAGAGGCATTCCGGCTGAGAATACCATCAGTAAAGAGGTCAAGAAGGTTATCATTGCACTACCATAATCTGGTTGAGAGAGAATCATACAGGTAAAAACGAGTATAACAGTAAGAATTTTAAGCATGGTAAAATTCCAACCCATATGCTCTTTTGTAAGGACGTTACTTATATAGAGTATAATGGCTAATCTAGCAATATCACTAGTCTGAACAGATATTCCTCCCATACGTAGCCACCTAACTCCACCCCTTGAGGAAGAACCCCAGAGAAGAGTCATTATAAGAAGCAAGAGGGCAATATAGAGAAAGTATGTGGCATATATACGAAGAAATCTAAGTTTCATCCTATAAGCTATTATTCCAGCTATAATTCCCAATACAGAATAAACTAACTGAGATCTAAAGGATACATCAGAATATCCCATAGTAGCGATCTGAATCCTCTCTATAGAATAAAGTGCAATTATACCTAAAACAAGTAAAATACAAGAGCTAATCAAAAGGATCCAATCTATTTCCGCATTAAACTTTACTACTTTTCCATATATAGACAATCTCTTTAAATCTCTCTCCCCTCTCAGCATAGTTTTTAAACATATCAAAACTGGCACAAGCAGGACTAAAAAGTATACAGTCCCCCTTTTTGGCACTATCTATGGCGGTCAAGACAGCCTCTTCTAAAGAAGTATGGATAGAAAAATTCTCAATACTATTTTCTAAAAGGAGCTTTTTTAGCTTCTCCCTAGTCTCACCTATAAGACAAATATGTCTTACGTTAGTTTGTCTTAGTTCATCGATCAACTCTGAAAAGTCCATGCCCTTATCCTGTCCACCTAAGATAAGGACTTTATTTTCATTGATACTCCTTAAAGCACTTATAGTAGCATGAGGATTAGTAGCCTTAGAATCGTCTATAAAAGTAAGTCCACCATACTCAAGAAATTTCTCTAAAGTGTGCGGATATGGACTGAAAGTCTCTATTGCTCTTATCAAATCATCCAGAGGAATACCACACAACAGCCCTATAGTGCTAGCACACATTATATTGGCAAGATTATGTTTACCTATAAGTCTTATATTATCTAATGGGATAGAAACATCAGAAAACTCTTCTATATTAAACTTTATATTTCCATCTTTTACATATACTTCGCTTTTGTCTGTATCTTCAAGAGAAAAAGATATCTTTCTACTTTTGGCATCTCTTACCGCTTCCACAACGTTAATATCGTCTCTATTGTAAATCAGTATCTCCTCATTCCCTTGATTATAAAATATCCGCCTTTTAGCCTCTACATATTCTTCTATACTATTATGCCAATTTAAATGGTCACTTGCAATATTTAGCAATACTCCTATCTTAGGTCTAAAGAGCTTAGTTCCCTGAAGCTGAAAACTACTTACCTCTAATACAAAATATTCAGGTCTAGAATCAATTACTTCTCCAATAAATGGAATCCCTATATTCCCAACTAACTTTACATTCTTTTTAGTGGATAAGATGTGGGTAGTCAAAGATGTAGTAGTTGTTTTCCCATTCGTTCCTGTAATAGCTATAATGGGGACATCAGTAAGGCGGTAAGCTAATTCTATCTCACTTATAACCTCGATACCCTTATTTCTAGCTCTTTCTAAAAATAATTCATTCCATCTTACCCCTGGACTTACAATTATAAGATCTGAATCCAATATAAATCCTTCGGTATGTCCCCCAAGTTCTACTTCTACCCCATCTGGAACAGTCAGATCTTCTTTTTTTTCTGAAAGCTTTACTCTTGCTCCTAGCCTCAATAAGGTTTTGACACAAGCCTCACCTGTTTTTCCATAACCTATTACTGTTACACATTTACCTTTTAAATCCATTTATAAATACCCCCATAATACCAGCTAACAGAGTTAATAAGGAGAACCTTGTAACAACCTGTGGTTCGCTCCATCCTGAAAGCTCAAAATGATGATGAAGAGGGCTCATCTTAAATATTCTCTTTCCAGTAAGCTTAAAGTATGATACCTGAAGTATTACGGAGAGATTCTCAAGTATAAATATAATGCCTAGTATAATAATAAACCATTCTTTACCAAGCGCTACTCCTATCCCAGCCACGCTAGCTCCAAGGGATAAAGAACCTATATCGCCCATAATAAGCCTAGCTGGATGGGCATTATAGAAGAGAAATACTAGTAAGCCTCCAAGAATGGCTAAAGAGAACGCTATTACATTGAAATCCTTAAAAATCAGTAAAACAAAAAATAGCAAGATAGTTATAATAGTTCCAGCTAAACCATCTACCCCATCTGTAAAGTTTACTCCGTTTGCTATACCCACTATAAATACCGTTTCCAATAGATACTGCCAAAAGGTATCACCTGAGCGAAAGATAAGAAAGTCTCCCTTTAACTCAAAGATACCAAACCTTCTAATCATCCAGAGCCAAAAGAGTGTAATGGTACATTCTGCTATAAACTTGTACCTACCCTTCAATGGTTGGGATGACCTTCTCTTTATCCCTGCATAGTCATCTATCCCGCCTATAACTGCGTAACCCGTTATTAAGGATAGTAGAGCCATTATTTCTCGTGTGGGGTATAGAATCAATAGTGTCAGTAAAGTACTTAAGAATATGACAAGTCCACCCATAGTTGGAGTCCCTTCTTTAGTTAAATGCGACTTAGGACCATAATCCCTTACATGTTTAGGAAGCAGAGACCTAAAATACTTTAAATAGAGCTTAAATCCAACTATACTAAGAGTTAGCGAAAGAAAAAGGGTAAATATACATCTAGTGCTTATCATTTATCCTCCTCTTAATAGCTTCTAAAGCCACCTCTCTATCATCAAAGTGGATAGTTATATCTTTAAATATCTGATATGTCTCGTGTCCTTTACCAGCTATTACTACAATATCTCCAGGCTCTGCCATATTAATAGCACAATTAATTGCCTCTTTCCTATCCTCTTGTATGATATAGTTATCCTTCTCTACTCCACTAATTATATCTTCTATGATCTTTGCAGGGTCTTCACTGCGGGGATTATCAGAGGTAATGATAGCAAAATCGGATAACCTAGTTGCTATATCTCCCATAATAGGTCTCTTAGTCTTATCCCTATCTCCTCCACATCCAAATACAACTATGACTCTTCTCCCCAAAGACTTAGCTACTTTAAGAACCCTCTCTAGTGCATCTGGAGTATGGGCATAATCTACTAAAACCTGAAATTGCTGTCCCAAATCTATGCGTTCTAACCTACCCCTTACAGGGTTAAATTCACAAACAGTTCTTAGTACCGTATTCATAGGAATTCCTACTTTATAGGAGTAACCAATAGCTGAAAGGATGTTATATACATTTATCTCTCCTAAAAGCTTAGACTTTACCTTAAAATGTTCACCTTCTAGAATAAGATCAAAAGACAAACCATCTTTAGACACCTCTATATTTTTAGCAGTTATTAGAGCAGGTTCTCTTATACCATAAGTAATAGGATGCTTATCCCGGAATTCTTCAACTAATCTCTTACCATATGGATCATCAACATTTATTACCATAATACCATTTTCTTCCTTTGAAACCATTTCAAATAGACGTCTTTTAGCACTAAAATATGATTCCATATCCTTATGAAAGTCTAGATGATCTTGGGTAAGATTGGTAAAGACACCTCCCTCAAAATAGACCGCATCCACTCTATGTTGAACAAGGGCATGAGAGGATATCTCCATCACAATCCTTTCTATACCTAATGTTCTAGCCTTATCATATAGTTTAGCCAAGAGTAATTGTTCAGGAGTTGTAAAATTGGTAGGAAGATCCTCATCATATAGTCTAGCGCCTAGAGTACCTATTATGCCAATCTTCTCTCCATTAGCCTCTAAGATCTTGCCAATAAGATTTACGGTAGTAGTTTTACCATTGGTACCAGTAACACCGACAGTCTTTATGAGCCTAAACGGATTTCCATAGAAATTACTGCTTATAAAGGCGTATGCCTTCTTACTGTCTGAAACCCTTATATAAGGAAAATTTCCTGTCAATTCTTCTTCTCCTACTGTTACTATTGCCCCATTTGCAATAGCCTCTTCTATAAAGGAATGACCATCAAATTTCTCTCCTTTTAATGCTATAAACATATAATTTTTCTTAATATCCTTAGAATTACTACTAATACCTTCTATCTCTGTCCCATCTAGACTCTCTATATTTCTAATATCTACTATTTCCACATTCTCTATTAACTTTACTAGCTTCATAGCCTCTCTCCTTTTAACTGTTCATCATATAACAATATCTCAGCTATCTCTTTAAACAACGGGGCTGCTGTATCAGAAGCCCACTTACTTACTTTTGGCTCATCCAATATCACACCAATTATATATCTAGGAGAATAGGCTGGTAAATACCCCACAAAAGAAACGATATGTCTATCCATAGAATAACATCCATCTATGACCTTCTGCGCAGTTCCAGTTTTACCTGCTATTTCTACCCCTTCTATTTTTGCTTTCTTACCAGTTCCATTCTCTACAACATTTACCAACATATCGGTTATCTTTCTTGAGGTTTCAGAAGATATAACTTGGTTCAAACAATTATTACTGGACGTGGACTTAACGATTGTTGGTTTCACTATATATCCTCCATTTGCTATTGGAGCATAACTGGAAACTAACTGTAGAGCATTTACAGCTATCCCCTGACCAAAGCTATTCTGAGTAAGAGAAATGACATCTTTCCTGAGAGGAAGCATTCCGGATGTTTCACCAGCTATCTCTATGCCCAAGGGAGAGCCAAAACCAAACGAGGTAATATATCTATAGAAGATTTCTGTACCTATCTTCATCCCAACCTGAGCCATACCTATATTTGAAGAAACCTTGATGATCTCTTTCAGGGTCATATCATAAGACTCTACCTCATGAGGAGCATCTTTTATAGAAACTCCTTTAATTACAAAAGGTGGCTTACAGTTAAACTTTTCCTCTTCACCGACACACCTCTCCTCTAGGGCAATGGCAGCTACTACTGGTTTAAATGTCGAACCTGGCTCAAATATATCTTGGATAGCAAAATTTTTAGTCTGAGGAAAGTTTACCATTGCCAAGACTTCTCCAGTCCATGGAGACATAACTATAACAATAGCCTTATCAAATTTAAGGGATTCCTGACTATCCTCTAGTAGACCATATATCTTCGTCTGTAATATACTATCTATGCTGAGATAGATATCTTTTCCTCCCTTTAATATGTTATCTAGGGCTAGCTCTACTCCACTTAAGCCATTATTATCAATATCAACGGTTCCTATAATCTCTCTTATATCATTACTTAGACATACACGTTTATACTCTTCCTTCATAAAAAGCGCCCTTCTATTCAAAGATAAAAGCCTATTAGCAGTTTCTAAGTCCAACTTTCTCTCTATCCAAACAAATCTCAATTTCTCTTTTAATCTATCTATATAAACTTTAGGATCTTTATTTAATATACTTCCTATCTTATTGCCTAGTGTTACTGGATCATCCACCATATAAGGATCTGCAAATATAGAATATCTCACTTCATTCATCACTATAACCTTGCCATTTCTATCATATATCCTTCCCCTTTCTACCTGAGTCTCCTCTGGTAGACATTCAAGTCCTAGCCTCAATCTCCAAATTACATGCCAGTAGAATAGCCCCAAACTTTCTATAATAAAAAACCCTATAAAAACTCCAATTAAGAACTTAACCCTACTAGTCCTCAATGCCAATCTTCAGGTAGTATAAGAACTCTATCGCTAGGTTGTAGATTTAGTCTCTTTCCTTCTTCTTTGAGTCGAAAAGGAGAAGTCAGTCTTTCTACTTCTAATTTCAGGACTTCGTTCTTGATTGAAAGATTATCTATCGCCTCTTCTAGAGACCTTATCTCTTCTCTGTAAGATACAAGTCCATTATAGAGCCTTACCTGCAATAAACCTAAGGTAAGTATGCTAGTAAGTAATAGGACTAGAATAAAGGATGATCTTGCCCAAGGATATGTAGCCTTTTTTGGAATAATAAGCTGATGTTCCTGGGCTTTTTCTAATACTACATCTACATATAAGCTCTTTCTAGCTAAAACTTTACTCATAACTTCTCTAACCCCCTAAGTCTAGCGCTTCTTGCTCGCCTATTATTCAATATCTCTTCTCTACTTGGTTTTATGACAGATTTGGTAATAATTCTCTCTCTACTTTCCCTAAAAAAGTTCTTTACAATTCTATCTTCTAAAGAATGGTAGGAAATAACACATAACCTTCCTTTTGATTTTAAAAGGGATAATGCCTGAATAAGAGCCTTCTTCAAATTTCCCAATTCATCATTTATATATATTCTCAAAGCCATGAACGCTCTAGTAGCAGGATGTATTTTCCCTCTTCGCTTAACTACAGAACTAATTATCTCTGCTAATTCCTTAGTTGAAGATATCTCTTTCTTTTTTCTATATGCAACGATAGCATCTGCTATCTTATGGGCAAAAGGCTCCTCACCAAGATTTCTAAAGATACTCTCTAATTCTTCTAAAGAAAAGGTATTAATAACCTGATGAGCTGTTAAAGAGATATCAGGATCCATCCTCATATCTAATGGACCATCATTACTAAAACTGAAACCTCGCTCTGAATTTTCTAATTGTATAGAAGATATACCCAAATCAAAGAGAATCCCATCAAATCTTTCTATCCCTGTTTTAGAGATAAGTTCTGAAAGATTAGCGAAATTTCCCAGAATAAGGGTAAATCTTCCTTTATACTCAGAGAGGACATTCTCCGCTTCACTTATAGCTATAGGATCCCTATCTATACCTACTAGATAACCATTAGGACTACTATGCTTTAGAATAGCCAGACTATGTCCTCCACCACCTAAGGTACAATCTAAATAAAAGCCTCCTGGTTTTACATCCATCAATTTTATCACTTCTTCTACCATTACAGGTTTATGGAGAAGTTTAGATTCCAATAGCATTTATAGCATCTCCCATGCCCTTATAGAATTCTCTTGGGTCACCCAAATATTTGTCCCACAATTCGGCACTCCATACTTCTAGCCTATTAGAAACACCAATAATTACTACTTCCTTCTCTATCCTTGCATATTCTCGAAGATTTTTAGGTATAAGCAGTCTCCCCTGCGTATCTAATTCATCCTGAACAGCTCCTGAATACCAAAACCTCATAAATTTAAGGATATTGGGATTTGTTAAAGGTAAATTCCTCAGTTTTTCATCTATCCTATTCCACTCTGCCAAAGAAAAGATAAAGAGCGCATTATCAAACCCTCTAGTTATATAAAGGCCATCCTTCAATAGAGGTCTATATCTAGAAGGAATTACAATCCTCCCTTTTTCATCTAAAGTATGTCTTACTTCCCCTGAAAATGTCATCCCCCACTTCTCTCCACTTTGAACCACCTTTTTCTTATGTTACTACTTATGTGTCAAAATTTCAATAGGGGTAAACTCTGAAATATTTATGTTATAATAGTTCTGTTGGATGTTTAGAAAGAAGATTGGAGGAACTTTAATGAATGAAAACATAAAACACAAGATTATAGTACTTAGTGGAAAAGGTGGCGTAGGGAAAAGTACTGTAGCGGTAAATATAGCAGTAGGGTTGGCTCTAAACGGTTTAGAAGTAGGGCTGATGGATATAGATATACATGGGCCTAATGTCCCAAAGATGCTAGGGATAGAAGGTGCTAAGATTCAAAGTAAGGATGGCAAGATTGTTCCAATAAATTATGGGGAAAACTTAAAGGTTATATCTATAGGGTTTCTTTTACCAAAACAGGACGATCCAATAATATGGAGAGGTCCATTAAAGACAAATCTGATAAGACAGTTTATAGAGCAGACAGACTGGGGAAATTTAGACTATCTCATTATAGACTCTCCTCCTGGGACTGGGGACGAACCTTTATCTGTAATACAGCTGTTCAAAGGTTTAGATGGAGCGATAATAGTTACAACTCCACAAGAAGTTTCGCTCCAAGATGCAAGAAAAGCCATAAACTTTGCTAAAGCGTTGAATATACCGATCTTGGGAATGTTAGAAAATATGAGCGGATTTATCTGTCCAAATTGCGGAACAATCACTGAGATATTTAAGTCTGGCGGAGGAGAAAGAACTGCTCAAGAGATGAATGTTCCCTTTTTGGGTAAAATCCCTATAGAGCCTAATATTGCAATATCTTCTGATGAAGGAAAGCCTTACATCTACTTTTACAGTCGTATGAAATCTTCAAATATATTTGAAGAGATTATTAATAAGATAAGAAATAACTTAGAGGCAAGATAGAAAATGGAAGATTACTTAGTAAAGGCTGCATCTAATGATTTATCCTTTACAGTAAGTATAGCCATAACTACAGAACTTGTAGAAAAAGCCCGAGAGGTCCATGAGACTAGTAAACTAGCTACAGCTGCATTGGGAAGAGCCTTAAGTCTTGTTGGAATAATGGGAACAGAGTTAGAGGGCAAACAAACAGTGAGTCTTCAAATCATATCCAATGGACCACTAAAGGGGCTATTTGTTCAATCTGACGCAAGTGGAAACGTTAGGGGATATATAAAGAATCCATATATAGAACTGCCACCAAACGAGATAGGTAATATTGACGTAGAAAGCGGAATAGGGAAATCAGGTTATCTATATATAGTAAAAGATTTAGGATTTGGAAGTCCATACATAGGTATCACTCCTCTTATAAAAGGCGGTATAGCAACAGATTTAGCTCATTACTTTTATACATCAGAGCAGACACCTTCAGTAGTAGCAGCTGGAGCCTATATAGGACCTAGCGGCAGGGTTGAAGCTTCAGGAGGAATGATTGGACGTATACTACCAGGGACAGCAATAGATAAAATAGAATTATTAGAGAAAAGGTTAGAAAAACTTCCTCCGTTAAGCGAACTCATACGGGAGTTTGAATCTATAGAATCAATATTGAAGATAATCTTTGAAGATATACCCTATATAATACTGGAGAAGAGAAGTATAAGGTATCACTGTCCCTGTTCTAGGGAACGAGCTAAGACTACACTAATACTTTTAGGAAAAGATGAACTTTCCTCTATAATAGAAGAAGGCTCTGCAGAGGTAACCTGTGTTTTCTGCGGAAGAAGATACTATTTTGATAAAGAGGAATTAGAAGAGATATTAGCATCTATCGAGTAACCTTAAGAATTATAGATCTTGAAAAATCATCCCATATTCCTAGATTAACTATCTTTCCTGGAGAAAGGAGAGACTGTAGTTTCTTTACCGCAGAATCAATATCATAATGGCTCCATCTTCTAATGTCTATATCCCAGAACTTTACAGTATAACCGAGTTTATGAACTATATCTAATAAATCTCTATTAAATTTGTTCTGCGGTGGTCTAAAAAGTTTTATCTCTTCGTTTAATATATCCTCAAAAACTTTTTCTGCTCTTTTCAGACTAGAAATTATATATTCTCTAGGATAAGTTGTATAGTCTATATAATACTCCCCTAATAGACCTATCTTGTATCCCTTAGTTATCATCTCTTTCACTACATCCTTATGATAGGCTATGGCTTCTGCAGTAAAGAAGAACGTTCCTTTCAATCCTAACCTATCGAATATCTCTAAAATATCCCTAACTTCTTCCTTAGGGTATCTAATCTCGAGGGTATACTCTACATAACTAGAATCTGGATTGGAAAATATAACACTAACACTATTAAATTCCCAAGGAATCTCGTAAAGATAAGCCTTAAGTCTATAATATTCTATACTACCAATCTTTTTATAATTACTATCTAACCAAGTCTTAATCTTCCCTTTCGGATCTGAACTATACTCACCAGCCATTATATACCATACCCTTTTATAAGAATAAGTCGCCCTATATACGTCTACTGGGACATTACCAAAACCATCGATAGTAATATGCGGTAATTTACCCCTATCATAGTAAATAAATGGTCTATACATCTGAGGCGCAGTTATCAAGACCATATCACCATTTAAAGCGTTAGAATGTATATAATTCACTAATTTTCGCCAAGGGCGTGATATAAAATCAAGTCTATTATTATAGTTATAGATACCTAATGCATTTATACACATTATAACGAGTAATATTAGGATAACTACTGGGTAAAACTTAAACCTTCTAATTCCCCTCGCTAATAATATAAAATATCCAATAACAAATGGGGAAAGATACCTAGCACTAAAGAAACTCTTATCTAAAGAAAATAGAATCAATAAGAGAAAAGGCACAAATATATACAGGAAAACCAGGACAAAGCCTCTTTTTTCTTTGTATGGTGGAAATAATCCAAATAAAAATATAGCTAAAAATAGAAAGAAGAGATAATCTAGTAAATTACCCTTAGCAAATATACTACGGGCATAACCCAGATTTATCTCTAAAAAGGAGTTTTTTATAACTTCTAGAGTAAGGCTCTGTTTTCCTTGATATACCTCTGGAGTTCTGCTTTTCAATATTACATACATCCATGGTAAAAAAGCCATCGCTATAATGAGTTGATAGATCATCCATCTTTTCAATGTTTCTCTTTCTCTAAATTTGACCCAAAGTATATATAGGTTTTGCAGAAGCACAAGAAATACAGAATAGATATGGGTGTATAGAGACAGGATATTTATAAAAACTATACCCAAAAGAGTTCTCTTTTCGGATCTACATTCATTAATACTCCATATATAGATTAGATATATTGAGAGAATAGAAAAAAATGTAAGTAAGGGATACATTCTAGCCTCTTGTGAGTAATAGAATTGGAATGGGGAAAGAGCAAATAAAAGAGAAGAGATTATAGCTGTTACCTGGTCAAAAACCTTATTAGCGAAGAGATAGATAAGCGGTATGCTTATTGTACTAAAGATAGCAGAAAAAGACCTTAAAGCTATCTCAGAATCTCCGAATAACGATATCCAAAAATGGATAAAGATAAAATACAATGGAGGGTGTATCCCTGTAGAAGCCCTATTTAAAACTATATCCCTTATACTGCTCCAGGCAAGGTTTACAGTAATAGCCTCATCAAGCCAGAGACTTCTTATACCTATATTATAAAATCTTAAAATTCCACCCAATACTGTTATAAATACTGGAACAAGTTTATTGTTTGTTAAATTCTTATTTATTGGGAATAATCCCCACAGAGCAGGTAGAGCGGTATTAATCAAAAATATCAAAAATGCTAAATTAAATGCGACAGTATCTGGTATTCCAAATCTACCTAAAAGTAAAATCGAAAATCCCTCCCTTACACCCAACCCTCCAACAGTTATAGGAATAAGGTTAGCTAGCATTACTAGAGGATATGCAACAAAGATCCCAAGATTAAATGTGTAACCAAAAGCCCTAAGTAAGAAAAGGGCTTCAAAAAGAACAAGGACATAGCTAGCTAACGTAATGGTTAAACAGAAGAGGATAATTTTTATACTTAAATTTCTGAGACCTTCTAGGAATTGAGGATATCTTTTGAGTACTGGAAGTCTAAAAAGTATAACTAAGCATTTTGGTTTGAGGATAAAGAAAAGGAATCCAATAGTTACTAAGGTTATTAATATAAAGATATAAGGACCTAAGAAATACCAAATTCCACCTAAAGAAAGAAAAACTACTATTAGTAGGTCAAAAATCTTATCCCACAAAACCAAGCCTAAGCCTGCAAGTTTTTTATCATTTGGAATCCCAACTATTCGACCAACTTCTCCTATCCTGCCTGGGGTTATTATACCTAAAGACATCCCAGACAGATATCCATCTATAGAGGATAAAAGAGAAACATTTGGGTCTAAATTCTTAATCAAAAGATGCCATTTATATATCTTAAGAAGTGTAAATAAAAGGCCAATCAAAAAGGCTATAACAAAGAATAAAAGTCTAATCTTAGCAAAAGAGTTTAAAATGGAATCTAATGGTACCTTTTTAGAGATAAAATAGATTATATAAATGGTAACTAAGAGTTTAGTTAGATTTAACAGTAAGTTCCTTTTTCCCTTCAGCATCATATCTTCTTATTATTTTTATCTCATTTTTCATTGGCTCTACTACATCAATAAATGTAGATAGGTCTTGTATCTGGAAATACCTAGAAGATGGGATATAGATATATGGATTTTCAATTCCAACGATAAGCCTTTCTATATCCTCAGGAGAATTAACAGTATCTTCTATTGTAATACAGGTATCAGATATCTCTATATTTCTATTTACCTGAATATCACTCCTAGATTTATATGTTATAAGCATCCTTCTAAGTAAGTTCTTTATCTTAAGGCTCAGAGATGTAAATCTTCCTAGTGTAAACTGGAATAATCGAGAAAGTATAAATTCTTTAGATCCCATAGTCTTGTAAGATAGCTTTAACATATTGGTTTTAACTGATATTTTCCCTTCTCTTATGTTGAAGGTCTCTTCCTGCCTAAGCCATCCGCTAGAATAGAGATTATCTCCAATCTTTACAATAACTCCACTATCATTGATAGAAAGGCCACTTTTCCTAATAGTTAATCTAAATACTCCACCCTTTTTCAGGTTAGAGACAAAGTAGAAACTCTTATTACTTATGATAAGTAGCCCTGAATTCCTAAAGAATTTGTTAAACTCGCTTTCATACAGAGGGGGTAATAGATTCCCATCATATATATCCATATGTGCCTGTAAGTACGTATATCCTATATAAGAGAGATACCTATCATCTAAATTATACGGACCTATTGTCCCTCTTTTCTCTAAAGAATTCCTTAGTACAAAAGCTATTCTCCTTGCATTTTCGTTCCAATGGCTCGAATACTCTATCCCAGATGGTATTATATATTTGGTATTTCTAGATCCATACTCTCCACCAAAGGTTCCATCTGGATGGATAAAATAGGCAAGAAATTCTAGCGCTTTATCTATCATATCCCTAGCTAATAAATCTTTTGATTTATAATGATACTTACAGAGATAATCTATAGCTAGAGATAGATATCCTATATCTGGTCCTCCATACTCAGGAAACCATCCTTCGCTATTTTGTCTCTCTCTTAATTGTTTTAACTTCCCAATAGCTCCATCCTCATACTTCTTCTCACCAGTAATAAGGTAAACATTATATAGCGCAGAAACAGAACCTGCCACTTGGTTACAGGCAGTAAAATCTGTATATGACAGTAACCAGTCGGAAGCCTTCTTAAGACCTATTACAACTTCATTATAAGAAGGAACTTCTCTACCAAGTATCAATAGTGCCTCTGAAACCGCATAAGTGGTAAAGGCAGTAGCAACAAAACTATGCTCATTTGGATACCATTCATTAAAAGAACCATCTTTATTCTGTATCTTGAGCCAGAATCTTAGTGCTCCATCTATCCAGCTAAAGATACTCTCTCTTTTATAATAGATATTGTTAGGGAAATCATATTCATAGAGTAAAACTAAAGTAAGAACAGCCTCTTGAAACCTAGAACAGGAAAAATCTACCACATTATAGTGCCAAAACTGCCTATCAAAAGAACCAAATGTTGGACTATTGGGATTTTTGTCTAGTAAACCTAGTAACCTCGGTATCTCTTTTAGAATAACATCTAAATATACACTACTCTTCAATTCCCACTTCTTCCACTATGTAGTATTCTTCCTTTTGTCCATGAGTTAGATTATTGATCATCTCTCCTAGCAATCCTATAGAAAGAGTTTGAATTCCTAATATCATGCATAGAACACCAAGAGTAAGAAGAGGCCTATTACCTATGAGGGCACCAGTCAAAAATTTATAGAATACTAGATATAAATTTATAATAAAACCAACAATAAACAATAAAACTCCAGCTGAACCAAATACATGCATAGGCCTCTTTATAAACCTTGTAAGGAATACAACAGTAAAAAGGTCTAAAAAACCTTTAAAGAGTCTCTCCCAGCCATACTTAGAGGTCCCAAATCTTCTAGGATGATGTGTTACAACAAGTTCTCCTACTGTAAACCCTTTGCTATAGGCTAAAGCAGGTATATAACGGTGAAGTTCACCGTAAATATCTAGAGATTTCACAACTTCATTTCTATATGCTTTAAAACCACAATTAAAATCATGAATCTTTACTCCGGTAATCCAAGATGTAAGTTTATTAAAGAATCTAGAAGGTAAAGTTTTACTCGGGGGATCATGACGTATCTTCTTCCATCCAGAAACTACATCATAACCCTTATTAATCATCTCTATAAATCTAGGTATCTCTGTAGGATCATCCTGTAGGTCTGCATCCATAGTGATGACTATACTACCCTTAGCCAACTTAAAACCAGCAGAAAGTGCGCTAGACTTACCAAAGTTTCTCCTAAATCTTACCCCCTTTACTCTACCATCTTCCTTACCCAATCTTTTTATCAACTCAAAAGATCCATCAGTACTGCCATCATCTATAAAAATTATCTCAAAAGATAATCCTAGAGGAGAAGTATTCTCTACTATTCCTTTATATAGCGACTCAATAGTCTCTACTTCATTTTTTAGGGGAATCACAAAAGACACATCATACTTATTCATTATTAAAACCTCCTAGGAAAAGAAGTACTGCTCCCTGCCCATGTAGAAAAGACCCTAATCTTCTCTTTGCATAATAAATATAATCCCCAGGACCTGTCCCTTCAGATACACCTAATACGTCTCCCTCTTGGCTAATTCTAGTCTTTATTCCTTTAATAGCCTTACTTACCACATCCATATAACTTTCACCTACTATTCCTAGTTTGATAGCCCTATATATCCCGTATCCCAAAAGGGCACTACCAGATGTTTCTAAATAAGTGTCTTTCATATTTATAAGTGTACGCCACAAACCCGATTTATCTTGAAACTTACTTAAGATACCAATAATATTCTTTACAATAGATCCTATATAATCTTTATCTTCCTCTTCTATATAAGGAAATATTTCTACTAATGTAGCCAACATCCATCCATTCCCTCTTGCCCAATAATGCTGTGTTAATGAGAGCGTATTCTCATCCCAGGCATGGTAAAAGAGGGATACATTTGGATTCATTAGGTATTTTATATGGATATATAATTGTCTCAAACCTTCCTCCCTATAGGGCCCCCCCAACCTAACCATAAATGGACATATCATATAAACTGTATCAATCCATAGTTGTCTAGTCCCCGACTCGTGCACAATACCACCAGAGGGGAGTCTATCTTTATAGGATAGTATAAAATCACCAAGTTCTTTAGCCCTTTCTAGATACTTTTCTTCTTTAAACATATCATAAAGGGTCAAAAGGACATCACCTATAGCACATTCATTTACATTCTTTGGCTTTATACCTCTCTCTATATACCTATCTACCAAAGCCTTTACATATCCCCAATTGCCAGTAGCAAGTAGTCCCTTCATTGCCACAGTCTGTCCCCAAGAATAACCTACAACCCCGTTTTTTATAGTTCTTTTTGCTATTAGCCTGGTTAGCTCAAGATTATCTAGGGCTAAATTTTTATTCGTTACTCTTAAAAGAGGATAAGAATTATATTTATTTTCTATTGCCTGCATTATACGAATAGCCCTATCTATATAGATCTCTGCATTACTAATTCTTCCAGTTTTAAATTCATTCTTAGCTCTAATTATAAGATTCTCTACCTCTGTCAAGTCCCAGCCCTTTGACCACTCTACCCTCATATTATGGAATTTGGTTTCTGCATAGGAAAGTTTTTCTAAAAAGTTTCCCGCATTAAGGTATCTACAAATCCAGAACATTAATATAGAAATCTGTATAAAAACTATTATCACCTTTTTCATTTTTGTCTATCTAGATGTTCCTCATAAGTTCTAGAAAATATATGAATTCCATCTCCTTTAGTAAAATAAAAAAGGTAATCTGTATTGGAAGGATTCACCGCTGATACTATAGAGGAAAGCCCTGGATTACATATAGGTCCTGGAGGAAGACCGTAATGTAGGTAAGTATTATAAGGTGAATCAACCTTAAGATCTTCATAGCTTAAAACAGGTTTAGGCTTATCTAAAGCATACTGGACTGTAGCATCACACTGGAGCTTCATCCCAATCTTAAGTCTTTTCAGCAAAACCTGAGCTATTATAGGCCTTTCGCTATCTATCTTGGCTTCCTTTTCTATAAGAGAGGCAAGAATTACAGCCTCTTTAGGTGTAAGACCTAGATGCTTAGCTTTTTCCTCAAAATCGCTAGGCAGAATCTCTATAAACCTATCTAAAAATCTCTTTATTACTAACTCAGGTGGACTGTTTAGAAAGAACTCATAAGTATCTGGGAATAAAAAACCTTCGTAAGGTGGTTGTATAAAATAGGGATAATTACCCTTAATAGTTCTATTTAAAGCGCTCAAAAACTCTTCCTTGGAAACAATCCCATAGCTAGAAAGTCTTTCTGCTATCTCCCTAGAGTTAAACCCCTCAGGAATAGTTACCCAAACAGTCTTTGGTTTAGCTTCAAAGATAAATTCAAGCAGTTTATCCAATCTGAGTCCTCTGGGGATATCAAATGTACCGGGGATAAATCTCTTTCCATCATCCCCCTTTAATTTAAGTATATAGAGAAATGTCGTTACAGAGGATATAAGTCCCTTCTCTTTTAAAAGAATAGAAATATCTCTAGCATTCATACCAGGCTTTATAGTTACTGTTTCGGTACCTCTATATGGTAAAGGGGGATATATAAAGAAAGAAGACAAAAAGACTCCTATAAATACAGTTAATAGAGCTAAACCTAAAACCTTATTCATCACCCATTTATCTTAAGCACAACACTTTTAAGATAAGAAGAGATAAAAGTATCTATCTCTCCATCCAATACCGCCTGAATATTGCCAACCTCTACCCCGGTTCTATGGTCTTTGACTAAGGTATAGGGATGCAAGATATAGGACCTTATCTGGTTACCCCAAGCAATATCTCTTCTCTCCCCTTTAATAGCCTGCAACTCTTTTTCCCTCTTCTCTTTCTCTAATGCAAAGAGACGTGCTTTAAGGATTCTCATTGCAGTTTCCCTGTTCTGATGCTGAGATCTCTCACTTTGACATTCAACAACAATTCCAGTTGGTATATGAGTAATCCTAACTGCAGACTCTGTCTTATTTACATACTGACCACCAGGTCCGCTAGCCCTGAACGTATCTATCTTTAAATCTTCAGGTCTTATATCTACATCTACTTCATCACCTATATCTGGAATAACATCTACTAAAGCAAAGGATGTATGTCTCCTGTGAGCAGCATCAAAGGGAGATATCCTAACCAATCTATGTACACCTCTTTCTGCCTTCAATAAGCCATATGCAAAGTCTCCCTTGACTATAAAGGTAGCGCTCTTTATACCTGCCTCTTCTCCAAAAGAGGTATCTACTATTTCTAATTTAAACCCATTTCTCTCTGCCCATCTTGTATACATTCTTAAGAGCATCTCAGCCCAATCCTGAGCATCAACTCCTCCTGCTCCAGCATGAATAGTAACAACAGCGTTATAACTATCATACTCATCTGTAAAAAGAGCCTGAAGTTCTAGTTCCTCCAAGAGTCTTCTAGCAGTCTCTAATTCCTGTTTCAACTCCTCTTCTAATGTCTCATCCTCTCCCAATAATTCAGAAAATTCCTTTAAAGACTCTAATATTCCGGAGAGCTTCTTACCTTTTTCAACAAGTTTTCTCAGTTTATTCAGTTCAGACAAAATCTTCTGGGCTTCTTGAGGATTATTCCAGAAATCTTCTCTTTGTGTTTCCTCTTCCATAGTAGATACTTTAATACTCTGCTTGTCAAAGATAATCACCCAATTCTAGAAATCTCTTTTCTAATTCAGCTATTTCTCTCTTCATTACTCATCCCTTCCACAACAATATTTGTACTTCTTACCACTACCGCAAGGACAAGGGTCATTTCTACCTATCTTCTTTGTCTTTATAGGCTTCTTTATATTGTCCCTAGAAGTCTGAGATATAACTGCTATAGGCTTATTCTCTATTCTTTCTGGCCTGAGTTCTAATCTCATAAGAAATCTAGAAATATCTCTCCTTATACTAGAGAGCATATCTTGGAATATCTCATAAGCCTCTTTCTTATACTCTATCAGAGGCTCCCTCTGACCATAAGCCCTTAACCCTATCCCTTCTTTTAAGAAATCCATATTCTCTAAATGTTCTATCCAATGGGTATCGACTACCCTAAGCATAATAAATTTTTCCGCCTGTCTCAGTAAGTCAGACCCTATCTCTCTTTCTTTTTCTTCATACTTAGCATTTATCTTATTTCTAATTAGAGAAATTATCTCATTGTAAGATAATTCCTCTACAGATTTTATATCCACATCTATATTAAATGTACTCCTTACTTCACTAACAAATCCTTCTAGATCCCACACATCTTTTTTATCTTTTGGTATATAGGTCTCTGCTATCTCTAGTAGATAGTCATTCATTATCGAAATAACAGATTCTTTTAAATTATCATTAATAAGTATTTTCTTTCGCTCTTGATATATTACCCTACGCTGGGTTTCCATCACATCATCGTATTCCAAAAGATGCTTCCTTATATCAAAGTGATAAGATTCTACCTTTTTCTGTGCACTTTCTATAGCTTTAGAGATGATAGGGTGTTCTATAGGCTGGTCTTCATCAACACCTAGTTTATCCATAACGCCTCTTATTCTTTCGGAGCCAAACAGTCTCATTAGCTCATCCTCTAAAGAAACATAGAATCTAGAGGAACCTGGATCCCCCTGTCTTCCAGATCTACCTCGAAGTTGATTATCTATCCTTCTAGACTCATGCCTCTCTGTTCCTATAACATGTAACCCACCAAGATCTGCAACCCCTTCCCCAAGAACTATATCAACACCTCTACCTGCCATATTTGTAGCTATAGTAACACTACCTTTTTGTCCTGCTTTAGCTATGATCTCCGCCTCTTTTTCGTGGTATTTAGCATTTAAGACCTGATGAGGTATTCCCAATCTCTTAAGCATAGAACTAAGAAGCTCAGACTTCTCTATAGAACGTGTCCCTACTAGCACAGGTCTTCCTACCTTATATAAGTCAGCTATCTCATTCACTATAGCCTTAAACTTAGCCTTCTCTGTCTTATATACAGCATCTGGATAGTCTATACGTATCATTGGCTTATGAGTAGGTATTACTACAACTTCTAATCCGTATATCTTTAGAAACTCATCTGCCTCTGTAGCTGCAGTTCCAGTCATACCTGCTAACTTTTTATACATCCTAAAGTAATTCTGTAATGTTATAGTCGCTAAGGTCTGCGCTTCCTGTCTTATCTTCAGACCTTCCTTGGCTTCTATTGCTTGATGAATACCGTCGCTGTACCTCCTACCATACATAAGCCTACCAGTAAATTCATCTACTATAATAACTTCCCCATCTTTAACTATGTAATCAACATCCTTTTTGAAAAGTTCCTTAGCTTTAAGTGCTGCTACAAGGTAGGAAAGATAATCTATATCATTAACAGCATATATATTCTCTATACCCAAGATCTTCTCTACCTTCCTAGCGCCTGAATCAGTTAGACTAACACTTTTAAGCTTTTCATCAACCGTATAATCAACATCCCTTATCAGATTTCTAGCAATATGGGCAAACTGATAGTATAAACGGGTAGGTTTTTCTGCCACACCAGAAATGATAAGAGGAGTTCTAGCCTCATCTATAAGAATACTATCAACCTCGTCTACTATAGCATAGTTAAACTCCCTCTGAACCAGTTCATCTGCACTTAAAGCCATATTATCTCTAAGATAATCAAATCCAAACTCGGTATTAGTCCCATAAGTAATATCTGCACTATAAGCTACTTTCCTCTCGCTGGGGGTAGAATCGTGTTGTAAGAGTCCAACAGTAAGGCCAAGGGATTCATATATAGGTCCCATCCAATATCTGTCTCTCTTAGCCAGATAATCATTTACAGTAACTATATGAACCCCTTCCCCTGTTAGTGCATTTAGATATGCAGGCATAGTAGCAACGAGGGTCTTACCTTCTCCAGTTTTCATCTCAGCTATCTTCCCTTCATGAAGTACAATAGCACCTATCAGTTGGACATCGAAAGGTCTCATATTAACCTTCCTTTTAGCAACCTCTCTAACCACTGCAAATGCTGGGATCATTATTTCATCTAAAGTAGCTCCTTGTTTCAACTTTTCTTTAAATTCTAAGGTCTTCTTTGCCAAATCTTCATCGGAAAGCTTAGGAACCTCCGGTTCAAGTCTATTTATTTCTTCTACTATACGCCAATATCTTCTTAATTCCCTGTCGGAGCTCTTTCCTATAATCTTCTCTAAAATTTTAAACATGATTAACTTTTCTCCTTAAAATCCTATGACTACCTTTTCTCTATCTTTAGATACTATGCTCTCTATAAAAGATTTATATGAAGGGTATTCATCTGGTGTAATAAGTATACTTCTAATTTGAAAGACTCTTTCTACCTTTAGAGTATTCCCACTAGCATAAAACTTCATACTATAGTATGCAAAAGGTTTATCCAATACTAAATCTTCAGGTAGATGTACAATCTTGGAACCTTCTGGAAGTTTGTATGTAACTATGTCTTTAGTAGTATAGGGAGACCAATAATTGATTGGATATTTCCTCTCCTTCTTCGCTACAGATTCGCTTGTTTCTATCCTCTCCATAATTGACGGCAAGAATGAGATCGTGTCTCTGACTACCTGTGCATAGCCTGGAGCATTAAATGAGTATTTTTCCCAAACATCTACGCCCAAATCCCTAAGGTTAGAAAGCTCATAACCCTCAAGAGTCGCATTGGGGACAAGTGACCTCAATGACCACTCTAAGTCCTCTCTTATCTCTCTATCAGAAGCATTCTTCCATACACTTCTAATATATGTATCATAGTATCCCTTAAATGTAACATGTGCTATGCCTTTGATACTTCCATCTTTAGAGAGGGTAATTTCTATATTCCTAGTCTTTTCATTATCTTCAGGTTTGTCTATAGGTATATCTACAAGTACTGGTTTCCCTTCATCTATTAATAAAGCCTTAGTCCCCTGATTCATAGATGGGATATAGCCAAAACGAGTATCCTCAGCAGTTCCATCAAGGAAATAGAGCTTGCCGTTAAGTCTTATTGCACATATTGCATGGTCAAATTGAAATCCTGGAGAATCTAAGGGCAAAGCACCTCTATACCTAGTTCTTACTAAAACATAGTAAGCAGGAATACCTAACTCCCTATACATCGAAATTAATAATGTTGCCTTATCTTTACAGTCTCCATACTTATACTTAAATACCTCGCTAGCCTGATGTGGCATAAGTCCTCTTATTCCATACTCTAAACCAACATATCTGATATTATTTGCTACAAAATAGTATATTGCCTTGGCTTTATCCTCAAGCGTCTCTTTATCCTTAGTAAGCTCAACCACTTTAGCCTTTATAGCCTCATCAGGTTTTGTCCTAGGATTAGCTATATCGTAATACCAACCGGCAACCTCTTGCCAATCATTAAAAGTAGTTATCTCTAATCTGGGAACGACATCAGCTAAAGGAGGCATATAGCTCTCTTGAATAATCTGTGGTGTATTATTCATCTCCCATGTGTATACTATAGTATTACCTCTCTCCTCAATCTTAGGTTCTAGTTCTCCGTTATACATCTTGTAGTAGAACTTTGTCCCCTTAGGAACTACTAAAGTATATCTAGAGATCAACATTGGATCAAAATCTTGGAAGAGGAATTCATCCTGGAAATGTTTCCCAAGTGGACCTCTACCAAGGTCATCTATAGTATAGGCATATTCTATAATTGCATTATTCTCAAGTGAGGGCATAGATATAACTTTAGCCATAGCATCCGAATATAGATGATAACCTTCAGCCAAGGAAACATCATGTATGGCTGTAGCTTCTACTTCTGTCCCATCGGGCTTTATTGTCCTAGCCTTTAATATCTTTACCCTCTCACCATAGAGGCTATATGGTATATAGACCTCTCCGTAGATCTCTCTTCCTCTCTCATTTAGTATTTTAATTACTTTATGATAGGTTAAAGACGAGGTTCCATCTGGTTTTATAATCCTTTCTGCACTATCAAGAATTATTATAGCCGATGCATCTGGATAGTCCTTCTGAGTAGGAGTGTCTTTGATAAGTCTAGACACATCAGCAAGTGTATAGCTTTCTTCTTTAAGAAAACTTAGATAATCTTTAAGATATATATTGCCTGGCTCTATCTCCAAAGTCTTCTCCCAATATAAGAAAGCCTTTTCCCTTTGCCCTAATTCATAATAAAGGTTTCCAAGATACTCATATATATCAGGATGATAAGGAGATATATCGCTGATACTCTCCAATAGTGTAATAGCTTCACTAAACATCTTAGATCTCATATAGAGGTCTACAAGGTCTAAATAGAGATTGATATTATAAGGTTCCCTTTCTAACCTCTCCCTTATCATCATAATGGCTTCTTTATAGTTACCAGTACTTCTATATATAGAGATTAAATTCCTAGAGGCACTATAAAATGCATTATTTATATCTAGTAGTTTCTTATACACAGAAATTGCATCACTATACCATCCCCTTCTCTCGTATATAAGCCCAAGGACATAGTAACTTAGAGGATGTAAAGGATTTATCTTTAGTGACTCAGCGATAGTACTCTCCGCATCTTTAATCCATCCTCTCATAAGATAAGTCCAAGACAGATATGCATAGAGCTGAGAATAATTCTTGCCATATTTTAACCCTTCCTGAAATAGCTGAATAGCCTCCTCATACAATTTTTTGTCATATCTATTCCAACCAAGATCCACATACGCTCTAACAAACTCTGGTATAGATACGATGACCTTTCTTAATTCATTAATACCCTCGTCACTTTTGCCTTCATCTAGATAGGTCAAACCAAGAAAATAACGAGGGAGAATAGTATCTGAAATCTCTAAAGCCTTAAGAAAACTCTTCTCTGCCCTATCCCAAAGTCCCCTCTTCCTATAGATTATACCTGAATGGATTAATGACCAATAATCCTGTGGTATAGTATCTTCTACAAGTACAAATTCAGCCCCTTTCTTAATCTTCTTTGGTTCTAGAGAATATTTTAGATTAGGGATAGGACTTCCATCCTTATCGGTAATCCTAAGGACAAATTGCCAAAGTCCATTATCTTCACAGACCTTTACCAGAAGCTTATTCCAACCTTTATTTAATTTAACTTTAACTACATCTTGGTCTATGTATATATTTCTATATATATCTTGAGATAAGACCTTAGTATCATTTAGCCAGATACTTAAAGCGCCTGTACTGCCAGACTTAATAAATACCTCTTTATCTGAATCGCTATAGATAAAAGTAAGGGCATAAGCGGTCACTGCATTTGAAGGATAAAGCAAATTCCCAAGCTTCATAATCCCAAAGGTAGTCTTACTAGGAAACCATCTTACTTCCATCCCATTCTTGCCAGTATAAATTTTATTAAGGTCTATCTCCTCTTCCGGAGGAAATACCTTATAGAATCCAGAACCACCCACATTGTCAAATGGTCCTATTATAAGCCAATCATTAATTAATCCTAATTCGGATATATACTCTTTTGTAGAATTATAATTACCAAGACTCATCAAAAACTGTATCTTCTCCCAGTAAAGAGAAGATAATAGTTCAGTACTCTTTGTCCTGCTAATTAATTTGTCTATAAAAGCGAGCGAGGACTTATACAATCCTTCTTCATCATACAGCTCACTTAAAAGATACCAATAACTTAAAGAGGAATAATCATTAGGACTCTCCAATAATACCCTTTCCCAGCTCTCTATAGCCTTTGCATTATCACCCCTTATCCAGGAGTTCCACCCCTCTAATTCTAGAGGATTACTAAGTTCTAGAGCAAACTTTGATCTTGTCTCCTGAGTAAAAGATATAGAGGGAAGGATAAAAAGAAATATTATCAATAAAGCTAAAATTTTATTCTTCAAACTATACATCTTTCATCATCTCCCCATTATTCAGATTATGATTATATATAACTAACCCAGCCCCTACCTTTGGATAAAAATAGGTTGTCTTTTGAGGTAATCTATCCCCCTTCTCCACAACATTCCTTAATGTATCCATCGATAGTGGGTTAACAATAAAAGCCGACTCATAAGCACCGCTATCTACTAGTGACTTCACCTCTTCTAAGTTATGTGAATAAGCTATAGAAAGGTTATCAAAGTTATTTAAAAACTTATGTAAAGAGATGACATTAAGCTCTTCGGTTCTAAACTTAAAGGTTTCTCCTTTCCTGTAATAATAGAGTAAAAACTCATCCTGAGTAATCTCTATCGAATCAGCCTTTTCTAAAGAAAAGAAGCCCTTCAACATATCTTCAAAATCCTTAGAAACTCCTTTTATGACTCTATGTGTAGGCAACAAACTTAATCCTCCACTATAGGCATCGATCAGAAACATCATAACAAAACTATAAGGTCCAGACTTACCATATTCTAGCTCCATTAGTTCTTTGTATTCTAATGCTGTTTCATATCTATGATGCCCATCTGCTATAAGTACTATTCTATCTCTAAAGAAGTTCGAAATGTCTTCTAGCATATCATCTACAATCCACATGTTGAACCTATCCGAAGAAAACAAAGGTTTTTTTAGCTTAACATTTCTCCACAATTCTTCACTAATACCTACATCATCAAAGTATATACTTAGTATAGGACTTATATTTGACTTTATATGCTTTAAAAGATTAAATCTATCTTTCTTAGGTTTCGGAAAGGTAAATTCATGCGGAAGTATAACTCTCTTTTCAAATGGTTCAACCTTCACAATACCAAAGAATCCTCTCAGTACTCTTTCTTCCCTATCTAGTGTATATACCTCTTCGTAAAAATAGTAGGACGGTCTTTCACTGGGAACTAAAGCCTTATCTTTCAGCCAGAGTCTAAGCGTTCTATCTGCTTCCAAATACCTCTCTTCACCATCGCCTAATGGTAACTCTAACCTAACTACATTATAAGGATGTTTAACATAAAGACTCCTCTGAAGCTCAGGTGAGATAATATCATACGGAGGAGCTATAACATCCTCTAATCTACCTACTATATCCCTATTATAAGTAAGCCCTATAAATGGTTTCACTTCTGCCATAGAATTATCCAGACTCTCTCAGAACTATACTATCTTCTAAAAGATCTTCTACTAGAGATTTTACTGCTTCTAATCTTTTACTATCTAAAGCCAAGACATCTAAAGTATCATCATATATCCTAACTACTCCGAATTCCAAATCTTCCTCTGTTTCCTCTTCTGTAGGAAGGATTATCTGATTGGTACTAAGTAGGATATCAGTTCTAGGATTCCTAACACAGACAAATATCTTTCCTCTAGGGTTGTCCTCTCTTTTGATAAAGAAGGGGGATAACTCTAATACACTGTTTACCTTATTAATGTCCTTTATTTCATACTCAGAAATCTTAATCCTTGGCTCTTCTTCTTTATGCTGAAATATACTATTTATATAGATGTATAATCGGTATCCATAATTGCGAAGAATATCCTCTATAGAGATTGCATCCTTCAAAAACGGTTCTAAGAATTGACTTAAAACGTCTTCTAATCCGTCTGGTTTCCTCACTAGCCAAGGGAAAAATACATAGCCTAAGAAGTAAAAGTTGTCATGTGGAACAATCCTACCAAAAGATACTTCTCCCCCAGAAAATAACTCTATATTCTCATCAAAGACAATATATTCTCTACCAGTTAGAATATCTATGAGTCTAGCCTTACCCAACTTTTTAGTAACGTCCTTTACCTCATATACCGACCAGTAAGTTCCCTGAAATCTTTTTAAAAGATTCTTCTCTTTCTCTGTAGCGATATCTTCTTCTAAAAATAACTCTAATGGGGTCTTCCCTTTAGCCACATACTCATTAAATATAAACCAATCTAAAACTTCTTCCCAATCAGATTTATTTCTAACTAGATCATCAAAACTTTCAGCTGAAGCAAGATCTCCTCTATCGAACTTCTTTGCAATATCACTAAACGCTTCTCGATAGTTTGTAAATGAATGATAGGCAATCTTATAATACAGAGAAAATTTTAAAAAGTTTACCGCCAAAGACTCCTCATATAAGGGAAGGCAACATTTTTTAAACTTTTTACCACTTCCACAAGGGCAAGGGTCATTTCTCCCTATATCTATATAACCTTTAACTAGCCCTTTCATATCGTACTTATATTATTCTTCTCCTTTCTTGACTAATTTGATGAATAAAGGCATTAACTGATTTCCAAGCAATCTACCTAGAGAACCCTTAGCACAAGCACTTTCAGAAAAGGTGATAGTTCCATCACTATCAATATCTGCTCCGGCTACTAGTAAAGGAACTGGGTCGTCAGAGTGCGCCTTTAAAGAACAGGGAGTAGAATGGTCTGCAGTAACAGCTATAACAACCTTAGAAAGGTCTATCTTAGGTAAAAGATTTCCAAAAAAGTACTTATCTATAGCAGAGATGCTATCTCTCTTTTCAATAGCCTTACCATCATGTCCTGGTACATCTGGACCTTTTAGATGTATATATAAGGCATCATAGTGATTCATATATTCTAAAGCCTTATCCGCCCTTAAAGGATAGTCTAGTTCAGGATCACCAGTAGGTTCAGGTAGTTCTACGATATCCATCCCGGTAAGCATAGCTATACCCATCTCCACAGGCATCTCAGCAAAACAGGCAAAGTTTAGTCCAAACAATTCTTTTATATTAGGAAATTGAGGAAGCTTATCACCTGCATCTCGGGTAAGTATAACATTACCCATCATCTTCCCTTGCGCCTTCCTTTTCAGATTTACCTCTGCATTATTTAGAACTATATGACTCTTTTCGACAAATTCATTAGTCAAGTCAGCAGCCCTTTTAGCCTCTATACTGTCATCTAACGGTTTACAAACCTGAAGATAAGGTTCAAATTTTTCCTTGGCTATACCAAAATATCCAATCTTATCATATGCAGGATCAGTATTTGTAATATTAGCAGAGAGTGGTCCTTCATGACACCTTATCCATAGTACTCCTCTATGGCCAACAGTACTTACAAACTTAAATTCAGCAGGATGGCTTGTTAATTTCACCTTGTTATTTACTTCTTCAGCTAAAGCCTTTGCCTCTTCGGTAGTAAGGTCTCTTCCAGCTCTTCTGTCTACAAGGTATCTATTATCATCCATAGTGGCAAAATTTACTCTAAACGCAAGGTCTCCAGGTTGAACATCAATACCAACAGCAAAACATTCTAATGGGCCCCTCCCTGTATAATATCTCTCCGCATCATAACCAAGAATGCTAATAACTGCAATATCAGATTCAGGAGCTATCCCTGGAGCTACAGTGTCCACTATACCAGTTCTACCATTTTTAGCTAAGTTATCCATATTAGGAGTTTCTGCTGCCTCTAAAGGAGTTTTACCATTCAACTCCTTACAGGGCCTATCTCCTAGACCGTCCAATACAACATATAGTAATTTATACATTCTAACTATTCACCTCTTTCTTACCAAGGATTAATTGTGTTTATTCCATTATAACATATAAAAACAAAAACTCTTATATCTTCTGAAATTTCTGCGACTTATCCCCCTGCAGAAGTTGCATAACATAAGAGACTATTACTTATAGGAAGGGGTGTCTCTTAGAATGAAAGGAAGAGTAGGAGTACCTCAGAAAGCTATGCATATTTACTATGGAACATCATTGTATAATAGATCTATTATGAAGACTTGGATTAAAAAATTAGATTTCTCTAAAAATGAAGTAGCTAAGTTC